>NZ_JBNBBL010000002.1:0-728456 GCF_050031945.1 Plantibacter sp. 2H11-2 | reverse complement strand
GTCCCTGAGCCTGTCGAAGGGCCTACGAACAACCGTCATACCTGCCCTTCGACAAGCTCAGGGACCGAGACAGGACGCCATCGCGCATAGCCAACCTCTGCGACCGACGCTGTATTCAACAACCCCGTCATCCCGGTCCCTGAGCCTGTCGAAGGGCCCACGACGAACCGTCAGACCTGCCCTTCGACAAGCTCAGGGACCGAGACGGGAACCACCATGCCTCGTACACGCTCAACGACCGACGCCCCACTCGACAACCCGGCTACCCCGGTCCCTGAGCCTGTCGAAGGGCACACGAACAGCCGTTGAACCTGCCCCTCGACAAGCTCAAGGACCGAAACGGGAACCACCAGCACTCGACGACGGCAACGACGCAGCGACCGAGCGCCCCCTCAACCGGCCGAAGGGCCGTCAAGGCACCGTCCGACCGCCGCAGGGTCACCCTGCGGCGACGACCTCTTCCACCGCCACCCGCGCACCGACGTCCGCCAGCCGCGCCCGGGCCGCGATGAACGCCTCGCGCAGTCGCGCGTCAGATCCGAGGTCGCCGAACACGACCTCCAGGTCGAGGAACGCGCCGGGGCGCTCCGCCTCCTGCGCGACGGCTGCCTGCAACTCGGCCAACCGCCGGTCGACCGGCGCAAGCTCGCGCCCGTCGTCACCGACACCCTCGATGAATCGACTCCACGCCGCGAGCACGAGCGCCGAACGCGCGATCCCGCCGCCGGTCCGCAACTGCTCACGGACCACCGGGAGCAGGAACTTCGGGATGCGCTCCGAGCCGTCGACGATCTGCCGCGCCAAGGTGTCCTTGATCGCCTCGCTGCCGAACCGGCGCATCAGCTCCGCACAGTACGCGTCGATGTCGATCCCCGGGACCGGCGCGAGCGTCGGCCTCGCCTCCTCGTGCATGTACCCGAGGAGGAACCGCGAGAACAGCTCGTCACGGCAGACGTCGTGCACATACGTCTCCCCCGCCAGCAGCCCGAGGTAGCTCATCGCCTGGTGGGAGGCGTTCAACAGCCGGAGCTTCATCAGCTCATAGGGCTCGACGTCCTCCACGAGCTGCACGCCCACCTGCTCATACGGCGGACGGCCGTCGGAGAAGTCGTCCTCGAGCACCCACTGCTCGAAGGACTCCGAGAGCACCGGCCAGCGGTCGTCGATCCCGAACCGCTCGGAGACGAACGCGCGCTGTTCGTCCGTCGTCGCCGGCGTGATCCGGTCCACCATCGAGTTCGGGAACCGCACCTCGGCACCGATCCAGGCGGCGAGCGCCGGGTCGATCCGCTCGGCGAAGGCGAGGATCGCCGTCCGGGCGACGTGCCCGTTGCCCTGGATGTTGTCGCACGACATGACCGTGAACGGAACGGCGCCGGCGTCGCGTCGGGCACGGAGGGCCGCCGTGATGAAGCCGAGTGGGCTCTGCGGCACCGCGCCCGCCGGCAGACCATCGAGGTCCGCGAGCGTCGCACCGTCACTCGGCTCGAACGCGCCGGTCGCGTCGTTCACCCCGTAGCCGCCCTCGGTGATCGTGAGCGACACGATCCGCGTCGACGGATCGCTCACGCGGGCGAGGACCGCTTCCGGGTCGTCGGGAGCGAACAGGTACTCGACGATCGACCCGACGACGCGCGCCTCGACCTCGCCGTCCGGACTCGTCGTCGCGAGGGTGTAGAGGCGGTCCTGAGCGCCGAGCGCGTCCCGCATGGCTGCGTCACCGGCCAGTGTGCCGACGCCGACGAGCCCCCAGGACGCGTGCTCGTCGCCGGGGAGCCCGAGCACGCGGTCGACGAACATCGCCCCGTGCGCACGATGGAAGGCGCCGACCCCGAAGTGGACGATGCCGGGTCGGATGGCCGAGCGGTCGTAGGCGGGGACGGCCACCTGCTCGTCGAGAGCGGTGAGGGTGGCGTCGGAGAGCTGGGTCATGTGGTGCCTTCTCGTCGGTGAGCGGGTTCCGGGTGGTGCAGGTCGAGGGTGCTGCGGCTGCAGGGTGGGTCAGGCGCCGTGGGTGGATTCGGTCTCCACCGGCGTCGACGCGTCGAGCGTGACGATGCGGGTGGCGCGCTGCTTGGTGGCGTCGACCAGGCGGGCGTTCGGCTCGTCGACGCCGAGCACCCAGGCTTCGGCCTCGTCGCGCGGGTGTCCGTGACCGAGGCGTCGGGCGATGAGTCGGTCGCGGCGCACCTCGTCGTCCACGTCGACGTACCAGGACTCGTCGAGATGCGCGGCGACACCCTGCCAGCCGTGGTCGTCGAACAGGAGGTAGTTGCCCTCGGTGATCACGAGCGGCACCTCGGGGCGGACGAGGACGGCACTGCCGATCGACGCCTCGAGCGAGCGGTCGAACCGGGGTGCGTAGATCGGTGTGCCCGGAGACTCGGCGGTGCGTCCAGCACGCGCGAGGCGGGACAGCAGTGCGACGTAGCCGTCGACGTCGAAGGTGTCGGGCGCGCCCTTGCGGTCGCGTCGCCCGAGGCGGACGAGCTCGGCGTTGTCGAGGTGGAAGCCGTCCATCCCGACGATGACGGCCTGGTCGCCAAGCGCGGCGGCGAGCGCGTCGCTGACGGTCGACTTACCCGCACCGGGCGCACCGACAATCCCGAGGATCCGGCGGGACCCGGTGGCGGCGAGCGAACGGGCGTGATCGATGAGGCCGTCGAGGTCGGTCCCGATCGTGATGCCGCTCATCGTGATGCCTGACCTCTCCTGGGAGCCGACCGGTCGCGGACGCGCCGTCGCCCGACTCACGGTAGGTCCAGGGGATGCGTGTGTCAACACCGGATGTCACCGGTGTCATGATCTGCTGGTGAAATCCATGTCACGGGTGACATGGTTGCGATTCCGTGGTTATGATGCTCCCGACCCGGTGCACCGACGCACGGGCCTCATCACATCGATCGGACCACCTCATGACTGACTTCAACGGCCGCACCATCCTCGTCACGGGAGCGAGCGGCGGCATCGGCGGCGCGACCGTCCGCCACCTCGTGGCAGCGGGCGCACAGGTGATCGCCTCCGGTCGCAACGTCGAGCACCTCGACGCCATCGCGGCCGAGACGGGCGCCGAACCGCTGCCCTTCGACCTCACCTCGGAGGACAGCATCCGCGACGCGATCGAGGGACGCGACATCTGGGGCGTCGTCAACTCCGGCGGTTGGGGCGGCGAGATCGCCTCCCCACAGGAGACCGACATCGACGTGTTCGACAAGGTCATCAGCATCAACGCACGCGGGTCGCTGCTCGTCACCAAGTACGCGTCCCGCGAGATGATCCGCCAAGAGCGCGGCGGGGCGATCGTCAACGTCTCGAGCCAGGCGAGCCTCGTCGCACTCTCCGGCCACATCTCCTACGGCTCGTCGAAGGCCGCGCTCGACAACATCACGCGGGTCTCGGCCCTGGAACTCGGGAAGTACGGCATCCGCGTCAACGCCGTCAACCCGACGGTCGTGATGACGCCGATGTCCGCCTGGTACTGGGGCCGCCCCGACATCGAAGGCCCCTTCCTCGAGGCGATGCCGCTCGGCAAGTGGGCCACCGAGGACGACATCGCCGGCCCGATCACCTTCCTGCTGAGCGACGCCGCCGGCATGATCTCGGGCGTCTCGCTGCCGATCGACGGCGGCTACACCGCGCGCTGACCCGATCCGGCAGGACCGAACGGGAGGGACCCGAGCATGGCCACGATGCGCCAGATCGCCGCAGCCGCCGGCGTGAGCGCGAAGACGGTCTCACGGGTCTTCAACGACGACCCGCACGTCCTCCCGGCGACCCGAGAACGGGTCGAGTCGATCCTGCGGGAGCTCGACTACGTGCCGAACTCCCTCGCGACGGCGTTCCGCTCGGGCCGCCCGTCGGTCATCGGGGTCGCCGTCCCCGACATCGTCGACCCGTTCTTCGCGGAGATCGCGCGTGCGGTGGAGCGGACGGCGCGCGATCACGACATGTCGACGCTCGTGACGAGCCTCGGCGACGACCCGGACCGCGAGCGCGCGGTCCTCGAGCCGATGCTCCGGCGTCAGCTGGCCGGAGTGGTGCTCGCGCCGATCAGCGACGACCAGAGCTCACTGGCCGCGTGGGCGTCGCGGACGCCGTTCGTGTTCGTCGACCGCGCGCCGGGTGGCCTCGCCGCCGACGCCTTCACGCAGGACGACTTCGGTGGAGCGTTCGCGGCGACGACCCACCTCGTCGAGCACGGCCACCGTCGGATCGCCTTCGTCGGCGACGAGCTGGCCCTGCCGACGACCGCCGAGCGGCTGCGCGGGTACCGGGCGGCACTCACCGAAGCCGGGCTGCCTGCCGACGAGGAACTCATCGCCCTCGGTGCGGCGACCCGCGAAGGGGCGGCGCGCGCGCTGGCGGCCATCGACTCGCGGGCGACGGCCCTGTTCTCGTCGAACGCCGTCTGCACGATGGCGTTGCTGCCCGCGCTCGCCGAGCAACCGCTCCCACTGGTCGCGTTCGGTGACTTCCCTCTGGCCGAGCTCCTGCGACCGTCGGTGTCCGTGATCACGCAAGACCCGGAGGCCCTCGGCCGACTCGCTGCGGAACGGATCATCGATCGCCTCGACCGCCCCGACGCGCCATACCGCCGGAGCACGGTCCTCCCGGTGCACCTCGTCGAGCGCGACTCCTGTCGGGCCGCGCCCGCGGTGCGATGAGTCGCCGGCTCCGAGCCGCCCCGGTCGGGCCCTCACATCCCCGGTCCCTGAACCATCCCGGTCCCTGAGCCTGTCGAAGGGCGCACGCGAACGCCCCGAACACTCGAACGGCTCGGGAACCGAAACCGGCCGGCCTAGTAGCTCAACGTCGCCGGCGCGAGCTCCGCCGTCTGGTCGCCGACGCGGCTCGGGTCGCGCGGGTCGAGGCGACGGACCTCACCGACGTCCGCGAGTTCGTCGAGCTCGATCCAGAAGATGTTCGGACTCCGTGTCGAGCCGAAGTAGTAGACCAGGTTCGTGAGGTCCGCCCCGGCCCGCCACCAGGTCGGGTACACGTCGCCCGTCGAGTACGGCGCGCCGTACGGCACCGACACGTTCGCGATGAGCTGGAAGACGCCCGCGACCGCCTCGACGGTGTCCGCCGGCTCCGGCAGGTAGTGGAGGAAGTAGGAGGCGCGCACGAACCGGTCGACCGAGGTGATGTCCCCGGGAGGCGGCAGCTCGCCACCGAACGGCCGGTAGCGGTCGCGGTTGGTGATCTGCTCGTCGAGGCTCGGCGAGTTGGCCATCACGGTGAACTCGCGGCCGTGGTGGACGACGAGCCGGCCGTCGATCGGCTCGATGATCGCGGAGTCACCCGAGGCGTCCTCGATCGCGATGTGGATGCCCATCTGCAGGCCGCGGAACATCGGGGACGTGATGCGGACGGTGTCGATGTCGGCGATCGCCTCGGCGACCGAGGCGTAGCTGTCGAGGAGGTACTGCACCCACAGCGCGTTCGAGACCGTCGGACGGCCGTCGGGCTCGGCGAACGTCACGTCCTCCGGGTCGAGGTAGAGCGCGTGTGCTCCGAGGCCCGCCGTGTTCAGGCCGTCGACGGTCCCCATCCCCCACATGCTCGTGACGACACTGCCGTACCGGGAGGTCCACCGGTGCGAGGTGGCGTCATCCGTGCCACCTCGGTCGGTACCGCTCGGGACGAACCACAGCTCGGGTTCGTCGCTCTCCGACCAGTCCATGCAGCGGCTGACCGTCTTGGCGACCGCGTTGTCGTTCCAGAAGATTCGAGTGCACACGCGCTGAGCGTACCCCGCGCGTGGTGCCAACCGGAGGGGCTATCGCCCACGCAGTGCCGCGGCCTCGCTGAGCCAGCGGCTGTAGAGGTCCCAGGGGTCGACGTCGCGGGCGACCGAGGCGATGTGGGCGAGCAGTCGGGGCGACCCCGTGAACCATTCGGAGCGTTCGAGGCGCTCGCGGGCGAACTGTTCGTGACGCGCACGCTCGACGTGCCGGTCACCGCGTTCGAGCGCGAGCAGTTCGTCATGCCAGATCGCGGCGAACCGCTGGCGAGGGTTCGTCGTGGTGCCGATCTTCACGCGGTCGCCGTGACGGAGGTAGTAGACGACGTCGATCCGCGGCCGGGCGAGGTCGTCGTCGGGCACGTCTCCCTGCCGCCACTCGCACGCGGCGCACAACCACGCGGACGGGTAGTGACGGCCGAGCCGCGAGCCGCACATGATGCACGGCGACGGCAGGGCGTCGACCACACCCCAGCGGCGCTCCGCCCAGTCGGCGGCGAGGGCCAGGTGATCCTCGCAGAGCGCGACGGGTGCGTCGACCGGTGCCGCGGCGTCACACCCGGGTTGTACGCATCGTCTGTGGGGCATCTCCCGAGTGTCCCCCACCCCGCCGACACCGGCCTCCAACCCCGGTCCCTGAGCCTGTCGAAGGGCGCACGGCAAGACCCCGCCCTTCGACAAGCTCAGGGACCGAACGGTTGGGCTGGCAGGGACCGGCTGGGTGAGCGAACAAACGACCGACTCCAGCCCCGGTCCCTGAGCCTGTCGAAGGGCACACGGCAAGACCCCGCGCCTTCGACAAGCTCAGGGACCGATCGGGCGAAGCGGCAGGGTCGAGCGACGGTCCTCCACAACTCCCCCGTGATCCGAGAGCGTCCAACGTCGGACGTCAGCGCAGACCGACTGGATCGAAGTCCTGCGAGGCTTCCCGGATGCCCCACGTCTACATCCTCAAATGCGCCGACGGATCCTTCTACACCCGCAGCACCATCGACCTTGCTCGACGAGTCGCCGAGCACATGGACGGCCTCGGAGCGACCTACACCCGCGAGCGACTGCCCGTCACACTCGTCTGGTCGGCCGAGTACGACCGCGTGGACGACGCATTCTTCATCGAGAAACGTCTTCAGGGGTGGAGCCGGGCGAAGAAGCAAGCAGTGATCGACGGGCGGTTCGACGACCTCCCGCGCCTCAGCTGCTCGCGGATCACCGCATGGCGCGATCCAGAACCCGGAACGGACCCGATGGCCGGTCCCTGAGCCTATCGAAGGGCACACGAACAGACCCCACCCTTCGACAAGCTCAGGGACCGAACGGGCGAAGCGGCAGGGTCGAGCGACGGTCCTCCACAACTCCCCCGTGATCCGAGAGCGTCCAACGTCGGACGTCAGCGCAGACCGACTGGATCGAAGTCCTGCGAGGCTTCCCGGATGCCCCACGTCTACATCCTCAGATGCGCCGACGGATCCTTCTACACCGGCAGCACCATCGACCTCGCTCGACGAGTCGCCGAGCACATGGACGGCCTCGGAGCGACCTACACCCGCGAGCGACTGCCCGTCACACTCGTCTGGTCGGCCGAGTACGACCGCGTGGACGACGCGTTCTTCATCGAGAAACGTCTTCAGGGGTGGAGCCGGGCGAAGAAGCAAGCAGTGATCGAGGGGCGGTTCGACGACCTCCCGCGCCTCAGCTGCTCGCGGATCACCGCATGGCGCGATCCAGAACCCGGAACGGACCCGATGGCCGGTCCCTGAGCCTGTCGAAGGGCACACGAACAGAGCCCACCCTTCGACAAGCTCAGGGACCGAACGGTTGGGCTGGCAAAGGACCGGCTGAGTGAGCGGACAGGGACCGACCATTCAGACACGACCGACTCCGACCCCGGTCCCTGAGCCTGTCGAAGGGCACACGGACAGAGCCCACCCTTCGACAAGCTCAGGGACCGAACGGTTGGGCTGGCAAAGGACCGGCTGAGTGAGCGGACAGGGACCGACCGTTCAGACACGACCGACTCCGACCCCGGTCCCTGAGCCTGTCGAAGGGCACAGGGACAGAGCCCGCCCTTCGACAAGCTCAGGGACCGATCGGTTGGGCTGGCAGGGACCGATTCGTTGCGCTGGCAGGGACCGGACAGGTGAGCGGACAGGGAGCGCCCTTCGACAAGCTCAGGGCCGGCCAGGGCGCTCCCGGCTGGGAGACGGTCGGGTGGCCTCCCAGCCGATGCGCACGTCACAGCGCGATCGCGCGACCCTCCTCGTGGGAGCGGATCGCCGCTCGGTAGATGTCGTGGGTGAGCGCCGCCTCCTCGGGGCGCGCCGCCCCGAACCGGTCGCCGAGCGAGCCGTGCCGCTCGGCGAGGAACACGGCCCACATCTGGAGGATCGTGTCGGAGAACCCAGACTCGAAGTTCGGGCCGGTCACCGTCGGCCAGACCGACTGGCTGCCTGCGTCGAGCTGCTGCCACACCTGCTCCCGACCGCCACCCGGGATGTCCCGCACCGCGAACACCTCGACGAGCTTCGGGTTCTTCGTGCTGAACCGGACCCCGCCGTCGAGACCGATCGCCTCGAACTCCCACGTGTTCTTCTGCCCGGGATCGATGCGCTTCGTCTCGGTCGTGAGCGGGAAGCGGACACCGTCATGGGTCGCCCAGCTGTGCAGCACCGCGTTGTCCCACGTGTCGCACGGCACGAGCGAACCGTCGGGACCGGGACGCTCGGTGACGATGTTCTGCAGCACCCCGTACACGCTCTCGGGTGCCCAGCCGAGCCGCAGCGGCACGTGCCAGGTGTGCATCCCGAGGTCGTTCATCACGCCGGCCTCACCGCAGAACTGCGTCTGGCGCTTCCAGTTGATCTGCTTGCCCCGATCGATGTCGCTCGAGTGCAGGAAGCTGTTGCGCGCCTCGACGATCGTGCCGAGCGCTCCGGACCGCACGTAGTCGATCGCCAGCTGCGCACCCGGGAAGAACGGCATCTCACTCGAACACCGGACGAAGCTCTCCGGGTGCTCGGCCATCGCCGCGAGGACGGACTGTGCGGCCGCCGCATCGATCCCGAACGGCTTCTCCGCCAGCAGGCCCTTCCCGGCTCGGATGACGTCGGTGTAGATCTGCTCGTGGAGGTCGTGACGCACGGCCACGTAGACGACGTCCACCGACGGGTCGGCGAGCAGCTCGTGGTAGTCCGTGGTCTTCGTGACGACCGTGTCGATCTCGTCGAACCAGTCGAGCGCCGCCGGGTTGATGTCGCAGACGGCCGTCAGTCGCGGTCGCACCGGGTGGTCGATGAGCGCCGGCCAGCGCTGGATGGCCGCGGCGATCTCGCGCCCCATCAGTCCGCCGCCGATGATCGCGACGTTGACGCGCTCCGCCGTCGCCCGGTCGGCCGTCACCTGGTCGGCGCTCATGCGCGAGCCGCCTCGAGGATCGCGAGGCCGGCATCCGCGTCGGCACCGTCGTGTAGCACCGCCATGAGTGCCGCGGTGATGGCGGCCGGATGCTCGTGCTGGATGATGTTGCGGCCGTAGACGATGCCGCTGACCCCGGCGTCGAGGACGGCGACCGTCCGCTCCAGCAGGGTCCGGTCGTCGACGCGACCGCCGCCACGGACGAGGACGGGGATGTCTCCGGCGACCTGCACGACGCGTGCGTACTCGGTGATGTCGCTGCTCGGGTCGGCCTTGATGAGGTCGGCGCCGAGTTCGACCGCCTGGCGCACGAGGGTGACGATCTTCTCGATGTCACCGTCGACCTGGTACCCGCCGGCCGTCGTGTTGTCCTGCATGACGAGCGGCTCGATCATGAGCGGCATCCCGTACCGGGTCGCTTCGCGGCGCAGGGCCATGATCGAGCGGATGTTCGCCTCGCGGACCTCGGGGTGCTCGGGGATCTGCATGAGGTTGACGCACACGGCGACGGCGTCGAGCCGGACGGCCTCCTCGATCGCGTGCGGCACGTGGTGGCTGTAGAGGATCGAGTCGAGCGGGTTGCCGTAGACGTTCGCGACGTCCGTCCGCAGGACGAGCGCCGGCTTGTCCTTGCCGGAGACCTGCTGCAGGAGACGGGCCTGACCGAGGGTCAGCTGGACGGCGTCCGGGCCCGCGGCGACGAGCGTGCGGACGACCTCGCCCATGTCCTCGATGCCGGTGACGAACGAACGCTCGCCGAAGAACCCGTGGTCGACGGCGACGTCGAGCGCGCGACCGGATCGGGCGTTGAAGAGACGATTGAGGCGGTACAGCGACATTGCGGCGGCTCCTGATCGTGACGGGGAGGGTTTCCGAATCGTCCCTCGGTGTGTCACAGTAGTGGCCTGAGACAACGTTGTCTAGCTTGCACCGGGTCACCCCCGGCGCGAAGAACGGAGGGTCCATGGGCGAGATCGTCGTCGCCGGTCACATCTGCGTCGACCTGTCGCCAGGGCTGAGCGCGAACGCACGCATCGATCCGGGCGCCCTCATCGACACCGGCCCGCTCCGCATCTCCCTCGGCGGCTGCGTCGCGAACACCGGCCTGGCCCTCGCCGACCTCGGGAGCACGGTCCGCCTGCACGCGACCGTCGGCGACGACGAGCTCGGCGCGATCGTCGCCTCACGCATCGCCGCGCACGACCGACTGCACCCGGCGCTCGAGGTCACCGACCTGGCCGCGACCTCCTACAGCGTCGTCGTCGAGCCCGCAGGCCTCGACCGGACCTTCTGGCACCACACGGGCGCGAACGAGGTGTTCACCGGCGAGCACTTGGCCGTCGGCGACGCGGACCTCGTCCACCTCGGCTATCCTCCGCTGCTCCCCGGGATCGTCGCCGACGATGCGGCGCCCCTCACGAGGCTGCTCGAACGGATCCACCGACACGGCGCGACCACGTCGATGGACCTCGCCGTCGTCGACCCGACGAGCGCCGTCGGCCATCTGGACTGGGAGGCGATCCTCCGGCGCACCCTGCCGCTGACCGACGTCGTGAGTCCGAGCGTCGACGACCTGCGTTCGGCGCTCGGCACGCTCCGCCTCCCGGCCGGGACCAGCGCATCGCCCCTGGCCCAAGCGGCGGCGTTCGCGGACCTCCTGCTCGCCTGGGGTGCCGGCGTCGTGGCGATCTCGGCCGGCGAGGACGGGCTACTCCTCCGGGCCGCCGGTGTCGACCGCCTGCGCCTGGGCGGACGGATGCTCGCACCGCACGCCGAGGCCTGGGCCGACGTCGACCTCGTCGCGCCGCCCGTCCCCGCACCCGCGTTCGTGTCGACCAACGGCGCCGGGGACGCGTCGACCGCCGGCCTGCTCTTCGCGATGTCACGCGGTGCCGCACCGGCGGAAGCCGCCGAAGTCGCGGGCGCGAGTGCCGCTGCGACGATCGCGGGACGCCGTCCGACGGCGGCCGAGATCACCCGACTGCGACCCGGACTCAGCAGGCTCTTCGCGGTCGCGGGGGCGGACGAGCCGATCGCGTGATCTCGCATACGCCAGGATGGTGAGCATGCGCAGCTCCCGACCCCCGACCATGAACGACGTCGCCGCGGCGGCCGGGGTGGGGCTGAAGACGGTGTCGCGGTACGTGAACGGCGCGACGAACATCAACCAGGAACTGTCGGAACGGATCGGCGCGGCGATCGAGGCCCTCGGCTACCGGCACAACCTGGCGGCCGCGAGCATCCGGCCCGGGCGGTCCAGCAAGGTCATCGGGCTGATCATCAGCGACCTGGCGAACCCCTATTACTCGGTGTTGGCACGCTCGGTGGAGCGCGTGTGCACGGAACACGGCTACCTGCTGATGTCCGCGAGCTCCGAGGAGGACGCCGACCGGCACCGACTCCTCGTCGACCGGCTCGTCGCGCAGCGCGTGGACGGCCTCGTCGTCGTGCCACCACGGCAGGCGACCACGGCCTGGGCGACGAGCACGGTCGTGCACGTCCCGATGGTGCTCGTCGACCGCCCGACCGGGCCGCTCGAGTCGGTCGAGGTGCACACGGTGCTCGCCGACAACGCGGGCGGGGCGACCCGCGCGACCGCGGCCATGCTCGCCGCGGGCGCACGACGGGTCGCGTTCCTCGGCGACTCACTCGAGCTGTACACGATGCGCGAGCGACTGGCCGGCTACCACCGGGCGCTGGCTGAGGCCGATCTCGGCGGCGCGACGGGGACGGGGCCGATCGAGCCGATCGTCTCCGACGGCGCACACTCCGTCGAGGACGCTGCGGCGGTCGTGGCGGGGTTCCTGGTGTCGGGCGAGGTCGACGCCGTGTTCGCCGCGAACAACCGGGCCGCGATCGGGGCCATGCAGGCGTTCGCGACGGCGGGCCGACGGCTGCCGCTCGTCGGGTTCGACGACTTCGAGGCGGCACCGCTCGTGACGCCGGCGGTGTCGGTGGTGGCGCAGGACGTGGCGCTCATGGGCCGGGTCGCGGCGGAGACCCTCCTGGCACTCATCGCCGGCGAGGCGGGCCCGCCCGTGACCCACACCCTGGACGTGCGCCTGGAGCTGCGCGGCTCCGAGCGCTGACGCCCTTCGACAAGCTCAGGGACCGGGAGAGGCGCACCCGGACCGCCCTTCGACAAGCTCAGGGACCGGAAGAAGTGCTCCCGGACCGCCCTTCGACAAGCTCAGGGACCGGAAGAGGTGCTCCGGGACCGGAGGGGCATTCACGGACCGTGGGAAGCGACCCCCGAGTACGAAGAAACCGCACACGGAGAACCGCTCCCTGAGCCTGTCGAAGGGCACACGAGAAGACGCCGCCCTTCGACGAGCGCAGGGACCGGAAGAAGTGCACCCGGACCACCCTTCGACAAGCTCAGGGACCGGAAGGGGCGCTCAAGGACCGGGGACGGGTGCTCAGTGACCGGGGACGGGTGCTCAGGGACCGGGGACGGGCGCTCAGCGACCAGCGGGGTACGTGAGGCCGTGGCCGAAGCGGAAGAGCGGGTCCTCGGTGTCGTAGGGGACGTCGGACCGACTCGCCTCGACGGCCGCCATCGAGCGCGGCAGGTCGAACGGCAGCCGGCCCTCCGGCAGCGCCCGACCGAAGACGACGTCGAGGAACGCCGCGTCACTGCCGCCGAAGCTCGCGACGAGCGCCGCGACCGCGTCCACCACCCCGGTGAGGATCGCCGGTCGGTCGAGATGCATGTCGAGCACGGTCGGCACCGTCAGCGCGAGCACGCGCAACCGCTCGACCTCGTCGGCCGGGATGTCGAGGGAGCCTGCGTGGAACATGGCCTCGAAGCCGCCGGGCCGCGGTTCGTACGGCGTCTGCATGCGCACGAGGGCGACGTCCGCCGAAGCCGGATCCGCGACGACCTCGCCGTACGCGCCCGCGACCTCGGGATCGACGCCCTCGAGGTACAACCGCGGACGCGGCGAGCGCACCGGCAGCGTCTCCTCCACGTTCGTCAGGACGGTGAACGCGCGACGCTGTGCGGCCTCGCCGGCGGCGACGAAGTCCGCGCGGCCGACGATCCCACTCGCGGCGCCCGCGTCCACGTACGGCTGCTCGAAGAGCCCGAGCACGAACTTCTCGCGCAGCAGTCGGCGCACCGAGGCGTCGACACGGTCCTCGGTGATGCGCCCCTGCTCGACGAGTTCGACGACGAGCTCGGGTCGGGCCTCGCCACCGAACTGGTCGCAGCCGGCCTGCAGGATGCGCTCGACCCGCGACAGCTCGTCGAGGTGCTCCAGGCCCCAGGCCCGCGCGGGCATGTCCTGCCCCATGATCGACGTGTCGGTGACGAGTCCCCAGTCGGTGCAGACGATGCCGTCGAAGCCGAGCTCCTCGCGGAGCAGCCCGGTGATGATCCCGTGGTTGAAGGCGAACGCGACCTCCTCGTGTCCGGTCCCGACGGGCATCCCGTAGTACGGCATCATCTGCGCGGCTCCGGCGGCGATCGCGGCGCGGAACGGGATGAGGTGGTAGTCGAAGTTGTCGCCGGGGTACACCTGCTCGCGCCCGTAGGCGAAGTGCGGGTCCTCCCCGTCGAGCTGGGGCCCACCACCGGGGAAGTGCTTCGTCATCGTGGAGACCGACTGCGGCCCCAGTTCGGCACCCTGGAACCCTCGGATGTAGCCGACGACGAGTTCGGCACTGAGCTCGGCGTCCTCACCGAACGTGCCACCGATGCGCGACCAGCGCGGCTCGGTCGCGAGGTCGACCTGCGGGTGGAGCGCCAGCCGGATCCCGACGGCGAGGTACTCCTGCCGCGCGGTGTCGGCGAACGCCTCGACGAGGTCGACCGATCCGATCGCCGCGAGGCCGAGCGTCTCGGGCCACTGCGAGAAGGCGCCCGCGCGGGCCGCCGTCCCCACGTTGTCGGTGAAGTGGTTGCGCGGGTCGGTCGACAGCGTGACCGGGATGCCGAGTCGCGTGCGCGACGCGCGCTCCTGCAGGGCGTTGGTCCACTCGGCGAGCGCCGTCGTGTCGGGCGCGGTGCCGAGCACATTGAAGTGGGACATGAGCTGCTCGCCGATCATGTGCTCGCCACTCGCGAGTCCCATGTGCGGGTTCGCCTCGTCGATGGGCCCCGGGGCGATCATCGTCTGGAAGAGCATGCCGGACTTCTCGGCGACGGTCATCCGTCCGAGGAGGTCCTCCACCCGGTCCTCCACCGGCAGGCTCGCGTCGCGGTAGGGCAGCGCCGGTTCATGCTCGCTCATGGGTGGTCCGTTTCTCGTCAGTGAGTGGGGCGGCGTCGGGATCACCCGGGCTCGGGCGAGCCGGAAGCGAAAACCGAACTCCGTTCGGGAACGGAGCGTGACTCCAGTATGCCCGCTGACGAGGATCACGCAAGACTCAGTCGGCGTGATTCCCCATGGCGCGCAGCCCGTCGGCCAGCCAGTCCAGCGACGGGGAGACGCCTGGCGCGACCGGATGGCGATTGAGGTGGCCATGGAGGACGCCTGGCTCGAGCCGACTGCGGACGGGAGCACCGGCGGCCTCCGACGCCGCGATGAGCAGCTCCCCCGACGGCCGGAGGTCGTCGAACTCCGAGAGCAGGACCCACAGCGGCGGGCGGTCCGGGGTCACGGGGACGATTCCCGGCAGGGCGAGCTCGGGCACGTCCTCCAGGCGACCGACGTAGTTCCCGACCATCCAGTCGATCGACTCGGTCGGGAACCGCATGAAGTCCGGGAGGACCGCCATCTCGGCCAGGACGTCCGCGGGCAGGGCTGGCACGACGGCGTGCAGGAACGGGTAGGCCAGCAGCACGGCGTCCGCACGTCGATCGCTGCGGAGTGACGCAGCGAGCGCGAGGGCCGCTCCGGCGCTGGCCCCACCGATGGCCGTCCGCGCACCGGGAACGGCCGACCGCTCGTCGTCGAGCTGCTCCCAGACCGCGAGCACGTCGTCGAGCGGCACCGGGTATCGCGTCGTGCCGTCCGCCAGTCGGTAGTCGACGGAGACGACCTCGGCACCAGCTCGCGCCGCCAGTTCGGCGCTCACGACGTGCGCCTCCGGCCAGTCGAGCGTCCCCGCCGCGAAGCCGCCGCCGTGCACCCAGAGGAGGGCGACACCACTGGGGTCGGCCGGGACGTAGCGTCGGATCGGGACCGTGCCGTGCGGACCGTCGACGACCTCGTCGGTGATCACCACGTCGCCCGGCGGGCTCCACGGCCCGTCGTCGCCGTAGGCTGCGAGTCGTTCCTGGAACGCCTCGTCGAGCGTCCCGCCGGCGGCAGCGCGATCGGCGTTCGAGAACCCGTCGAAGAGGCTCAGGCGGTCGCGGTAGTACGGATCGAGTGACATGCGCCGAGCCTACCCAGCCGACTCGGTCGACTCGGCCGACTCAGACCACGACGCCGCCGACGCGGTGGAGGTAGACGTCGATGGCGTCCCGGCTCTCCTGGATGCAGCCGAGCTTCGCATCCAGTCGCTCGCGATGCTCGAGCAACTGCTCCAGCACCTCCGCCGAGGGCGTCACCTGGTAGATCGTGTCGTCGTCCTCGAAGCAGGGCAGGACCTGGAGGATGAGCGCGGTCGGCATGCCGACGGCGATCAGCTCGCGGATGCGCTGCACCTTCGCGACGAGGTGGTCCCCGTACTCGCGGTACCCGTTCGGGCAGCGGGTCGGGCGCAGCAACCCCTGTTCCTCGTAGTACCGGAGCAGCCGCGGCGTGCTCCCGGTGGCCGCCGCCAGTTCGCCGATGCGCATGCAAGACCCCTTCGACCGAGTTGTGTCCTCTTGGAGCAGCCGTCGGTGCCGGGCGGATATTCCCGGCGCACCCTCGTCGACTTGACCCTGCCACCAGTGGCAGGCCGGGAGACTCACCGACATGACCACCGACAGCGTGCGCACGGCACGATCCACGACCCCTCCTGCCACCCGAACCCGCTCTCCCCTCCCGACCGCGCTGCTCCTCGCCGCCGTCGGATTCGTGACGCTCCTCACCGAGGTGCTCCCGGCCGGGGTCCTCCCCTCGATGGCCGCCGATCTGGGCGTCTCGGAGTCGATCGCGGGCCAGAGCGTCGCCGTCTTCGCACTCGGTTGCATCGTCGCCGCGATCCCGATCAGCCGTGCGCTCGCGAAGCTCGACCGCCGGACGGTCGTACTGCTCGCCCTGATCGTCTCGGCGCTCGCGAACGCCGGCACGGCCGTCGCGCCCGAGCTGCTCACGCATCTCGCGACCCGGTTCATCGCGGGGCTCGTGGCCGGCGTCGTCTGGGCGATGCTCCCTGGGTACACCCGCGGGTTCACCACCCCGGAGCGGTTCGGCTCCACCCTCGGCGTCGTGCTGTCCGGTGCCACACTCGGCTTCGCGCTCGGCGTCCCGGCCGGCGCGGTCCTCGGTGAGGAGTTCGGTTGGCGCACGGTGTTCGGGATCGTCGCCGCCGCCACCGCGCTCCTCGGCGTCCTCGCGGTCGTCGTCGCTCCCCGCGTGGCAGGCAGCGCCCACGGGCGTTCGACACGCATGGGTGCGGCGCTCCGCATTCCCGCGGTCGTCACGATCCTCGTGGCCCTCGCCGTCTGCATCATCGGCCAGAACATCGCGTACACCTACCTCGCACCCGTCCTGTCCTCCCGCGGGACGCCGGTGCTGCTCGGGTTGCTCCTCGCCACGTTCGGTGTGGCGTCGGTCGTCGGGACGCTCGGCGCCGGACGGCTGGCGAACCTGCGCCTCGGGACGACCATCCTCACGGCCGCCTTCCTCGGGACCGTCGGCCTCGCCGTCGTGGCCTGGGATCCCCCGGTCGTCGTCCTCCTCATCGCCGCGGCGGGCTGGGGGCTCGCCTTCGGCGCCTACTCCGTGCTCTTCCAGGTGGCGATCGCCCGGGTCGCCGGGAACGCTGCGGACGCGGCGCAGTCGGCGCTCGTCACGGTGTGGAACTGCTCGATCGCCACCGGCGGCGCGGTCGGCGGGATCATCCTCGGCACCTGGGGCCCGGCCCTGCTCCTCCCGGCAGCGGCCGCGCTGACCGTCGTCGCCATCCCCCTCTGCGCCGTGATCGCACGCGCCGTCCGCCGCGGGTGAACGATGGAGGACCCGGCACGCCAGCGCCGGGTCCTCCTAGACTCGATGCGATGCCCGTCCCGTTCCTCCACTCGCCGAACATCCTGTTCGACACGGTCGTGGACCGCACGGAACGGCTGTCCCCCGGCTTCCTCCGCCTCACCCTCGCCGGTGCCTCGCTCGCCGACTTCGCCCCGTACGAGCGGGACCAGCGGATCAAGATCCTGCTGCCGGGAGACGACGGCGCCTACCCGGAAGGACTCCACGACGGCCTGCCGGAGCACGCGTGGCGGCGCACCTGGCGCGCACTCCCACCGGCGGACCGCCCGGTGATGCGCAGCTACACGGCCCATCGCGTCAGGCCGGCGCAGCAGGAGGTCGACCTCGACGTGTTCATCCACGAGCCGGCGGGCCCGGCCAGTCGATGGGCGCTCGGCGCGCGGGTGGGCGACCGGCTGCTCGTCTCGGGGCCGGACATCCGTCGCGGCGACCCGACACACGGCGTCCAGTGGGCGCCCGGCACCGCGACGACCGTCCTCATCGCCGCCGACGAGACGGCCTTCCCCGCCGTCCACGGGATCCTGCGTTCCCTCGACGAGGACGTCCGCGCCCACGTCCTCCTCGAGCTCGGCGACCCCGCCGACACCGCCCTGCTCGGGCCGCTGCTCGAGCGTCACACGGCCGAGGTCCATGAACGGGCCGCGCAGGCGGGCGGTGACGCGCTCGTCGCCGGCGTCGAACAGTGGCTCCGGACACACGGGTCGTCGGCGGCGACTCTGGGCACCGGCTTCGCCGCCTGGCTGGTGACCGAGAGCACCCGGATCCCCCTCCTGCGCGCTGCGACGACCGACCACGGGATCGACCCGGAGCGCGTCCATGGGCAGGGCTACTGGAACGCTCGCCCCAGAGCCACACCCGAATGAAGGTTATGCTTGCCTTACTCGGTCGCATGCGTCGCGACCCGTTCGAAAGGTGATCCGTGCCCCTCCCCCTCGCCCATCGTCGACGTCTCGTCGCCGTCGCCGCCCTCTCCATCGCCGCCCTCGGCCTCTCCGCCTGCAGCAGCTCGAGCGCCTCGACCCCCTCGGACACCGCGACGAGCGCGACCCACGTCATGGAGCACGCCCACGGCGAGACCAGCATCCCCGACGCACCCAAGCGGGTCGTCGTCCTCGAACCGGTGCAGCTCGACACGACCGTCGCGCTCGGCATCACCCCGGTGGGCGCGGCGGTGCTGAACGAGACCGCCGGCGTCCCCGCCTACCTCGGCGAGCAGGCCGCCGACATCCCCACCGTCGGGACCGTGGCCGAGCCGAACGTGCAGCTGATCGCCGCCGCGAAGCCCGACCTCATCATCGGCACCGAGTCGCGGCACTCCGCCCTGTACGACCAGTTGTCCGAGATCGCTCCGACGGTGTTCATGGCGACGCAGACCGACCCCTGGCGCGACAACGTGCAGTTCGTCGCCGAAGCACTCGGTGACCCGGACGGCGCGGACGAACTCCTCGACGCCTACGACGCGCGCTGCGCGGAGATCGCGAAGGAGCACGACACCGCCGGCAAGACGGCACAGCTGATCCGCCCCCGCGACGGCGTCCTGACGCTCTACGGCCCGACCTCCTTCGCCGGCAGCACCCTCGAGTGCGCCGGGTTCACGACGCCCGAACACGCCTGGGAGGACATCTCCCTCGACCTCTCCCCCGAGCGCGTGCTCGAAGCGAAGGCCGACCAGGTCTTCGTGACGAGTGTCGATCCCGACGACACCTCGACGCTGCCCGCCTCCCTCACCGCGAACACCGACGCCTTCCCCGAGCTGCACCTCGTCGACCAGTCCTTCTGGATCACCGGCGTCGGCCCCCTCGGCGGCATGGCCGTCCTCGACGACCTCGACCGGCTGCTCTCCGACGGGTCGTGACGAAGCCGACCACGATCCTGAACGTCAGCGACACCTCGGTGGGACGGCGGGCGCCGCGGCGACACCGCCCGCTCATCCCACTGCTCGCGGGCGTCGCGGCGCTCGCGGTCGCCGTCCTCCTGTCGCTGTTCGTCGGCGCGAACCCGATCGCTCCGGATGACGTCCGTGCGGCGCTCCTCGGCACGGGCTCGGACGAGGCGAACTTCGTCGTGTGGGATCAGCGGGTGCCGCGCACGGTCGCGGCGCTGGCCGTCGGTGCAGCTCTGGGCGTCGCTGGCGCGCTCATGCAGGCGTTCACCCGGAACCCGCTCGCCGACCCCGGCATCCTCGGGGTCAACGCCGGGGCAGGCTTCGCGGTCGCCGTCGGCCTGGCGTTCCTCGGCGTCCGGGCGCCGGGCGACATCGCCTGGCTCGCCTGCGGTGGGGCGCTCGTCGTCACCCTCGTCGTGTACGCGATCGGTTCCGGCGGGCGTGAGCAGTCCTCCACCGCCCGCCTCACCGTCACGGGTGTCGCGTTCGGTGCCGTACTCGCCGGGCTGACGACGGGGATCGCCATCACCCACCCCGACGCGTTCGACCGGATGCGCGGCTGGAACGCCGGCAGCCTGCTCGAACGCGACCTCGGTGTCGTCGTGCCGGTCCTCCCCTTCCTCGCCGCGGGGCTCGTCCTGGCCGCGGCGAGCGCGCGGAGCCTGAACGCGATCGCCCTCGGCCCGGACGTCGCCAGAGCACAGGGCGTCAGCGTCACGCGCAGCCGCATCCTGGTGCTCGCCGCGGTGACCCTGCTCGCCGGCGGCGCCACCGCGATCGCCGGGCCGATCGCCTTCGTCGGCCTCGTCGTGCCCCACCTCGTGCGCTGGTCGGTCGGCAGTGATCAGCGCCGCATCCTCGGGGGTTCGGTCCTCGTCGGCTGCGTCCTCGTGCTGTGCTCCGACGTCGTCGGACGGATCGCGGTGCTCCCAGGTGAGATGCCCGTCGGGCTCGTGACCGCGTTCGTCGGGGCGCCCGTCCTCATCGCGCTCGCCCGACGCAGAACGGCCTCGGGACTGTGAGCACGACACGGGAACAGGTGACCGCCGGTCCGATCACCGGGCGCCGACCGGCACGACGAGCCCTTTTCGTCTGCGCCGCCGCACTCCTGGCGATCGTCGTCGCGGGGATCGCCGGTCTCGCGCTCGGCGACTACCCGCTGACCACCGACGAGGTGATCGGCGTCCTCACCGGACGCGTCGACGGCCTGGCGCGCACCGTCGTGCTGGACTGGCGACTGCCCCGCGTGCTCGCGGCGATCGGCTTCGGCGCAGCGCTCGGTGTCTCGGGAGCGATCTTCCAGACGCTCACCCGGAATCCGCTCGCGAGCCCCGACATCATCGGCCTCGCGAACGGCTCGTTCACCGGGATGCTCGTCGCGCTCCTCCTCCTCGGCGGCAGCTGGCCGGCGTTGATGGCCGGGTCGCTGCTCGGCGGCCTGGCTGCCGCGGTCGCGATCTTCATCCTGGCCCTCCGCCAGGGCTTGTCGGGCTTCCGCTTCATCGTCGTGGGCATCGGCGTCTCGGCCATGCTCGCCGCGTTCAACAGCTGGCTCCTGCTCCGGGCCGACCTCGACGTCGCGCTCTTCGCGGCGGCCTGGGGCGCGGGGACGCTCAACACCGCGACCGCGACCGTCGTCTGGCCGGCACTCGCGTGCCTCGTGGTGCTCTTCGTGGCCCTGCCGTTCGCCGCCCGCGCGCTCCGCCAGCTCGAACTCGGCGACGACGTGGCTGCCGCGACCGGAGTGCGCCTCACCCGCCAACGCGCCATCCTCATCGGCCTCGCGGTCGCGCTGGTGAGCGCGGTGACCGCGGTCGCCGGCCCGATCGCGTTCATCGCCCTGGCCGCTCCGCAGATCACCCGCCGGCTGACCCGCTCGCCGGGCATCCCGCTGGTCGCGACGGGGCTCGTCGGCGGCGTCCTGCTCCTCGCATCCGACCTCGTGGCCCAGCACCTGATCCCGCTGACGGTGCCGGTCGGCGTCGTCACGGTGGTCGTCGGCGGGCTGTACCTCACGCAGTTGCTGCTCCGGGAACGCCGGCGCTGACGGTCGGTACCGGACCACTCAGCGGGCGTCGTCGAGCTCCAGCAGTTCGCCGACCGTGCAGTCGAGCACCCGGCAGATCGCCGTCAGCGTCGAGAACCGGATCGCCTTCGCGCGGTCGTTCTTCAGCACCGACAGGTTCACCACGCTCACCCCGACGAGCTCGCTGAGCCGGGCGAGGGTGAGACCGCGGTCGGCGAGCAACCGGTCGAGGTTGCAGTGCACGCCGGTCGCGACGTCCTCCTCGGGCGCCGGCACCATCAGACGAGCCCCTCGGTGTCGGCGCGCAGGCGCTCACCGGCGCGGAAGGCGATCGCGAGGCCGCCGACCGCCATGGCGACGAAGAACGGGATCCAGGTGAGCGGGTAGGGGGTTCCTTCGACGGCGCCGTCGGTCGCGGCCGCGAGCGCGCCGTTGGACGCCATCGTGCCGAACCAGGTGTCCGCGATCCACCCGCAGAGGATGGCGATGGAGGCGATCGAGAGCAGCCGTGCGTTCCCGGGCGCGAAGGCATCGCCACGCAGCAGGCGGCGGAAGAAGCGGAACGCGCAGACGATGACCACGAGGTTCGCGATCGCCGGCAGGATCGCGGCGAGCAGCACGCACACGAAGGTCACCACCGGGAGGTCGGCCACGACGACCGAACCCTGGTCGATCGTGAAGGCGCCGGCTCCTGCCGCACTCGGCAGGACAGCGTCGACGGCGTCGAAGAACACGGGCACCCGGGTCCCGTCGGTGCCGAAGACGTCGAGCAGCCGGAGGACGAGCGTGACGACGACAGCCCCTGCCGCGACGACGGCGGCACCGAGCACGGACACGAGGTCGTTGCGGTTGGAGCGCTCGGTCTTCGCAGCCTGCCAGGCCGCGTGGTCGAAGGCGGACGGCGTCGGGCGATCGGTGGACTCGGTCATGATCATCACATCCATATCGATTGTCGTTGGTATCGATAAACGATATGCCGAGACCGATCAGAACGCAAGAGGGGGCGGAGAGCACGTCCACC
This sequence comes from Plantibacter sp. 2H11-2, assembly GCF_050031945.1. NCBI lineage: Bacteria > Bacillati > Actinomycetota > Actinomycetes > Micrococcales > Microbacteriaceae > Plantibacter > Plantibacter sp. 2H11-2. The sequence goes on along the minus strand of NZ_JBNBBL010000002.1, from coordinate 706,283 downwards.
CGACCGGATCACCCGGGCGGTGACTCGTCGAGCGCCTCGAGCTGACGCAGCGCCGCCTCGGCGCGCTCGAGTCGATCAGCCGCCGGCTCCTCCCACCACTTCGGGCCGCGTTCACCGAGCCCGTGCTTGGCGAGGCCGACGCGACGGCGGGCAGCAGCGACAGCGTCGTCGTCACCCGCCCGCTTCGCGACGCCGACGCCCGAGCGCCCGCGGCCGAGATGGGACTGCAGGGACGCGACGAGCTCCGACGGCAGACTCGGATCCGTCCGGCGCCAGCGCCTGCCGTTCACGACGAACCAGTGCTCGTCCTCCACCGGCCCGTCGTCCGATCGCGGCGTCACGGGTGCCTCCCGGAGACGACGCAGGGCCCGGCCCACCGCGAATGCGGACGAGACCGGACCCTGGAGGTCATGACGACGCGATCAGCCGTTCTTGACGGCGTCGAGCACGCCCGCCCAGCCGAAGGCGGAGATGGCGTCGGCGAAGGTCGAGTCGCCTCGTCCCTCGCCGATCTGCTTGCCCGAGGCGTCGCGGACGACGACCGTGTGGTCCTTCTCGGCCTCGGTGCCGTTGCCCTCCTCGATGAAGTCGATGTGGATCTCGCTGTCGCCGAGGGTGCCGGTGACCGTGGTCGTGGCGTCCTTCTCGGTGGTCTTCGTCGTGAGGAACGGACCGCCGCCAAGTGCCGCGAGCGCCTCGTTGATCTGGTTCGTGAGCGATGAGGTGTTCATGTGTCTCTCCCTACGGTGGTGAAGAGTCCAGGGTAGTGAGCGGACCCGGGAACGGCGGGAGCATGGCGCTCGCGCACGAGATGTGCGATGGGGCGACTGGAGACGTCGACTGGAGTCGGCGATCGGACACGGCGACCGAAGTCGCCGCAGGAGCAGAAGATCCGCCTCGCGTCAACGGTCGGCACCATCCAGGTGCGGTCGGAGCCGCGAGTCGTAGGCTGCGAGCCACGCAGACCGGCACCCCGACACCGACGGGCCGGTCGACGAGACGAAGGAGACCCCCATGGCCGGAGACACCGACCCCTACACGACCCTCAACAAGCTGCTCGCGGACTTCCGCTTCGCGATGCTCACCACGGTGGACCTCGACGGCAAGCTCGTCGCCCACCCGCTCACCGTCCAGGAGCGCGAGTTCGACGGCGACCTGTGGTTCATCGTCGGCAAGGACGCCTCCGCCGTCCAGCAGCTCGACGTCAACCCGAACGCCGGCGTCACGCTGAGCTCGGACAGCTCATGGGTGTCGCTCGCCGGCACCGCCGAGCTCGTCGAGGACCACGCCAAGCTGGAAGAGCTCTGGAACAGCGTCGTCGAGGCCTGGTTCCCGGACGGCCCCTCCGACCCGCGCGTCGGTCTGCTGAAGTTCTCGGCCGACAGCGCCGAGTACTGGGACAGCCCCGGCGGCAAGATCGCGACCGCCGTCGCGTTCGTGAAGTCGAAGGTCACCGGCGAGACCTACGACGGCGGCGACAACGCGAAGCTCGACCTGTAACGAACGGTCGCCTGGACACCGTCAGGCGCGTTCGTCCGCCAGGACACCGCCGAGGATGCGGGCCGCCTCATCGAAGCGACCCGCGTCCTCGCCGGAGTAGTTGACCCGGAGGTAGGGCCCCGCGGGCTCCGCCGGGAACCACTCGGTGCCGTCGGAGACGATGAGCCCACGGCTCTCGCAGGTGCGGACCACGCGCGGCACATCGGTGCCTTCCGGGAGCCGCAGCCACAGGTTCAGTCCACCGAGCGGCAGCCGCTCGAGGTGCGCCGTCGGGGCGTGATCGCGCAGGCTCGCGACGAGCAGGTCCCGCCGGGCCCGGAGGAGCGGTCGCAGACCACGGAGGTGCGACCGCCACCCGGGCTGGGTGACCACGTCGAGGGCCGCGGCCTGCAGGACCCCACTGATGTACATCGACTCGGCGGCCAGGTCGGCCAGGATCCGGTCGTGGGCGGGCCCCCGCGCGATGACGGCGGCGACCCGCAGCGCCGGCGAGACGCTCTTGGTCAGCGACCGCAGGTAGATGACGTGTCCGTCGTCGTCGAGCGCGGCGAGCGGCCGGGCATCGACGTCGATCGCGAGGTCGTGCGCCCAGTCGTCCTCGATGAGGAACGCGCCGTGCCGCCGGACGGTCTCGAGGATCGCGACCCCCGTCTCCGGCGACCAGCGGCCGCCGGTCGGATTCGCGAAGGTCGGCTGTACGTAGAACGCCCGCGCACCGGTGTCCTGGAACGCGCGCTCCACGACGTCCGGGTCCGGTCCGTCCGGGCCGGTCGGCACGGGGACCAGCGTCACACCCGCCTGCTCGGCCGCGAGGATCGCACCCCAGTAGCTCGGCGACTCGATGAGCATCGGCTGCCCCGGGCCGACGAGTGCCCGGAAGATCGAGCTGAGTCCGCTCTGGCTGCCGGAGATCACGATGACGTCCCGCGCGGTCGGCGGCGTGACTCCGGGCGGTGCGGCTGCCGCGAGGTCGGCTGCGAACCACGCCTGGAGTTCCGGCGACCCGGCCGCCGGCGATCGGGTCATCGCCACGTCGGTGCGGGCGGCACGCGCGAGCGCGGCGCGGACCAGCCGTTCAGGCAACAGTTCTCGGGCGGGGTATCCGGAGTGCATCGCGATCGCGGCGGGTGCGACCGACCGTTGCGCCGAGGACAGCGCGCCGGAGCGCCACGGCAGCGCGCCGAGCGCAGCGGTCTGCCAGCCGTAGTCGACCGACCGCGCCGGACGAGCCGCACGCACGAAGGTACCGACGCCCGGTCGACTCTCGATGAGCCCTCGGCCGGCGAGCTGGCGCATCGCGTTCTGGACGGTGACGGGGCTCGCTGCGAACTCGGCGGTCAACGCCCGATTGGAGGGCACGCGTGCACCCGGAGGTGCCGCTGCGATCCAAGCGGTCATGGCGGCGACGATCCGCCCGGTGCTATCGTTGTCCATGAGCCCACAGAGTAGCGTTATCGTGACGCCGGCGCGAGTGTTATCCCGTACCGGGCTCGGCTGGGGCTTCCTCGGCGTCCTGGCGTTCTCCTTCACGGTCCCCGTCACGAAGGTCGCACTCGTCGGACTCTCGCCACTCTTCATCGGTTCCGGGCGCGCGGTCATCGCAGCCCTGCTCGCCGCGATCACCCTCGCCACGCTGCGAGCGCGACGACCGACCGGCGTGCAGTGGGCTCGCGTCGCGATCGTCGCCGGCGGCGTCGTCGTCGGATTCCCGCTCCTGACCTCCTTCGCCCTGACCACCGCTCCCGCCGGTCACAGCGCCGTGGTGATCGGCCTCCTCCCGGCGGCGACGGCGGTCGCCGCCGTCCTCCGGGGCGGCGAGCGCCCGACGCGTCGCTTCTGGATCTTCGCGGGGTCTGGCGCGGTCGCGGCGATGCTGTTCGCCTCGGTGCAGCACGGCGGCCTCGCGCCGCTGGCCTGGTCGGACCTCCTCCTCCTCGGCGCCGTCGTCGCGGCCGCCGTCGGCTACGCGGAGGGCGGACTGCTCGCCCGGGAGCTGGGCTCCTGGCAGACGATCTCCTGGGCGCTCGTCGTGGCAGCACCGCTCATGGTCGCCCTCACAGCGCTGTCGATCGTCCAGCAGCCGCCGACCGCAGCCATCGGCAGCTGGCTGGCGTTCGGCTACCTCGGCGTCGTGAGCATGTTCCTCGGCTTCTTCGCCTGGTATCGCGGACTCGCGATCGGCCCGATCGCCCGGGTCAGCCAGATCCAACTCGTCCAGCCGGTGCTGAGCATCGTCTGGGCGGCCCTCATCCTCCGCGAGCGACTCGACTGGGCCACCGTGCTCGGCGGGCTCGCGGTCATCCTGTGCGCCGGCCTCGCCGTCCGCACCCGTCTCGACCGGAAGTGACCCCACCATGCGCCACACCCCCACGTACCTGATGACCGACGTCGACGAGGTCAAGCGCCTCATCCGCAACCACCCGTGGGTGACGTTCGTCTCGCCCGCGAGCACCGGTCTCGTCGCCTCCCACTATCCGGCGATCCTCGAGGAGGACCGGGACGAGCTGTCGATCGTCAGCCACTTCGGCCGACCGGACGAGCACTCGCACGAGCTCGGCGAGCACGAGATCCTCGTCATCGTCCAGGGACCGCACGACTACGTCTCGCCGAGCTGGTACCCGGAGGGCCAGCTGATCCCGACGTGGAACCACGTCACCGCGCACCTGTACGGCACGCCGGAGGTCCTCAGCGAGGACGAGAACTACGAGATGCTCTCGCGACTCACCGACCACTTCGAGGACCACCGACCGGACGGCCGCCACCTGTCCCAGGACGAGGCCGGCACCCGGCGCGCAGCGAAGGGGACGGTCGGCCTCCGGATGCGCGTGACCCGCTTCGACGCCCGTGCGAAGCTCAGTCAGAACAAGACGCCCGAGGTGGTCGACGACATCACCGCACACCTTGCGGAGCGGAATCCGGCACTGGCCGAGGAGATGCGCCGTCAGCAGGATCGGCGGCCGGAGGGGCACTGACCCGACGGGCACTGACCCGACGGGCATCGACGCGACCGCGGGCGTCGCTCACGAGCACGAGGGCGACGCCCGCCGCACTGAGCAGGAACCCGCCGGCCGTCATGAGCGTGAACGGCTCCCGGAACAGGAGCGCACCCGCGACGGCGGTCGTCGGCGCGACCAGGAACAGGAGCGCGTTGAGGACCGTGACCCCGATGCGACGCAGCAGCCACCAGTAGAGCCCGTAGGCCGACAGCGTCGGGACGAGCGCGAGGAAGAGCGTCGTGAGCCAGAAGGTCGCGTCGCCCGGCGGTACCGCCTCACCGGTCGCGAGGGCGAGCACGGCGAGGAGCACCATGGTCGCCGTCGCGTGGACGGTGAGCGTGAGGAGGACAGGGGCTCGGTGCGGCGAGCGCCGTTCCAGGATCGTCGCGGTGATGAGGCTGACCATGGCCAGTGCGGGCAGGGCGTAGGCGATCGGCGGTGCGTCCGAGGCGCCGAACTGGGACTGCACGATGAGGAACACCCCGACCGCGCCGATCCCGAGCCCCAACCATTGAGCGCCCGGGACGCGCACGTGCAGCAGCGGTCCGGCCAGCGCCGCGATGACGAGCGGCTGGACGGCGTCGATGAGCGCGGTCGTCCCGGTCGAGATGCCCACGGCGACCGAGGCGTAGACGAACACGACGTAGCCGAACTGCGCGAACAGGCCGATGACGAGCTGCGACCGCACCTGTGCCCGGGTGGCGTTCCGCCACTGCCCGCTGAGCAGTAGCACGAGCGCGAGCCCCACGGCGAGCGGTACGAACCGCCAGAGGAGCACGGTGAGCACCGGCACGTCCTCGGTTCCGATCTTCGCGACGATGAACCCGGAGCTCCACGCGAGGACGAACCCGATCGCCGCGAGGGGGACGATGACCGCGCGGATCGCACGAACCACAGGTATACCGATCTGTTTACTCATCCCGGCAGTATACAGACTGGTATAGTCTTCGCATGACGGTCGACACTCCAGAGCTCGCACCCCTCACGCCGGGTGCCCGACGCGTGCTCGACGCCGCCTCCGTGCTCTTCTACGAGAACGGCATCCACGCGGTCGGCGTCGACACCATCGCGGAGGCGGCCGGCGTCACGAAGAAGACGCTCTACGATCGCTTCGGCAGCAAGGAGGCCCTCGTGCTCTCCTACCTGCAGCATCGCGACGCCCGCTGGCGCGTCTGGGTCGACGAGTTCCTCGCCCGGCACCCGGAACCCGGCATCGACCGGGTCCTCGCGATCTTCGACGCGGCGATCGGCTGGTCGGACGACAACAGCCCCAAGGGCTGCAGCGCCGTCAACGCCCGCGCGGAGATCCCCGACCACGCGACGAGCGGCCTCGTCCTCCCCGAGGTCACCCGACAGAAGCAGTGGCTCCTCGACCGCTTCGCCGAGCTCATCACCGAAGCCGGCCTGTCGGACTCCGGGGCGCGCGCCCGCGAACTCATGCTGCTGTACGAGGGCGCCATCGTGACGGTCGGGATGCGCACCTTCCGCGAACCGTTCGAGACCGCCCGTGCGATCGCCGGTCGACTCCTGGCCGCCTGACCGGAGCCGGCGCCGTTCTGTCGCCGACAATCGGACATCGCGTAGGGTCTCGGGATGGACTTCACCGACGACGCCATCGCCGCCGACCACGAGAACAGCACCGACCGCATCGCCATCATCACCGGAGTCGGGCGCCGCCGCTCGATCGGCGCGGGACTCGCCACCGGTCTCGCCGCGGACGGCTGGAACCTCGTCCTCAACGCCTGGCGGCCCTACGACGAGCGCCTCGGCTACGAGCGGACCCCCGACGACCCCGAGTCGATCGCCGACGAGTGCCGTGCGCTCGGCGTGAGCGTCGAGCTCGTGCTCGGCGACCTCGCCGACCCGACGTTCCCGGCCGAGCTCGTCGGGCGGGCGGCGCAGCTGGGTCCCGTGTCGGGGCTCGTCATGTCGCACTGCGAGTCGGTCGACAGCTCGATCCTCACGACGGACCTCGACAGCTGGGACCGTCACTTCGCCGTGAACGCGCGCGCGACGTGGCTGCTCATCAAGGCCTTCGCCGAACAGCTCCCCGTGCAGGAGGCGCCGCCCCGGGTGGCCGGTCGCATCGTCGCCCTCACGAGCGACCACACCGTCCACAACCTCCCCTACGGCGCCAGCAAGGGCGCGCTCGACCGCATCGTCACCGCAGCGGCAGTGGAGCTGGGCGACCGCGGGGTGCGGGCGAACGTCATCAACCCGGGTCCGATCGACACGGGTTGGATGACCGACGACATCCGTCGCTGGGGCACCGAGGCGACGCCCGCCGGCCGGCTCGGTACGCCGTCCGACACCGCCGACCTCGTCCGCTTCCTGTTCTCGCCGGCCGGGTCCTGGATCAACGGCCAGGTGCTCTCGAGCAACGGCGGGTTCAACGTCGGCTAGGGGCGTCCCTCCCGGCCGATCCGCGCACGGATGTCGGCGATGTCGGCCGGCATGATCCGGCAGCAGCCGCCGATGATCGTCGCCCCGGCCTCCAGCCAGGCCTCCACCTCGCCGACCCCGACGACTCCGCGCCAGCAGCGGGCGTCGGCGTCCCACTGCTCGCCGGAGTTCGGGTAGACCACCACCGCCTTGTCCGTCACGGACCGCGCAGCGGCGATGGCCGGGAGGACCTCGTCCGGGTGCGAACAGTTGACGCCGACGGCCTGGAACTCGTCGATCCCCTCAACGAGACGGAAGCCCTCCGCCATCGGTTCACCCGAGCGCAGACGACCGCCCTCCACCGTGAACGACAACCATGCCGGCTCGCCCGAACCCCGCACCAGATCGGCGAGCGCCGTCGCCTCGTCGAGCGTCGGGATGGTCTCGAGGGCGAGGAGGTCGGGGGCGGCATCGACCAGCACCGCCAGACGCCGCTCGTGCCACTGCCGCAGCTCGGTCCGGCTGAGACCGGAGGCACCCTGGTACTCCGACCCGTCGCCGAGCGTTGCGCCGTACGGACCGACTGACGCGGCGACGAGGAGCGGGGCGTCGGGGTCCGATTCCGACCGCGTGTCGCGCGCCGTCCGCGCCAGTTCGACGCTCGATCGCAGGAGCCGTTCGGTCTCGGGAGGCGCGATGCCGATGCGCTCGAACGCGTCGAACCCGACCTGGTACGACGAGGTGATGGCGATCTGCGCACCGGCGGCGAAGAACTCCCGATGAGCGTCCAGAATCGCCCGTGGCTCCTCGAGGAGCAGACGAGCGCTCCACAGCGCGTCGGAGAGGTCGTGCCCTCGGGCCTCGAGCAGCGTTCCGAGTCCGCCGTCGAGGGTCCAGACACCGCGCCGAACATCCATGCCGTCCATTGTGCCCGCACCACCGCGGGGAAGCGCGCCACTGGACACCTGGTATTGTCTATACCCGTCCAGAGCCGAGAGGACGCGTCCTCCCCGAGAACGACCCGCCACCCGACGTGAAGCTCCCCCGAGCTCCGTGCCAGTGCAGCATGGCGATCCTCCGGCATTTCTCGGGCACTGAGCGACTACGCGAGTGCCGAATGATTCAACACGACTGTCAGGAAACGAGTACTGCTTGTGAACTCCAGCGACAACGCGGCATCATCGTCCCCCGCATCCCCCTCCCCCAAAACCGGCCGGAAGCCGGCCCGCAAGACCAGGCGCCTCCGCGTCGACGACGTCCTCGTCGTCAAGACGTCCAAGGTCCGCACTGCCATCTCAGGCACCGTCGTCGGCAACTTCATGGAGTGGTTCGACTTCGGCATCTACGGCTACCTCGCGGTCACGATGACCGTCGTCTTCACCGAGGGACTCCCTCCTGAGGCCGGCATCCTCGTCACCCTGTTCGGTTTCGCCGTGTCGTTCCTCGTGCGTCCGCTCGGCGGGCTCGTGCTCGGACCGCTCGGCGACAAGATCGGACGGAAGAAGATCCTCTTCCTCACGATGTCGATGATGGCCGCGGCGACCGCTCTCATCGGCGTGCTGCCGACCGCCGCCCAGATCGGGCTGTGGGCCATCGCCCCGCTGTACCTCCTCAAGATGATCCAGGGCTTCTCGACCGGTGGTGAGTACGCCGGCGCTTCCACCTACGTCGCCGAGTTCTCGCCCGACCGTCGCCGCGGGTTCTGGGCCTCCTGGCTCGACGTCGGGTCCTACGTCGGCTTCGCGGCCGGTGCCGGGACCGTCGCCCTCACCACGCTGATCGCGGAGGGCCTCGCCGGTCCCGACGCGATGACCGAGTTCGGTTGGCGCATCCCGTTCCTCATCGCCCTGCCGCTCGGCGCGGTGGCGGTGTGGTTCCGCCTCAAGATCCCCGAGACCCCGGCCTACGAGGTCGCCGAGACCGCCGGTGGGATCGAGTCCGAGCACGAGGACCCCATGGCCCGCCAGGGTGTCTTCGGGATCTTCCGCCACTTCTGGCGCCAGATCCTCATCGCGATGGCGATCGTCGCCGCGACGAACACCGCCGGCTACGCGCTCACGAGCTACATGCCGACCTACCTCGAGAAGGACGTCGGCGTCTCCAACCTGACGGCCGCGGTCGCGACCATCCCGGTCCTGCTGATCATGTCCGCCTGCCTGCCGCTCGTCGGCCGGATGTCCGACAAGCTCGGTCGCAAGCCCGTCTACCTCATGGCCGTCGGTGCGACCCTCGCCCTCATGGTGCCCGCGTTCGCGGTCATGCAGATCGGTGAGATCTGGGCCATCTTCATCGCCCTCTTCATGGTGGCCGCCCCGGTCGCGCTGTGGGCGGGACCGTCCGCGGCCTCGCTGCCGGCGTTCTTCCCGACGGCGTCCCGCTTCGGCGCGATGGCGATCGCCTACAACCTGTCGGTCTCGCTCTTCGGCGGCACGACGCCGCTGTTCAGCGAGTTCCTCATCCAGCTCACCGGCAACACCTTCATGCCCGCGTTCTACATCATGTTCTTCGCGGCGGTGGCGGGCGTCGGCGTGCTCACGATGCGGGAGACGGCTCGTCGCCCGCTCATCGGCTCGGTGCCGACGGTCGAGACGAAGGCCGAGGCGGTGGAACTCGTCAAGGGGCAGGACGACAACCCGCTCATCGACACCCACACGATGCCACTCGACATCCTGCCGCCCGCGTCGACCAGCGGTGCCGCGGCGGACGGCCAGGACGGACGCGTCACGACGCCCGCCGGCTAGCGGGTTCGTCGACGCGTTCGTCGAGGACGACGCGTTCAGTGATCACGATCGGGGCGGGTGCGCGGTGCGCATCCGCCCCGTCGCGTCCCACCCGCTCGAGGAGCGCGGCCTGCCAGCCGCCGCTCGCGACCGGCTTCGCCGGGGCAGACGGTACGGACGGCTCCACCTGCGCCTCCGACGTCGTCGACGGCTCGAGCTGCGGGACCGACCCACGCTCCTCGACGAGTGCCTCCTGGATGATCCGTCGGGGATCGAACTGTCGAGGGTCGAGGCGTCTCCACTCGGTCGGGTCGAATTCGGGGCCCAGTTCCTCGGCGGCTCGCGCCTTGGTCGTGGCGACGAGGTCGCGCACGGTGCGGACGAGCACCCCGAGTCGCTCGGCGTACACCGGCAACTGTTTCGGGCCGATGAGCACGGCCGCGAGGATGCCGATGACGATCAGCTTGTCCATGGTGAGTCCGAACACGATGCGCTCCGATGATCAGGCGGCAGGGGTGTCGGCGCGGGTGTCTGCGTCGGCCGCCACCTCGTCCTTCAGGATGCGCGCCGACTGCCCGACGCTGCGGGCGAGGCTGGGGAGTTTCGCCGCGCCGAAGAACAGCAGGATGACGGCGAGGACGATGAGGGCGTGCCAGCCGGTGAGGTTCTGGAGGAATCCCATGACGGGTCCTTTCGGGTCGATGCTGGTCAGGACAGAGGTGCGTGGAGGCGCCGCGGTCAGCGCCCGCTCGGCGGCGTTCCTCCGCCGCCCCCAGCTCCGCCGCCGCCGGACGGCGCGGCACCGGCGGTCGGCGTCGTCGTGGTGTCCACCCGGACGGTGAGCGCCACCTGATAGCCGGAGGTCGCGTCGCCCGTCACCGTCGCGAGCTGCAGGGCACCGCCGTCGTCGCCGAAGACGTTGTCGTCGTCGAGACTCACCCGGGCGAGGTTCGCGCTCGAGCCGTCGTAGCCGGACAGCGCGTAGACGGTGTCGCACGCCGCCTGCGGGAGGGCGACCTGGGAGGTCGCGATCGCGTTCGCGGAGTCGGAGATGTCGTTCACCGTGGGGTACACCTCGAAGTGGATGTGCGGCCACCGGCCCGAGTAGCAGGCCGGGAAGATCGAGGTGTACGAGACGGTCCCCGAGCTGTCGGCGACCTGGACGCCGCGGAGGTAGGTCTCGTCCTCGATCCCGTCGGAGTACATCGAGTAGCCGCCCGACGCGTCGCAGTGCCAGACGTACACGGCGACGTCGGCGAACGGGGCGTCACCGTTCGCCATGTCGAGGATGGTGAGCGAGAGGGCCATGGGGACCCCGCTCGCGGTGGTCCCGGACCCGATGCTCGACCGGATGTCGCTGCGGACGATGCCGGACTCCTCGAGCACGTCGGCTCCGTTCGAGCCGTCGCCCGGGTAGGGGCCCGCGGTCTCGTCGGGGATCTCGCCCGATGGGAGGTCGCCGGTCGCGGTCGCGGTGCTCGTGCCGGAACTCGCGGCGCCGGTGCTCGTGCTGCTGCTACCGGACGCCCCGGTGGAGCAGGCGGCGAGCGCGACGGCCCCGACCCCTGCACCCACGAGGCTCAGCACCGTGCGTCGGCTGACGAGGGTTCCGAGGTCGAACGCGACGCCCTGGTCGACGACCTCCTCGTCGGCCCGGTCGAGCAGGCGGCCCTCGTAGGCCGGGCCGTCCGGGGTGGTCTCGGGTGTCGGGATCCTGCTCATGGTGCGCCTCGCCTTCGTCTGCGATCGGTGGTCTCGATCGGTCGTGAGACGAGCATCGGCGTGCCGGCCATGGGCTTCCTCTGAGCCGTCCATACGTCGTCGATGGGTCTGCTGGGCGGTTGCCGAGCCCGTGGATCAGCGCGGGGTGGCCTTGAGTCCGTTGGGCGGTCCGTCGCGGTCGGAGGTGGTGCGCGGCACGTCGTACCGGACGAGCGCGTCGGCGCGTTCCAGGCTCGGCTGCACGCTCATCAACACCCGCTTGAGCGGATCGATGTCCCAGGCGATGACGAAGTAGGCGTCGGCACCGCCCCGATCCCGGCGCCGTTCGATGACCGCCTTCGGGATCACCGGGTCGTTCCGCATCACGAGCCACGTGTCGTGGTCGAGGCGGATCGGACGCGGGCGGGTCATGTGTCGAACATACGTTCGAATGTCGCGTGAGGCAAGTCGACGATCGAGCTGCTTAATTTTGCTTAACCGCTTGACCACCTTCTCGGCATCCCGCTACGGTAACTGCGTAACCGATTAACCACTCACTGCAGAGGACGTCATGAACCAACGAGGGTTCCACCAGCCGAACGGCGCATGGGTCGGAGACGTCATCCCCTGGCAGGAGGACGGTGTCTTCCACCTCCTCTACCTGCACGAGTCGCGTCGCGTGCCCAAGATCGGCATGCCGTGGCATCGCGTGACCACCCGGAACCTCGTCGACTTCGACGACCTCGGCGAGGCACTGGCGTCGGGCGGACCGTCCGCGCCGGACTTCAACGTCTACACGGGAAGCGTCGTCCTGGGCCCCGACGGGGTCCACCACGTCTTCTACACGGGACAACACCCGGAGCGCCGCGGTGCCGACGGTCTGGCGCTGCAACTCGTCATGCACGCCGTCAGCACCGACGGCATGCGCACCTGGGAGCGCCGGGAGGCCGACACCTTCGGCGCCACCGCAGGGTATGAGACCGCCGACTGGCGGGATCCCTTCGTCTTCTGGGACGAGGACGCGGCCGTCTGGCGGATGCTCATCACCGCCCGACACGCACACGGCCCGGAACGGCGTCGCGGCATCATCGCCCAATGCATCTCCACGGACCTCTCGACCTGGGAACCCGTCGAGCCGTTCTGGGACCCACGCCGCTACATCGCACACGAGTGCCCCGAGGTCTTCCAGTGGGGCGACTGGTGGTACCTCGTGTACTCCGAGTTCAGTGAGTCGTTCACGACGCGCTACCGGATGTCGCGCACCCTGCACGGCCCCTGGATCGTCCCCGAGCACGACACGCTCGACGGACGCGCCTACTACGCGGCGAAGTCCGCCGCCCGCGACGGACGCCGGTTCTTCTTCGGCTGGATCGCCTCGCGTGAGGGAGCCCACGACGCCGGCGCCTGGCAGTGGGCCGGCACCATGTCGGTCCTCGAAGCGGAGCAGCGTGCCGACGGCACCCTCGCCTTCCATCCGCCCACCGAACTCCGCGACACCTTCGCGCCCGTCGACGAGCCGACGGACGCCGTCATCGCCCCGGGCACGGTCCTGAGCGCCCCCGACGGGTACGCCGACGCCCTGTCGGCCGCGGACGCACCGAGTTCCTTCCGACTGGTCGCCCGGTTCGACATCGCCCCCGGCACGACCGAGTGCGGCGTCCTCCTCCGGGCGAGCGACGACGGCGACGAGGGCTACGTCCTGCGCCTGGAGCCGAAGCGCGACCGCCTCGTGTTCGACCGCTGGCCCCGCTCCAGCACCGGCACGGAACAGTGGCAGATCTCGGGCGACGTCCCGTTCGTCGTCGAACTCGAACGCCCCTGCCACCTCGCCCCCGGCTTGCACGAGCTCGAGGTGATCGTCGACGGCGACCTCTGCGTCGCGACCGTCGACGACGCGGTCGTCCTCAGCACGCGCCTCTACGACCGACCGAGCGGTCGCATCGGCGTCTTCGTCGGTGAAGGGACCGTCACCGTCGAGGCGTGCACGCTCCTGGAACGCGACGGCGGCGACTCCGACGACGACCCCACCTCACACCGACTCCTCACCAGCACCACGTCCTGATCCCGACACCACGCTCCGCCCTGCTGCACCACCACCCGCACACCCGCACACCCGCACCCACCTGTGATCGATCAACGGAGATTCCGACCATGCCAACCACCGCACGCCCCCGCACCATGCGCCCCACCCGCAACACCGCCTTCGTGGCGCTCGTCGCCGCTGCAGCGCTCGCCCTCTCCGGCTGCGCTGGCGGATCGAGTGCCACGGATCCGACCGACGTCGACCCGAAGGGCGACATCGTCCCCCGCGAGATCTCGTGGCTGCTCTCCCGCCCGGCCGACGGCGGGGTGATCACCGCCATGGAGCAGATCGCCGACGAGTACGCGAAGGACCACCCCGGCTTCTCGCTGAACCTCATCACGACGCCCGACCGCCCGTCCTACATCCAGAAGTACGAGACCCTCGCGGCCGCGAACAAGCTCCCCGAGCTCTTCGACACCGACGCGACCCCGTTCGCGCAGAAGCTCGCGAAGCAGGGCCGGATGGTCGACGTCGACCTGCTCCTCGAGGACCTCGGGCTCGCCGACTCCTACCGCGAGGCGGCGCTCAACTACCAGCGGTTCGACGACGGTTCGCTGTACATGGTGCCGTTCGAGTTCCAGCTGGAATTCTTCTGGTACAACCGCTCCCTGCTCGAGGACGCCGGTGTCACCGTCCCGGCCACGCTCGACGACTTCCCCGCCATGTGCAAGGCGCTCCGCGCCAAGGGCGTCACCCCGATCGCACTCGACGGTCAGGACCAGTGGCCGCTCGAGCGCTACATGGCCTACTACCCGTTCCGGATGGCGGGTCCCGAGTACATCCAGGACCTGAAGGCCGGGAAGGCCTCCTTCTCAGACCCGGCAGGAAAGGCCGCGGCCGAATGGCTGTATGACCTCGGGCAGGCCGGCTGCTTCCAGGAGGGCTTCTCCTCGACCGGTTACGCGGACGCGCAGGCGCTCTTCACCTCGGGGAAGGCCGCGGTCTACAACATCGGCACCTGGGAGCTCTCGAACCTCGCGACGGATGCGCTCGACCCCGGCGTCCGTGACGCGGTCGGCACTTTCACGCTGCCGACCATCGACGGTGCCGTCACCGCCGACAACGAGTACGTCACCCCCTCCGGCATCGGCATGGCGGTGAACGCGAAGACGTACGACCCGCTCGTGCGCGACTTCCTCGCGTTCGCCCTCGAGCGCTACCCGGAGCTCTACGCGGCGACTGGCGCGCTGTCGCCGACGACCTCCGCGCAGACCACCGTCCCCGCGAACGCGACCGAGCTGTACGCGAGCTCTGTGGCGCAGGCCGACGGCGTCGGACCGGCGATCGCGATGCCCTGGGACACCCAGCTCGATCCGGCCACGAACACCCGACTCCAGCAGGAGCTGACCCTGCTCGTGCAGGGCGACATCACGCCGGACGAGTTCATCACGACGATGGATGCGGCCCTCACGGAGAACGTCGATGACTGAGCTCACCCAGAGCGCGGTGGGCGCGGCATCCGCCCGCCCACCGCGGCGGCGGAAGCCGATGTCCACCTCGATGCTGCCCCGCCGGTCGACCCTGTCGGTGCTCGTGTTCCTCGTGCCGCCGCTCGTCCTCTACGGTGTCGCGGTGCTCCTGCCGATCGTGCAGTCGCTGTTCCTCAGCCTCTTCTCGTGGGACGGCATCACGGACATGGCGTTCGTCGGACTCGACAACTACGTGAAGATGCTCACCCGGGACGACGTGTTCTGGACCTCCTTCGGCAACGCCCTCGGCTACCTCGCGATCTGTCTGGTGCTCCAGCTCGGCGGCGCGCTCCTCGTCGCCGGGCTGCTCACGGCCCTCCCCCGGGCCCGCGAGCTCGTCAAGACGCTGTACCTCCTGCCGGCCGTCATCTCCACGGTCGCGATCGCCATCCTGTTCCAGCGGCTGTACGCGCTCGAACCGGTCGGGCTGATCAACCAGCTGCTCGCGTGGGTCGGCCTCGGCGACCTCCAGACGGCCTGGCTGTCGAACGTGCAGACCGTCCTCGCGGCCGTGTCGATCCCGGAGGGCTGGCGGTTCACCGGCCTGTACATGCTCATCATCTACGCCGCCCTCATGGCCGTGCCCCGCGACCTAGAGGAGGCCGCCCGGCTGGACGGCGCCTCCTGGTGGCAGATCTTCTGGCGGATCCGCTTCCCGTACATCCGGCCGGTGTGGATCACGACGACGGTCATGGCGACGACCTTCGCCCTCCGTGGCTTCGACATCCCGTACCTGCTGACGAACGGCGGGCCCGGTCAGTCGTCCGAGCTGTTGACCACGTACATGTACAAGACGGCGTTCGTCCACACTGACTACGGCTACGCCAGCGCGATCTCCATGTTCATCGTCGTCGAGTGTCTCGTCGCCGTCGGCCTCATCTTCCTGCTGCTCCGACGGAAGGACAAGTCATGACCGCCACCCTCCCCGCCCGGCCGACCGAACACGTCGCGCCCCCGGCGGCGCCGGCACCGAAGCGGAAACCCCGGCACACCCCGCGCGTGCGGGTGCAGCGGACGATCCTCACCGTGACCGTCGTCGCGATCGTGCTCGTCCAGGTCTACCCGCTCGTCTGGTTGCTGCTCACGAGCTTCCGGACGGCGGCGGACTTCGCCGGTGGCAACCCCTTCGCGCTGCCGTCCGAGTGGACGCTCGAGAACTACGCGCGGGCGTTCTCGACCGGCAACCTCGGGCTGAACATCGTCAACAGCCTGATCGTCACCCTCGGGTCGAGTGCCCTGATCGTCATCGCCGGCATGATGGCGGCGTACGCGCTCCAGGTCCTCGGGTTCCGGTTCAGCGGGCTCGTCCGCGGCCTGTTCCTCCTCGGCATCATCGTGCCCGTGCAGATCGCGCTCGTCCCGCTGTTCATCGACTACTCGCAGGTCGGCCTGCTCGACACCCACCTGTCGATGATCATCCCGCTGGCGGCGTTCGCCCTGCCGATGGCGGTGTACCTGTTCTCCTCGTTCTACGAGTACATCCCGCGGGAGATGTACGAGGCCGCGTCGCTCGACGGGGCGGGCCCGTACCGGATCTTCGGCCAGATCACGTTCCCGCTCTCGGTCAACACGATCATCACGGTCGTGCTCGTCAACAGCATCTTCATCTGGAACGACTTCATCTTCGCGAACACCTTCGTGCTCTCGGACGGATTGAAGACCATCCCGCTCGGCCTGCAGAACTACATCGGGGCGATGGGGAACACTGATTGGACGGCGACGTTCGCCGCCGTCTGCGTCACGGTCACACCGCTGCTGCTGGTGTTCCTCGTGTTGAACAAAGCGATGATCAGCGGCCTCGAGAGCGGAGCGACCAAGGGATGAGCAGCACCGACCAGCCGAAGCCCGGCGCGGACCACCCGAAGAACACCTCGGGCATCACGATGCGCGACGTCGCGAAGGCCGCCGGCGTCTCCGTGGCGACCGTCTCGCACGTCGTCAACGACAAGCCGGGGTCGCGGATCGGCGAGGACGCGAAACGTCGGGTGCACGAGGCGGTGGCGGAGCTCGGCTACCGGCCGAACGCCCTCGCGAAGACGCTGTCCCAGGGGCACTCCCGGTTCATCGGCCTCGTCGCCGACGCGATCGCGACGACCCCGTTCGCCGGCCAGATCATCCACGGCGCCCAGGACGAGGCGTGGCGCCACGGCTACGTCCTGCTCGTCGCCAACACCGACGGCAACACGGCCGCCGAGGAGGAGGCGATCGCGATGATGCTCGAGCACCAGGTCCGCGGGATCCTCTACTCGACCTGGTTCCACCACGAGATCACCGTGCCGGAGGCGCTCCTCCAGACCGACACCGTGCTCGTCGACTGCTACGCCGCCGGCAGCGGGCTCCCGGCCGTCGTCCCCGACGAGGAGCAGGGCGGGCGGACCGCGACCGAGGCGCTGCTCGCGGCCGGTCACCGACGGATCGCGTTCGTCAACACGACGACCCCCTCACCGGCACAGACCGGCCGGCTCGCCGGGTACCGATCGGCGTTGCAGGCGGCGGGGGTGGCGTTCGACGACGCCCTCGTGTTCCCGGCCTCACCAGAGCAGGAGGGCGGGTACGCGGCGACCGCCGAGGTCGTCGACTCGGGCGCCACCGCGGTGTTCTGCCACAACGACCGTGTCGCGATGGGCCTCTATGACGGCCTGCGCGAGCGCGGACTGCGGATCCCCGACGACATGGCCGTCATGGGGTTCGACAACCAGGACGTCATCGCCGCCCACCTCCGGCCACCGCTGTCGACGGTCGCCCTCCCCCACTACGAGCTCGGGGCGGCCGGTGTCCGTCGGCTGCTCGGTCTCGACGCCGCGCTGCCCGCCGGGCCGCAGCTCATCGCCTGCCCGGCCGTCCCGCGGCACTCCGTCTGAGGGCGCGACCGTGCACGACGAACAGCACGCCCTTCCACGGCCCGGCTTCCACCTGACGCCCGAGCGGAACTGGATGAACGACCCGAACGGCTTGGTCTTCCACCGCGGGCGGTGGCACGCCTTCTTCCAGTACAACCCGGAGGGTGGCGACTGGGGCAACATGAGCTGGGGTCACGCGTCGAGCGTCGACCTGCAGCACTGGGACGAGCATCCGGTCGCCCTGCGGTACAGCGCCGAGGAGCAGGTGTATTCGGGTTCCGTGGTCGCCGCGGGTCCCGACGGACGCCTCACGGCGTACTACACGAGCGTGTCCACCGACGGTCGGCAGGCGCAGTCCCGGGCGACCAGTGATGACGACGGGCTCACCTGGCAGCGCGACCCGGAGAACCCGATCCTCGACCGCGGCTCGCACGCGTTCCGCGACCCGAAGATCATCCGGTATGAGGACGCCGCGGGCTTCCGTTGGATCATGCTGACGGTGGAAGCCGTGGAGCGTCAGGTCCTCGTGTACTCCTCCACCGACCTCCGAACCTGGGAGCACGTCAGCACCGTCGGTCCGTTCGGTCCCACCGGCGTCGTGTGGGAGTGCCCCGACCTCATCCCGCTCGCGGTCGACGGCCGCCCGGACGAGCTCCGGTGGGTCCTGCTCCTCAGCACCAACCCGATCGGCGACGCGCAGGACCCGGACGGATCGTCCATGAGCTATCTCGTCGGCGACTTCGACGGCACGGCGTTCACGCCTGAGCGGGCCGAGCTGCAGCGGCTCGACCACGGTCGGGACTTCTACGCAGCGGTCGGGTTCGACGGCGCTCCGGACGGCGAAGCGGTGATTCTCGGCTGGATGGGCAATTGGCGCTACGCAGCCGACCTCCCCGCCTCGCCGTGGCGGGGCGCGATGTCGCTCCCCAGACGCCTCTCCCTCACCACGGTCGACGGCCAGCCGCGACTCGTGCAGGAGCCGCCGGCCTTCGTCCGGGAACGACTCGCCGCGATCGAACCGACGACCGTCGTCCTGTCCTCGGACGCCATCGACCTGGCGCTCGACGGCGACGGCGTGGTCGAGTTGCGCTGGGATCCGTCGATCACCGGTGAGCTGCGGCTCCGACTGACGGCCGACACCGACGGAGCGGTCCTCATCGTCCACGACCCGGCGGCGGCCTCACTCTCCGTCGCCCGGTCGGGCGGTGCCATGGAGACGGTGCACCCCGACTTTGCCTCCACGAGCATCGTCCCGCTCGCCGGCGACCGTCCAGCGCGGCTCGTCCTCAGCCTCGACGGCCCGCTGCTCGAGCTGTTCGTCGACGGCGGTCTCGCCACCGTCTCCGACCTCGTCCTCCTCGGGAGCGGACGACCGACGCTGACCCTCGCGAGCGAACGCGCCAGTCCCGTCTCGGTCGCCGTCGCCGTCCTCGACCGGGTGCCGGACACCGACCAGGCGCACGCGCTCGCCTGAGCAGTCCTCCACCGCACGATCCAGCCCCATCCCCGCCACGGGTGCGTTCGGCGCGCCCGCGGCACCGACGAAAGGAACAGCAATGACGCACGACCTCTCCCGCCGGACCGTCCTCCAGGGCGCCGGCCTCGGGGCGCTCGCCCTGTTCGCGACTGCCGGCACACCCCTCGCCGCACAGGCGCAGACCACCGCCCAGGCGCAGGCCTCCCGCAGATCGGTGTTCCACATGACGCCGCCGTCGGGGTGGCTCTGCGACCCGCAACGACCGGTGTTCACGAACGGCGCGTACCAGCTGTACTACCTGCACTCCGGCCAGAACAACGGCCCGGGCGGTTGGGATCACGCGACGACGACCGACGGCGTCGCCTTCACCCACCACGGGACCGTCATGCCGCTGCAACCGGACTTCCCGGTGTGGTCGGGATCCGCCGTCGTCGATACCGCGAACACCGCCGGTTTCGGGGCGGGCGCGGTCATCGCCCTCGCGACGCAGCCCACGGACGGCGTCCGGAAGTACCAGGAGCAGTACCTCTACTGGTCGACGGACGGGGGCTTCACGTTCACGATGCTCCCCGACCCGGTGATCGTGAACACAGACGGACGTGCGGCCCAGACCACGGCGGAGATCGAGAACGCCGAGTGGTTCCGGGACCCGAAGGTCCACTGGGACGCGGCCAGGAACGAATGGGTGTGCGTCATCGGCCGGGCGCGCTACGCGGCCTTCTACACCTCGCCCGACCTCACGACATGGCAGTTGCAGCACAACTTCGACTTCCCGAACCACGACCTCGGCGGCATCGAGTGCCCGGACCTGTTCCAGATGCGAGCGGGTGACGGCAGCTGGCACTGGGTACTGGGCGCCAGCATGGACGCCTACTCGATCGGCCTGCCGATGACCTACGCCTACTGGACGGGCACCTGGGACGGGACGCGGTTCACGGCCGACGACCTCACCCCGCAGTGGTTGGACTGGGGCTGGGACTGGTACGCCGCCGTCACCTGGCCGAAGGCGGAGTCGCCCGACGACCGCCGGCTCGCGATCGCCTGGATGAACAACTGGAAGTACGCGGCCCGCGACGTCCCCACCGACGCCTCGGACGGCTACAACGGCCAGAACTCCGTCGTCCGGGAGCTGCGACTCGAGGCGCAATCCGGTGGTCGGTACAGCCTGCTCAGCTCACCCGTGGACGCCCTCGCCGGGTATGCGACCTCGACCGTCTCCCTCCCGGACCAGACGGTCACCGGGAGCGCCGTCCTGCCCTGGAGCGGCCGGGCGTGCGAGATCGAGCTCGACCTCACTTGGGACACCGCGTCCAACGTCGGTCTCTCCGTCGGGCGCTCGGCGGACGGCTCCCGCCACACCAACATCGGGAAGGCCGGGGCCGAGCTCTACGTCGACCGCTCACCGTCCGACCTGGCCGGCTTCTCGCTGCAGCCGTACACGCGGGCCGCAGCGCCGATCGATGCCGCTGCGCGCTCGGTCCACCTGCGGGTCTTCGTCGACACGCAGAGCGTCGAGGTCTTCGTCGACGCCGGTCACACCGTCGTCTCGCAGCAGGTGCACTTCGCCGAGGGCGACACGGGGATCTCGCTCTACACCGATGGCGGCCCACTGACCGCCTCGGGGATCACGATCCGCGAGTTCGGCACGGCGATCTGAGGCGAGCGCCCGCATCCATGCGTCAGGATGGACGGATGGATCTCCAGAGCCTCGCCGAACACGGACGTTGGACGACAGCCCCTGCGGCGGTGACGACGGAACCGGACGGTTCCCTGCTCGTCACCGCCGTCGAGGGCAGTGACGCCTGGCGGCACACCTCCTACGGGTTCGTCCACGACACGGAGCATGCGCTGATCGCGCCGATGCAGCGACGGGCGGCGATCGAGGTGTCGTTCGTCCTCGACGGCTCCGAGCAGTTCGATCAGGCCGGTGTGTTCCTCCGCGCCTCCGAATCGACGTGGATCAAGGCCGGGGTCGAGGTGTCCGACGGGGTCGCCCAGCTCGGCGCGGTCGTCACGCACGGCACCTCCGACTGGTCGGTGTCACCGGTCCCCGACTGGCTCGGACGAACGGTGACCGTGCGCGCGAGCCGCGACGGCGACGCCGTCACCGTGCGCGCCCGGGTGGACGACGAGGACTGGCGACTGGTCCGCGTCGCCCACCTCGACCCGGAGGCCGACGTCGAGGCGGGACTCTTCTGCGCGGCCCCGACGCGCGCCGGTCTCACGGTCCGGTTCACCGCCGTCCGTCTCGGTCCGCCTGACGACGCGCTCCACGGCTGACGGTCCGCGCGGTCGCGGCATTTCGCTCCGCGAGCTGCGCGAACGCGGTGACGAGCTCGGGCGGCTCGAGGACGTCGATGTCGGAGTCGAAGCGGTTCAGGGAGGCGGCGAGCGCCACCCACGACCACGCGCCGGCGGTGTAGCGCGTGCGGTCCGGGCCGAGGGGCTCGGCGGTGCCGTCGCCCACGAACGGTCGGACCGCCTCGAACGGCAGGTGGAGCACGACGGTGCCGACACAGGGCCAGGCGTCGGTCTGCTCGGATCCCTTGAACCTCGCCGCCCCGAACGCCTGCACGTCTCCACCTGGCACCTCGCGCGGACGGAACCGCGGTCCGGTCGGCGTCCTCGGCACGATGCGGTCGGCGCGGAAGATCCGCCAGTCGTCGCGGTCGAGGTCCCAGGCCACGAGGTACCAGCGCCCCTGGGAGGTGACCAGGTGGTGTGGCTCGACACGGCGGGGAGGTTCCGGATCGTCGTCGGATCGCCCGAACCGGAGCACCTCCCGCGCGCGGATGGCCGCCGACAGCGCGAGGAGGACCGGGACGGCCACCTGGGGTGTCGGTCCGTCGCCTGAGCGGGGCACCGAGATGACGTCGAGGGCGTCGAGTCGATGCCGCAGCCGCGACGGCAGGACCTGTCTCACGGTCGTCAGTGCTCGGAGTGCGGGCTCCTCGAACCCGGATCCCGCGACGGCGGCGGTCTGGAGGGCGATGGTGAGCGCGACGATCTGCTCGTCATCGAAGAGCAGCGGCGGGAGTTCGCTCCCGGCGTCGAGGTGGTACCCGCCGTCCGGCCCCATCGTGGCCTCGATGCGATACCCCATCTCGCGGAGCCGGTCGACGTCGCGTCGGATCGTGCGGTGACTGATGTCCAGCCGTTCGGCGAGCAGGGCACCCGGCCAGTCGCGCCGCGCCTGCAGGAGCGAGAGCAACTGCAGGAGTCGGGAGGTCGGTGAGGCCATGGTGCGAGCGTAGTCCGAGTGCAGGACACGATCTGTCCTAGACGCTTGGGACAGTGGTACTCGACCGGGAGGAGCCCGGCACGACTCGAGGAGCACACATGAGCATCACGACCACGACCCACCTCAACTTCCAGGGCGACGCCCGCGCTGCGCTGGAGTTCTACCAGTCCGTCTTCGGCGGGCGGACGACGACCGCGAGCTACAGCGACGTCGGGATGCCGAAGGACGCCCCGGGTGCCGACCTGGTCGTCTTCGGTCAGGTCGAATCCGAGGACGGCTTCCGGGTGATGGCGTACGACAGCCCCGGAGCTCCGGCGGCGTCACTGATCGGCACTGGAACGACCCGCCGCGAGCACGGGACGACGGTCACCGAGCAGTCCTGTTTCGTCGCGGTGCGTGGCGAGACGCTCGCGGAGGTCGAGGTGTTCTGGAACCGACTCGTCGTCGGAGGTTCGATCGTCGAGGAGCTCGCAGCGTCCGCCTGGAGCCCCGGCTTCGGCATGGTGACGGACCGGTTCGGCGTCACGTGGGTGCTCGACGTCGCGGCGACCGGCTGAGGCGTTCGCGCACGTCCTGCGAGACGGAGAACGGGCCGGTGCGGACGAATTGCGTCCGCACCGGCCCGTTCCGGTCGTCAGGTTGCGACTCAGCGCACCGTGTCGAACCGCTGACCCTCGGGCTTCGAGGGCAGGAGGAAGAGGACGAACAGGATGAGGCCACCGATCGAGGGGATGAGCGAGAGGAAGTAGAACGGGCCGGGGAAGTTGGCGTCGTGCAGGCGGCGCCAGGCGAGGGCCAGGTTCGGGACGATGGTCGCCAGTCCGATGAGGCAGAGGAGCACGAAGCCCGTCAGGATCAGCGGAGCAGCCTCGGGGATCTCGAGGATGCCGGGCTGGGTGTAGTACGTCCGTGCGACCGGGCTGCTGTCGAACACGACGGCCTCGCGCTGCGCGGCAGCCGACGTCGCGCCGATCAGGAAGCCCGTGAAGAAGAGGATGTTCGGGATGAGCGCGACGAGGAAGACGAACAGCGTGGCCCACCAGTACTCGCTCCGCGAGGCGCGGCCCGTGAAGGTCGCGTACTTACGGAGGTAGCGCTTGATGGCCTGCGGGAAGGTCGCCCCGTAGAGCGGAAGCGTCAGATCCTCCGGGGAGGCGGCGCCGCGGATCGGAGCGGGCGCGTACGGCTGCCCGTACGTCGGCGTCGCAGGGTATTCAGGGGTGGTGTTGGAACTCATGGTGTCTTTCGATCGAGGTACACGGTACTGAGATCCTGGCATAACACATGACCACTCAAGAACAACTTGCGCGACCGACCGACTTCGGGCATGCTCCGCGGCATTTCGATGATCTCTCCGCCGACCCCTGAGTGGCCCCTCCGATCACTGAGCACTCCCCTCTGGCGCCCGAGCAACCCCCGCCGGTCCCTGAGCCTGTCGAAGGGCAAACGAGGAACCTCCCGCTCCGGCGACCCTCTCCCGGTCCCTGAGCAACCTCCTTCGGTCCCTGAGCTTGTCGAAGGGCACATGAGGAACCTCCTGCTCCGGTGACCCTCTCCCGGTCCCCGAGCAACCCCCTCCGGTCCCTGAGCTTGTCGAAGGGCACATGAGGAACTTCCCCAACCAGCCTGACTCGGCATCTGGAATGTCAGTGGTCCATGATGGAGTTGTTCCATGACCGAGACCACCCTCACCGCGATCCGCGTCGGCGACGAGTACGCCGCGCAGCTGGCGGAGTTCTCGGACGAGTGGGCGGAGCTCCACCGGCAACAGGCCGTCTTGGACGCACGCAAGGCGCGCCTCCTCGCCCGCTCCGCCGCCTACGCGGACGCCTTCGCGGACGCCACGGTCCCGGCCATCTTCCCGCCGGCCGAGCGTCAGGCCCTCTCCCGACGATCCACCTGCGCGGCCCTCGCGATGGCGACCCGGACGCCCGAGCGGACCGTCCAGCGTGCGACGAACGACGCCGAGCGTCTCGTGAACGAGGCACCGGCGGTGCTGGCGTCGCTCGAGGCCGGCCGGATCTCGGCCTGGCATGCGCAGGTGATCACCGACCAACTCGGCGACGTCCCGACCGCAGGCCGGGCAGCGTTCCTCGACCAGGTCCTTCCAGAGGCGGAGCGCATGACGGCCGCAGGACTCAAGAGCCGCGCCCGCGTCCTGCGCGAGCGCCTCCACCCGGAATCCATCACCACCCGCGCTGTCCGCTCCGAGGCAGACCGCCGCGTCGAGTTCGAACCTGCGGCTGACGGCATGGCGTGGGTGCACCTGTTCACCACGGCGCAGATCGCCCAGGGGCTCGTCGAGCGGGTCGAAGCAGCCGCGGCGGAGTCGCGCGCTACAGGCGACACCCGCACGTGCGCGCAGCTGCAAGCGGACGCCCTGGCAGCCCTCGCCCTCACCGGCGTCACGCCCGAGGACGTGATGTCGAGCCCGGTGCTTCCGCATCCGATCGAGGTGCAGGAGCACATCAAGCCGACGGTGCAGATCACGGTGCCGGCGCTCAGCATGGCGGGCGTGAGCGATGCCCCGGCGATGCTCGACGGGTACGGCCCGATCGACCCCGAGACCGCGGCTCGCATCGCGGTGAACGCACCAAGCTTCACCAGGATCCTCGTCCAGCCGGAAACCGGCGCCGTCCTCTCCGTCGGGCGGAATCAATACCGGGTCCCGGCCGACCTGCAACGCGCGGTCCGCTTGCGGGACGGCACCTGTCGCGCACCAGGCTGCGGCAGGCGAGCCCGGGCCTGCGACCTCGACCACTCGGTCGCATGGGAAGACGGCGGAACGACGGATGTCGGGAACCTCGCCTGTCTCTGCCGACATCACCACCGGATGAAGCACCTCCCTGGATGGAACCTCGACCACGGACCCGGCGGGGTCCTCGACTGGACGACACCCGACGGCAAACACCACCGCACGGAACCGGATCCAGCACCGTTCTGACCCCTTCCGGTCCCTGGGCTGCGCCGCGCTGAGCTTGTCGAAGTGTCGAAGGGTTCCTCGTGGGCACTTCGACAAGCTCAGTGACCGAGAAAGGTGTGCCCGAACCGTTTCGGTCCCTGAGCCTGTCGAAGGGTTCCTCGTGCGCACTTCGACAAGCTCAGTGACCGGGAAAGGTGCGCCCGCAACGACGAGGAGTCCTCGTGGGCACTTCGACAAGCTCAGTGACCGGAAGAGGTTCGCCGGGAGCGATTCGGTCCCTGAGCCTGTCGAAGGGCAGCTGGGTCGTGACACCTCAGTGAGCGGAAGAGGTCCACCCGGGGTGCTCCCGGTACCTCTGCCGGCCAGAGCGCGCTCCGAACCGCTTCACGTCTGGGAAAGCGCTTGCCGAGCGGGCGCTCGCACCGGTAACCTCGTCCGGAACCCCACCCGGAAGGTCGCGATGCTGCGCCGAAACGACACCTCCACCACGCCGATCGTCGTCAACGACAACGCCGCCTGGTGCTGGTTCCAGGACGAGCGCGCGATCGTCGATCCACGGTCGAACCTCCTCGTCGTGGGGTCGATCGCGTCAACGGGCGGCGTCGACGGCGAGCAGCGCGGCGGCAACGTCGAGGTCACCGTCGTCGACCTCAGCACCGGCACCGCCGACGTCGTCGTCCTGCACGAACGCCTCGAGTCCGACGACCACGACGTCCCGGCCCTCTGGCGGCGGCGCGACGGGCGCTGGCTCGCGATGTACACCCGTCACAAGACCGACGACCTCACCCGCTGGCGCATCAGCGAACCACACGACCCACGCCACTGGGGGCCCGAGCACACGTTCGACTGGAGCGCCTACACGGGCGGACTCGGCGTGACCTACTCGAACCTCCACGAACTCGACGGCCGCCTGTACTGCTTCGCCCGCGCCGTCAACGACGACCAGTGCGCGCTGGTGTCGGACGACGACGGCGACACCTGGAACTACGCCGGCAAGCTGTTCACCCGGCCGAAGGTCGGCTACGTCAACGGCTACACGCGCTACGTCTCCTCCCCCGGGCGGATCGACCTCATCACCACCGACCACCACCCGCGCGACTACGACAACAGCATCTACCACGGCTTCCTCGACACCGGCGGGCTCCACCGAACCGACGGTGCCGTCGTCGACCCGCATCCGTTGCGTGGCGACGCACCATCGCAGGTCGAGCTCACCACCCTCGTCGCCGCCGGATCACGAATGCCCGACGGCGGTAGCTGGGCCGGCGACCTGCTCTCCCACTGCTGGACCGTCGACGTGCGACGAGCCCCCGACGGCACCGTGGCCGCCGTCGTCTCCGCCCGCGCCGACGACGGACCAGCGCACCCGGACGAGGCGGCCGAACGACTCCGGCCCGTCCTGGACCACCGGTTCCTGTTCGCCCGCCTGACGCCCGGCGGCTCCTGGCAGATACATCCGCTCGCCCTCGCCGGCCCCGGCCTCCTCCCGCACGAGCAGGACTACACCGGACTCGTGGCGATCGACCCGGACGACCTCGACTCGCTCTACGTCTCGACGCCGATCGATCCACGGAACGACGAACCGCTCGCCCACCACGAGATCTTCCACGGTCGCACCGACGACGACGGGGCGACCTGGGCCTGGACGCCGGTCACGGAACGCTCGGACATCGACAATCTGCGGCCGATCGTCGCGCCCGGCGATCCCTCGACCGTCTCGCTCCTGTGGTTCCGCGGGGACATGGCGAGTTCGCAGGACTACCGCTGCGAGCTCGTCCTCCTCCGGCTGCCACGCACCGGATGACGAGCCGTCACTCGGGCCAGGACACCTCGCCGCTGAAGTCCGGGTGCTTGCGGAGGTAGGCCTGGATGAAGGGGCAGTACGGCACGATCGTCAGTCCTCGCTCGACCGCATCGTCGAGCGCCGCGGCGGCGAGGACGCTGCCGAGCCCCTGCCCACCGAAGTCCGGATCGATCTCGGTGTGGGTGAAGAGGATGCGACCCGGTTCCTCCCGGTACCCGGCGATCCCTGCGACGCGCTCCCCCACGAGGATCTCGTACTCGTGACGCTCGTCGTTGCGGACGACCTGCGGGCCGTCCTCGGGTGTGCCCGATGTCGACATCGGGGCTCCCTTCTGTTCGTCCCCCACTGTACGTCGAGCGATCCGTCATGTGCTGTTTACGCAGCGGCCGATTCCGCAACGTGCCGGAAACACGCGCACAGGCCATCGGAAACACGCCGGTGTCACGCTGGGCGCACCCGACGCGCTCCAGCCGCGTCCCTGCGGAGAGGCACCTCGAATGGATCAAGGAAACACAGCGTTCATCCTGATATCAGCGGCACTCGTGCTGCTCATGACACCAGGGCTCGCATTCTTCTACGGCGGCCTGGTCAAGGCGAAGAGCGTCATCAGCATGATGATGATGAGCTTCGGCGCACTCGGCCTCATCGGCGTCCTCTGGGTGCTCTACGGGTACGCGATCGCGTTCCCCGGCTCCGAAGGCACCGTCGCCCCCTGGGCGATCGACACCGGGAACATCGGCCTGACCGCCGCCCTCGAGACGCCTGAGGGAGCGGCCTACCCGCCACTCGCCTTCGTCGCCTTCCAGGCCACCTTCGCGATCATCACCGTCGCCCTCGTCTCCGGCGCCATCGCCGACCGCGCGAAGTTCGGCTCCTGGATGATCTTCGCCGGCATCTGGGCGACCGTCGTCTACTTCCCCGTCGCGAGCTGGGTGTTCAACTTCGGCCTCGCCGACGACGGCAGCTTCGCCTACGGCGGTTGGATCACGCACGGCCTGCAGGACGTCTTCGGCGTCGGCGTCATCGACTTCGCCGGTGGCACCGCGGTCCACATCAACGCCGGTGCTGCAGCCCTCGCCCTCGCGCTCGTCCTCGGCCGCCGCGTCGGATTCAAGAAGGGCGTCCACGTCCCCCACAACCCGCCGTTCGTCCTCCTCGGCGCCGGTCTGCTCTGGTTCGGCTGGTTCGGCTTCAACGCCGGTTCGGAACTGGCGGCCGACGGCACCGCGGCACTCGTGTTCGTCAACACCATCGCGGCCCCGGCAGCAGCCCTGCTCGCCTGGCTCGTCGTCGAGAAGATCAAGGACGGCAAGCCGACCTCCGTCGGTGCCGCGTCGGGTGCCGTCGCCGGTCTCGTCGCGATCACCCCGGCGTGCGGTTCGTTGCACCCGATCTGGGCGATCGTCCTCGGCCTCGTCGCCGGTGTCGTGTGCGCCCTCGCCATCGAGCTGAAGTTCAAGCTCGGCTTCGACGACTCGCTCGACGTCGTGGGCATCCACCTCGTCGGTGGCCTCATCGGCACCCTGTACCTCGGCTTCTTCGCCAACGGCACCGGCCTCTTCATGGG
This sequence comes from Plantibacter sp. 2H11-2, assembly GCF_050031945.1. Classification (NCBI taxonomy): domain Bacteria; kingdom Bacillati; phylum Actinomycetota; class Actinomycetes; order Micrococcales; family Microbacteriaceae; genus Plantibacter; species Plantibacter sp. 2H11-2. The sequence goes on along the minus strand of NZ_JBNBBL010000002.1, from coordinate 677,580 downwards.
TGGTGACGCTTCGCAGCTGCTCGTCCAGGCGATCGCCGCGTTCGCCGTCCTCATCTACTCCTTCGTGCTCGCCTTCATCATCGGCTTCGCGATCGAGAAGACGATCGGCTTCCGCGTGAAGAACGAGGACGAGATCGCCGGCATCGACACCGTGGTCCACGGTGAAGAGGGATACGTCCTGGTCGACACCAAGGCCTGATCCACCGGCCTGAACGACCTGCCCGACCCGACCCGACGAGGACGAGATGCGCGGAGCAGCTGGACCCGAACCGGCTGCCACCCCCGCTCATCTCGTCCTCGTCGACGTCGCGTCACGACCACCGGCCGACCCGGGCCCGCCCCGGCTCGTCCGGTTCGCCGACCTCGTGCGGCAACCACTCGACCGCGGCCGGGGCAGCCTGCGAGACGTCTGGACGAGCACCGACGTCGACCGCCGCATCCGCTGGCGACTGCAGGTCGTCGAGCTCCGTGACGCCGCCGGGCTCATCGCCGCCCCCGACGACATGAATCACGCGATCGTCGGCTTCGCAGGCCCGCAGGTCGCGGTCCGCGCGGGTGGGAACGAGCTGAACGGCCCCGGGCGCATCCTGCACCGCGACGAGGTCCTGACCGTCCGCGAATCCTCCGTGCGCCTCTCGAGGCCGCGGCTGCGGGCCTCGGGGTCGAGCTCGATGATCCTGCTGAGCTACAGCACCTCGGAGGACCCGCCGACGCTGAACTTCGAGCAGCCGGAGACCGCGCACGATCCCGCAGACGGCCTGCGGATCACCCTCGCCCTGCGCGGTCCGATCCGGCGCGGCGACGGCGAGGTCCCACAGGGTGCCGCCCTCGTCTCCGCTCCCCTCGCGGTTCCGCCGCGCTATCGCTGACCGGCGGTCCGGCCGTCGGCGAACCGCTGTCGCGCGTGCTGCTGCCGCGACCCGACCGGCACCGCCTCGGTCGCCGCTGGGAGCCCCATGGACGGCGTCGACACGTAGATGCTCTCGGCGCGGTCGACGAGGAACGTCTCGTGCCAGACGCCGACGGCCTTCGGAGCAGACCGGGCGCGCTTGTTGAACCGCGACCAGGCGGGCCGATGGGCGGAGGCCGGTGCCGACGCGTAGGCGTAGAGCTTGTCGATCGACGACCAGTACTGGACGAGGTACGGGCCGCTGGAACCGAGCAGGATGTGCGAACCGAGGAGCCCGGACTCCGGGTCGGACATGAGCTCCTGCAGCATGCGCGGCATGTCACCGAAGATCGGGAGCCATTTGTCCACCCGCCACCACTGGTTGATGGTCATCCCGATGTGGAACACGACGAGCTCCCCTTCGTGACGATGGGTGATTCGGCCGACGACGACGCGTGACATAGACTGCTCCTGTTCGATAGTGACGCTATCCAAGTTGGATAGTAGCACTATCCAGACGAGGAGGACAGCATGAGGATCTCGGAACTCGCGGCAGTGTCCGAGGTGCCGGTGGCCACCATCAAGTACTACCTGCGCGAGCAACTCCTCCCGGAAGGCGAGCGCACCTCGGCGACCCAGGCGAGCTACGGCGACGCCCACGTGTCCCGGCTCCGCGTGATCCGCGCGCTGCTCACTGCCGGCGTGAGCATCGCGGAGACCCGGAACGTCGTCGCCGCGCTGGACTCGCCGCCGGCGGGTCCGTACGACCTCCTCGGCGTCGCCCACACCGCTGTCACCCCGCGCCCGAGTGGTCCGGTCGACACGACCCGCGCACTGGAGCTCTACGAACGACTCGGCGGGATCGAGGCGCAGTGCGATCCCGGACTCCTCGCCGGCCTGGCCGGAGCCCTGGACACCCTGGAACGAGCCGGCTTCACCGTGCCACCCGCAGTCCTCGACCGCTATGTCGACGCAGCGCGCAGCATCGCCGAAGCCGAGATCGACGGCATCCCGGCGGACTCACCCGAGCTCGCGGTGCAGTACATCGTGCTCGGCACCGTGCTCACCGAACCGCTGATCCTCGCCCTCCGTCGGGCAGCCCAGCAGGTGGTGTCGTCGGAGCGGTTTGCCGGGACGGAACTCCCGCCGTCCGAGTCGTCCTGACGCGCAGACGTCGTGCGCCTCAGGCGTCGAGTTCCGCCGAGGTGGGCGGGTTCGCTCCCGGCCGCGACACCGTGATGCTCGCGGCCCGCGCGGCGCGGTCGAGCAGCTGCTGCAGCACCTCGTCGGACACCTCGCGAAGTCGCTCCTCGGCCCCGGGCCCAGCGATACCGGCGGTCAGCAGTCCGTCGATCAGCGCACCCATGAACGTGTCGCCGGCACCGACGGTGTCGGCCACCTGCACCCGCGGCGTCTCGATCTCGAGCACGGAACCGTCTCTGACCGCGACCGCCCCGTCACCACCCATCGTCACGACCACGAGTCCCGGCCCGGCCGCGACCCATTCTCGAGCGGCGTCGACCGGTGCCACACCGGGCAGCAGGAACGCGACGTCCTCGTCACTCGCCTTCACGACGTGGGCGCGCGCGATGCAGTCGAGGGCCGCCTGGCGGACGCGGGCCGCGTCGTCGATGAGCGATGGCCTGATGTTCGGGTCGTAGGTGATGAGCGCCGAGGGACGACGCGTCTCGACCAGCTCGCGCAGGCGGTCGGCACTCGGCTCGAGGACCGAGGCGATCGAGCCGGTGTGGACGACGGCGGCGTCCGGCGCACCCGAGGCCTCCAGATCGAGCGAGAGGTCGAACTCGTAGGTGGCCGCCCCCTCGGCGTCGAGGGTCGCCTGAGCTGTGGACGTCCGACCGGTCGGAGCCGACACGAGGGTCACCGCGGACGTGTCGAGCCAGGAGCGGATCGCCGCGCCGCGCTCGTCGTCACCCACATGGGTCACCAGGGCCGGGGCACGGCCCAGCCTACCGAGGGTGATCCCGACGTTCGCCGGGCTGCCGCCGGGGCTCTCCGCCTGCGTCCCGTCGAGCCGCCGGACGATGTCGATGAGGGTCTCGCCGGCGATGAGGGCGTCGGTCGTGGGGGCTGCGTGCATGGCATCTCTCTCTGCTGGGTGCGAGGGTCGGGTGGCGTCAACCGGCGTCGGTCGACACCGCGGCGATGAGCGAGTCGCGCTCGATGATCGGCATCGTGACCAGCTCGTGCCCGAGGGCGTGCTGACCGAGGAGCATCGAGGCTCCGAGCGCGCCGATCTCCTGGTAGGGCAGCCGCGCGGTGGTGAGGCCCGGGCGCAGGTAGCCGGCGAGGATCTCGTCGTCGAAGGAGACGACGGAGACGTCCTGCGGAATCCGACGACCCTGTTCGAGCAGCACCTGGTAGGCACCGAAGGCGACGCCGTCGTTCGCGGCGAGGATCGCCGTGACGTCCGGGTGGCGCTCGAGGAGCGTGGCCGTGGCTTCGTAGCCGGGTTCCGGCTGCCACTCGACGATGTCGACCCGAGCAGGTTCGATCCCGGCCTCCGCGAACGCTGCGGCGATGCCCGCGAAGCGGAGTGCCACCGTCGCCGTCTGTCGCGGATCGTTGATGACGTCCTGGGGCAGGTCGCCGACCACGCCGATCCGTCGGTGACCCGCGTCGACGAGCCGCTTCGCGACCGCGTACCCGGCAGCTCGTTCGTCGGGCAGGACGTTCGCATGTCCCGAGGAGGACGCTCCGTTGAGCACGACGACGGGGACACCGGTCGAGGTGGCGGGGAGGTCGATGAGGCGGGCGCCGAGGAGGCCGATGAGGATGCCGTCGACCCGGTGGTCGATCATCGTCTCGAAGGCGCGGGCGAGACCGCCCTCGATCCCCTCGGTCTCCGCGATGAGCATCGTGTGGTCGTGGGCCTTCGACACCTCGAGCGCACCGCCGATGAGCCCTGAGGCGTGCCGGGTGAGCGTGACCTCGTCGGAGATGAACCCGATCGTCCTGGTCTTCCCGCGGCGCAGCACCTGGGCCGCGGGGTTCGGGCGGTAGTCGAGCTCCGCTGCGGCGGCGCGAACCCGCTCCACGGCGTCCGCGGACAGCCGGGAACCGGGGCGGTTGTTCATGATCATGCTCACCGCGGCCTTGGACATGCCCGCGCGCTCCGCGACGTCCGCGAGGGTCGTGCGGCGGCGTTGCGTGGACATGACACTCCCTCGTGCGGTTTGCTGAATCAGTTCAGCATATCGCGCGGAGCTGTGTTATGTTTCGTTTGCTGAATCCGTTCAGCACCTCCATTCACGGCTCATCGTCCGCGCCCTGCGAACGGTCGGCCCCGATTTCGCAGGAGCAACAACGTGGTTGATCTGAGTCGCAGGGCGGCACTCGCCCTGCTCGGTCTCGGTCTGGCGGGCACGGCCATCTCCTGGCCGCGCCTCACCGGTGGAGACATCCCCGGCCGAGGTGACGACGCCCTCACCGTCGCCCTCTTCGGCACCGCCCAGGACGCCGCCGCCCGGCAGTCGCTCGTGGACGGCTTCCAGAAGCTGCACCCCGACATCCCCGTCCGGATCATCGCGATCCAGGGCCAGGACTGGGGCAACTTCTTCGCCAAGATCCTCACGATGGTCGCGGCCGGCACCCCGCCGGACATCGTGTCGGTCGCCACGGAGGGCACCCAGCTGTTCGCCGAGCGCCTCGCCCACCCGATCGACGAGTACGTGCAGCGCGACGCCGCCGAGCTGCAGGAGTACTTCGACGACGTGAACCCCTCGCTCATCGAGTCGTTCATGTACAAGGGCAACCTGTTCCAGCTGCCGGACAACTTCAACGCGGCGAACATGTACTACAACACCTCCGCGTTCGAGCGGGCCGGCCTCGAGCGTCCGCGCGACGACTGGTCGGTCGACGACTTCTTCGCCGTCGGCCGCACCATGCAGGCCAGCGCCCCCGGATCGTTCCTCCCCTACTTCTGGAACAACCGGCTCTGGGGCGGTGTCGTGCCCTGGTTGTACATCAACGACACGAGCTTCCTCACCGAGGAGAAGGCACCCGGCGGCGACTGGATGTGGTCGAAGTTCTACCCGGACGAGACCCCTCGTGGTGGTGGGTACCTGTGGGAGAACGCCGACGCGCTGAGCGACCGCACCGTCGAGAGCTTCGAGGTCCTGCAGCGCATGGTCTCCGAGGGCATCGCCGCGAACCCCGCCCAGGGCGGCGGCAACGAGCTCGTCTCGCTCTTCTCCCGCGGCTCGGTCGGCATGACGCCGGCCGGCGGGTTCTGGGTCAAGGGACTCAACGACGCCGGCCTCGGCGACGACGAGTACGACGTCACCTACTTCCCGAAGATGCGCGGACAGCGCCACCAGTTCGGAGCCGGCGGGTACGCGATGATGCAGACCTCCGAACGCAAGGACGAGGCGTGGGAGTGGATGAAGTACTGCATCTCCGTCGAGGGCATGTCGATCGCGCACAGCCAGCCCGACTCGTCGCTGCCCCGGCGCTCACTCAACGCCGAGCTGTACGGCGGTGACATCGGACCGAAGCACTGGGAGGTCTTCTACGACACCCTCGACCGGTTCCCGACGACCGGCCCGATGCCCGCACCGCCCCAACAGGCCGCCGTCGAGTCGGCCCTCATCAAGAACGTGGTCGGCACGATCACGAACGGCCCGAACGGCGTCCGCCGAGGCCTCGAGACCATGCAGCGGGACCTTGAGCTCGCGCTGAAGGGACGATGATGGCACTGCAGTCACCGACGGCGACCCGGGCACTGGTCGTCCCGCCCGAGGCCAAGACCGGACGGCGCAAGCGTGCCCCTCGCGGCAGCCGGCTGCTCGTCTGGGTGTTCCTCGCCCCGACGCTCATCGGCCTCGGACTCTTCAGCTTGGTGCCGATCATCGGGTCGTTCGTCCTCGCCTTCTTCCGGTGGGACATCATCTCGGCACCCGAGTTCGTCGGCGTCGGCAACTTCGTCGACCTCGCCGCCAACCCCACGGTGCGCGTGTCCTTCCTGAACACGGTCGGCTTCGTGGTCGTGGCGGTGACGCTCCAGCTCGCCGTCGCGCTCCTCCTCGCGATCCTCGTGCAGTCGCGGATGCCGGAATGGCTGCGTACCTTCTTCCGCTCCGCGCTGTTCTTCCCGTTGGTGCTGTCGGCCGCATCCGTGTCGCTTGTGATGTCGTACCTGTTCAACCAGGAGTTCGGCCTCGTCAACGAGTTCCTCGGGCTCTTCGGCGTCGGGAACATCGGCTGGCTGACGACCGGGTTCGGGGCGAAGATCGTCGTCCTCCTCGTCTACGTGTGGCAGAACTTCGGCTTCACCTTCCTGCTGTTCATCGGCGGACTCGCCGCGATCCCACGCGAGGTCTACGAGGCGTCGTCGCTCGACGGCGCGTACGGCTGGAGCCAGTTCCGGAACGTCACCCTGCCCCTCGTGAGCCCGACCATGCTCGTCGCGTCCGTCATGGCCATCATCAGCGCCCTGCAGATCTTCGACCAGCCGTACGTCCTCACGCGAGGTGGGCCGGGAGACGACACCCGTACCGCGGTGATGGTGATCTACGAGTCCGCGTTCCAGCAGCTCGACTTCGGTCTCGCCGCAGCGATCGGCATCGTGCTGACGCTCCTGATCATGCTCGTCACCGCCGCACAGTTCCGGCTGAGCAAGCGTTTCGTCTTCTACGGATGAGGTCCCAGATCTCCATCGCAGCAGTCACCCCCGACTCATCACGCCGCCGACTCGCCTCGGCCGGGAAGTTCCTCGTCCTCGTCATCGCCGCGTTCCTCACGCTCGCGCCCGTCGTGTGGACGCTCATCACCGCGCTCACCCCCGCGAACGTCGCCACCGGGCAGACCGAGTTCGGCCCGGGCGCCTTCATCGATGTCTTCCAGAAGATCCCGATCCTGCTCTACACGTGGAACAGCGCGCTCGTGACGCTCCTCATCGCGGCCGGGCAGATGCTCAGCGCGGCGATGGCCGGCTACGTGTTCGCGCGCTTCGACTTCGGCGGCAAGCGCATCCTGTTCGGCCTCATCCTCGCCACGATGATGGTGCCGATGCAGGTGACGATCGTCCCCGTGTTCATGCTCATCCGCGGCATGGGACTCTCGGACACGCTCCTCGCGCTCATCATCCCGATGATCCCGACGGCGTTCGGCACGTTCCTCATGCGGCAGTACTTCATGGGGTTGCCACCGGAGCTCGCCGAGGCGGCGCAGATCGACGGGGCGGGTCCGTGGAAGATCTTCTTCCGCATCTACCTGCCGCTCGCCGCCCCGGGCCTCGCCATCGTCGGCATCCTCGCCTTCAACTACCACTGGAACGAGTTCTTCCGGCCATTGATCCTCACGATCAGCGAGCAGAACTTCACCCTCCCGCTCGGGCTCGTGACCCTGCAGGGCAACCTCGGCACCGGGTCGGTCGCAACCGTCCTCGCCGGTGTCGTCCTGTCCATGATCCCGGCTGCGCTGGTCTTCGTCTTCGGCCAGAAGCCGCTGCGCGAAGGGCTCACCGCCGGCGTCAGCAAGTGACCAGCACCACCGCCCTCCCCTCGATCCGACTGATCTCGAACCGAAAGGAAGCCATGACCGGCCTCCACGCAACGCACGTCCTCGACCGCGGCTTCCCGCTGCTGCACCCGCGACCCGAGGCCGGGTGGTTGAACGATCCGAACGGCATCATGTTCGTCGACGGTCGCTGGCACGTCTTCTTCCAATACAACCCGGGGTCGGCCCGGCACGAGGAAATCCACTGGGGTCACGTGAGCTCGCCGGACCTGCTCGCCTGGGAGGAGCACCCGGTGGCCCTGGCACCCCGCCCGGGCACCACCGACGGCTTCGGCTGTTGGAGCGGCGTCGGGGTCGTCGACCAGGGCCGGCCGTCCGTCGTCTACTCGGGCGCGCGTGACCGGCACGGGTTCTCGGAGGTCGTCGTCGTCCACGGCTCGGCGGATGCGCAGGACTGGACCGGCGAACGCATCGTCGCTGCCGGGCTCCCCGCCGATGAGCGCGTGACGATGGTGCGCGACCCGTTCCTCTTCGAGCTGGGTGGGCGCCGCTGGGCGATCCAGGGCGCCGGCCGCGCCGACGTCGGTGGCGCGCTACTCCTCTACGGCGTCGACGACCTCGACGCCTGGACCGAGGAGGGGTACCTGCTGACGGCCGATGCGCCGGTCGTCTCCGAGCTCGCTCCGTGCGAAGGGTGGGAGTGCCCGCAGCTCGTGCGGGTCGGCGACGACTGGGTGCTGCTGGTGTCACTGTGGCTCGACGGCCAGCCGCACCGCGGGGTGGCCTGGGCCCTCGGCTCGATGGAGCTCGACGAGGCCACCGGGCGACCCGTGTTCAGCGCCCGCCGGACCGGCATCATCGACGAGGGGTCGAGCTTCTACGCGCCGCAGGCCGTGCAGTCCGACGGCTCGGACGGACAGTCGGAGCGGGTGCTGCTCTGGGGCTGGGCGCAGGAGATCGCCCCCGAGGGCGTGCGCGGCCGGACACAGGCGGACACCGACGAGCAGGGCTGGTCGGGCATGCTGACGTTCCCGCGCGAACTCGTGGTCCACGGTGACGAGGTCGAGCTGATCCCGGCGCGGGAACTGACGGGACTCCGGGCCGAGGTCGTCGACGCGGCGGAACTCCCTGATCAGGCGGAGGTGCGACTCACGGGCGCAGGCACGGCCTCCCTCGAGCTGGAGGGCTCGGAGATGCAGGTGATCTGGCGGGGCGAGCTGGCCGAGGGTGACGAGGTCCGGATCCTCATCGACGCGTCCATCGTCGAGATCCACCACACCGGGCACCCCGCTCGGACGTTCCGGGCGTATCCGGCCGACGGCGAGCGATACGCCGTGCGGCACGACGCGACCGTGCGAGCCGAGGCCTGGTCCCTGGCCCTCCCCACGGCCGTCGAGGTGTCGGCGTCCCGCTGACCCGGAGACGCGGTGACACGCGGCACGGATGCGCCGCGCGTCACCGCTCGGTCGGGAGCAGTCCCAACCGCCGTGCGGTGGCCAGCGCGTCCTCGCGGGAGTCGACACCGAGCTTCCGGTAGACGTTCCGGAAGTGGAACTTCACCGTGTTCGCGGACACGTACAGCGCCTGCGCGATGTCCTGCCGGGTCCGGCCCTCCGCGGAGAGCTGGAGGATCCGACGCTCGGTGGCGGTGAGCTCCACGAGCTGCACGGTCTCCGGCGTCGGCTCGGGACTCGAGGCGAGCGTCCGCTCGATCCGCGCATGGGTCTCGCTGGGCGACATCGTGCCGAGGAGGTGTCGAAGCGGCCTGCGCGGCGCGACCACGAACGGTGTGAGCATCCCGGTCCGCGCCGTCGTCGCGATCGCCTGCAGGAGATGCCGCCGACCGTCCTCGTCCGAGTCGTCGGCGAGCGCCGAGGTGATGAGCAGCTCCGTCTGCGCACCGGCGTCGATGTGCTCCTCTGCGAGCCCGGCGGTGGCGAGTTCCCGGGCGAGGGGTTTGCGGTCGCTCAGGAGCGCGAGCCGCGAGGCGACCGCCGCGGTGTGGGCATTGCGGTCACGGCCGTCGAGGAGGACGCTGGCCTCCGTCGGCCGGTCGAGGGCGAGGAGGAGTGACGCTTCCACGGCATCGAGCAGTCGCTCCGACCCGGCGTGACGCAGGCTGCGACCGGCGAACACGCGGGTGCGTTCGATGAGCTGCAGCGCCGCCCGTCGATCGCCCCAGAGGAGTGCGTGCTGCGCTTGCGCGTAGGTGATGAACGGGGCCCAGGACCGCTCGCGGTTGACCTGGAGCTCCAGCGTCGCGAGCGCCGCCTCAGCCGCTGCCCGGTCGACGCGGGCGATGGCGATCAAGGCCCGGGCGATGGCACCCGACAGTTGGACCAGCGGCACCATCCACCCGTGCGCGCCGCCCCCGTCGTCGTGGCGCTCGAGCCAGCGGTCCGCCTCGACGATCTCGCCGCGCACGGCGTAGAGCAGGGCGAGCTTGCCTGAGGCGTCCCCGCCGTTCCGGCCGTCCCAGGACTCGTGCCGGAGCTCGTACGCCTCGCGGAGGACGAGGCTCGCCTCATGGAGGTCTCCCACGAGCAGTTTCGTGATCCCCACCTGCAGCAGGGCGGTGGGGACGCGGGGCGCGAACTCGGTCGGGCGGTGCACGCGGGCCCGGCGAGCGAGCTCCTCGGTGATCCGCGCGTAGTGCAACGCGCGCTGGTGCCGGCCGTGCACGCGGTAGGCGATCATGAACGCCGTCGATGCGCTCAGGCTGATGCGCGCGAGCTCGGAGCGGGCGCGGTCACGGATGTCGTCGGGATGGGTCGGGAGCTGGAACTGCCCCACCGACTGGTCGAGTGCGTCGGTCTCTCCGCGGATGTTGAGCCGGATCTCCCGGACGGCGAAGACGATGGGGTGGTTCGAGAGCACGCGCGCCGGGAGCGCCTGCAGCGCGCGGTCGAGCGTCGCGAGGTCGAGCGCCATGAGGATCCCCCACTCGTACTCGATCACCGAGACGACCGTGTCCCAGTCCTCCTCCTGGATGGCCGTGGTGAGGAGACGGGTGACCGGGGCGACGTCCGTGGGGTGGAGGAACCCCGCCCCGAGGGAGGGAAAGTACCTATTCCGACCGATGTGCACGGGTCAACCCTAAGTGACCGTCACCTGTCGGGGAACACCCGGGGCAGGATGCGGGGTGGTCTTTGGCCGATCCGCCCGGACCGCGTCGGGGTTGCCGCTCTACTGATCCTCGGCCCCACAGCTGGGGCCAGGTTTTCGGCGGGCGCACCGCCGCTTCACGGGGAGGCAACACACATGCAGCAGCACACGGGTCGAAGGGGTCACCGCGCACGGTGGCGGAACCGGTGGGGGGCACCGTCCGCCGGTCGCGCGACCATGGGGATCATCGGGGTGACCGTCCTGTCGGCGCTCTCGCTCGTCGGGGTCGGCTCGAGCGCGCAGGCGCTGCCCGGGACGCCGGGAACGCCGCAGTCGGGATCGATCGTCTACGCCGAGGACTTCGAGAACGGAGCGACGTCGCCGACGTACATCGAGGACTACGTCGGCGCCGACGGCACGCGCTACACCGCGGACGCCTCCTGGCGCGACCACGCCCAGTGCAACGGCAACGTGACGAGCTTCGCCTCGTCAGCGGAGCCGCAGTGTTTCGCGGAATCGGCGTCCGGTGAAGGACGCACGCGGCAGCTCGCCTGGGCCCTCGGCGCCGGCGACACGGCCAACCACTCCGTGAGCGCCTGGACGTCGCAGCAGAACCTCACCATGAACCCGCCGAACGCGGTCGAGTTCGCGACCGTCGATCCGATCGCGCTCACGAGCGCCGGCCGGTTCCTCACGACCTCGGTGGACCTCGCCGCGGTGTCCTGCAACGCGTCGCAGCAGCCCGTCCTCGAGTTCTTCCTCACCGACGACCAGGGCGGCGCCCACTCCGTCGGGGCCGTCAACGGCTGTACCGCAGCCGGTTCCCGCTCCGTCACCGCACCGGCGACCGGTGCGGCCGGGGCGGAGAACGTCCGCGTCGGCACCTACGTCTCGCCGGGAGCCGTCCTGCTCCCCGGGGCGACCGTCGGCATCGTCGCCCGCAACCTGACCGGCGGCGGCACGGCCGGCAACGACCACGCCTTCGACAACATCCAGGTGCTCGACGTCTCCCCGCAGTTGGACAAGTCGTTCAGCCCGGCGAGCGTCGTCGCCGGTGAGACGTCCACGCTGACCCTCACGATCACCAACACCGACGAGCTCGCGGCGAAGAACGGCTGGTCCTTCACGGACGCGCTGCCCGCCGGCCTGACGATCGCCGACGGCGACGCCTCGACCACCTGCCCGTCGGGTGTGGTCACCGCGCCCGAGGGCGGCTCGTCGATCGACGTCACCGGGAACCTCAGCCAGGGCATGACCTCCTGCGCCGTCACCGTCGAGGTCACCTCACCCGTCGCCGGGACGTTCACGAACGGTCCCGACAACATCACGAGCGTGGGCCTCAACCCGCCGGCCGACGCCACGGTCGAGTTCGTGCCGCAGGCTCCCGCGATCACCGTCGTGAAGTCCGCGTCACCCGCTGCTGCGGAGTACGCCGTCGGCGACGAGATCACCTACTCCTTCCTCGTCACCAACACCGGCAACGTGCCGCTCACCGACGTCCAGGTCGACGAGGGCGCGTTCACCGGGACCGGTGACCTCTCCGACGTCGTCTGCCCGCCGGGAGCGGCGACGCTCGCCCCCGCGGCGGCCGTCACCTGCGAGGCCACCTACACGATGACGCAGGCCGACATCGATGCCGGGACCGTCTCCAATTCGGCCACCGCGACCGGGACCCCGCCGCAGGGCCAGCCACCGGTCTCACCGCCGTCCGAGGTCACCATCCCGGGCGTGGCCCAGGCCCCGGCGCTCACCGTCGCGAAGTCGGCGACGCCGACGACGGTCGCGAACGCCGGCGAGGACGTCACCTACTCGTTCCTCGTCACCAACACCGGCAACGTCACTCTGACCGACGTCTCGATCATCGAGGGAGAGTTCACCGGCACCGGCGAACTCTCCGACGTGGTGTGCCCGGCCACAGCCGGCTCGCTCGCCCCGGCGGCGACCGTCACCTGCGAGGCGAGCTACACGGTCACGCAGGCCGACGTCGACGCCGGCTCGGTGACCAACTCGGCGACCGCGACCGGCACCCCGCCGGCAGGCGGCACTCCCCCGGTCTCACCGCCGTCGGAGACCACGGTCGAGTTCCCCGCCGCGCCCGCCATCACGGTGGCGAAGTCCGCGATGCCGACCACGGTCGCGAACGCCGGTGAGGACGTCACCTACTCGTTCCTCGTCACCAACACCGGCAACGTCACCCTCACCGACGTCCAGGTCGTCGAGGGCGACTTCACCGGCACCGGTGAGCTGTCCCAGGTCGTCTGCCCGCCGGCGGCCGGCTCGCTCGCTCCCGCCGCGACGGTCACCTGCGAGGCCACCTACACGGTGACCCAGGCCGACGTCGATGCGGGATCGGTCACGAACAGCGCGACCGCGACCGGCACCCCGCCGAACGGTGGCACTCCCCCGGTCTCGCCGCCGTCGGAGACCAGCGTCGCGTTCCCGGCGACACCCGCCATCACGATCGTGAAGTCGGCCGATGCGGTGGCCCAGGACGGCCTCGCGGTCGGCCAGGTCGTCACCTACTCCTTCCTCCTCACCAACACCGGGAACGTCACGCTGACGAACCCGACGGTGGTGGAAGGGGAGTTCTCCGGCGCCGGCGAGCTGTCCGACGTCGTCTGCCCGGCCGAAGCCGCTTCGTTGGCACCGGGCGCGACGATCACCTGCGAGGCCACCTACACGGTCGTGCAGGCAGACGTCGACGCGGGGCTGATCACGAACTCGGCGACCGCGACGGCGACTCCGCCGAGCAGTGTGAACGGTGTGCCTCCGGTCTCGCCGCCATCGGAGGTCACGATCCCGTCGCCGCCCGTCCCCGGCCTCTCGGTGGTCAAGACGGCCGATGTCGAGCGGGCCACGACTGCGGGACAGGTCATCACCTACTCCTTCCAGGTGACGAACACCGGCAACGTCACCCTTCGTGACGTCGCGGTCCAGGAAGGTGACTTCACCGGCACAGGCACGCTGTCCGCGATCACCTGCCCGACGGGCACGGCGCTCCTCGCCCCCGGGCTCCAGGTCGTCTGCACCGCGACCTACACGGTCACCCAGGCGGACCTGAACGCGGGCTCGATCCGCAACACCGCGTTCGGGACCGGCACGACGCCGGGCGGCGAGTCGTTCACCTCCGACCCGTCCACGGCGACCGTGAGCACGCCGGGTCCGGTGCTCGCCTCGACCGGAACGACCGTCGCACCACTGGTGGTCGGGGCGGCGATCCTGCTGTTGCTCGGTACCGGGCTCGTCATCCGACGCCGCCTCGTCACCGGACGCTGACCCGGACCTGACCGATCGGGCGGGTCGAGCCTTCGGGCTCGGCCCGCCCGTCGTCCTTCCACCACCACTACCCTGTTGAGGCCATGAGAACCGCGACCACCACGACCCTGCTCCGCTGCGCGGCCTTCGGCGCCGTCGGTGCCGTCATCCTCGTCCTCGTCAGCCCGCTGACGTCGACCGCCGCGGTGCTCAACCCCGTGCTCTACGCCGCGATCGCCGCCGTCACGATGGTGATGCCGATGCTCGCCAGGCGCTGGACGGGCGTCCCCGGTGCGACGGTGCTCACCGCAGCCGTCACCGGGCTCCTCGCGCTGCCCGTCACGGCCCTCGGCCCGGCGATCATCGTCGCGCTCGTCGTTCCGGCAGCCGCGATCGACCTGGTGCTCGCCCGCCGCCGTCACCCCGCCCGCGTGACGACCTGGCTTGCGGCCGCGGCCGGCGGCGTCGCGATCTGGGCGCTGTCCTTCGCGGTGATCTCGCCCGACCTCATCTCGCCGGTGCTCGTCATCGTGCTGCTCGCGGTCCGCGTCGTGAGCTACATCCTCGCCATGGAGCTGGCCGGTCTCGTCACCGGGCGCCTCCGCCGATCGGGCGTGCAATCCGTGCGTCGCGGGGACGCCCGCCGAGGATCCTCCAACGCCTGATCCGCGTCAGCGTTCGACAGCCGCGTTCCACCGGAGACGGTCAGGGGCGGCGTCCCACTCCTCCAGCACCGCTGCTCCGGAGGCGACCGGGAACGTCGTGATCAGGCGCTCGTCGATGCCGTACACGAGCGCGACGGCGTCGGTGTCCGTCGGGTCGCCGAGCGCCAGACGCATCCGACCGGACGGGCCGTCGGCCGTCCGTACCGGTCGTGCGAGCAGGTCCTGCGCGGCCGCCGTCACCCGCGACAGCAGGGACGACGCACGGGCCCATGGGATGAACTCGTCGTTAGGGAGACCGAACGCGCGCGCGAGCGCTCCGTCCAGCCAGCGGTCGCGTTTCAACCCGTAGGGTGTCGGGACCGCCGAGAGCAGGTAGCCGTAGACGTGGAGGAGCCCGGCGTTCCCGACCGGCCAGGCCACGGCGAGGCCGGCGCGCGCATGCAGCGCTTCGAACAGCGCACGTGGGATCACGGGCCCGCCCGTGTGCTCGTCGATGACGGTCGACGCACCCCACGAGGCGAACCGGCCGGCCACCGTGTCCTCGTCGATCGCTGCACCCAACCAGGAGTGCTCCTCGAGCACGGTCGAGGGTTCGGTCTCTGCTCGTCGCGCGAGCTCCGTCATCATCACAGCACCACAGCATAGGCGGCTCGTGCGTCGGTGAATTCACCCGCCGTTCACCCGCCATGGTGATTGCGTCCACACTCGCCGTCCATGATGGACGCAGCGTCCGCAGGAGCGGCCGTGTGAACGACACGCTCAGAAGGAGCGCCTGTGGCCCCCACCATCCTCTTCGATTTCGACGGCACCCTCGCCCTCGGCGACGGGCCGATCACGGCCTTCGCCCGCGCCATCGCCGAGCGCACCGGCGACACCGGATTCGCGATGCGCGCCGAGGCCGCCCTCGCCGCGTTCACGACCGGCGAGACCGACGCCCGCGACGGGTACGACGCCGTGACCCGGATCGCCCGCGAAGCCGGCGTCGGTGCCGACGTCATCGGCGCGTCCTACGACGACTCCCGCGCGCTGCTCGGCTCGAGCGAAGCGGCGGTCGACTCTCCCGAGAACCTGCCCGCGTTCCTCGAGACGCTGGGCACCCACGCCCGACTCGTCCTCGCCACGAACGCCCCCGGCGACGGCATCACGGCGCTCCTCCAGTCCTGGGGCGTCGCCGAGGCGTTCGACGCCGTGCACTTCACCGTCGGGAAGCCGGCAGGCCTCGTCCCACTCATCCGTGACGCGCTCGCCGCCGGCCCCGTCCTCGCCGTCGGCGACATCGTCGAGAACGACCTCGCTCCCGCCGCCGAACTGGGCGCCGACACCGCCCTCGTCGGCGCGACCTTCGAGCGCTCGACGGCCACCGCCACGATGCGTGGGCGCTCACTCGCCGACCTGTACGACCAGATCATCGCCTGGGCCGCAGCCGCATCGCGCCTCCCCGACGCCTCCCAGACCTCCACTCCCGCTCCGTCCGCCTCCTGATCACCCTCCACCCTCGAAAGGCATCCCGAACATGCGCAAGACCCTGCTCCTCACCGGCGTCGCGGCCGTCGCCGCCCTCGCCCTCGCCGGCTGCAGCCCCGCCGCCTCCTCCCCGTCGGCCACGGGCACGGCGTCCTGGCCCGACTCCATCACCATCTCGCTCGTGCCGTCCGTGGAGGGCGAGGACCTCGCCGAAGCACTCGACCCGCTCACCAGCTACCTGTCGGAGAACCTCGGCATCGAGGTCAACGGGGTCGTCGCGACCGACTACGCCGCGACCGTCGAGGCCCTCGGCAGCGACCAGGCGCAGGTCATCATCACCGACGCCGGCTCGCTCTACAACGCGACCGAGCGCTACGACGCGAACCTCGTGCTGCGCGACGTCCGCTTCGGCGCGACCTCGTACGCGTCGGTCGCCTATACGAATAACCCCGACAAGTACTGCGCCGAGGCGCCGGTCATGGTCACCTACGCGGCGAGCGACACCCCGCTCTCGTACTGCAACGGCATCGAGCCCGGCGCCGACGCGGCGACCGGCGCAGGGCCGGCCGCGCTGAAGGCCCTCGACAAGATCTCGAAGGGCACCAAGGTCGCCCTGCAGGCCGCGACATCCCCCGCCGGATACCAGTACCCCGTGGTCGCCATGCGTGACGCCGGCATCGACACGGACGCCGACATCACCCAGGTCCCGGTGGAGGGCAACAACAACGCGGTCCTCTCCGTCTACAACGGCGACGCCGAGGTCTCGTTCGGCTACTGGGACGCGCGCACGACCGTCCTCAAGGAGGCGCCCGACGTCGCCGACAAGGTCGTCGCGTTCGCCTACACCGAGATGATCCCCAACGGCGGCGTCGCGGTCTCGAAGTCGCTCCCGGCCGACCTCACCAAGCAGCTCACCAAGCTCATGGCGGGCTACGCGGACTCCTCCGATGCGGCGAAGAAGGTCATGTTCGACCTCGTCGGCCTCTCCGGCTGGACCGACAAGACCGCACCGGACGAGATCACCCGCTACGGCGAGATCCTCGACCAGTTCTCGAACTGACCCGCTCCAACCGATCGACCCTCTCCAGGAATCCGGTGCATGAACACTGATCAGCATCGCGCGGAGGCCCGAGCCCAGCTCGCGGCCTCTGCGTCGTGGTCCATCCGTCTCGACGACGTCTCGGTCACCTACCCGAACGGCACGAAGGCGCTCCGCAACGTCTCACTCGACATCGCCGCCGGGGAGATGGTCTCCGTCGTTGGGCTCTCCGGCTCCGGCAAGTCGACGCTCATCCGCACGATCAACGGCCTCGTGCCGGCGACGAGCGGGACCGTCGCCGTCGGCCCGCACACCGTCACCGGTCTGCGCGGCCGGCAGCTCCGTCGGCTGCGCGGGCACGTCGGGATGATCTTCCAGGGCTTCAACCTGGCCGACCGGACGAGCGTGTACCGCAACGTGCTCGTGGGCCGGTTCGCCAGCACCCCGACGTACCGGAACGTCCTCGGTCTGACGACCGCCGCCGACCGGGAGCTCGCCCTGCGCTCGCTCCAGTCGGTCGGCATGCTCGACAAGGTCTGGACCCGCGCGGCGCAACTCTCCGGTGGGCAGAAGCAGCGGGTCGCGATCGCCCGCGCCCTCACGCAGCAGCCGAGCGTCATGCTCGCCGACGAGCCCGTCGCGAGTCTCGACCCGCCGACCGCGCACACGGTGATGAACGACCTGCGCCGGGTGAACACCGAGACGGGTCTCACGGTGCTCGTGAACATCCACCTCATGGACCTCGCCCGCACCTACACGACCCGCATGATCGGGCTCCGCGACGGCGAACTCGTCTACGACGGCTCCGCAGCCGACGCCACCGAAGCGGACTTCGAGCGGATCTACGGTCGCCCCATCCAGCCCGACGATCGGCTGGACCGATGACGACGACCAGGACCGACGCGAAGCCGCCGTCCGGGACCGACTGGCAGCTGCCGCCCAGGCCGAGCACCCGACTGCGGACCGCGCTCATCATCGGGGCCGTGGCCGCCTTCACGATCGCCACCTGCCTCCCGGCGATCGGCGGCGTGCAGCTCGACTTCGGCGCGCTCGTCTCCCACTGGGACAACGGTTCCGGTCTGCTCCTCCAGCTCTTCCAACCCGACTTCGCCTTCCTGCCGCGCACGGTGCAACCGATGCTCGAGACGCTGCAGATGGCGCTCGTGGGTGCGGTGGCGGCTGCGTTGCTGTCCGTTCCGCTGACGCTGTGGGCGGCGGCCCCGACGAACCCGAACGGCCTGTCGCGTCGCATCCTGCGCGCGATCGTCAACGTCATCCGAGCGGTGCCCGACCTCGTCTACGCGACCATCCTCGTCGCCATGGTCGGCGTCGGTGCGCTGCCCGGCCTCCTGACGCTCTTCCTCTTCGACCTCGGCATCATCGTCAAACTCGTCTCCGAGGCCATCGACTCCGCCGACCACCCGTACATCGAGGCCGGCACGGCCGCCGGTGGGACGCAGACGCAGATCAACCGCGTCACCGTCCTCCCGCAGGTCTGGCCGCTGTTCGCGAACCAGTGGCTGTACACCCTGGAGCTCAACGTCCGCATCTCCGCGATCCTCGGCATCGTCGGCGCCGGCGGCATCGGTCGGCTGCTCGACGAACGGCGGGCGTTCTACGCCTACGACGACGTCTCGGTGATCGTCCTCGAGATCCTCGTCGTCGTCGTGCTCATCGAGGTCGCGTCCAACCTGCTACGGAGGCGACTCGTATGACCGCGAACGATCCGAACACGTTGCTCCCCCGCCGTCCCTCGCGACTCGTCCCAACCGTCGCGGCCGTCGCCGTCGGGATCGTCGTCATCGCCGCGACCGCCGGCCTGCCGATCGACTGGCGCGACCTCGGCACCGTCCCGGCGCAGCTCGTGCACTTCGGCGGGCTCATGTTCGAGAGCCCGAACTGGGAGAAGCTGCCGCGGGCGCTCACCGAGATGTGGCGGTCGATCTCGATGGCCTGGATCGGGGCCATCCTCTGCGTCCTCGTCTCGATCCCGCTCGGCATGCTCGCCGCAGGGTCGGTCGGTCCGGTCTGGCTGCGGCTGCCGTTGCGCGGGGTGTTCGCCGTGATCCGCGCGGTCCCGGAGGTGATCATCGCCCTCATCCTGCTCACGATCACCGGGCTCACCCCGTTCACGGGCGCGCTGGCCCTCGGGATCGCCGGCATCGGCACCCAGGGGAAGTGGGTCTACGAGACGATCGAGTCCGTGCAGGAGGGCGCCTCGGAGGCCGTCCGCGCAGCCGGTGGCGGTACCGCCGAAGTGACGCGCTGGGCGCTCTGGCCCGCCGCCGCCCCGGCACTGCTGTCGCTCGCGCTCTACCGGTTCGAGATCAACATCCGCACCTCGGCGGTCCTCGGGCTCGTCGGCGCGGGCGGGATCGGCAGCATGCTGGCGAACTACACCAACTATCGACAGTGGGATACAGTCGGGATGCTGCTGATCGTGGTGGTCGTCGTGACCATGACGATGGACGCGATCTCGGGTGCCATCCGACGCCGGATCACCCGGGGCCCCGGCATCGCCCGCACAACCCGTACCGCCCTTCCCGCCCGCACGACGAGGAGCCGCAATGTGGACAGGGTCCGCTGACGCCCCGCCGACGGCCAGGATCGCGATGCTCGCGCCGTCGCTCCAGCCGAGCGAACGCCGGGTGGCCGAGACGGTGGCCGAGGACATCGAGGCGAGCATCGAGCGCACCGCCCAGGAGGTCGCCGACCTCGCCGGCGTCGGCCGCGCCACCGTCATCCGCACCGCGCAGTCGCTCGGGTACGAGGGCTACCCGCAGCTGCGGGTCGCCCTCACCCGCGAGGTCGCGCTCGGCACACCGACCGCCCGCGACGATGGCGACGACACGATGCTCGGCGCCCTCCGCGGGGCCATCGACCACTTCGCCGGTCGCCTCGGCCAGACGACGTCGGCGATGACGGAGGAGACGCTCGAACGGTTCGTCCGCGTGCTCGACGAGGCACCGAGACTGCTCATCGCGGCGAACGGCCTCTCCTCACCGCTCGGTTCCGATCTGGCGATGCGGCTCATCTCCGCAGGCCGGCCGGCCGAGTACCTGCCCGACACGCTCGGGCAGCAGATCGCCGCCACCCACCTCGGCCCGGGCGCGGCGTGTCTGGTCCTGTCCGGCTCGGGCGCGAACCGGGCGTCCGTCGACGTGGCCGCGGCAGCTCGGGCGAGTGGCGCGACCGTCCTCGCGATCACCTCCTTCCCGCGCTCGGCCGTCGCCGAACTCGCCGATGTCGCGCTCGTGGTCGCTCCCATCGACGCGACCTTCCGGGACGAACTCGTGCACACCTCCCGGGCGGCCATCATGCTCGTGACGGAATCCGTGGTCGGCCTGCTCGTGGGCCGACGGGGCGATCGTGCGCAGCGCGCCCAGTCGGCGACGCTCGCGGTCATCAGCGGCTCGCTGTCGGACGACGCTTCGGACTGACCCGGCGCGGTGCCGGGATCCGCGAGAATGTTCTCCATGCCCCGTCACCGACTGCGTCGTCACCTCCTCACCGCCGTGATCGCGGCCACCGGTTCACTCCTCGTCCTCACCGGCTGCGCGGGCCCCGCCACGACCCCGACCGCGGACACCGACGCGACACTCCGCGTGGGCCTCGTCCTCGAGCCGTCGGACCTGAACATCCGCACGACCTCCGGTGTCGCACTCGAGCAGGTCCTCATCGACAACGTCTACCAGGGGCTGGTCTCGCGCACGTCGGACAACGAGATCGTCGACACCCTCGCCGAGCGCCACGAGGTCAGTGCCGACGGGCTCACCTACACCTTCGTCCTCCGCGACGGCGTGACCTTCCAGGACGGCGCTCCGCTCACCGCCGCCGACGTGGTCGACTCGCTCACCCAGGTGCAGCAGAACGCGGCGTTCGTCGACCACCTCGACCTGGCGCAGCTCCAGACCGTCACGGCGACCGATGACCGCACCGTCCGGTTGCAGCTCAGCTCCCCCGACTCCGACCTGCTGTGGGCGCTGACGGGTCGTGCGGGACTCGTCCTCAAGTCCGGGGCGGACAACGACCTGTCGACGACGGCGAACGGCACCGGCCCGTTCACGCTCACGTCGTGGCAGCAGGGCGACAGCATCACCGTCGAGCGGAACGACGACTACTGGGGCGACGCTCCGAAGGTCAAGGAGGTCGTCTTCAGCTACATCCCCGATGCATCCTCAGCCGTCAACGCGACCCTCGCGGGCGAGGTCGACGTGCAGATCGGTCTCGACGCGAACCTGCGGGACCAGGTCGAGCGTGTCGATGGCCTGACGATCGTCGAGGGGAAGACCACCGACAAGTACACCCTCGCCTTCAACAACCAGCGCGCACCGCTCGACGACCCCCTCGTCCGGCAGGCGCTCCGCACGGCCATCGACCACGCTGCCATCGTCGAGGCGGTCGGCGGCGCCGCGGCCCTGCAGTACGGACCGATCCCGGAGCTCGACCCCGGCTACGAGGACCTCAGTGACGTCGTGAGCTACGACCCGGAAGCGGCGAAGGCGCTCCTCGCCCAGGCCGGCCAGGAAGACCTCGCACTCACGCTCACCGTCCCGAACCACTACGGCACCGCCGCGACCAACGTCCTGGTGTCGCAGTTCAAGGCCGTCGGCGTCACCCTCACGGTCGACAGCGTCGAGTTCCCCACGTGGTTGAACGACGTCTACACGAACCACGACTACGACCTCAGTCTCGTGAACCACGTCGAGGCACGCGACGTCCAGCACTGGGCGGACCCGGACTACTACTTCGGCTACGACAACCCGACGGTGCAGTCGTTGGTCGCCGAGGCCAGGGCTGCGACCGACCCCGAGGTCGCGGATGAACGACTCCGCGAAGCCGCGGCGCTGGTCTCGAAGGACCACGCCGCAGACTGGCTCTACACCGGGATCTCCCTCACCGTCGTGCGCGACGGGGTCACCGGCTTCCCCACCGACTTCGTCAGCGAGCACCTCGACCTCCGGGACGTCGCCGTCACCGACTGATCGTCGGCGGGAGGCTAGCCGCGCTCGGCAGCGCGCGTGGCGGAGGACACCAGATCGTCCTTCGGCAGCGCCGTGCCGTCCGTGAGGGCCTGCGTCCAGGACACCGTCGTCGCGACCGCGGCGAAGTTCGAGTCGAGCAGCGCCATGAGGGTCGTGTGCACCGTCTTCGCGTCGACGGACCCGGCCGCGTTCTCGAGGTTGATCGCACCGGTCGCGTCGGAGAGCACCTCGACGTCGATGCCGAGTTCCTCGGCGCCCGCCGCGGAGGCGATGACGCAGTTGTTCGTCATGTACCCGACGAGCGTCACCGTGCCTGCGCCCTGCTCGCGCAGCCACGCCTCGAGGTCCGTCCCGGCGAAGACCGAACCGTACTGCTTCACGACACCCTTCCAGGACGGCTGCACCCGGCGGGCGACCTCGGGGTGCAGCTCGAACGCGCTCGTTTCCGGGTCGAAGACCGGGGCCCCGCTGCCGGATGAGTGCTGGACGACGGCGACCGGGATTCCTGCGGCCGTCGCCGCATCGATGGCGTCCGCGATGCGCAGGATCGACTCCTCGCGCGGCGGGTACTGGATCGCGAGCGGCCCGGCGAAGTACTCCTGCTGGACGTCGATCAGGATCAGGGCGCGACGGGTCGTGGGCACAGGGGAACTCCTCGGTTCGGTGATGGCATCGGCACGACGCCGGTTCCATCCTCCCTCGGAAGCGGACGACCCGCTTCACCGATAGTCTCGGCGCATGGGGATCAGGGGTGCGGGAATACGGTTGGTCGGGATCAGTGCGGGGCTTGCCGTGATGGTGGTGCTGTCGGCGTCGGCGTGCGCGTCGTCCGCGACGCCGAACGCGTCGCCGACCTCCGATGCACCGAGCACCCCGGCGTCGGCCGACCTCCTCGCGTGCAGCGACCTCGCATCGCTCGACACCGTCGCCGGCGTCCTCGCTGCTGAACCGGCGGACGTCGTCGAGGCCGTGCAGCCGTCCGATGCCGTGGATCTGGCCGTCCTGACGGCGGCCGGCGGGCTCGCCTGCTCCTGGCGGGTGGGCGCCGGACAGCAGATGATCGGCGATGGAGCGGGCGACTGGGCCTACCTCTCGATCGAGATCCTGCCGGGCGCTGCCGACGATTGGGCCCCGCCCTACGCCGGCGACACACCGTCCGAGGACACGAGGACGATCGCCGGTGTCGAGGCGACCACGTCGTCGGGCGAGACCGGATGGCGCGTGTCCGCTCCCATCGGCTCGGCCTGGGTCGAGCTGTCGATCACCGCCTCCGGGCTGACCTCCACCGGCAGCCGATTCGAGGGAACGCCGACGGGCGAAGTCCTCGACAACCTCGCCACGGCGGCGGAGACCACGTTCTCGGCTGTGGAGCCCGCCTCCGAGGCTCAGCTCGCCTGGCCCGCGCTCGCGCCACGCGAGGGCGACGCGACCTGCGACGGCGGGCTGGACGAGGCCGGGATCGTCTCCGCACTGCAGTACGGCGAGGCCACCACCACCTACACCGTCATCGATCCGCGGGCACAGCCGATCGGCGATCTGGAGGATGCGGCGAGCGCCCGAGTCGGTGCGTTCAGCTGCGAACTCTTCGCCGAGGGCTTCGGGTACACCGACATCCTGGTCGTGCGCGACGGCGCGACGATCATCGACGCGCTGACAGCTCAGCCCGACATGGCGGCGGCCCTGGAGCCCGTGACGCTGGAAGGCGCGGTCGACGGCGAATCGGCGTTCGTCGCGCGCCGAGCGGACGGTCCGCGCTCGCCGCTCTACCTCACCGTCGGCGAGACCTTCTACGCCGTGAGTTCCGGCGACGGCGCGCAGACGGTCGCTGAGGCGATCATCGCCCAGACCCGGTAGCGGCGAGACCGACGCTCGCGATGAGCGGCGCGACCGTCACGACGAGGATGAACGCGCGCTCGGCCAAGCCGAAGGTGTGCGGACGAAGCGGCCGGACCAGGAGTGAGACCACGAGGGCGGCGAGCGCGACGGCGGCGATCGGATCGAGGACGCCCAGGACAGCGCCCGGCGCTCCACCGAGCAGGCGTCCGAGCGGGCTGATCGTCGAGTACCCGAGGGTGAACCAGGCGACGGCGACCAGGAGGTGCACCCTTCCGCCCGCTGTCGTCGAGGAACCCGTCCGATCGGTCGGCACGAACGGCATCGCCGCCAGCAGACCCCCGAGCACGAGGAGCCAGCCGCCGACGCCGAGCCGACTGTCGCCGAGGGACACGTCGGTCAACACGCCCGCGCCCAGTGCCGCCCAGGCGGCAGCCGCACTCCAGGAGGACACGGTCGCGAGGGTCCGCGTGGTGCGCGAGTCGGCGACCGCGTAGTCGCTCACGGTGTCTCGGACGGGGTGGATCCCGCCGGGCACGACATGGAGGGCGATCAGCAGCAGCAGTCGACATCCGAACAGGACGGAGGCGAGGACGAAGATCGGTTGAGACATGATGACCCTTCAGGACGTTGTGGAACGGGCTTCCGTCCATGAGGCTAGAGATTCAAGTCACTTGAAGGTCAAGGAGGACTCCGATGAGGATCGGTGAGCTGGCGAGAAGGACCGGTCTGGCGACGTCCGCGATCCGTTTCTACGAGCAGCGCGACATGTTCAGCCCAGGGCAGGTCGAACGGCGCGCGAACGGGTATCGCGACTACGGGCCGAGCGCCGTGCGGCGTCTGGAACTGATCCAGGCGGGTCGGGCGGCCGGCTTCTCGCTCGACGAGATGCGGGATCGCATGCGCGACTGGGACACCATGCCCGTCTCGCAGCGTGTGGACCTGTTGCGGGAGCAGCTCGAGGTCATCGAGGAGCGGATGCAGGAACTCTCACGCGGGCGCGAGACGGTGCGGGCCGCGATCGCCGGGTTGTCCGAGTCGGATCGGAGCTCGGGGTGAGGGTGGTCGCCGAGGCGATCATCGCGCAGACGTGGTGACGGCGGCACCGTCGGCGGGCGGTGTCGTCCGTCGGGCGGAGGGCCGGCTCACTCGCCGGCGGCGTCGAATCCGCAGGTCTGGATGGTCCAGGCGATGAACGCCTGGTAGTCCGGGTCGGTCGCGGCGCTCTGCACGGCCTGCGACTCGGTGAACCTCGGGTCGAGCCCGACGTCGGAGACGAGGCTGTCTGCCGGGAACTCGGCGAGGATCGCGGCGGTCTCCTCAGCGGCGGTCGCGAAGACATCGGCGCCGGCTGCGACCTCGGCGCTCACATCGTCCAGCGGCAGGAGGTCGCGGATCGTCGTGACCTGCGCCTGCACGGCTTCGAGGTCCTCGCCGACGGTGCCCGACTTCGCGGTCGCCGCCGCGCGGTTGGCCGCGCAGAACGCCGTGTAGTCGGCGGGCCCGTCCGCGGCATCGGCGGTCGCCGTGGCTGTCGGGGTCGACGACGGCGCCGCGGAGTCGCGGTCCCCGCTGGACGGTGCAGAGCATCCCGCGAGGAGGCCGGCGACGAGGAGGGCGGAGCCCCAGACGAGGGCGAGTCGGCTGCGGTGCGGTGCGGTCATGAACGAGGTCCCCTTCAACGGTCTGCGAGTCGGCGCCATCCATGTTGCCGCACCCGTGGGCCGTCCGAAAGGTCGGTGGCGCAGGCGGGCCCTCGGGCTCTGGCGCCGGAAGGCGTCAGACTGTATGCATGAGCGCCAACGTGAACCCACTCCCCGGCGATGAATTGGAGCCTCGACGGACCTCCGGCGTCCTGCTCGCGGTCGCCATCGGGCTCACGATCGTGTCGGTGATCGTCATGGTCGCCGGGTTCGGGGACTTCATCGCCGAACGGGCTGGGACGGGTGGGTCCAGAGCATGGTTGTTCCTCGCAGTCGCGGCGACACCCGCCGCATGGTGGCGCTTCACTGTCGCACGCAGCGCCGAGCGCGAGTACCGCTCCAGGCAGGCCGCCCGGCAAGCGCAGTGGGTGCCTGGTGGGCCGATGCAGCCGCAGCAGACCTGGTCGGCGGCGGTTCAGGGCGGGCCGCCGACGAACACGCCGACCCTCGGCGTGGTTCGCACGCGTCGGCACCGCACCTGGGTGGCACCGCTCGTGACCATCCCCGTCATCATCGTCGCCGCGGTGCTCCTCATCGTCGCCCTGCGATCGGTGGACGCCCCCAGGGAGGCCATCCGTACGGTCACGTTCACGATGATCGTCGGTGTCATCCTCGCCATCGGCGTCCTGGTCCTCGGCGTCGTCCGGTTCTTCCGTGCCCCGCCGAAACCCCGTATGACACGCGCGCCCCTCGCACCCCGTCCGGCCCGGAAGCAGGGTTTCTACGACGAGCTGTCATCGGAGGACGCGAAGCGCCGGGGCCTCACCGCCGAGGAGTACGGCGTCTACAAGGGCGACGTCGGCAGTATCGTCCGACCGGTCAATTCGGCGGGCGGTCTGTTGTTCATCGCGCTCCTCTTGACCGTGCTCAACGTGTTCATCCTCGTCCTCATCGGTGTCGGGATCGCCCAGGCCAACGGCCTCCTCGCCAGCAACCCGGACGACCACCCGCTCGGTCCGGTGGAGTGGTTCTTCCTCGGATTCGAGATGCTCTTCACCCCGATCGCGTGGCGGTACTACGTCGTCGAGCGTCGGGCCCAGAAGTTGCGGATCTCGCGCGGTCTTCCGCCGACGCTGCGCTGACCGACGTGCGTCGGCACTGCGGAGCGCTTGCAACGGGCCGCCGAGCCGTCTAGCATCAGGTCATACGATTAACCCACTCGATGAAGAGGACACCTTGGCACGGAAGACGCAGACGGTCACCATGTGGCAGGTCGCCGAGCGCGCGGGCGTCTCGCAGGCCACCGTGTCCCTCGTGCTCAACAACGTGGAAGGCAATCGTGTCGCCGAGGCGACACGCAATCGGGTTCTCGACGCCGTGAACGATCTCGACTACCGGACGAACGCCTTTGCGAAGTCACTGCGCAGCGGTGAGTCCGGCATGATCGGCTTCATCTCCGACGAGGTCGCCAGCGCACCGTTCGCGGGCCAACTCTTAAAGGGCGCCCAGCTCTCGGCCTGGGAGACGGGCAACGTGATCCTCAGTGTCGACACCTACAACGAACCCGGCCTCGAGGCGGCGGCCATCGACATGATGCGGTCGTACCGTGTGCGGGGCGTCGTCTACGCGTCGATGTACCACCGCCTGCTCGACCTCCCCGCATCCCTCGGGGACATCCCGACCGTCATCGTCAATGCACAGGACCGCGCGGGCGATGTTCCGAGCGTCTTCCCGGACGAGGAACTCGGTGGCTACGCGGCCACCCGTCACCTCATCGAGGCCGGCCACACCCGCATCGCGATGATCAACATCCAGGACGAGGACAGCGACCTGCCCGCCGGCATCGGCCGCCTGGCGGGGTTCCGTCGGGCACTGACTGACGCGGGCCTCACCGAGCGCCCGGAGTGGATCCGGCACGGCTCGGGCATCGTCGAGGACGGCTTGGCGATCACCGCCGAACTGCTCTCCGCAACGGACCGGCCGACGGCGATCTTCTGCGGCAACGACCGGACGGCCTGGGGTGCGTACCGCGCCATCGAGCGGCTCGGACTCCGCGTCCCCGACGACTGCGCGATCGTCGGTTTCGACAACCACGAGATGATCGCGCCCTATCTCGACCCCGGATTGACCACCGTCGAGCTCCCCTACGAGCAGATGGCGCGCACCGGACTCGAGATCCTGCTCGCCGGCGGCGGCGAACAGCCCAGCAGAACCCCGATCGAATGCTCACTGATCCTCCGCGGATCGGTGTCGAAGGCGAAGGTGCCATCATGACCACTGCATCACCTCCCCACCCCAGCGCGAAGCAGCGCGTCATCAGGCCGAGACGTGGGCCTCGCGAACACGTCAAGCGCGCGCTGCGGAGTTGGCAGTTATACGTATTACTCCTCCCGGCGACGGTCTCGGTGCTGCTCTTCAAGTACTGGCCGATGTACGGCGCGCAGATCGCCTTCCGCGACTACAACCCTGCGGACGGGTTCGCCGGGAGTCGCTGGGTCGGCCTGGAGCACTTCACGCGGTTCATCGAGTCGTTCCAGTTCGAGCGGCTGCTGGCCAACACGTTGACGATCAACGGTCTCGGTCTGCTCATCGCGTTCCCGGTGCCGATCATCCTCGCGTTGATCGTCAACCAGTTGCAGAGCGAACGGTTCAAGAAGTTCACCCAGACCGTGCTCTACTCCCCCTCGTTCATCTCCGTGGTCGTCGTCGTCGGCATGATCCACCTGTTGTTCTCGCCGCGGGCCGGCATCGTCAACAACGCGCTCGTGGCCTTCGGCGGCGAACCGATCTTCTTCATGGGCTCGCCCGACTGGTTCCGTCCGCTCTACATCGGCTCCGACATCTGGCAGAACGCCGGCTTCTCGATGATCGTGTACCTGGCCGCCCTGACGGCGATCGACCCGGCGCTCCACGAAGCGGCCCGCGTCGACGGCGCGAACAAATGGCAGCGGATCCGCCACATCGACATCCCCGGGATCCTGCCGGTGATCACCATCCTGTTCATCCTCGCCATCGGCAACCTCTTCAACCTGGGGTTCGAGAAGGTCCTGCTCATGCAGACCGACCTGAACCTCCCCACCTCGGAGGTCATCCAGACCTACGTCTACAAGGCGGGACTGCAGCAGGCGCAGTTCAGCTACTCGGCCGCGATCGGCCTCTTCAACTCCCTGATCAACCTGGTGCTGCTCCTGACCTTCAACTGGATCGCCAGGCGAGCAGGCCAATCGAGCCTTTGGTGATGACGCGATGACGCACACGATCTCCACCCCGCCCAAGCCCGCCGAACGACGCGCCGCCCGACGGCCCGTGCACCCGGGCCCGCCGCCGGTCCGTCCCGATCGTCGCGGACGCCTCGCCGACCCGCTGTTCAACGTCGTCGCGATCGGCACGCTCGTCCTCGCTATCGCCGCGATCATCTATCCGCTGTACTTCATCGTCATCGCCTCCTTCAGCGAACCGGCCGAGATCCTCAACGGCAACGTCTGGCTCTGGCCACAGGGGTTCACGACGGAGGGGTACGCCCGCATCTTCGCGGACGCGACCATCTGGCGTGGCTTCGCGAACTCCGTGCTGTACACCGTCCTGGGCACCGCCATCAGCGTGATCTGCATCCTCTGCGGTGCCTACGCGCTGTCGAGGAAGGACCTGTACGGCCGGACCGCCTTCATGCTGTTCTTCATCGTCACGATGTTCATCGACGGCGGCCTGATCGCGCGGTACCTCGTGGTCCGCGACCTCGGCATGCTCGACACCGTCTGGGCCGTCGTGCTCCCCGGCGCAGTGGGCGTGTGGAACCTCATCATCGCCCGGGCGTTCTTCGAGAACAACGTGCCGGCGGAGCTCCGAGAGGCGGCCCAGCTCGACGGCGCGAACGACTTCCGGTTCTTCCTGCAGATCGTCCTACCGCTGTCGAAACCGCTCATCTTCCTGATGATCATGATCCACCTCGTCGCGAACTGGAACGCCTTCTTCGACGCCCTCATCTACCTCGACGACGAGAGCAAGTACCCGCTCCAGCTCGTCCTCCGGAACGTCCTCATCCAGTCCGAGGTGACCTCCGCCGGAGGCACCGGCGGGCTCGACTCCTACGCTGCTGCGCAGCGCATCGGGGAACTGATCAAGTACGGGATGATCGTGATCTCCAGCATCCCGTTGCTGATCATCCTCCCCTTCATGCAGAAGCACTTCACCAAGGGCGCCCTCCTCGGCGCCGTGAAGAGCTGATCGTGCGCGCCTCCGCGACGCCGACCCCAGCCGCACCACCATCCCTGCACCATCACAGAAGGAAGACCATCATGAGACACCGTCGTTTCAGCGCACTGACCGCACTCGCGGCCGGTGGCGCCCTGCTCCTCGCCGGCTGCACCGGCGGCGGAGGTTCCACCGAGGTCGCGGACAAGTCCGACGACTTCGGCTTCAACCAGACCGGCCTCCCGATCGTCGACGACACCCTCACCCTGTCGTTCGGCGGGACGAAGTCCGCGCTCGCCCCGAACTACGGCGACATGCAGCTCGTCCAGCAGTGGCAGACGGACACCAACATCGCCATCGACTGGAAGAACCTGCCCGAGCAGGTGTACGCCGAGAAGAAGAACCTCATGCTCGCCAGCGATGAGCTGCCGGACGTCCTCTACAACTCGGGACTGACCGACGCCGAGATCGTGCAGAACGGCGAGAACGGCACCCTGCTGCCCCTCGAGGACCTCATCGAGGAGTACGCGCCGACCCTGTCCGGCATCCTCGAGGACCGCCCCGACATCCGCGCGGCGATCACGGCGTCCGACGGCCACATCTACACGCTGCCCTCCGTCGAGGAGCTCGGCATCCTGCGGTACCCGAACTTCCTCTACATCAACACCGCCTGGCTCGACGCGCTGGGGCTGCCCATGCCCAGCACGATCGACGAGTACCACGCCGCCCTCGAGGCGTTCAGGACGCAGGACCCGAACGGCAACGGCAAGGCCGACGAGATCCCGCTCTCGTTCCGGACGGACTCCTTCTGCGCCAACCCGAACGACCTCATCGCGGCCCTCGGCGGCCAGCCCGAGAACAACGACCACCGCATCGTGCGTGACGGTGAGGTCGAGTTCACGGCCAACACCGACGGCTACCGGGCCGGCGTCGAGGCCCTGTCCGACTGGTACGCCGACGGCCTGATCGATCCCGAGTCGTTCTCGCAGGACGACCTGGCCTACCTCTCGAAGGGCAAGGCCGACACCGCGGTCCTCGGCTCCTTCTTCTGGTGGGAGCTCAAGGAGATGGTCGGCGACGACCGTATGGGCGACTACGCGATGCTCGGCGTGCTCGAGGGCGTCGGTGGAGAGAAGCTCGCCAGCGTCGCGAACAACCAGGAGATCAACCGCGGCGCGATGGCGATCACCCGCGCCAACCAGTACCCCGCGGCGACGATGCGCTGGGCGGACCGCTTGTTCGACCCGAAAATGAGCGCCCAGGTGAACTGGGGCCCGATCGGCGTGACCCTCGAGGAGAACGCCGACGGTGTCCTCGTCCAGATCCCGGCACCCGCCGGGGAGGCCGAAGGCGAGCGACGTCAGAAGGTGGCCCCTGGCGGACCGAAGATCACGACGACCGAGGACTTCGAGACCGTCGTCGCGCCGGAGCCGCGCGCCAAGGAACGTCAGGACCTCGTCAACGAGTTCTACGCACCGTTCAAAGCCAACGAGGCGTACCCGCCGGTCATGCTCTCGAACGACGAGCTCGATGCCACGTCCTTCGCGGTGACCGACATCAACACGCTCGTGAAGGAGAAGTTCGCGAGCTGGATCGTGAACGGCACCGTCGACGACGAATGGGACGGCTACGTCACGCAGCTCGATTCGATGGGGATCGACGACGTCATCGCCACCTACCAGCAGGCCTACGACCGCTTCCAGGCCGGCGGCGAGTAGCCCCCTCGGGGGCGACGTCCGCGTCGCCCCCGACTCCCCGACAGCACACCGATCCACCGCCCGCACACCGACCGACTTCCGTCAGGAGCACCATGACCACGCCCTCGACCACCACCCCCCAGTCCCTTCGCCCAGCAGCCCACTACACCGCCGAGTCGACCTGGCTGAACGACCCCAACGGGCTCGTGTTCTACGAGGGTGAGTACCACCTGTTCTTCCAGAACAACCCGAGCGGCTCCACCTGGGGCAACATCGCCTGGGGACACGCGGTCTCCACCGACCTGCTCTCCTGGGAGCACCGCCCCGTCGCCATCCCCGAGGAGGACGGCGAGATGGCCTTCTCCGGAAGCGTCGTCGTGGACCATCGCAACACCGCAGGGTTCGCGTCGGGAGAACGACCGGCACTCGTCGCGATCTACACGGCCGCTCGGCACGGGACCGACGACGACCCGGGCTCCCAGGCCCAGGCACTGGCGTTCAGCACCGACGGCGGTGCGGTGTGGACGCGCTACGCCGGCAACCCCGTCCTCGACATCGGGTCGAGCGAGTTCCGGGACCCGAAGGTGTTCTGGCATGGCGATGGTGACGGTGGTCACTGGGTCATGGTCGTCGCCGATCCCGTGGAGCACCGCATCGGGTTCTACACCTCGCCGAACCTCATCGATTGGGCACTCGCCTCGCACTTCGGGCCGGCGCACGCTGTCGGCGGCGTCTGGGAGTGCCCCGACCTGTTCCCGCTCCGCATCCGCGGGACGAACGAGACCCGATGGGTTCTCGTCGTGAGCCTCAACCCGGGAGCGATCGCCGGGGGTTCCGGCACGCAGTACTTCATCGGTGACTTCGACGGACGGGTCTTCACCGCCGAGCGTCTCAGCGATTCACTCGACCCCTCCGACTACGACTGGTTGGACTTCGGCCGCGACTACTATGCGGCGGTCTCGTTCAGCAATGTTCCGGACGGCCGGCGGCTCATGATCGGTTGGGCGAGCAACTGGGAGTACGCCAATGAGACGCCGACGGGACCGTGGCGGTCGGCGATGTCCCTCGCTCGCGAGATCGAACTCGTGCGGGCCGCCGACGGGCGGGTCCACGTGGTGCAGGCGCCGGTGCTGCCGGGTGACGAGGTGACCCGCTTCGAGGTGACGGTCCCCTGCGCCGACGGCGTCCGGACGACCCTGACGCTGACCCCTGAGACGACCACCGACGAGCGATTCGTCATCAGTGTCGACGGCTCGGAGCGCAGGATCAGCTGCGACCGCACCACCTCCGGGAACACGACCTTCCATCCGACCTACCCCTCGGTCGACTGGGCCGCACTCCCCGCCGACACCGGCTCCAGCGTCGAACTGACGATCATCGTGGACGCCCACCTGATCGAGGTCTTCGTCGGCGACGGCCGAGTGACGTTCACCGAGCAGGTTTTCCCGCAAGCGCCGTTCAGCCGTCTCCACCGCGGCGACATCGACGAACGGGACTGAACGTCAGGCTCGGACGCGGTCTCTCACCGGCACTGCGTGACCGCTCGACCCCGGCAACGGCTCAGCGGCGCTCCGGGTCGGTGATCAGGAGCGGGTCGCCCGTTGCGAGGCCGTCCAGCACCTCGTCCGTCGTCGACCGCTTCGCCTCCTCGACATCGGCGTCGGTCAGCGCGACGGCCTGCCAGAAGGCGACTCGGCCGTTCGGCGTCTCGATCGGCACGACTTTCGGGTCAAGCCTCACCGCGAGGGTCGTGAGGGCGCCGTCGGGATCGTCGGTCACGCCGTCGGCCAGTCGGATCCGATCCCCCAGCCACAACTCCTGCGGCCCACTGCGCACGTACTGCGCGAGGACGATCAGCGCGCGGTACGGCCACTGGGGCGGCGTCTCGTCGGCCGGAGACCGGCGCACGCGCATCGTGAGCTCGTACCCGAAACCACTGGTGGTCGGATCGTCCGAGTCCTTGCCCCACAGCTCGGTGAGCCCGTAGGTGACGTAGAACCAGTGGTCGGGGCCCGGCAGTGCCGAACACCCCTGCAGAGCGGACCCGAAGTGCAGTCCCGGCGAGTAAGCGACATGGAACTCACGGGCACCCGGGTAGTGCTGCGACACCGCCTGCGTGACGGCGTCCCATCCCCGCTCGTCGAGGTCGTCGAGGTCGTCGGGTCCGTCGGGCCCGCCCACCGTAGGCTCGGTCGCGGCGAGCGGCGTCGGTGGCTGCTGGGAGTTGCGTCGGAAGAAGCCCATGCGACGAGTGTAGGCATCGGTCGCTCGGACGCGGCCACGGAGGCGGACGCGTCCAGCACATAGGCCGTCGGATGAGCGCGTATCAAGGGAGCCGCCATCGATCACGGCGGCGATACAGTGAACTGGCCCGACACCGGGCGGGACACCTGGGAGGCCCGATGCCACGCTGGATCGAAGGCACGGAGCACCACCCCCGGTTCAGCCTCTTGAGCCGGAGTCAGGGTCCGCTGGCGCTGGGCGTGGGGATCGTCACGGCGATCGTCGGCACCACCAGTCCGGCCGTCCTCCGGGTCACCGAGCTCCAACTGGCTTGGGCCGTCATGGGACTCGCGCTCGTCGCGACACTCGTGCTTCCGTGGGAGCGGATCGCGCGCCCGTGGGCGCTCACCCTCGTCAGCGCCGACCTCGCCGTCGTGGGACTCGTGAACCATGCGGTGTCCCCCGTCCTCGGCGCATCGATCGTGCTACTCGCCTTCCCGGTGCTCTGGCTGTCCTACAGCTTCGGGCGCCTCGGCGTCGTCCTCGCTCTCGTGGGGAGCGTGCTCGTCATCTGGCTGCCCAGCCTGCTGTACGGCGAGGCTCCCGAGAGCGCGCGGGACCGGAGCGAGCTCGTCGCGCTCACCCTCCTGCTGGTGCTGGTCATCCTCGCCGTCGGCCTGCAGTCGCAGCGGTTCGAACGAGCCCAGGCAAGCGTGCGGGCCGAGGGCGAGGCGAGGGTCGAAGCTTTGGAGCGGCAGAACAGGCTGGCCGTGATGCTCCGCACCGTCGCCGACGAGGTGAACGTCGGGCTGGTCTTCTTCGACGAGCACGGAGACCAGATCCTCAACAACCGGCTCGCTGTGGAACTCGCGGCGCTGGCCGGCTACGACGCGTCGACCGGGAGCGCCCGTTTCATCTGGGCGGCGGACGGCGTCACCCCGCTGGCGACGGAGGACCAACCAGTCGTGCGGGTTCTCGATGGACAGGACGTCCGCGACTTCTTCTACTGGGTGGGGCCTCCCGGCAAGCAACGAGCCCTCGTCGCGAACGGCCGACCGGTCAGTGGCGCGGACGGCGAACCGAACGGAGCGCTCCTCGTCGGACAGGACGTGACCGAGCTCACCGAAGCCGTCCGGATGCGCACCGAGTCGCTCACGAGCCTCAGCCACGAACTCCGGACACCGCTCACGAGCATCCTCGGGTACCTCGACATGCTCGAGGACGACGCGGACGTCGCGCCCCGGGTGCAGGCCCAGCTCACCGTCATCCGCCGGAGCGCCGATCATCTCGGGCGCCTGGCTGAACAGTTCCTCGCAGCGAG
Organism: Plantibacter sp. 2H11-2; assembly: GCF_050031945.1. Classification (NCBI taxonomy): domain Bacteria; kingdom Bacillati; phylum Actinomycetota; class Actinomycetes; order Micrococcales; family Microbacteriaceae; genus Plantibacter; species Plantibacter sp. 2H11-2. Next base: position 642,790 of record NZ_JBNBBL010000002.1, on the reverse strand, counting down.
CGCACCCCACCTGGAGATCACCGACGAACCAGTCGACCTGAGCACCATCGTCCTGGAAGCGGCTGACGAGCGACGACGACTCGGCCTGCCCGACGGCGTGGAGCTGCGCACGGCCGCCGTGCCGACGCTGCAGCTCGTCGGCGATCGGGCACGACTCCGTGAGTTGCTCTCGATCATGCTCGACAACGCCGTGACCTACACCCGCGCCGGCGAGATCTTCCTGAGCGTGCGCTCGGACGGCGTGGATGCGATCATCCGCGTCACCGACACGGGCATCGGCATCCCGACGGACGAACTCACCCGGGTCTTCGAACGGTTCCACCGAGCCGGGAACGTGCGCGAGGAGACGATCCGCGGCTCGGGCCTCGGACTCACCATCGCCAGATCCATCGCGCAGGCGCACCGTGGCACGATCGAGGCGTTCGCCACTGGAGACCCCGGTACGACCTTCATCGTCCGCTTGCCGCTGGCCCGTCGGAAGCGCACGGTCGGCTGACGACACCGACGAGGCGATCGGCACGGCGGCGCAGTGCGCGTCGACGAACCGTCGGAGGCCATCGACCGTTCCCGGGGCTGTCCTGACGTGACCGTGCGAGCGATACCCATCGAGCCTCGACGGCGAAGGGCGTGAGAGGACTAGAGTGCTGGCGAAACGGGTAGGCGCGACGATGCGGAGGACCGATGAATTCCGAGACCTTCGTCCTGCTCGCCGTATCCGTGCTGGTTGCCGGGTCGTGTGCGCTGTTGTTCGTCGTCGACAGCCGTCAGTCGCTGTCCGGAAGGTACATCAACCTCTGGCTCACCGCCTCCATGCTCGCCGTCCTGTGCACCGCTTCCTACCTGGCCGCGACGGGGCTGGGGCATCCGCCCTTGGTGGTGGCGGTGGGGAACGGCGCGATGGTCGGCGCTGTCGGGTTCGTCTGGCTGGGCTGCCAGGCGTTCAACGGCCGACGGATCCGGTTCTGGCTGGTCGTCACGGTGGTGCTGATCGTCATGATCCTGACGTTCCTGCCCGAGTCCCGAGGTCCGAACTGGGCGGGGGTCGTCCCGAAACTCCTGAGCCTGAGCCTCTTCGCCGTGCTGACGGCAGTCGAATCGCGGAGGGGTCTGTTCGGGTCGTTCCGGGTGAGTTGGGCGATGACGATCGTGCACGCACTCCACGCGTCCTACAGCGGTGTGCGCGCCGTCGTCTTCGGTCTCCAGGGCCCCCGTGGCGATGTGTTCGAGCGGTACTTCAACACCGAGATCACGACGGTGATCAACCTGGTGTTCGTCGTCGTCACCACGTTGGTCCTGGTGTTCCTGCGGATCGAAGAGCTCTCCAGTCGGCGGGCGAGCGGAGGACCCGGTTGCTTCACGACGGTCCGTCGGCTCTGGGCGCTCCATCGTGACAACCCGGGTTCCGTGGTCCACTCGATCGAGATCGTCGATCTCACCGTGGTCAAAGACGCCTACGGCGTGGCGCACGCGAACGATCTCGTGAGCCGGCTGATCGACAGTGTCGTCCAGTCGAGTCCGGGTGCCCAGGCCGTTGCCAGCACCCGCCGAGGCACCGTCCTGCTCCTGCTGCCTGACGAGCACGGCAGCGTGGAAGCGAAGGTCGACGCCGCGATCGAGGACGCCTACTGGAAGCAGTCGGTTGCGCTTGTCGACGGGTACGCCAGCATCCTGCGGATCACGACGCTCTGAGCGGCACCGCAGCAGTCGACCGGACGGGATCTGCTGATGTCCTCACCGGCGCCCGGGCCGAGCGGTGCTCACCACCAGAAGGGCGCTTGCGTCACATAGGGGGATTCGAGCCTGGCGACCTCGTCGTCCGTCAGCTGCACGTCCAGCGCGGCGGCGGCATCCGTGAGGTGTGCCGGTTTGTTGGCACCGATGATGGGAGCTGCGACCGTCGGGTTCCGCAGGACCCAGGCCAGTGCGACCTGCGCCATCGGGATTCCTCGCTCGACGGCGATCTCCTCGACGGCGTCGATGATCGGGCCGTCGGCGTCCGTGTCGAACGCCTTCGCCACCTCGTCGATGTTCGAGCGGTCCGTGGCTGCGCCGCGCGGCCGGGCCAGTCGTCCTTTGCCGTTCGGCGAGTACGGCGTGAGACCGACGCCGGTGTCCGCGCACATCGGGATCATCTCCCGTTCCTCTTCGCGTTTCAGCAGGTTGTACTGGTTCTCCATCGCGACGAAGGACGTCAGCCCGTTGACCGCTGCGGCCGTTTGCAGCTTCGCAAACTGCCAGGCGTACATGGAGGAGGCGCCGAGGTAGCGCACCTTCCCCGCGCGGACGATGTCGTCGAGCGCTCGCATCGTCTCCTCGACCGGCGTCTCCTCATCGAAACGGTGGACGTAGTACACGTCGATGTGGTCGGTCCCGAGTCGTCGCAACGACGCGTCGACCTGTTCGAGGATGGCCGTTCGGGAGAGTCCCGAACCCCCGGGCCCGTCATGCATCCTCCCCGAGACCTTCGTCGCGAGGACGATGTCCTCACGGCGACTGAACCGCTTGATCGCGCGTCCGACGTACTCCTCGCCGCTGCCCTGTTGATAGACGTTCGCAGTGTCCCAGAACGTGATCCCCAGCTCGACCGCCTGCCGGAAGAACGGCGCGGACGCCGCTTCGTCCAGGGTCCAACGGTGGAGTCCGCGGTTCGGATCGCCGTAGGTCATGCAACCGAGTGCGAGGCGGCTGACGCGGAGGCCGGTCGCTCCGAGGCGGGTGTACTCCATGCTTGGTGCTCCTTGGGTCAGTGGTGGGGCGAGGGGTGTTCGGAGGTGGCCGCCCAGCTGGCGAGGAGTTTGAGTGACTCCTCGCTCGGTGAGCCGGGTTCGGCACTGTAGATCAGGAAGTTCAGGCCGGGCTGATCCATCGGCTCCATCGCCTCGTAGATCATGCGGAGCTCGCCGACGACCGGGTGATGGAACACCTTCTCGCCGGACGTGTGATGGCGGACGTTGTGCGCGCCCCAACGGACGCGGAACTCTTCGCTGCGCGTGGACAGCTCACCCACCAGGTCCTGCAGGGCCCGATCGTGCGGGTTGCGCCCCGCCTCGGTGCGGAGGATGGCGACGTTGATGTCGGCTGAGGTCGACCAGCTCGGATAGAACGCCTCCGCGAGGTCGCGGTGCAGGAACACGAACCGAGCCAGGTTCACCGGGCGCTCCGGGAGCGCGTAGAGGTCGGCGTACAGCGCGCGGAAGAGCGCGTTCTCGGCGAGGACGTCCATCCGACCGTTCCGGACGAACGCCGGGCCTGCGGTGATGGAGTCGAGGGCGAGTTGCATACCGGGCCGCACGCCGGCCGGCGCAGACCGTCGGCGGGCCCGGATCGGCGATTCGTTCGCCGCACGAGCGAGGTCCATGAGGTGGGAGCGCTCCGCGTCGTCCAACCGCAGTGCGGTGCCGATCGCGTCGAGGACCGCCTCCGACACCCCCGAGAGGTTCCCGCGCTCGAGACGCGAGTAGTACTCGACGCTCACTCCGGCGAGCATCGCGACCTCGGTGCGACGCAGCCCAGGCACGCGTCGATTCGTTCCGCCAGGCAGCTCCACCTGCTCTGGCGTGAGTCGGTCCCGACGGGTCGTCAGGAACTCGCGCACCTCGTCTCGATTGTCCATGCCGACAACGATATGACGCGGCCTCCGGCGCTGGGGTGTTCCCGCAGGACACCCATCCTCGACCTCGTGGAAGCCGTCCGAGCAGGCGCGCAGCGTCGCACGTGCTCGCGCCGCCGTGAGACGTGCCCTGGCGGAGTATCCCTGCTTCATCGCCGGTGGTGTGTGATCGAGGGATGCAGATCGACCACGGGAACGCGGCAGCACACCGCGTGTCATCACCGGCCCCGGACGACGACCTCGCCGACCGTGAAGGCCGGAAGCCGCGACAACGCCTGACGCTGCTGCTGGCTGCGCTCGGGTTCTTCCTGATCACCCTCGACATCCTCATCGTCACCATCGCGCTCACCAGCATCGCGCGAGACCTCGGCGGAACGACGGCATCGCTGCAGTGGGTGATCGACGCCTACACGGTGCTGTTCGCGGCCCTCCTGCTCCTCGCCGGCAACCTCTCGGAGCGGTTCGGCGCGAAGCGGGCGTTCGGCGTCGGCATCACCGTCTTCCTCGTCACGTCGATCGCGTGTGCGGAGGCCCCGTCGATCGGTGTCCTCATCGCCGCTCGAGCCCTACAGGGTGCCGGAGCGGCGTTGATGCTGCCGGCGTCCATGGCGCTCATCCGTGAGGCGTTCCCGGGAGCTCGCGAGCGCGCTCGCGCGCTGGGTGTCTGGGCGGTCGGCGGCGCGGTCGCCACCGCGCTCGGGCCGGTCCTCGGTGGCGCGTTGACGACGCTCGACTGGCGACTGGTGTTCGCGATCAACCTGCCCGTCTGCATCATGATGCTCCTGCTGCTCAGGACGGTCGCATCATCCCCGTCACGGCCCGAGCCGTTCGACTGGGCCGGACAGTTCGTCTGGCTCATCGCGTCGACGGCGCTGGTGTTCGGACTCATCGAGGGCGGGGCGGACGGGTTCGCCAGTACCGTCGCGGTCGCCAGCCTCGGCGTCGCGCTGGTCGGCATCGTCGGTTTCCTCGTCATCCAGGCCAGGAGCGCGCACCCGATGATGCCGTTGGATCTGTTCCGATCGAGCGGTATGCGCATCGCCCTCGCCGTTGGATTCGCGTTCATGGTGAGCAACTTCGGGACCGTGTTCGTTCTGAGTCTGTTCCTGCAGCAGCAGCTCCGGCTGCCGCCGCTGCTCGCGGGCCTGGTGTTCCTTCCGTCGGCCCTCTTCGCCGTCGTCGGCAACATCGTCAGTGGCACCGTCGCCAACCGCTTCGGGGTGCGCGTGCCGATCGTGGCGGGGTTGCTCCTCATGGTGGTCGGGCTCGTCGGCACCGTCGCCACTGCGCACCTGGGGTCGCCGATCTGGGTGGGTGTCTTCGCGTGCTTCACCGCCGCGGGAGGTTCCGTGGCGATGCCCCCGGTGACCTCCGTGGTCCTCGCGAGCGTCCCGGCATCGCGCGCCGGCACCGCGAGTGCGGTGTTCAACACCTTCCGGCAACTCGGCGGTGCGGTCGCCATCGCGGTCTTCGGGGCGCTCCTCACCGGTTCGACGGGATTCATCGCCGGGCTGCAACTCAGCCTCGTCATCGCCGCGGCGCTCATCCTCCTCACCGCGATCGCGAGCGTGTTCATCAGGCCGGCGGACGGGTCGTCATGACACCGCAGTCGACCAGACGGGATCAGTCAGTGTCGTCAACGGCGCCCGGCATACGGCCGGGATCGATGCCCAGCCGCTCCTCGCCCCGCTCCACGTCGGCGAACCGCTGCCCTTCGACGACGAGCAGCACCTTCTTGGGAACCGTCTTGAGCCAGATCCTGCCGCCGTTCGCCAGTTCCCAGTACGGGTCGCCGGCCTGGGCTCCGGAGGACTGACCAAGATGCGCGCTCAGCGCCGACTGCAACTCCTGTGCGGCGCTCCGCAGCGCGCCGGGGTCGTCGCTCTTGTCGGAGACCGCGATCACGACCTGGGCGATCGCTTCATCTGCGACGAGCGAACGAACGGTCGGCAGGTTCACGTGATACCCGGAACGGTGCTGCACACCGCTCGACGTCTCCAGTTTGAACTGCCACCCGAGACGCTCCGCGAGCGCCGTGAAGTCGTCGCGACCCAGCGGCCACGACACCGACGTGAAGGCCTCGCAGACGGCATCGATCTGTGCGTCCGTGGTTCTGGCGAGTGCACCCATCCGGTCATCCTACGGCTGTCTCCGCACAGGATTCGGCGGCGGACGAGGAGCCTCCCGAAAACCAGAACAGCCGCTGACCTGGGGTTTCCAGGGCAACGGCCGGGTGATGCTGGTGGAGCCGCCCAAGGGAATCGAACCCTTGACCTTCTCATTACGAGTGAGATGCTCTGCCGACTGAGCTAGGGCGGCGCGTGCGCTGGTCGCCCGGCGCACGAGTATCCATGTTAGCGCAGCTTTTGGACCGTCGTGTACAGCTCGGCGAAAGAACGACGGATCCGCTCGGCGAGGGACCCTGGTGTCGGCGCATCGGCCCAGCAGCGCCAGGCATGACGCAGGCCGGCGAAGCCCACCATCGTCACCATCCAGCAGCGGTCGAACAGTGCCTCGGCGTCCTCCGCGAGCGTCGGGTCGTCGTTCAGCACCCGCCGCTCGACGACCTTGTACAGGCCCTCCTCGAAGCCGCGCATGCTCGCGATCCGCGCACCCAGCAGGTGCGGGTGGTCGCGCAGGACGTCCTTGCGGAGATGGTGGATCTCGACGTCCTCGTCGGCGTCACCGACGGTCCGGGCCAGGAGCTCCCCCAGATCGGTGAGCACGTCGGTGGCGGGCCCCGCGGTGAGGAATGCGTGCAGGGCGTCGCCGTCCGGGATCAGCGGGATGTCGCCGATCAGCGCCTCCTCCTTCGTCCCGAAGTAGTTGAAGAAGGTCCGCGGCGAGACCTCCGCCCGACGGCTCACCTCCTCGACCGTCACGTTCTCGAGCCCCTGCTCACTCGCGAGCGTCAACACCGCGTGCTGGATCGCCCGACGCGTCGCGAGCCGCTTCCGCTCGCGGAGCCCGAGTTCAGCCGGCGCCGTCATGGTCATCAGGATCCCGCCGTCAACTGCACATCGGGTCCTTCGACGGCACCGTGCCGTCGATGAGGTACTGGTCGACCGCCTGGTTCACGCAGTCGCTGCCCTTGTTGTAGCCGGTGTGACCCTCACCCTTGTAGGTGATCAGCTGACCCTTGTCGAGCTGCTCCGCGAGATTCTGCGCCCAGACGTACGGCGTGGCCGGGTCGTTCGTCGTCCCGACGACGAGGATCGGCGCAGCACCCTTCGCGTGGATCTCCCCACGCTCGGTCCGCGTCTGGTACGGCCAGTTGGCGCAGAACGTGTCACCGTAGGCCATGTACTGGCCGATCACGGGAGCCGCCTCCTCCAGCTGCTTCGCCTCGTCGGCCATCTTCGTCTTGTCGTCGTCGTAGCTGTAGTCGAGGCAGTTGATCGCGTTGAAGGCCTCGGTCTGGTTGTCGGCGTACTTGCCGGACTCGTTGCGACCGTTGTAGCCGTCGGCGAACTGGAAGGCGATGTCGGTCCCGCCCTGCATGACCTCGTCGAACATCTGGCTGAGGTACGGCCACGCATCGGCCTGGTACAGCGGGTAGATGATCGCCGTGAGCAGGGTGTTGCCGCCCAGTTCACGTCCGTCGTCGCCGGGGATCGGGTTCGCGTCGACCTCGTCGAGGAGCGTCTTGATCTCGGTCATCGCACTGTCGACGGAGCCGCTGAACGGGCAGTCCTTGCCCGTAATGCAGTCCTCGAGGTAGGCGCGCAGAGCACTCTCGAAGCCCTTGGCCTGCTCCTTGACGACCTCGAAGTTCGACGTCGACGGGTCGATCGCACCGTCGAGCACGAGGCGCCCGACGTTCTTCGGGAAGAGCTCCGCGTACGTCGCGCCAAGGAAGGTGCCGTACGAGTACCCGAGGTAGTAGAGCTGCTTGTCGCCGACGGCGGCGCGCAGCATGTCGAGGTCCTTCGCGGCGCTCTGCGTATCGACGAACTCGAGCATCTTGCCCGTCTCCTCCGCACACGCGTCGCCAAAGTCCTTGGCGGCCTTCTCGTTCGCGGCGATCCACTCGTCGGAGCCGCGCTTCCCCGGCGTCACGTCGTACAGGTACGCGTCCATTTCCGAGTCGGTCAGGCAGGTCACCGGCGTCGACTTTCCGACACCGCGGGGGTCGAAGCCGACGACGTCGAAGTTCTCCTGGAGGTCCTTGTCGACCGCGAAGTCCAGGCTGTCGGCGACGAGGCTGTAGCCGGAACCCCCCGGGCCGCCGGGGTTCATGAAGAGCGAACCGATCGGCTTGCCGTTCGTCGCCTGGTGACGCACGAGCGCCAGGGAGAGTTCGCCGTCGGAGGGGTTGTCCCAGTCGATGGGCGCTTTCGCCGTGGCGCACTCGAAGCCGTCGGCACAGCCGCCGGTCTTCCAGTCGAGCTTCTGCTCGTAGAAGGGCTTCAGCTCGGCGTCGACGTCGCTCGTCGCCGGCGAGGAGGACGACGTCGTCGGCTCGGCGGCCTTCGGCGGCAGGAAGGCCGTCACGCACCCACTCAGGGTGAGTGCCGCGACCGCGAGACCGGCCACCAGGGCGACCCGCGCCGCACGGCGCGCACCGGGGCCCCTGCGACGGGGTGCACCGATCGATCCCGTCGAGTCCGACGGCTGCTGCCTGGGCGAAGTCACAGAGGCTCCCTACCGGACCGCCGACACGAGCATGGCCTCCAAGGCCAGCGCCGGGGCGACGTTCCCTTCGATTCGTGTGCGGGCGACGGAGATCGCCTCCAAGGTTTCGATCGTAACCGCAGGCGTCGTCCGGCGAGCGGCTTCCTCGAGTTCCGGACGCAATTCACGGTTGATGATCGTGGCGTCGTGCCCCAGTTGCAGGAGCACGATGTCGCGGTACAGCGAGAGCAGGTCGACCATGATCCGGTCGAGCCCGTCGCGCAGGCTGCGGGTGGCACGCCGCTTCTGGTCCTCCTCCATCGCCCGCACCTGCGAGCGGAGGGCCGGCGGGACCGACTGACCGGGCTCGACGCCGAGTGAGCGCAGTGTGCTCTCCCGCTCGGCCTCGTCGCGGAGCGAGGTGTACGCCTTCGCATCGTCGCCCGCCAGCTCCAGGAGGCGACCAGCGGTGACGACAGCCTGCCCCGCGCTCCTGATGTCGAGCACGGCACGGAGCGTGGACTCACGGCGCTGCCGAGCGCCGGGGTCGGTCGCGAGACGGTGAGCCATGCCGACGTGGCTCTGCGCCTCGCGAGCGGCGCGTTCGGCGAGTTCAGGTGCCACACCGTCGCGCCGTTCCAGCAGCTCGGCGACGTCGTCGATGGTGGGGACGCCGAGGCGGACCGAGCGGACGCGCGACCGGATGGTGGGCAACAGGTCGGCCTCGCTCGGCGCGCACAGCACCCAGATCGTGCTGCTCGGCGGTTCCTCGAGCGACTTCAGCAGCAGGTTGGACGTGCGCTCGGTCATGCGGTCGGCGTCCTCGACGACCATGACGCGGAAGCGACCGACGGACGGCGCGCGGTAGGCGTTCCGGACGAGGTCGCGGACCTCGTCGATCGTGATGATGACGCGATCGGTGCTCAGCGCGGAGAGGTCGGGGTGGGTGCGCGCCTCCACCTGACGACGGGTGACGTCGTCGCCCCCGGGCTCGCGGCTGAGGAGCGCGGCGGCGAACGCGTAGGCGAGGGTCGACCGGCCGGAACCGGGCGGCCCGGTGATGAGCCAGGCGTGGGTGAGGCCCTTGGGCGTGACCGGGTCCGACGCCGACTGGAGGAGCTCGATCGCGTCGCGTTGACCCGTCAAGTCGGTCCAGGAAGCCATGCCTCTACGATACCGGGCGGCACCGACCTGAGCCGGCGGGGCTGGGACGGTGTGCACTCAGGGGCCGGAACGGTGTGCGCTCAGGGACCGGGAGGATGTGCCCTTCGACAGGCTCAGGGACCGGAGTGGGGTGCGCTCAGAGGAGCGGCGCGATGCGGGCCCGGATGTCGGCGGCCAGTCGCTCGGGCGGGAGCGCGGCGTCGACGACGAGGAACCGCTCGGGTTCCGCGGCCGCGAGGGCGAGGAACGACTCCCGCACCCGGGTGTGGAAGTCCTGCGCCTCGGCCTCGAGCCGGTCGAACCGCTTGTTGGCGTTGTCGAGACGACCACGGGCGACCGCGACGTCCAGGTCGAGGAGGACGGTGACGTCGGGCAGGAGGTCCTCGGCGGCCCAGAGCGAGATGCTGCGGATCTGCTCGGCGTCGAGCACGCGTCCGCTGCCCTGATAGGCGACCGACGAGTCGAGGTACCGGTCCTGCAGGACGACCTCGCCCCTCGCGAGGGCCGGGCGCACCACGGTGGCGATGTGGTGAGCACGGTCCGCTGCGTAGAGCAGGGCCTCGGCACGCGGGCTGATGTCGCCCCGGTGATGCAAGACGATCTCGCGGATCTCGACACCGAGCTCGCTGCCGCCCGGCTCGCGAGTCCGGACGACCGTCCGTCCCTGCTGCTCGAACCAGTCGCTCAGGAGCCGCGCCTGTGTCGACTTCCCGACACCGTCGCCGCCCTCGAGGGTGATGAACAGGCCCCGAGGGCGTTCTCCCTCGCTCACGTGACGGCGTCGGCCTTCGCCGCAGCCGCCTTGTTCGCGGCGCGGGTCGCGGCAGCCTTCTTCGCCGCTTCCGAACGGGCGGTCGACGTGGCCGTCGCGGACTTCGTGGCCGCTGTCTTGGCGGTCCCCGTCTTCGCGGCGGCGGTCTTCTTGGCCGGAGCCTTCTTCGCGGGTGCCTTCTTCGCGGGAGCCTTGCGACCGGCCTTCGGCTTCGCCGGGCCCTTCGCACGCTTGTCCGCCAGGAGCTGGACCGCTCGCTCGAAGTCGACGTCCTCGACCTCCTCGCCACGAGGGATCGTCGCGTTGGTCACGCCGTCCGTCACGTAGGCGCCGAAACGGCCGTCCTTGATCTTGATCGGCTTCCCGCTCTCGGGGTCGGCCTCGAACTCCTTGAGGGCGCTCGACGCCTTCCGGGCTCCGTACTTGGGCTGTGCGAACAGCTCGACGGCACCGGCGAGGTCGACCGCGAAGATGTCGTCCTCGGAGGTGAGCGACCGGGTGTCGGTGCCCTTCTTCAGGTACGGACCGTAGCGACCGTTCTGCGCGAGGATCTCTTCGCCGGACTCAGGATCGGCACCGACGACGCGAGGCAGGTCGAGGAGCTTGAGCGCGGTCTCGAGGTCGATGGTCGCGAGGTCCATCGACTTGAAGAGCGACGCGGTGCGGGGCTTCTCGGCTGCCGCCTTCTTCTTGGCGGGGGCCTTCTTCTTGGCACTCGCAGCAGGCTCGGTCACCTCGCCGGTCGCCGTGTCGACGGAGAGCTCCGCCTCGGGCTCCGGGTCGACCTCGGTGATGTAGGGGCCGAAGCGTCCGTCCTTCGCGACGATCTCCTTGCCGGTCGTCGGGTTCACACCGATGACGCGATCGCCGACGACGGGTGCGTCGATGAGCTCGTGCGCCTTCGCGGGCGTCAGTTCGTCGGGCGCGAGGTCCTCGGGCAGGTTGACCCGACGCGGCGTCGGGGCTTCCTCTCCTTCGGCCGGCGGCGGACCGTCGGGCGTGACCTCGAGGTACGGGCCGTACTTGCCGATGCGGAGCGTGACCCCGTCGTCGATGACGATCGAGTTGATGCGGCGGGCGTCGATGTCGCCGAGGTTGTCGATGACCTGACGCAGGCCGCGACCCGAATCGTCGCCGAAGTAGAAGCCCTTGAGCCAGTCGACGCGGTCGACCGAGCCGCCGGCGATCCGGTCGAGGTCGTTCTCCATCTCCGCGGTGAAGTCGTACTCGACGAGTTCCTCGAAGTACTCCTCCAGGAGACGGACGACGCTGAACGCCACCCAGCTGGGGATGAGCGCCTGGCCGCGCTGCGTCACGTAGCCGCGATCGATGATCGTGGAGATGATCGATGCGAACGTGGACGGTCGGCCGATGCCGAGCTCCTCGAGCCGCTTCACGAGGCTGGCCTCGGTGTAGCGCGGCGGCGGCGAGGTTTCGTGCCCCTTCGCCTCCGGGTCCTCGATGCCGAGCTGCTGGCCTTCGGTGAGCGGGGGCAGCTTCGCCTCGGACGCGTCGTCCTGGGAGTTGCGGTCCTCGTCCTGGCCCTCTTCGTAGGCGGCGAGGAAGCCGCGGAAGGTGATGACGGTGCCGGACGCGGTGAACTCGGCGCGGCCGACGTCGGTCTTCGACTCGAGCGTGATCGTCGCGGTGGAGCCCTTCGCGTCGGCCATCTGGCTGGCGACGGTGCGCTTCCAGATCAGGTCGTACAGCTTGAAGTCGTTGCCGCGGAGCGTCGAGGCGAGCGAGGACGGCGTGCGGAACGTGTCGCCAGAGGGACGGATCGCCTCGTGCGCCTCCTGCGCGTTCTTGCTCTTGCCGCTGTAGAGGCGCGGCTTGTCGGGCACCGTCTCGGCACCGTAGAGGGCAGCAGCCTGCTTCCGGGCCGCGTCGATCGCCTGCTTGCTCAGCGACGGCGAGTCGGTACGCATGTACGTGATGTAGCCGTTCTCGTACAGCGACTGCGCGACACTCATCGTCTGGCGAGCGGAGAACCGGAGCTTGCGACCGGCCTCCTGCTGGAGCGTGGAGGTCGTGAAGGGAGCCGCCGGCCGGCGGGAGTACGGCTTGGACTCGACGGAGAGGACGGTCGCCTTCGACTGCTCAAGTGCTGCGGCGAGCGCCGTGGCCCGCTGTTCGTCGAGCGGGACGGCACTGCCCTTGAGCTGTCCGAGGTCGTCGAAGTCGCGGCCGGTGGCGACGCGGTCGCCTTCGAGCCGGACGAGACGTGCGGTGAAGGGCGCTCCGGTGGCGTCGGCTTCGGGGAGGAAGCGAGCGATGACGTCCCAGTAGGAGGCGGCGCGGAAGGCGAGGCGCTCCCGCTCCCGGTCGACGACGAGTCGGGTGGCGGCGGACTGCACGCGTCCGGCGCTCAGCCCGGGGCCGACCTTGCGCCAGAGCACGGGCGAGATCTCGTACCCGTACAGGCGGTCGAGGATGCGGCGGGTCTCCTGGGCGTCGACGAGGTCGGTGTCGAGGGGCCGCGTCTTGTCCTTCGCGGCGAGGATGGCGTCCTTGGTGATCTCGTGGAAGACCATGCGGCTGACGGGGACCTTGGGCTGCAGGACCTGCAGGAGGTGCCACGCGATGGCTTCGCCTTCGCGGTCCTCATCAGTCGCGAGGAGGAGTTCGTCGGCGTTCTTGAGTGCGCGCTTGAGGTCCGCGACGGTCTTCTTCTTCGCGTCGGAGACGACGTAGTACGGCTCGAAGCCGTTGTCGACGTCGACCGAGAACTTGCCGAGCGAGCCCTTCTTGAGCTCGGCGGGAAGGTTCTTCGGCTCGATGAGGTCGCGGATGTGACCGACCGAGGACAGCACCTCGTAGTCGTCACCGAGATATCCGGCGATCGACTTCATCTTGGTCGGTGACTCTACGATCACGAGTTTCTTGCCTGCCACGAGGCTCCTTCCATCAGGCACACCATACACACGTGCACAGCAGGCTTGTCCAATCGTGGGGCGGCCACGTGCGTGTCCATCCCCTTGCGTTCTGCGGCGTTCGGAGCAGAATGTCTGCCATGAGTACCCAGACGAACTACACCGTGAAGTTGACCGACGGTCCACTGGAGGGCAAGACGATCAGCGCCCGACTCAGCGACCGCGGATCACCGACGCCCACCGTCGACGTGCCGAGCGGCACCGCCGGCAAGGTCTACCGGTACGCCCGGACGACCGGCGAGGAGTACGACGACTCCGGTGCCCCGAGCGCCGTCGACTACCGCTTCCTGGAGGCGGTCTTCACGACCGACTCCGGTCAGGGCTGACCGATCGCACCGCTACCTCTTAATAGGTGGCGGTCGCGGGCACCCCGACGACGGCGCCGGACGCCTCCGGAGGAGGTCCGGCTCTCGCGGCGACCGTGATGGCGCCGAAGGCCGTGTCGACAGTGGCGTCGACGAGGACGGTGACGCCCTCCACACTGCAGGTGCCGAGCGACGCCGCATTGCGCGCCGCGACCATGCGAGCAGTTTCGCAGGGGAAGCCTGGGAGACGACCGGACGCGGTGTCGGCTGCCGCCAACGCGGCTGCGTCGGCCGCGTTGGCCGCTCGCTGATGAGCGGCGAACAGCGTCACCACGGGCAGCGTCGCCAGGAGGACGGCGACCAGCGCCCCGAGGATGCCTGCCGCCAGAACCGACCCTGCTCCGGTCTCGTCGCGCAGGTCTCGCGCCGCGCGGAGGACCAGGCGGCGCCACCTCACGCTCATCGGCCGCCGCCCATGGCGCATGAGGATGCCGACACCGGGACGACGCCGGCCAGGCCGGACCCGCCGACGGCGTCGACGCGCACGCAGACGAGGTCGCCCTCCACGCCACTCGTCATAGTGGCCCCCGGCAGGACGCGCGCGACCCGACCCGCCGCGGTCCCGGCGTCGTCGCCTCGCCCCAGGCTCCGGGCGGCGTCGGCCGCTGCGTCGGTCGCACGGAGCTGGGTCAGCCCCACCTGCACCGCGGAGAGTCCCATGGCCAGCACGAGGACGACGGCCGGGACGACGACAGCGAACTCCGCCGTCACCGCGCCGTCCTCCGAACGGCACGTCGGTACCTTCAGCCGCACGGCTCAACCGTTCGCCGTCAGGGCTCGTCGGATGAGGTCGGTGAGGATGCCCCGCACCTCGTCTCCGCGGAGGATGGCGACGAGGAGCCCGGCGAACCCGACGGCCGCCATCGTGGCCACCGCGTACTCCGCCGTGGCGGACCCCCGTTCGTCCTGCAGGACGCGCCGCACCTCGCGCGTGACACGCTGCTCGACTCGACGACCGATCGTGATCATGATGTTCCTTCCCCGCACCGGAGTGCTGCGCTCGTGGCACGAACACCTCCATGTTCGGCGACCGCGTCCAACGACGCGCGGGCGGATCCGACGTCGGCGACGGGCCGGGTCGACCGGCCGGTTGTGGAGCGAACTCGCCTTGCACCGAACCACTATTCATGCTTGAATAATAGTCATGGATGAACAGCTGGCGGCGCGCGACTCGCAACTCCTCCGAGGTGTGTTGCCGATGCTCATCCTGTCCACCGTGCACCGGGGCGAGACCTACGGATACGAGCTCGTCGAGCGGCTCCGAGCACTCGGCCTGGCCGATCTGGCGACCGGGGTCGTCTACCCGGTCCTCAGCCGGTTCGAACGCGACGGACTGGTGACCGCGCGTCGGGTCGCTTCCTCGGGCGGACCAGCACGGAAGTACTACGCGATCACCGAACGAGGAGACGCGGCGAGGCTCGACGCCATCGCCCGCTGGAGGGCGATGACCGACATCGCCGAACGAGGAATCGACCCTGAAGGAGCATCAGCATGATCGACCAGAAGCACGCCACCCCGGACGACCTGCTCGCCGAGCGCGCTGCACGCGGACTGAGCGTCGCGGACCGCTGGCGACGCGACTCGTACCTGCAGCGCCTCGACTGGCACCTCGAGGCCGTGGTCACGGGGCGGGAACGCCGTTCGATCATCCGTTCACTCCGGGACGAGCTCTCGGTCGATCAGCGACCGATGACGATCGCCGTGGCCGACCTCGGCTCACCACGCGCTCTGGCCGCCCGCTACGCCGACGACCCGGCCCGCTTGCGACCGACCTGGTCGATCGGGGTCATCTGGGGCGGTGTCGCGATCCTCGCCTACTGGTTCTCGTTCGCCCTGTTCACCCTCGGGATGCTCTCGGTGGTCGAGCAGTCGACACTCGATGAAGCGCACGCACGGTTCTTCTTCGTCGACGTGCTCGCCTTCGCCAACGAAGACGGCATCGGCGTCGGCTGGTCCGGCGACGTCGCGTGGATCCTCGTGCCGATCGTGATCATCGCCGTCGCCGTGCTCGTCGGTGCACGCTGCTGGCGTGCACTGCCACGCTCGCGCGACTGAAGCAGCAACGCCACTGCAGCAAGGCGGGTCTGCGGCGAACAGTTCGTCAGAAGCCGAGCGTCGTCGACGTGACGACGCTGAGGAGGAGCGGAGCCACACCGACGAGGAGGAAGGCCGGCAGGATGCAGACCCCGAGCGGGATCATGAGGCGGGTCGCGAGGATCGCGGCTGCCCGCTCACCGTCGGACCGCGCCTGATCACGCTGCTGCTCCGCCTCGCTGCGCAGCAGCTCACCGGCGGGGATGCCCGCCCTGGCCGACAGGGCGAGGACGCTCGTGATCGTGGCACCGTCGTAGGGGACGGCGAACCGCTCGCACGCCTCCTCGACGATCGACCGGGCCGCCGGCGCCGCTCCCCCACCCGCCATCGCCACCGCGACGAGGTCGAGCGACAACCCCGGTGCCGGGTCGCGCCTGGCCGCCCGTGCACTGAGCGCCGAACTCCAGCGCGCACCGACGACGAGGAACGCCACGCCCGCCGCGAGACAGCAGAGCCCAGGAGGCGTCGCGAAGAGCGTCCGCAGTGTGTCGAAGCCGAGGGCCATCCCGAGGAGGACGGCGACGAGCGGCAACCAGAGCACCAGCCTCGCCGTCGCGGACGGTCCGGCGAGCGCTGTGCCGACGTCGCGACCGATGCGGTCCAACTCGCGCAGCGACCCGGCGAGGTCGCGCAGACAGACGCCGAGTGGTGCGCCGCTGATCGCAGCGACCTGCCAAGCGGCTGCCAGGCCCGCCCAGGCTGTGCGCGCGCCAGCACCCGTCTCCTGATCAGCGATGGCGGCGATCGCCGCCGGCAGGTCGCCGCCGTGCGTTGCAGCATCGGCCACCGCTGACAGCACCGCCGCGTCGGCCCGATGATCGCTCGTCGGGCCGGCTTCGTCGTCCGGTTCATCCGTCGCGAGCCCGACGGACCCCGCTGCTGATCGCGTCCGCGCATCGGCGTCCGCTTCCAGGGCCAGATGCCTCCAAGCGCTGCCGGGTGCGACGCCGGCACCCAGCAGCACGGCCAGACGACGGGTGGTGCGCGCCACGCGTGCCGGGCCGTCGTCATCGGGTTGGGCCGCACCGGGAAGCGCGGCGAGCACTCGCCGCAGGACCCGTAGCCGGGTCACGGTAGCTCCTCGACGGAGAGGCGATCGTGTTCGTCGATCAGGAGGCGGCCGACCGCGACCACCTGTCGGCCGACCGGGAGCCGTGCCAGGTGCACGATGAGTCCGATCGCGCTCGTCGCCTGACGGGCGACGGCCTCCTGACTCATGCCGGCGAGCGCACCGAGCGCCTCCAAACGGGCGGGCACGTCGGTCACGGAGTTCGCATGGAGGGTGCCGGCACCACCGTCGTGCCCGGTGTTGAGCGCCGACAGCAGCTCGCGCACCTCGGGCCCCCGGCACTCGCCGAGGACGAGCCGGTCGGGACGCATGCGGAGGGCCTCGCGCAGGAGGCGTTCGAGGTCGATGCCGCCGGCCCCCTCCAGGTTGGCCTGGCGCGACTGGAGTGCGACGACATGCGGGTGGAGGACCCTCAGCTCCGCGACGTCCTCGATCACGACGAGCCGCTCGGCGGGTGAGGCGAGGCCGAGCAGGGCGCCGAGGAGCGTCGTCTTGCCGGAGCCACCCGCGCCGGTGATGAGGATGTTCGTCCGGGCCGCGACCGCGTCGCGCAGCAGCTCGGCGACCGCCGCCGGGAACATCCCGGCGGCCTGCAGCGCATCGAACCCCAGCGCCTCGTCCCGCGGCACCCGGATGGACAGCAACGTCCCCCGGGTCGACACCGGCGGGAGGACCACGTGCACCCGCACCCCGTCCTGCAGACGCACGTCGACGCACGGGGTCGCCTCGTCGACGTGCCGCCCGCCCCTCGCCACCAGGCGCACCGCGAGCGCTCGGATGGTCGCCTCATCGGAGCGCCACCCCGCCTCCCGGACGAGCCCGGCACCGTGGTCGAGCCAGAGGCCGGACGAACCGTTCACGAAGAGATCGGTGACCCCCGGATCGGCGAGGTAGGGAGCAAGAGCCCCGAAGTCGGCGAGCGCCGTGACCCCGCGCGACTCGGCCGCACGCGCGGGCTCGGTGTCGGCCGCCGCCCCCGGCGGGTCGGGCGGAGCGGCATCGGGCGGGACGGAGACGACGAAGCGATCGGACATGCGGCGAGCGTAGGCGCGCCCGTACGAGCACCGCAGTGTGGAGGCGCGGACCACACGACGTCACGCGAACGGTCGCGGTTGTGGAGCGGGGTCAGGCGGACGTCGCCCCGCCTCAGCGACCGATCGTCGAGGCGCGGATGACGAGGTCCGCAGCGATCACCGGGGCGGGTTCCACCGTCCGGCCCTCGATCCGGGCGAGGAGTTGCTCGGCGCCCGCGCGACCGAGCGCCTCACCGGGCAACCGCACACTCGTCAACGGCGGATCGCTCACCACCGACGACGCCAGGTCGTCGAACCCGACCACCGCGAGCTCCCCCGGCACCGGCATGCCCATCGCCCGCGCCGACTGCAGCACCCCGTACGCGTGCGTGTCGGTTGCGCAGACCAGCGCGGTCACCCCGGAGTCGCGCCACCGCGGCCAGCTGTCGACGAATGCCGCGGCCGCCGCTTCGAGATCGATGATGCTCTCCGCGCGATCGTCGGCGTGCACCCGCATACCGCGCACGGCAGCCTCGCGCTCGAGCAGCAATCGACGCAGGAGGAACGTGTCCGTCGCCGTGCGGCCGCCGAGGTACCCGAGCTGCCGGTGACCCAGGATGTGGAGGTGGTCGAGGAGTGCTCGGACACCGCCGAGGAGGTCGAAGTCGACGGAGACGGCGCGTCGGTCGGTGACGACGGCACCGGACGCTGCCTCCGCCGTCGTCGTCGGGAGGCGGGGTGCGTCGAGCAACACGAGCGCGGTGTCGAGCCGGAGCTCGTCCAGGAAGGCCTCGCTCGGCGCGTCGACCACGACCCCGGCCGGTCGGAGGGCCGCGAGTCGGCCGAGCGCCGCCGCCGTCGGCACGTCGCCCTCCCCGGTCACCGACACGAGCAACTGGTACGCGTCGCCGAGGCCGGCCCGGAGCCCGCGGATCACCGCACCGAAATAGGGGTTCGACGCATCCGGCGTCACGAAGACGACAAGGTTGCTGGACCCGCTCGCGAGCGCCCGCGCGGCGTGGTCGGCGACGTAGCCGAGCTCCGCGATCGCCTGGCGCACCCGTTCGGCGTTCTGTGCCGAGACGTGCCCGGCATCCTTGCCGTTGGCGACGAGCGACACGGTCGCGACCGAGGTCCCGGCCCGCTCCGCCACCATCGCCGCCGTGACGCGACGGGCGGCGCGTGGCCGGGGATCGTTCGGTTCGAGGGGCACCCGTCGATCGTATCGGGGCCGCGGAACCCTGGGCCGAACAACCCGGTTTGGCGAACCTAAAGCGCTTGACGTAGGCTGCTCCCGGCGGACCTGAAGCGCTTTACGTGCCGTGTCGCCCGCTTCCCCAGCACCCCAACGATGTGGAGAACCATGCCCCGCAAGATCATCCTCGACTGCGACCCAGGCCACGACGACGCGATCGCGATCCTCCTGGCACACGGCAACCCCGAGATCGAGCTGCTCGCCGTCACGACCGTCGTCGGCAACCAGACGCTCCCGAAGGTCACCCGGAACGCCCTCGCCGTCGCCCGCATCGCCGGGATCACCGACGTGCCGTTCGCCGCCGGTGCCGACCGCCCGCTCGTGCGCCCGCTCGAGAACGCGCCGGACATCCACGGCGAATCGGGCATGGACGGCCCCGTCCTCCCCGAACCGACGATCGCCCTCGACGACCGGCACGCCATCGACCTCATCATCGACCTCGTCATGTCGCACGAGCCGGGCGAGATCACCCTCGTCCCGACCGGCGGCCTGACGAACATCGCCCTCGCAGCCCGCAAGGAGCCGCGCATCGTGGAGCGCGTCAAGGAGGTCGTCCTCATGGGCGGCGGGTACCACGTCGGCAACTGGTCGGCGGTGGCCGAGTTCAACATCAAGATCGACCCCGAGGCCGCGCACATCGTCTTCAACGAGAGCTGGCCCGTCGTCATGGTCGGCCTCGACCTCACGCACCAGGCCCTCGCCACCCCGGAGGTCGTCGAGCGGATCGCCGCGATCGGCACCGGCCCGGCGCGCTTCGTCGAGGAGCTGCTCGAGTTCTTCGGCACCACCTACAAGGACGCGCAGGGCTTCGACAGCCCGCCGGTGCACGACCCGTGCGCGGTCGCCTACGTGATCGACCCGACGATCGTGCGGACCGTCAAGGTGCCGATCGACATCGAACTCACGGGCACGCTCACCCTCGGCATGACGGTCGCCGACTTCCGCAGCCCGGCTCCGGACGACTGCAGCACCTGGGCCGCGACCGAGCTCGACCACGCACGCTTCTGGGGCCTCGTCACCGACGCCCTCGAGAACATCGGGGAGATCGAGCTGTGAGCGACCTCCTGGGCTCCACGAAGCCCGCCGTCCGCATCGGCGCCCTCATGACGGCGTTGCTCGCCGCCTGCGTCGCGTTCCAGTTGAACGCCAGCATGCTGAGCCCCGCGCTCGTCAGCATGGCGCGCGAACTGCAGACCGACGACGCCACCATCGGCCTGTCGCAGACGATGTTCTTCACCACGGCGGCGCTGTTCTCCGTCTTCCTCCCCCGCCTCAGCGACATCATCGGACGGAAGCGTGTCCTGACGGGCATGCTCGTCATCATGCTCGTCGGCACCGTCGTCGCAGCCCTCGCCGTGAACGTCGAGATGCTGTTCGTCGGCCGCATCATCCAGGGCGTCTCCGGGCCGGTCGTGCCCATCACCCTGCTCATGCTGCGCGCCGAGGTCACCGACCCGAAGCGGTACGGCGCCATGATGGGCCTCATCACCGCGGTCAACGGCGGCATCGCCGGGATCGACGCCCTCGCCGGCGGCTGGCTCGTCACGAACCACGGCTTCCGGTCCGTCTTCTGGACCATGGCCGTCGTCGCAGCCGTCGCGATCGTCTTCGTCGTCCTGTGGGCCGTGAACTCGCAGCCTTCGAAGGGTACGAGGATGGACTGGTGGGGCGTGCTCCCGCTCGTCGTGTCGATCGCCGCACTGCTCACCGCGTTCAACGAGGCCGGCAAGCTCGCAGCGGCGAACTGGTTGCTCGTCGGCGGGTTCATCGTCCTCGCCCTCGTCGCGTTCGCGATCTTCTGGACCGTCGAGAACCGCGTCGCCGAACCGCTGGTCGCCACGAAGTACCTCCGCCAGCGCAGCACCTGGGCACTCCTGCTCACGACGCTGCTCACGATGACCGGTGTCTTCGCCGTCGCCAACGGCCTCGTCACCTCGATCGCCCAGAACGCCGACGCGGGCTTCAGCATGGAGGCCGACCTCGCCTCCCTCGCGTTCCTGACGCCGTACGCCCTCGTCGGCTGGCTCGTCGGCCCGTTCGCCGGTCGTCTCGCGCCCACGCTCGGCTACCTGAACGTGCTCCGCATCGGCCTCATCGGCAGCATCGTCTCGATCGTCATCATGGCGCTCGTCGGTGTGCACTCGCTCCCCGTGCTCATCGCGACGACCGTCCTCATCGGTGCGACCTACGCGGGCATCGGCAACATCATGCTCAACGGGCTGGGCATCGTCCTGTCGCCGAAGGAGAACCCGGGCTTCCTGCCCGGACTGAACGCGGGCGCCTTCAACCTGGGCGCCGGCCTCAGCTTCGTCGTCCTCCCCGCCGTCCAGATCGCCGTCGCACCCGCCGGAGGCACGTCGACGGCCGGGTACACGAGTGCCATGCTGGTCGGCGCGGGCATCACCGCGGTCGCCCTGCTGGTGTCGTTCCTCATCCCGAAGCCCGCGGGCGCCGAGGTCCGTCCGGCCGAGACCGCCTCGGCAGCCTAGGAAGGTCACCATGCAGAGTCCACGCATCGTCGTCGTCGGGTCCTTGAACGCGGACCTCGTCGTCCGCACGGCACGCTTCCCGCAGCCCGGGGAGACGCTCACCGGATCCGAACTCGCCGTCATCCCCGGCGGCAAGGGCGCCAACCAGGCGGTCGCCGCGGGAAGACTCGGCGGCGACGTCACCATGGTCGGCGCGGTCGGCGACGACGCGCACGGGTCCCTCCTGCTCGAGTCGCTGTCGAGCTCCGGGGTCGACGTCACCCGGATCGCCCGACGTGACGACGTCGCGACGGGCACCGCGGTCATCACCGTCGACGACGCCGGGGAGAACACGATCATCGTGTCGCCCGGGGCGAACGGCACCCTCACGCCGGATCGGATCGGCGAGGCGTGGACGGCTCTCGACGGTGCCGGTGTCGTCTGCCTGTGCCTCGAGGTGCCGATCGACACCGTGCTCGAGACGGCCCGGCGGGGCGCCTCGGCCGGCGCGCTCGTGCTCCTCAACCTCTCCCCCTACGGTCCGGTGCCGGAGGAGCTCCTCCAGGCGACCGGCGTCCTCCTCGTGAACGAGCACGAGGCGGCCGACCTCGCAGGGGTCGACCCGGAGGAGGCCGGGTGGGAGGCGACCGCCACGGCACTGCGCAGCCACGGCATCCGCCGAGCCGTCGTCACGACCGGGGCCGCAGGCAGTGTCGTGATCGACGGCGAGGCCGACCCGACGTCGGTTCCGTCGCCGACGGTGGACGCCGTCGACACCACCGGCTGCGGCGACGCATTCATGGGCGCCCTCGCGCTGCGACTCGCTGCCGGAGACGAGCTCGTCGACGCGGCCCGATTCGCCTCGACCGTCGGCAGCTACGCGGCGACCGGGGCCGGCGCCCAGGCCTCATACCCCGATCAGGAGCAGCTCGCGGCGTTCCTCGAGCAGCGATGAGCCACGGGGTCCCTCGTGAACCGACGCGGGACCCCGTGGCGCCTCACCCGGCCGCGATCACCCAGAGGTAGAGCACCGCAGCAGCGGCGATCGCCCAGCTCGTGAAGCTGCCGACGAGGAACTCCTCAGCCTTGCCGCCGACACCGCGATCCTCGGAGATCTCCGGGAAGCGCACGATCCCCTTGGCCGCGACGATGGCGGCGATCACCATGCCGGTACCACTCAGCGCGAGGACGACGATGAAGACCCGTTCGAGCGGGCCGATGAGTCGGCCACCGAGCAGCTGCGTCGTCGGACGCAGCGGCGTGCCGCCCTGCTCGACGCTCCCCAACTCTCGACCGCGGATCCTGACCGTCCAGGCGGAGGCGGGTGCCGCGGCCGGTTGCGGCTCATCGTCCTCACGCGCGCGGCGCAGCGACGCCCGCACGATGAGGTTGCTGCTCCGCGTGAGGAAGACGAGGGTCGACCCGGCCGCGACGGCGAGGGCCAGGGGCACCTCCTGCAGCACGCCGAGGTCGAAGCCCGCGTAGACCTGCGCTGCGGCGCTGTCGGCCGTCCCGCCCGCCCCGAACACGAGCATGGAGGCGACGACGAGGAGACCGAGCAGCAGCACGGGCCAGAGTCCGCGTGGTCGCGAGGTGTCCGAGGACGGCATCGCCACGATCCACCCGAGGGCGACGAGGCCGGTCAGCGTCGGCCACCACCAGTCGAGCCCGAGGCCCAGCACGGCGAACAGCCAGACCACCACCAGCCCGATCGCCGGCGACCAGCGCGGTCCCCGGATCAGTCCACGACAGATGTCGGCGACCCCGATCATGAGCAGCAGGACGGCCGTGATCATCGAATCGGCGCTCCGGCGAGCAGGTCGAGGGCCGAGACGAGCGCGGCGCCGCCCGATCGTTGCAGGTTCTGCGACACCGCGGACTGCGAGATGCCGACCTCGGCCGCCATCGACTCCTGCGATCGGCCGAGGAGCGCACCCGCGGCGAGCTGTCGCTGTCGAGGGTTCCGCATCTGATCGATCGTGTGATCGCGCAGGGTGAGGAGTGCGTTCACGATGGAGTCTCCGTCCTGGGGCGATTCGCCCTCGAACCACGATCGCAGGTACGGCTGACGTTTGTCCTCCCTCCGATGGGCCTCGTCGATGGCGGCCCGGGCCCGCCACCAGGCGGAGCCGTCCTGGATGAGCGCGTCCTGCCCGGCGTCGATGTCCGTGACCTCACCCCAGCCGAGGCCGAACCGGCAGTCGACCTCGGCAGGGAACAGGAGTCGCGCGAGGGTGGTGGCACGCAGTGCGGTCGCGACGTCCGCGTAGACGACCTGGAACTCGTCGCCGACCGTGGGACGCAGCGGCTGCTCGGCGGGCCAGGTGGCCTCCACCTGGAGGAAGACGTCCTGGATCGCACGCTGAGCGCGGGTGCGATCGTCGAGACGGCGGGAACCCACGATGTCGACGACGACGGCCAGGAAGAGATCGGTCATCTCAGAAGCATAGAGCTGATAGTGGCAGAACTATAAGCGATATTCGAATACTCCCCGGCGGCCACCTGCAGCCGGCGCCGGAGACAGAAGAAGGCGGCACCCATTGGGGGGAATGGGTGCCGCCTCTACAGTGCCGGATTGGGGGGAATCGCTGGCACTGCATGCACGAATGTGTATTCGGCCGGGTCCAAGTGTACGCCAGTGAACGGGGAATACAAGCACTCAGACGACCCCAGATCGAGTGGTTTCCCTACCATGCCCAGATCATTCACAGACTGGCCCCACGAGTTTGTTCGGATGAGTGACAAATCCGCAACCGAGAACGCGCTACGCTCGTGCATGGCACGGACTCGACCCGCCTCGGCAGGTCGAGTCAGGAACGCGGATTCGCAAGGGAGCGAGACACACACGATGAGCACTCAGATCGACAGCCTGCTGCACGAAGACCGACGATTCCCACCGTCGGAGGAGTTCGCCGCGCAGGCGATCGCCAGCGCCGAGCTCTACGAGCGGGCGTCGAGTGACCGGCTCGCCTTCTGGGCCGAGCAGTCCCGCGAGCTGCTCACGTGGAGCAAGCCGTTCACGAAGACCCTCGACTGGTCGAACCCACCCTTCGCGACCTGGTTCGACGACGGCGAGCTGAACGTCGCGTACAACTGCCTCGACCGGCACGTCGAGGCCGGCAACGGCGACCGCGTCGCCCTCCACTGGGAGGGCGAGCCCGGCGACACCCGCACGATCACCTACGCCGAGCTCACGGCCGAGGTCAAGCGCGCGGCCAACCTGTTCACCAGCCTCGGCGTCGAAGCCGGCGACCGGGTCGCCATCTACCTGCCGATGATCCCTGAGGCGATCGTCTCGATGCTCGCCGTCGCGCGCATCGGCGCGGTCCACTCGGTCGTCTTCGGCGGGTTCAGCGCGGACAGCCTGCGCTCCCGCATCGACGACGCGGAGGCCAAGCTCGTCATCACCGCCGACGGCGGCTACCGCAAGGGCAAGGTCTCCGCGCTCAAGCCCGCCGTCGACGCGGCGCTCGCGAGCCGCGGCGAACTGCCCGAGCAGGCGACCGTGGACCACGTGCTCGTCGTCCGTCGCGGCGAGAACGAGGTCGATTGGACGGCCGGACGCGACCTCTGGTGGCACGAGGCCATCGCCGACGCCGAACCCGAGCACGACGCGCAGCCGTTCCCCGCCGAGCAACCGCTCTTCATCCTCTACACCTCCGGCACCACCGGGAAGCCGAAGGGCATCCTGCACACCTCGGGCGGCTACCTGACGCAGACGGCGTTCACCCACAAGAACGTCTTCGACCTGCACCCCGAGACCGACGTGTACTGGTGCACGGCCGACATCGGCTGGATCACCGGTCACAGCTACGTCACCTACGGACCCCTCGCGAACGGCGCGACGCAGGTGCTCTACGAGGGCACGCCGGACGCCCCGCACCCGGGACGCTGGTGGGAGATCATCGAGAAGTACGGCGTGAGCATCTTCTACACGGCTCCGACGGCGATCCGCTCCTTCATGAAGCTCGGGCGGAAGATCCCGAAGCAGTTCGACCTGTCGTCACTCCGCCTGCTCGGCTCGGTGGGTGAGCCCATCAACCCCGAGGCGTGGATGTGGTACCGCAAGATCATCGGCAACAAGGTCGCGCCGATCGTCGACACCTGGTGGCAGACGGAGACCGGGGCGATCATGGTGTCGGCCCTTCCCGGTGTCACGTCGACGAAGCCCGGTAGCGCGCAGGTCCCGATCCCGGGCATCGCCATCGACGTCGTCGACGACGCCGGTGACGCGGTCGGCGCCGGCGGCGGCGGACTCCTCGTCGTGACCGAGCCCTGGCCGTCGATGCTCCGCGGCATCTGGGGCGACCCCGAGCGCTTCAAGGAGACCTACTGGGAGAAGTTCTGGGACGTCGAGGGTGGCCCGTTCTACTTCGCCGGCGACGGCGCCCGACTTGACTCGGACCGCGACGTCTGGCTGCTCGGCCGCGTCGACGACGTCATGAACGTCTCCGGGCACCGACTCTCGACCGCTGAGATCGAGTCGGCACTCGTCGCCAACGAGATGGTGGCCGAGTCCGCCGTGGTCGGTGCGGCCGACGAGACCACCGGGCAGGCGGTCGTCGCGTTCGTCATCATCAAGGAGTCCCACCTCGAGCAGGCGTCCGGACTCGCGGACATCACCGGGGCGCTCCGCAGCTGGGTCGGCGAACAGATCGGTCCGATCGCCCGCCCACGCGAGGTCTACCTCGTGAACGAACTGCCGAAGACGCGCTCGGGCAAGATCATGCGCCGTCTCCTGCGCGACGTGGCCGAGGGCCGCGAGGTGGGCGACACCACGACGCTCGCCGACACCACGGTCATGCAGATCATCACCGACAAGATGGTGAAGAGCACGTAAGTCCTCGCAGCGTCGCAGCAGGAGATCCGCCCCGCAGCAGGAGAACGTAGTCACGTTGGTCCTGCTGCGGGGCGGATCTCCTGTGCTCCACAGGGCAGACTCGCGGGCGCCTCATCCCCAGCACTCCTGAGTGGGGCATGTGGCCGCGCCCGGCCCGCGAAGCTGAGGTGATGGACCTCACCCCGTGGATCGACCGGCGCGACGGGATCGTGCATCGTCTCGACGCGCTCGATGCCGGAGCGACCAAGCACGGCATCGAACGAGCAAAGCAATCAGGCTCGGTCCGAGTCGTGAGACGTAACTGGCTCGTGACCGCAGCGTGTGATCCTCAACTCCTCTTCGCGGCGACGCGCGGAGGACGATTGACGTGTCTGACGATCGCCGGTCGTCGCGGCTGGTGGAACCTGGCTGACGGGTTCGTCCATCTCTCCGTCCCTTCGACGTCTGCGGCGACGACTGAATCAGGGCTGCGGCTCCATTGGAGCGCGAGACCGGCGCCGGTGTCCACCCGCACGCTGGTGCAGCCACCGGTGAATGCGCTCGTCCACCTCGCCGAGTGCCAACCGTTCGAACGCGCGCTCGCGGTCTTCGAATCGGCTGTCCGCGTCGGAGATGCCGACCTCGACCGGCTCAGACTCATGCCGATCCGTTCCCGACGGTTCAGAAGAGTGATCGACCGCGTCAGCCACCTCTCCGACTCAGGCATCGAGTCGATACCGCGCATCCGTCTCGCGCGGATCGGCATCCAGATGCGCCAGCAGGTCGTGGTCGACGGTCACCGGGTCGACGGACTCATCGGCGAACGCCTCATCCTGCAGTTCGATGGACACGCTCCTCATCAGGATGCGTCACAACGGAGCCGCGATCTCGCGCAGGATCGCCGTCTCGCGCTATCCGGCCACACCGTCCTCCGGTTCAGTTACCGGCAGGTCATGCACCAGTGGACACTCGTCGAGCGCGAGATCTCAGACGCGATCGCGCAAGGCAGGCATCAGTGGTGAACGCAGGAGATCCGCTCCGCAGCAGGATGAACGCGGTTACGTTCTCCTGCTGCGGAGCGGATCTCCTGTTGTGGCGCCGCGCGCTAGGCGAACTCGACGATGAGCTCCACCTCGACGGGCGAGTCGAGCGGGAGCACGGCGACGCCGACGGCGGATCTGGCGTGCACGCCGAGGTCGCCGAAGATCTCGCCGAGGACCTCTGACGCACCATTGATGACGCCGGGCTGGCCGGTGAACGCCGGGTCGGAGGCGACGAAGCCGACGACCTTCACGATGCGGGTGACGCGGTCGAGCGAACCGATCTGGCTCTCCACCGCGGCGAGCGCGTTGAGGGCGCACGTCCGGGCGTAGGTCTTGGCGTCCGCAGGCGAGACGAGTCCGTCGCCCTCACCCACCTTGCCGGTGGCGGGGAGCTTGCCGTCGGTCATGGGCAGCTGGCCCGAGGTGAAGACGTGCTCGCCGGAGACCACCGCGGGGATGTAGGCGGCGACGGGCGGGACGACGGTGGGCAGGGTGATACCGAGCTCGGCGAGTCGGTCGGCGATCTGGGACATGGGGGTTCCTCCGGGACGTCGGGTCAGTCGGCGATGGGGCGCTTGAGGTAGGCGACGAGCCCACCCTCCGGACCGGTGACGACCTGGACGAGCTCCCAGCCCTCCCCGCCCCAGTTGTTCAGGATGGCAGCCGTGTTGTGGATCATCAACGGCGTGGTGAGGTACTCCCAGCGGGTCATGTCTCTCCTCGATCGGGCGCTCCGCACGGAGAGGCGGAGGCGCAGGGGATCTTCATGGCGAGCCCCAAGTGAAGCTCGCTCACAGTTTCCCCGCTTACCTTCGATCCTATGCCTGAACCACGTACCCCCGCGAAGACGGTCGCGCAGAGCGTCCTCGGCTTCGTCGGCTTGAGCGTCGCCGCCGGTGTGCTCGCCACCGCCGCGGTCACCCCTGCCATCGCGATGACCGGTCTCGCCACTTCCACGGGCATCTCCGTCTTCGACGGCCTCCCCGACTACCTCCAACTCGACTCGCTCGCGCAGAAGTCGAGCATCTACGCCAAGGACTCCGCCGGCAACCCGGTGCTGCTCGCGTCCTTCTACGACCAGAACCGCATCGAGGACAGCTGGGACCAGATCTCCCAGTTCGCCAAGGACGCGGCGGTCTCGGCTGAGGACCCCCGCTTCTTCGAGCACGGTGGCATCGACCTCGCGGGCACCGTCCGCGCGGTCGTCAACAACGCCGCCGGAGGATCGACGCAGGGTGGCTCCTCAATCACCCAGCAGTACGTGAAGAACGTCCTGGTGCAGAAGGCCGAGGCGATCCCCGACAAGAAGGAGAGCGACGCGGCCTACGAGGAGGCGACCGCGACGACCCCGGAGCGCAAGCTCAAGGAGATGCGGCTCGCGATCGGGCTCGAGAAGACCTACGGCAAGGAGGACATCCTCCGCGGCTACCTCAACATCTCCGGCTTCGGGGGACGCGTCTACGGCATCGAGGCCGCGTCCAACTACTACTTCAACACCACGGCGGCGAACCTCACGCTGGAGCAGGCTGCGACGCTGCTGGCCATCGTCAACAACCCCGAGAACCTCAGGATCGACAAGCCCGACAGCGCCGACAACGGCGCGGCGAACGGCTACGCCCTGACGAAGGCGCGACGCGACTACGTGCTCGATCAGATGCTCAAGGAGCAGAAGATCTCCCAGGAGCAGCATGACGCCGCGGTGGCGATCCCGATCACCCCGACGATCGTGCCTCCCATCACCGGCTGTTCCGCGGCCGGGTCGTCCGCCTACTTCTGCGACTACGTGACCCAGGTGCTGCAGAACAACGAGATCTTCGGCGCGACGCAGGACGAACGGTGGACGAACTTCAAGCGTGGCGGGTACAGCGTCTTCACGACCCTCGACCTCGACCTCCAGAACGCCTCGCAGGCCGCGATCGACGAGTACGTGCCGAAGACCACGACGGAGCTCGACCTCGGTGCCGTTTCGGTAAGCGTGCAACCGGGGAGCGGGCGGATCCTCGCGATGGCCCAGAACAAGGACTACTCGCAGGACCCCGACGTCCTCGCGACCGGCGCCAACTACAGCGCGATCAACTACAACACCGATCAGGCGTACGGCGGTTCGGGTGGCTTCCAGCCCGGTTCGACGTACAAGATCTTCACGCTGACGGACTGGCTGAAGTCGGGCAAGGGCGTCAATGAGTCGATCAACGCCAACCGGAGATCCGACTGGGGCACCTTCACCAACAGTTGTGTGCCGGGCGGGACGGAACAGGCCGAGGCCGGGTGGAGTCCGCGGAACGACGAGGGCGAGTCGGGGTCATACACCGTGAGACGCGCCACGCAGCAGTCGATCAACACCGCGTTCATCGCGATGGCACAGGAACTCGACCTCTGCGACATCAGCAAGACCGCCGAGTCGATGGGCGTGCACCGTGCCGACGGCGCGCCACTGAACAACTCCCCCGCGACCGTGCTCGGCACCAACGAGGTCGCTCCGCTGAGCATGGCGACCGCCTTCGCGACGCTCGCCGCCGGCGGCAAGACGTGCGACCCGATCGCGATCGACTCGATCACGAAGCCCGACGGCTCCACCGCCGAGGTCCCTTCCGCCAACTGCCGTCAATCCGTCGATGCGAAGGTTGCGGCGGCCGCTGACGACGTGCTCCAGGGTGTCGTGTCGAGTGGTACCGCTTCCGCCTCGGGCGCCCGCACCGACGGGGTCGGTGAGCTGATCGGCAAGACCGGGACCACGGACAACGCCGAGGCGACCTGGATGAGCGGTGCGAGCACGACGGTCGCGACGGTCGTCGGCACCTTCAACGTCAGCGGACACGTCAACCTCCGCGACACCTACATCGACGGCACCCAGGTGGCGTCCATGCGGCACTACATCTGGCCGGAGGTCATGTCGGCCGCGCTCGCCAAGTACCCGGGCGGTGACTTCCCCGAGGCCGACCGCGCCACACTGCAGGGCGATGGTTCTGGTGGCAGCGGCGAAGACTCGACCCCCGCTCCGACGCCGACGACCGACCCGACGCAAGCCCCGAGCGAGGCACCGACACCGGCGCCGGGCGACGGCGGGGACACCGACGGGACTGGAGAGAACGGCGGCCCAGCAGCCCCCGGCAACGGCAATGGGAACGGCGGCGGTGCCGGGAACGGGAACGGCAACGGCTCGCCCGGATGATCGGATGCGGCTGCCGGACACTTCGTCGCCGGCAGCCGCAGACCATCGCGCGGCGGCAACGATCCGGTTTCAACGCGGCGCTGAGCGGGCCTTTTTCAGGATTGTCGCTTAGCATCGATCCATGCCTCAACAACATCGCACGGCCACCGGTGTGCTCGGCGGCTTCCTCGGCTTTCTCGGCCTGAGCGTCGCAGCGGGTGTCCTCGTCACCGCCACGGTCACCCCGGCCCTCGCCGTCACGGGGATGGCGACCAACAGCACGATCAACGTGTTCGACGGCCTGCCCGACTACCTGGCCCTCGACGAGCTGGCGCAGAAGTCCTCCATCTACGCGACCGACAGCGCCGGCAACCCGCAGCTGCTCGCGTCGTTCTACCAGCAGAACCGGATCGAGGTCGGCTGGGACCAGATCAACCAGTTCGTCAAGGACGCAGCGGTGTCCGCTGAAGACCCGCGCTTCTACGAGCACGGTGGCGTCGACCTCACGGGTACCATCCGCGCCGTCGCGATCAGCGCGACCGGCCGCGACCTGCAGGGTGGTTCGTCCATCACCCAGCAGTACGTGAAGAACGTGCTCGTGCAGAAGGCCGAAGCGATCACCGACCAGGCCAAGATGAAGGCCGCATACGAAGAGGCGACCAAGGCGACCCCTGAGCGCAAGCTCAAGGAGATGCGCATGGCCATCGGCCTCGAGAAGCGCTACGGCAAGCAGGACATCCTGCGCGGCTACCTCAACATCGCCGGCTTCGGCGGCCGCACCTACGGCATCGAGGCCGCGGCCAACTACTACTTCGCGACCTCCGCCGCCAATCTCAACCTCGAGCAGGCCGCGACGCTCATGGCGATCGTCAACAACCCGGAGACCCTGCGTCTCGACCGTCCCGAGAGTGAGACCAACGGTGCCGCGAACGGGTACGCGCTCACCCTCGACCGGCGGAACTACGTCCTCGATCAGATGATCAAGGAGGGCAAGATCACGCAGGAGCAGTACGACGTCGCCATCGCAACGGCCATCACGCCCACGATCAACCCGGCGAGCACCGGTTGCCAGACGGCCGTCAACGTCAGCCCCGGCGCGGGGTACTTCTGCGACTACGTCACCCGGGTGTTCCAGAACAACCCGATCTTCGGTGCCACCGAAGACGAGCGCTGGGCCGCGTTCAACCGCGGTGGGTACAGCGTGTTCACGACGCTCGACCTCGACGTCCAGTACGCCGCCCAGACGGCGCTCGACGCATACATCCCTCACAGCAGTGAGCAGCTCGATGTCGGTGCGGTCGCCGTCACGGTTCAACCCGGAACGGGTCGCATCCTTGCGATGGCGCAGAACAAGGACTACTCGAACGACCCCGACGTCTTGGCCACGGGAGCCAACTTCTCCGCGGTCAACTACAACACGGACTTCGACTACGGCGGATCGACCGGCTTCCAACCCGGATCGACGTACAAGACCTTCACCCTCGCCGAATGGCTCAAGGAGGGCCACGGCCTGAACGAGGGCGTCGACGGCCGCAAACGCTCCCCCTGGGGCACGTTCAAGGACTCCTGCGCCGATGGTGGCACCGTGTACGCCGGTTCCGACTGGAACCCCGGCAACGACGAGGGCGGCAACGGCGGCCAGTACACCGCAATCCAGTCCACGAAGCAGTCCATCAACACCGGCTTCATCGCCATGGCGAAGCAGCTCGACCTCTGCGGCATCCGCAAGACCGCCGAGTCGATGGGAGTACACCGCGCCGACGGCGGGCCGCTGTTGCAGTCACCCGCGACGGTCCTCGGCACCAACGAGGTCGCTCCGCTCAGCATGGCGACCGCCTTCGCGACATTCGCGGCCGGCGGCACCACCTGCGACCCGATCGCGATCGACCGGGTCGTGAAGCCCGACGGCACCGAGGTCCCGGTCCCGTCCGCGAACTGTCGTGTCGGGCTCGAGGCCAACGTCGCTGCGACCGCGAACGTGGCGCTCAAGTCGACCTTCCAAGGCGGCACGACGAGCTCCTCGAACACGCGCGACGGCATCCCGCTCATCGGCAAGACCGGAACCACGGACAACAACGAGGCGACCTGGATGAGTGGCGCGAGTACGAAAGCCGCGACCATCGTCGGTGTGTTCAACGCGACCGGCCACGTCAACCTCCGACGCACGTATTTCGACGGTACACAGGTCGCCGTCCTTCGACACTCGATCTGGCCCAGCATCATGAAGGTGGCGAACGCCAAGTTCGGCGGTGATGAGTTCGGCGACCCCGATCCGTCGCTCATCAACGGTCAGTCGGTCCAGGTGCCCGACGTCGCCGGGAAGACCATCGAGGAGGCCCAGAAGCTCCTCGAGGACGCCGGCTTCGGCTTCGCGAACGGCGGCGCCGGCGACTCTGCGCTGCCGGCAGGCCAGGCCGCCAGCACGAACCCCTCGGGTACGGTGCCGAAGGGCTCCATCGTGACCGTCTACACCAGCAACGGCCTCCTGGCGACCGTCCCCGACGTGAGTGGCGCGGCGAGCTACGACGAGGCGAAGGCGGCCCTGCAGGGTGCCGGGTTCGCGAACGTGGGCCAGAAGTGTGCGGTCGATCCCGCGGCGACGACCCCGAAGGTGACCGGCGTCGATCCACCGGCCGGTACGGCGGCGCGCAAGGACGGCAAGGTGACGGTGACGGTCTCCAAGACCAGCTGTTAGCGTCCTGACGCCAGCACGGAGGGCCCGATCGGATTCGATCGGGCCCTCCGTCGTCTGCGCGGGGTCCGCTCCGGGCGTCTTCAGAGGGGCCAGCAGGTACGCTCGTGGGACGGTCGGCACCTCTCGGCGACCGAGGAGGAGAATTCGATGGCGGCACCCATGAGCACCGGCGGCAAACTCGGAACGGCAGCGGCCGTCGTGGCAGGCCTCGGGGCCCTCACCTTCGGGTACGCGTCGGTCATCGAGCGCAACGCGTTCACGCTGCGCCGGGTGACCGCCCCGGTCCTCCCACCCGACGCCGAGCCGATCACCGTGCTGCACCTGTCCGACCTCCACATGGCGCCCTGGCAGCGGCGGAAGCAGGCCTGGCTGCGGTCGCTGGCGGATCTCCGGCCGGACGTCGTGATCAACACGGGCGACAATCTGGGACACGAGCAGGGCATCGACGGGATCCGGGCTGCGCTCTCGGTGTTCGCCGGGATTCCGGGGGCGTTCGTGCACGGCTCGAACGACTACTACGGGCCGTCTGCGAAGAACCCCTTCAAGTACTTCACACAGACCTCCTCGAAGCACGTCTCCCCGACGACCCTCGACACTGGCGCGCTCGAGCGGTTCTTCATGGACGAACTCGGCTGGATCGACCTCAACAACGCGGTCGGTGAGATCTCGGTCGGCGGGACCCGCCTCGACCTGTTCGGCGTCGACGACCCGCACAAGCACTTCGACCGCCTGGACACGCTCACGGCGCTCATCGACGAACGGTTGGACGCGGAGACGTTGGAGACCGACGACCCGTCGCTGGCGCACACCGTGACCGTGGGCGTGATGCACGCTCCGTATCGGCGCGTGCTCGACGCGTTCGTGACGCAGGGGGCGCAGTTCATCTTCGCGGGGCACACCCACGGTGGCCAGGTCTGCGTGCCGGGCTACGGCGCGCTCGTGACGAACTGCGACATCCCTCGCAAGCAGGTGAAGGGGCTCAGCGTCTGGCGTCATGCCCTCCGCTCGGCGTACCTGAACGTCTCGGCGGGTGTCGGGACGTCCATCTATGCGCCCGTACGCTTCGCCTGCCGGCCGGAGGCGTCGCTCGTGACGCTCCTCCCCCGCCGCACGGTGGTCTGACCGGGGCCGACTGCCCTTCGACAGGCTCAGGGACCGGGACC
Source organism: Plantibacter sp. 2H11-2 (assembly GCF_050031945.1). NCBI lineage: Bacteria > Bacillati > Actinomycetota > Actinomycetes > Micrococcales > Microbacteriaceae > Plantibacter > Plantibacter sp. 2H11-2. Next base: position 608,562 of record NZ_JBNBBL010000002.1, on the reverse strand, counting down.
CCCGGGAACCGAGCACCCTCCGCCGGTCACTGAGCGCCCTCCGCCGGTCACTGAGCACCCTCCGCCGGTCACTGAGCTTGTCGAAGTGCGCCCTTCGACAGGCTCAGGGACCAGGACCCTCTGGACCGAGCACCCTCCGCCGGTACCGAGCACCGTCCGCTGGTCCCGAGCGCCCTCCGCCGGTCACTGAGCTTGTCGAAGTGCTGCCCTTCGACAGGCTCAGGGACCGGGAATCTCCGGGCTTTGCTGTCGGGGTAGCGGGATGTGCAACCCGCCAGCCCAGCAGACCGCCAGCCCGGGGAAACAGAGAAGCCCGGCCAGACGATTTCTCGTCTGACCGGGCTTTGCTGTCGGGGTAGCGGGATGTGCAACCCGCCAGCCCAGCGGACCGCCAGCCCTGGGAAACAGAGAAGCCCGGCGGATACTTGCGTATCTGCCGGGCTTGTACTGTCGGGGTAGCGGGATTTGAACCCACGACCTCTTCGTCCCGAACGAAGCGCGCTACCAAACTGCGCCACACCCCGATGGCCCGAAGGCCTTGTCTAGGATAGCCGATTTTTCAGCGGCTGTTCGCCACTTCCTGGAATCGGTGGATCCCGGACCGGATCAGCCGGGCGCCGCCATCGCCGCCCGGCCGACCCGTGTTCTCACACCTGCTGGCGGCGACGCACGACCACGGTACCGAGCGCGGCGGCACCGACGGCGAGGAGCCCGCCGGCGACCCACGGGAGGGCGGTTCCGGCGAACCCGGTGTCGGCGAGGGCATTGCCCCCGGCAGACGGGTCGGAGGCCGATGCGGCGGCCGCAGCGGCGTCCGCGGGGTCCAGGACGGTGAAGTCCGACGAGTCGGTCACGGCACCCTGGGTCGCGGTCAGCGTGTAGGTGCCTGCGGGGTCCGCAGCCGTGTCGATGGAGACCTGGATGTCCCCGGCCGCGTCGGCGACGGTCGACAGCGTGCGCGCGGAGACACCGGCTGCGGAGGAGTCGATGGTGATCGACACCGTCTGGTTCGCGGCCCAGAAGTCCGAGCACGAGTACGAGACCGCCGCGCCGCGCGCGACGCTCGCCGGCGTGATCGAGTTGCAGCTGCCTGGACCGTAGCTGTCGCCCTCGAGCGCGTTGGCTGCGGTGGGCAGCGCGACGACGGCGAGGAGGACGAGTGCGGCGGCGGAGAGAGTTCGTTTCATGTGCGGGCCCCTAGGTGTGCGGATGGCGCATGCGCTGCGTGATGCGACATGCGGACAGGGCCTGGAGCCGAGCGCTGTTCACTCGTGGCCTCCATGGCCGTCATCATGCTAGGGGAGCCGTCATCTCACCAGGGCTGGAAAACCGCGGAATTCCGCGGGTGTGACCACCTTTGGGGGTACGGCCTGTCCGTCTGACGCCAAGCCGGGCGAGGACGGTGTCAGGTCGTGGGCCGCGCGGACGACCGCTCGCCCCACGGATCCCGAACGACGGATCAGGCCGTCTTGCGGCGACGGATCGCCATCGCGCCGACGACGCCGGCACCGACGACGAGGAGGCCTCCGCCGATCCACGGCAGGGCTCCACCGTCGAAGCCGGTCGAGGCGAACTCACGCTCCGAGACCTGGAACGAGGCGCTCTCCGTGGTCGCGCCCTGGGTCGCGGTCACCATGCAGGTGCCGGAGGCGGTCTTGCTGGTCTCGATCGTCACCGCGAACGCACGGGCGGCGTCGGCGCTGAACGTGCCGGACGTCGGCACGGCGCTCTGTTCGGCGGCCTGCTCGGTCGCGCCGGCGGTGTTCGGCTTCGCAGCGGGAATGCTGCAGCCGGGCCCGGCGACGGTGACCGTCACCGGAGTGCCGGGGTCGAAGGTGCCGTCGCAGCGGAAGACGGTCGACTCCCCCTGGGTCACCGACACCGGTGTGAGGGTCGCACAGCCGGCAGGGCCGTAGGTGGACGAGTCGGTCGCTGCACTCGCGGCGGTCGGGGCCGCGAAGACTGCCAGGAGGCAGAGCGATGCTAGGGCAAGGGTGCGCTTCATGTTGATATCCCCAAGGAACGTCGAATACCCCCTGCGTCCGCCGATTTCGGGTGGGCGTCCGCGCGAGGTTCCTCAGGGTCACGAATTCGGGTGCGTGGCTTCCTGAGGTGTTGTCATGCTATGTCAGGAGCCGCACCGAGGGAAGGCTGAAATGGTCGTTTTGCCCGTGATTCCGGGGGTTGTGACCAGGTTTGGGGGTACGTCGGAGGCCTTCGGAGCGAGCACCGTGAAGACGAGTTCCGTTGTCGCCCCCGGAGTGAGGGTCACGTCGGTCTGGGCGTAGAGACGACCGTTCGGGTCGGTCACGGCCTTGACCGGCAGGTCCTCGCCGTCGCTCGCACCGAGCAGGGTTGCGCCCAGCGGACCGTGGATCACGACGCGCGTCGCGATGTCTCCCGCGGGGGTGCCGAAGCGCCCGCCCGCGGTCACGTAGTCCGGCAGCGAAGTCGCGGCATCCGCCGGCGCGGTGGACGTCAGGGTCACGGCGACGACGTACTCGGCGCCCTGCTTCGTGCACCGGGCGTCGCGGATGTCGACCTTCGTCTCCAGGTAGTAGTCCATCTTCGCGCGGGTCAGGTCCTCGAGGTAGACCCCGGTGTACACGGCCGCGTCATCGGTGGCCGGTGGGATCCCGGCGAGGCTCGTCTGGGCGATCAACGCCTGTTCGGCGGGGACCGCACTCCACACGTGGAGACGGTTCTCCGCGCCGGACTCGGACAGGGCCTGGACGAGCGCCCCGGGGTCGGGCGAGCGGGAGATCATGCCCTCGAACACCGCACCCGAGACCGCGGCGAAGAACGCGTCCTGGACGAGCCGGTCGGGGAACCGGGCGTAGACGTCGCTCAGCAGCGTCTTCGCGGCATTGTCGGCGGTGAGCTCGGTGCCGTCCGGAAGGGCGACGGGTCCGGTCGCCTCCAGCAGGTGTGCGAGGACGTAGGGGTCGACGGCGACCACGGTGTCGATGGGCACGCCGAACACCTGGGTCCCCATGGCTGCGGCGAGCTCCCCGGTGCGGCTGAAGTCGACCGTGAGGTTGGTGTCCTGGATGTACCGACCGAGGTTGTCGGTGTAGACGTTCTGCTCGAACGGGGTGAGTGGCAGCACGGGGGCGGGGAATCCGGAGAAGTCGTCGCTCCCCCGGGTGCCGGCGAAGGAGATGACGCCGTTCTCCGCGTGGATGAGGGCCACCGCCCCGGCGATGCCGCCACTCGAGCGCAGCTCCGCGTTGTTCTGGATCATCACCATGATGTTCCGGGGCCCGGCCCCACCCGCCATGTCCGGCAGGAGGGCCGTGGCCCGCGCCGCGGTGTCCAGCATCGTGGAGGCACCGGTGATCGTGCGGGTGAGCTTCTCGACGGCGTCGGCGACCACCGGCAGCGCGCCGTCCGTGCCGATCGTGTCCACGCGCCCGGCGATGGTGTCAGCCGCTGCAGCCGCCTCGGCCGCGGTCGGCGCGACGGCGCGGAGCGGCTCCGTCGCGATCGAGCCGTCCCCGGGGAGCAGGGACGACAGGTTGACCTGATCGGCGATCTCGACGACCTTCGGCACGACATCGACCGCCACGTCGTCGGTCGCGGCGGCAGCCTGTCGCACCGCGGAGAAGTTCACGCCGAGGAAGGGGACCGCCTCGGCCGCCCGCCAGACGGGATCACTCGTCAGGGACACCGCCTCGCCGGTGTGCTTGGTGAGTGCTCGCTGCGTGGCCTCGGTGCCGCTCGCGTCGCCCGCGAGCACGGCCGACTGGAGCGACTTCGCCTCCGACTGGGCGGCTTCGAGCGCGTTCTTCGCCAGGGACGCCCGGACGCCGAGCCATGCTCCGAGCGCGAGGACGACGAGGAGGACGGCGAGTGCGATCCACCACAGTCGCGAACGCCGACGGCCGGGCAGGCGGATGCCGGCCGTCGCCGGGCGTGGGTCAGCCAAGAGTGCTCCTTGTTCGGGTAGGCACAGCCTAACCGCCGGGTGACGGCCTCCGAGGGTCGGTGCACGCCCCCTTTCAGGGGTGGACGGCGCACGCGACAACCGGGTTCACGGCCGCTCATGGCCTACGATTACGGGGTGCTGTCAGCACCCTTGTCGACCGATCCGGAGCCGCACCGCAGATGACCCGCACGCCGCGCATCGTGATCGGGATCCTGCTGCTGCTCTGCCTGTGCGTCATGCTCGGCATCGCATTCTGGCCGACGCCCGTCGACGCCGACGGCCGGACGACGCTGCTCGCGATCCTCGACCGGTTGCAGGCCGCCGGTGCCCCGGCCTGGTTCGACTACCGCTTCGTCGAATCCGCCGCGAACGTCGTGCTGTTCATCCCACTCGGCGCCCTGCTCGCCCTGGAGCTGCCCCTGCGGCTCTGGTGGATCGCACCGCTGACGACGACCCTGTTCTCGGTCGCGATCGAACTCGGACAGACCCTGCTCCCCGAGCGCGTAGCGACCATCGCCGACGTCTACGCCAATGCGGCCGGAGGGCTGCTCGGCGCGACGATCGTGCTCGTCGTCCGGCTACTCGTCGCCGGTCACGGGCGACCGAGACCGACGTAACGCCACCCGGCGCCCCGCCAGGTGTCCACGTCGAGGCAGTTGCGTCCGTCCACGATCGTCTTGCCCGCGGTCAGCTCGGCGACGGCCGAGGGGTCCAGAGCGCGGAACGCCTTCCACTCGGTCACGACGACGACGATGTCCGCGTCCGTCACGGCCTGCTCGGCCGAGTCTGCGAACGTCAGCTGCGGGTGGAGTCGACGCGCGTTGGGGACCGCTTCCGGATCGAAGGCGAGCACCTCCGCACCCAGGCCGTTGAGGCCGACGGCGACGTCGAGGGCCGGCGAGTCGCGGACGTCGTCGCTGTCGGGCTTGAAGGCGAGCCCGAGCACCGCGACCCGCTTCCGGTAGGCGCTCCCGCCGAGCTCCTCGACGACGAGGTCGATGACGCGCTGACGGCGACGCAGGTTGATCGCGTCGACCTCCTTGAGGAACGCCACCGACTCGCCACGACCGAGCTCCTCGGCTCGAGCGGTGAAAGCCCGGATGTCCTTCGGCAGGCATCCGCCGCCGAACCCGACACCGGCGTTGAGGAAGCGGCGGCCGATCCGGGCGTCGTAGCCGATCGCGTCGGCGAGCTCCGTGACGTCGGCGTCCGTGACCTCGGCGATCTCCGCCATCGCGTTGATGAAGGAGATCTTCGTGGCGAGGAACGCGTTCGCCGCGACCTTCACGAGCTCCGCGGTCGAGTAGCCGGTGGCGACGAGCGGCGTGCCGGTCGAGAGCGCCTGGGCGTAGACCTCGTCGAAGGCGGCTCGCGCGACGGCGGCGTCCTCGGGAGCCGGCGGCAGCCCGTACACGAGTCGGTCGGGCGCGATGGTGTCCTGCACGGCGAAGCCTTCCCGCAGGAACTCCGGGTTCCAGGCGAGCACGGCGCCGGTGGGGGCGACGAGTTCCGCAAGGCGCGCAGCGGTGCCGACGGGGACGGTCGACTTCCCGACGACGACGTCACCAGCCGACAGGTACGGCAGGAGGGCCGTCACCGCAGCGTCCACGTAGCGCAGGTCGGCCGCGTTGGAGCCGGCCTTCTGCGGCGTACCGACTGCGACGAAGTGCATGGTCGCCCCGGCCGCGTCGGCCATGTCCGTGCTGAAGCGCAGGCGGCCCGACTCGACGCCGGCCAGCAGCAGCTCCGGCAGACCGGGCTCGAAGATCGGCGAGCGTCCGGCGGCGAGCGCCTCGATCTTGGCCGGGTCGACGTCGATACCGACGACCTCGTGCCCGATCGACGCCATGGCGGCCGCGTGCACGGCCCCGAGGTAGCCGCAGCCGATGACGGAGAGCTTCATGCGTGTGATCCTTCGCTGATGGGACGAACGGTGGGTGTGCTGGACAGTCGACCGCCGGACTCCTGCAGGTAGCAGACGCCGCAGAGCGATTCGTAGGTGACGGTGGTGCCGTCGATGGCGACCTGGTCGCCGTCGAACACGAAGGTGTCGCCGAACCGGCGGCCGTTGAAGATCGCCTTCCGACCGCACCGGCAGATCGTCTTGAGTTCTTCGAGGCTGTGGGCGACTTCGAGGAGACGCCGGCTCCCGGGGAACGCGACGGTCTGGAAGTCGGTCCGGATGCCGTAGGCGAGCACCGGGATGCCCTCGAGCAACGCGATGCGCAGGAGGTCGTCGACCTGCTCCCCGTGGAGGAACTGGGCCTCGTCGACGAGCAGGCAGCTGACGTCCTGGCCGGTCTCCTGCACGACCCGGCGACGGTGCTCTGCGAACACCCGGACGGCGTCGTCGTCAGGACCGAGCAGGAAGTCGGCGTCGCGGGTCACGCCGAGGCGACTGACGATGGCGGCGTCGCCCTTCGTGTCGAGGGACGGCTTGGCGAGGAGGACGCGGTGGCCGCGCTCCTCGTAGTTGAACGCCGCCTGGAGCAAAGCGGTGCTCTTGCCGGAGTTCATCGCCCCGTATCGGAAGTACAGTTTCGCCACCAGGCAAGCTTAGGGTCCCAAGCTTCACCTGTCGCATCCGACGACGGACCGGGCGAGCGCCCGTGGGGCGGCTACAGCGAGATGTCGAGGGCCTCGGCGGTGCTCTCGAGGACCTTCGCGGCCGTCGCGGGGACGTCGTTCAGCGTCGAACCGTAGGTCGGGATCATCTCGCGGAGCCTCGGCTCCCACGCGGTCATCCGGTCGGGGAAGCATTTGCGCAGGACGTCGAGCATGATCGGTACGGCCGTCGAAGCGCCGGGAGAAGCGCCGAGCAGTCCCGCGATCGTGCCGTCCGCACCCGTGATGACCTCGGTGCCGAACTGTAGGACGCCACCCTTGGCCTTGTCCTTCTTCATCACCTGCGCGCGCTGCCCGGCCTCGATGAGGTACCAGTCCTCGTCCTTGGCCGTCGGCAGGAACTCGCGGAGGCTGTCCATCTTCTGCTTCCGGGACTGCAGGAGCTGCCCGACGAGGTACGTGATGAGACTCGGGTTGTCCTTCGCGACCGCCAGCATCGGGAGGAGGTTGTGCGGGCGCACCTGGGTGACGAGGTCGAGCATCGATCCTCGCTTGAGGAACTTCGGGCTGAACGTCGCGTACGGGCCGAAGAGGAGACTCGCCTGACCGTCGACGACACGGGTGTCGAGGTGCGGGACCGACATCGGCGGGGCGCCGACCGAGGCCTGGCTGTAGACCTTGGCCTGGTGCTTCGAGACCACCGCGGGGTTGTCGGTGCGGAGGAACTGCCCGCCGATGGGGAAGACGCCGTAGCCCTTGATCTCGGGGATGCCGGACTTCTGCAACAGCTTGAGCGCCCATCCGCCGGCACCGACGAAGACGAAGCGGGCGTTGATCTCCATCGGTGATCGTCCGAGGGTCTGGCGGCCACGGATGCGCCATGTGCCGTCCTTCAACCGCTTGAGCGACCGGACCTCGTGGTTGGTGCGGACGTGCGTGTTCGGTGCTGCACCGAAGAGCTTGTGCGTGAGCGAACCGAAGTCGACGTCGGTGCCCGCGGTGATCCGGGTGGCCGCGATGCGTTCGCCGACGGCACGACGGTTGATGAGGAGCGGAGCCCATTCGGCGATGACGGCCGGGTCCTCCGAGAACTCGATGCCGGCGAAGAGCGGCTGATCCTTCAGCGCCTCGTAGCGCTTCCGCAGGTATTCGACGTCCTTCTCGCCGCGCACGAACGTCATGTGCGGGGTCGGGTTGATGAAGGTGTCGGGGGCGCCGAGCAGGCCCTCCTCGACGAGGTGGGACCAGAACTGGCGGCTGAGCTGGAACTGCTCGTTGATGCCGATGGCCTTCGCCGGGTCGACGTGGCCGTGGGCGTCCTGCGGCATGTAGTTGAGCTCGCACAGCGCGGCGTGGCCCGTCCCGGCGTTGTTCCAGGGGTTGGAGCTCTCGAGTGCGACGTCGCTCAGGCGCTCGTACACCTCGACCTTCCAGTCAGGCTGCACCTGGTGGATGAGGGCGGCGAGCGTGGCGCTCATGATGCCACCACCAATGAGGGCTACGTCGATGGTTTCGGTCACCAGAGCAGTCTAGTCGCGGCGAGGCCCGAGCTCTCCACCCGCGTGCTGTCGCTGATCGCGTGCCGTGAGATCGCTCGATGTCGAGACACTTCGGGCCGCCTGCGGTGACGCGGACTCAGCGTCCGGGGAGCGCGGGGGTGAGGGCGTCGAGCTCCTCGAGCATGCGCTGCGCGAGGTGCGCGTACCCGGCGTCGCTCGGGTGGAGGCCGTCGGCGGAGATCCACGTCGCCGGGTCCTCATCCAGCCAGTGCGACGCCCCGGAGATGTAGTCGGCCCCGATGGTGTCGGCGGCGTCGTGCACCCACCCGATGATCTGCTCGACGGAGGCCGGTCGCTCGGCGGTGTACCACCAGGGCTCCACCACGATGATGCGGGTGCCCGGCAGCCCGTCGCGCAGCCGCTGGAACTCCGGCAGGATCGCGTCCTGGATCGCCTGCTCGTTGCCGGTCCACTCGAAGTTGTCGTTGATGCCGAGCGCGACGATGAGGACCTCGGGGTGCTGCGCGATGACGTCGGCCGTGACGTCACCGACCTTGTCGCGCTTGCGGACGAAGCCGAGACCCGGGTAGCCGGCGTTGTACTCCGTCCAGCCTTCAGCCTTCGCGACGAGCGAAGACCAGCGCGCGGCGGGCGACGACGCTGCCGAGCCCTTCGTGTACGAGTCGCCGTAGAACGCGACGAGTGGTCCGACGGCGACCTCGGACCCGGAGGTGTCGGCGCGGGCGACCGTCGTCTGCTGGACGTCGGCACGCAGGCCGCTCACGGTGATCACCGCGGTGACGGCGATGGCCGCCGCGATGAACGCGGCCAACCACCGTCGGCGCAGGCGTGGTCGCTGGCGAGCCATGTCGTCGTCCCCGATCGGGTGGAGGGAGGGCCGGTCAGACCGCGGCGGGCTGTGCGAGCAGCTCGGCGGCGACGATCTCGGCGATCTGCACCGCGTTGAGGGCGGCGCCCTTGCGGAGGTTGTCGTTCGAGATGAACAGGGCGAGACCCTTGCCGGCCGGCGCGCTCTGGTCCGGACGGATGCGCCCCACGAACGACGGGTCTGCACCGGCGGCCTCGAGCGGCGTCGGCACGTCCGACAGCTGGACGCCCGGGGCGTCGCTGAGCAGTTCGATCGCGCGTTCCGGCGACAGGTCGCGCGAGAACTCGGCGTTGATCGACAGCGAGTGGCCCGTGAACACGGGCACGCGCACGCAGGTGCCCGACACGAGCAGCTCGGGGAGCTCGAGGATCTTCCGGCTCTCGTTGCGGAGCTTCTTCTCCTCGTCGGTCTCGCCCAGGCCGTCGTCGACGATCGAACCGGCGAGCGGGATGACGTCGAAGGCGATCGGGGCGACGTACTTCTCGGGAGCCGGGAAGTCGATCGCCGAACCGTCGTGGACGAGTCGGGTGAGGTCGCCCTGGGCGACCGCGGCCTCGATCTGGCCGGCGAGTTCAGCCGCGCCGGCGAGCCCGGACCCGGAGACGGCCTGGTAGGTGTTGACGATGAGGCGGGTGAGCCCGGCCTCGGCGTCGAGGACCTTGAGGACCGGCATGGCCGCCATGGTCGTGCAGTTGGGGTTCGCGACGATGCCCTTGACCGCGTCCTTGATGGCGTGCGGGTTCACTTCGCTGACGACGAGCGGGACCTCGGGGTCCATCCGCCAGGCGCTCGAGTTGTCGATGACGAGCGCACCCGCAGCGGCGAACCGCGGAGCCTGCGTGCGGGAGCCGGTCGCGCCGGCCGAGAACAGGGCGATGTCGATGCCGCTCGGGTCGGCCGTCTCGACGTCCTCGACCACGATGTCCTGGCCACGGAACGGGAGCGTCGTGCCCGCCGAGCGAGCCGTCGCGAAGAAGCGGATCTCGCTGATCGGGAACTCGCGTTCCTCCAGCAGGCGGCGCATGACCTTGCCGACCTGACCGGTCGCTCCGACGACACCGACACGTACACCGTTGCTCATGGGGATTCCTCTGGTTTCAGGGGGTTGTTGTGAACCATCTTGCATCAGGATCGGCGGGATCCCGCCCGTCGGTCCGTGGTCGGCTTGGTTCCGGAGCCTGTGGACGAGCCTGCTCAGCGGCCGGTGCCGCCGTGGACGACGGCTTCGTCCTCGCCGTCGAGACCGAACGCGGAGTGGACCACGTTGGCGGCCTTGTTGAGGGTGTCGGCACGCGTCACGACCGAGATGCGGATCTCGCTGGTGGAGATCATCTCGATGTTGATGCCCGCTGCGCTCAGCGCCTCGAAGAGTTTCGCCGAGACGCCGGTGTTCGTGCGCATGCCGGCCCCGACGAGGGCGAGCTTGCCGATCTGGTCGTCGTGCTGGATGGCCGAGAATCCCACCCGCTCCTGCTCGGCCGCGAGCGCGCGGAGGACCTGCTGCGCTTCGGGCTTCGGCAGGGTGAACGAGATGTCGGTGACGCCGGAGACGGCGGTCGACACGTTCTGGACGATCATGTCGACGTTGCCGCCCGACTTCGCGACGATCGTGAAGATCTCCGCCGCCTTGCCCGGCAGGTCGGGGACACCGACGACGGTGATCTTGGCTTCGCTGAGGTCGGTCGCGACTCCGGCGACGATGGGCTGCTCCATGGGTGCCTCACCTGCTCCTGGGTTGTTGCGGCTCGCGTCGTTGAGGACGAGCGTGCCTTCGTTGTTGTTGAAGGACGACCGGACGTGGAGCGTCACGCCGTGGCGGCGTGCGTACTCGACGGCGCGGATGTAGAGGACCTTGGCGCCCGAGGCCGCGAGCTCCAGCATCTCCTCGCTGGAGATGCGGTCGATCTTCCGGGCTTTCGGGACGACGCGGGGGTCGGAGGTGAAGATGCCGTCGACGTCGGTGTAGATCTCGCAGACGTCGGCGTCGAGGGCGGCGGCGAGCGCGACGGCCGTGGTGTCTGAGCCGCCACGACCGAGCGTGGTGATGTCGCGGGTGTCGCGGTTGAAGCCCTGGAAGCCGGCGACGATGACGATGGCGCCGTCGTCGAGGGCCTCGCGCAGGCGCACGGGGGTGACGTCGACGATGCGCGCGGCGCCGTGCTGGGCGTCGGTGATCATGCCGGCCTGGCTGCCGGTGAAGGAGCGTGCGACGTAGCCCATGCTGCTGATCGCCATCGCGAGGAGCGCCATCGAGATGCGCTCGCCGCTGGACAGCAGCATGTCGAGCTCGCGGGGCGCCGGGATGGGCGTCACCTCGTGGGCGAGGTCGAGCAGTTCGTCGGTCGTGTCGCCCATCGCCGAGACGGCGACGACGACCTCGTTGCCCGCCTTGCGGGTCTCCACGATGCGCTTCGCCACGCGCTTGATGCTCTCGGCGTCCGCGACGGAGGACCCGCCGAACTTCTGCACGATCAATGCCATCGGATCTCCTGGGGAAGTCGGTGCGGGCACGAGCGGCCCAGCGATCATCCTACCCATCCGGGCATTCCGCGCCGTTCATGTGACGAAGGGCACCCTCACCCGCTCCGGGGCAGGAGATCCGCCCCGCAGCAGGACGCTTCGGCCCGTCCGGTCCTGCTGTCGGGCCGATTTCCTGCGGTGGGGAGACGGGTGGGCCTCGGTAGGGTTGGCCTATGCAGCAGGAAGACGCGCGGGTGCTCGCGACGGTGCGACGCCTCTGGCAGGGGCTCGCCTCGCCGACCGCGCGGTTCTCCGCCGGCCGGGTCGCCGTCGTCGTGAACGCCGGCTCGATGGCGTGCCCGCCCGGATGGATCGGCGTCGTCGAGATCGACGGGAGCGCCCTCGCGATCGTGCCCGACGAGGACACCGCCAGGCGGCTCGCCATCGAGGACGAGTCACCGAGGAGCGTCGGAACGGTCGAGTTCCTCCGCTCGCGGGTGCAGGTCGCCGAGGTGCTCGGGCCGGCGACCCTCGACTACCTGCTGCCCGGGCGGTTCCGACCGGCCGAGGAGATCGACGTCGTGGCGAGCAAGGCGAGTGACCCCGCCATCGAGTCGCTGCTGTCGAAGGTGGGCGACGACGAAGCCTCGGAGAGCGGGATCTTCGGCATCACCTCGCCGCTGTTCTCGGTGCGCGAGCACGGACGGGTCCTCGCCGTCGCCGGCTACCGGTCGTGGCCGTTGGGCGTCGCGCACGTGACCGCGTTGACCGCCCCGGAGGCTCGCGGGACCGGTCTCGCGACCCGTCTGGCCTCGACCGCGGTCGAGCACGCCCTCGCGGCCGGACTCCTCCCCCAGTGGCGGGCCGCCGACACGAACCCCGGCTCACGCGCCGTCGCCCGCAAGCTCGGCTTCTCCGCGATCGGCCGACAGCTGTCGGCCCGGCCGGTGGTCGCCGAGTGGCCGGCGCCCTCCGCCGACGCCTGAGGCGCGCCCGGCTGCCCCAACTCAGGAGTCCCTCGGCACGGCGGAACCCACCAGCCGCGACACACCGGCCGACTCCTGAGAAAGGACCGATGGCAAAAAAGGGGTGGAGGGGCGGACGACGGGGCGGGGTGTCAGCCGCTGACGACGGTGCGACCCTCGAAGGCACGACCGAGGGTGACCTCGTCGGCGTACTCGAGGTCGCCGCCGACGGGGAGGCCGGAGGCGAGGCGCGTGATGCGGATCCCCATCGGGAGGAGCAGCCGACTGAGGTAGGTGGCGGTCGCCTCCCCCTCGAGGTTCGGGTCGGTCGCGATGATGACTTCGGTGACGGTGCCGTCGGCGAGGCGCTGCATGAGACGACGGATGTTCAGGTCGTCGGGACCGACACCGTCGATCGGGCTGATGGCGCCGCCGAGCACGTGGTAGAAGCCGCGGAACTCACGCGTGCGCTCGATGGCGACGACGTCCTTCGGTTCTTCGACGACGCAGATCAGGGCCGGGTTGCGACGCGGGTCGCGGCACACGCTGCAGAGGTTCTGCTCGGAGATGTTGCCGCAGATCTCACAGAACTTGACCTTCTCGCGGACGACGGTGAGCAGCTCGGCGAGCTTCGACACGTCGAACGACTCCGTCTGGAGGATGTGGAACGCGATGCGCTGCGCCGACTTCGGACCGATACCGGGCAGCCGCCCGAACTCGTCGATCAGATCTTGGACGATTCCCTCGTACATGGCCTACCGCCCTCCGGAGCGCGGCTCGTGCGGCTGCTCCTCGATGAATGTGGCGCCGAGAAGCTCGCGGACGACGCTCTCGCCGTACCGGTTGTCGCCCGCGGGGTGGGACGTCGGCACCGGGGGCGCCTGGCGCATCCGGACCGGGGGCTGCGGGCGCTGCTCGGCGACCGGGGCCGCAGGCGGTGCGGCCTGCGGGGAGCCTGCAGGAGCTGCGGATGGCGCGACGGCCGCTGGGGATGGAGCAGGGGCCGACGACTCGAACGGGTCGGGGTAGGGCGGCTCGTCATCCGGCGGCGGTGCGTCGTCGTCGGACGGGATCGAGACGACGTCCCAGGTGACGGTGCGCGAGCCGAGCGCGTCACCGTTGGACGGGCCTCGGGCGGGTGCCTGCTGGCGCGGCGGGGTCGACGGCTGGCGCTGCGCGGGTGAGCTGGCCGGCGTCTCAGGTGCCCCGGATCCGGCGGGTCGCCCGGGCTGCCCTTCGACAGGCTCAGGGACCGGAGACGGCTGCGTCGACGAAGCGGGCGCGGGCGATGACGTGGGCCCTTCGACAGGCTCAGGGGCCGGGGACGGCTGGGTCGACGAGGCAGTCGCAGCAGACGACGTGGGCCCTTCGACAGGTTCAGGGACCGAGGACGGGCGGGTCGCCGGGGCAGACACCGAAGACGAGTCGGGTCCGTCGACCGGCTCGGGCTCGTCGGCCGGCGGCGCGACCGTCGCCCACGAGGAGGCGGAGACGGAGGTCTGCTCCTCTACCGGGGCGGCGACCGACGACGCGGGTGCCGATGGCGCAACAGCTGACGGCGCGGCGTCGGCCGGCGCAGCGGAGGCGGGCTCGCCTCCGGCTGGTGCGACGGTGGGCCACGAGGAGCGGGATCCTGACCCGCCGCTGCCGGCGGACAACTCCGGGGCGGCGGGGGCGGGGACGGTCTGCGGCAGGCTCGGGGTCGACCAGGCGGACGACTCCGACGAGGGAGCGCCGGTGGCGGGCGCAGTGGCCCGCGGTGCCGGCGGCTCGTCGGCACCGGCGACCTTGGCGAGGTACTTCACCCGCACGCCGAGGACGTCGAGGACCGCCGTGCGCAGGACTTCCGCGACACCGGTGCCGGGGGCGTGACGTGCCTTGAAGTCGTTGAGGTCGCTGTTGTTCGCGAAGACGAGCGTGAGGACGTCGTCGTCCGAGTACCCGCCGACCTGGGTGTTGACGACGATCATCCAGGCCTTGCGGTCGGCCTTCTCGACGCGCGCCACGATCTCGGGCCACGCATCGCGGATGTGCTGCAGGGTGACCGGGCCGACCCGCGGGGCGGCGGGGGTCGGTACGGCGGTCTGCGCGTGGTCAGGTTCCTGCGCCGGTCGACGGTCGGGGGCCGCGGATGCTGTCGAGGCAGCGGCCGGGGCGGGAGCAGGGGTGGAGCTCGCCGCCGTGCTCGCGGGGACAGCACCGGCAGAGACCGGAGCGCCGGCAGAGGCTGCAGCGCGGTCGGCGACCACGGGCTGCGTCGGGACCGCGGGCTGCGCCGAGACCGCGGCCTGGCCGCCCTCGATGGCAGCACCCTCGACGCCGATGCGACGCTCGAGCCGCTCCACCCGGGCCAATGCACCCCGAGCGGAGTCGTCGGCTGCGGGCACGAGGATGCGCGCCATCATGAGCTCGAGGTGGAGCCGGGGCGACGTCGCGCCCGTCATCTGGGTGAGCGCCTCGTTCACGACGTCGGCCGTGCGGGACAGCTCGGCGATGCCGAACGCCCGCGCCTGGGCGAGCATCTTGTCGAGTTCGTCCTGCGGGAGCCCGCGGAGGACCGCCGCCGCGTTCTCGCCCGTGGCGGCCACGACGATGAGGTCGCGGAGTCGCTCGAGCAGGTCGTCGACGAAGCGGCGTGGGTCTTGGCCGGTCTGGATGACGCGGTCGACGGTGCTGAAGGCGGCACCGGAGTCGCGGGCGGCCAGGGCGTCGACCACTTCGTCGAGCAGTGCCGTGTGGGTGTAGCCGAGCAGGGCGACCGCGCGCTCGTAGTCGACGGAGTCGCCCTCGGAGCCGGCCATCAGCTGGTCGAGCAGGGACAGGGTGTCGCGGGCGGAACCGCCACCGGCCCGGACGACGAGCGGCAGCACGCCGGCCTCGACACCCACGTGCTCGCTCTCGCACAGCTGCTGGACGTAGTCGAGCATCTGCGCCGGCGGGATGAGCCGGAAGGGGTAGTGGTGGGTGCGGGAGCGGATCGTGCCGATCACCTTGTCGGGCTCGGTCGTCGCGAAGATGAACTTCACGTGCTCCGGTGGCTCCTCGACGATCTTCAGCAGGGCGTTGAACCCCTGCGGGGTGACCATGTGCGCCTCGTCGAGGATGAAGATCTTGTAGCGGTCGCGCGCGGGCGCGAAGATCGCGCGCTCGCGGAGGTCGCGGGCGTCGTCGACACCGTTGTGGCTGGCCGCGTCGATCTCGACGACGTCGAGCGAGCCGGAGCCGTCGCGGGAGAGGTCGACGCAGCTCGCGCAGACGCCGCACGGGGTGTCGGTCGGGCCCTCGGCGCAGTTGAGGCAGCGGGCGAGGATGCGAGCGGACGTCGTCTTGCCGCAACCGCGTGGACCGCTGAACAAATACGCGTGGTTGACGCGGTTGGTGCGCAGGGCCGTCATGAGGGGATCGGTCACCTGCGCCTGACCGATCAAGTCGGCGAACGTCTCGGGCCGATACCGGCGATACAGAGCTGTGACCACCCACCAATGGTAGCCGCCGCCCCCGACATCGGAGCCGGCTTCCCGGCAGGACCGGTCGGCCCCGCACGGTGGGGAGTTCTCCCCATCGAGGCCGTCCCCGTCGCTTCCTAGAATGGTCAGCGCCACCAGAGAGGACCAGATGGAACAGTTCACGGTCGACACGGCCCTCATCAGGGACACGACAGCCAACCTCACCGTCATCCAGAGCGAGTTCGACGCCGCGGAGAAGCACACCGCGTCGGCCGCCGACGTGATCCCCCACGAGCTCCTCGCCCGGACCCTCCAGGAGTTCTCGAGCGGCTGGGACACCAGGCGCTCGGAGTTCTCGGAGGCGATCACCACCCTGAACGGGATGGGCACGGCGATCGCCGACCACTTCGAAGGCTGGGAGGCCGACCAGGCCGCAGCCGCCGGCGGAGACGGAGACGAAGGATGAGCCCGATCCCCGGCGACCCCGGTTCCATCCGCACCTGGGCGACCACCTACGGCGGGATCGCCGACACCATCGTCGAGGCCTCCTCGCAGCTGCAGTCGCTGGAACTGGGCGAACAGACGAGCATCGCGGTCATCGAGTACCACGACAACGCGCAGTACCTCGGGGAGAACATCGCGCTCACAGAGCCCCGCTACCGCGCGGTCCACGAGGCGCTCACGTTCTACGCCGACGAGCTCGAGGCAGCCCAGCAGACCGAGCGCGACGCGATCGCCGCCGCGGAGGCCGCGGAGACCGAGCACGCGAGCGCGAACAGCGACTACCTGACGAAGTGGGAGGCCGCGGACACGGCGGCCCACGATCCGGCTGCGACCGACGCCGCGGAGACGAGGACCGCCTCCGACGCCGCCTGGTACCGATTGGAAGAGGCCCGCATCGCGCAGGGGCAGGCCCAGGTGGACCTCGAGAACGCCCAGATCCGCGCCGAGAACGCCGGACGCACCGCCGCCTCGATGATCACCACGGCCGTCGACGGCGACGGCATGAACGACACCTGGTGGGACGACTGGGGGAAGGGCCTCTACGACGTCCTCTCGGTGGTCGGCATGGTCATCGTCGGAGTCGTCGCCGTCGTCGCGATCGTCGGCCTCGTCCTCGCGACGATCGGTACCGCCGGTATCGCGCTTCCGGCCGCCGTCGTCGCCGCCGTCGGGGTCGTCGCCGCTGCCGGTGTGGGCATCGCCGCCCTCATGGGCCTGATGACGGGCGGTGCGATGCTGTCGGGCGAGAAGGGCTTGGAGAACCAGCTCATGTGGGACGCGATCGGGTTGCTGCCCTTCTCGAAGTTCCTCAAGGGCCCGATCGCGAAGGTGCTGCGGAACATGGACCTGCCGGCGACCGGGCCAGGCTCGCTCGCCGGCGCGCCCCGCATCTCCGGCACGACGCCGACCACCAACCGCTTCATCGACGCCGCCGGGCGTGGTGGCGAGACGCAGAAGGCCGCCGTCGAGTTCTACCTCGACAACCAGGTGGACATCTTCGCCTCGGTCGGGCTGGAGGCAGGTCAGAACATCACCGCGGGAACGCCGTCCCTGCTGCCCGACCTCACCCCGAACGACCAGGCGCCGAACGCCCACCAGGAGGGATGGCACCCCGGCGACTCGCAGTACGTGCCGCCGGACGAGTACCGCCTCGACCCGTTGGTGCCCGACTTCGGCACGCCGTCGACCGTGTTCGGTGGTGGCGGCAATGGGACCGGTGTACAGCCGCCGCCGACGGTCAGCCCGTACCCGCTCACCCTGCCGGGCTCCTCGCCGGTCGTCCCCGGCGGTCAGACCTACGGCCCGGCGAACCCGACCGTGCCGGACACCGGCACTGGCACGGGCACGGGCACGGACGGTCAGGGATGACCGCGCCGACCCCGTCCGTGATCACCGTCCGCCTCGACGGCGTCGACCTCGACCGCTGGATCTGGGTTCCGCACGCCTGGCCCTACGAGGGGTTCACCGACCCGCGGGGCTGGGCGGACGCCGCGGCGAAGCGTGTCGCACGCCGGTCAGGGTTCGCCTTCGTGAAACGAGCCGCGCTCCGCGACGACCTCATCGAGATGTCGAGGAGCCGGGACAGCGTCGGCGCTCATTGGACGGTCGCCTACGCCCCGGACCTCAGCCGCCCGGCGCGCATCGCCCGCATCGAGGTGCACGACAGCCGCGTGGGGACGTACCGGAGTCTCGAGCAGTTCATGCAGCTCGACACCCCGGGTCTCGAGGGCCCACCGGTCGTCGAACCGTTCGTGTCGCCCCACCTCGGCGAGGGCATCACGGCGATCATGCACCAGCGGAACACCGACCGGACGCTCTCCGCAGTGCGCTCGTACGGCTGGACCCTCCCCACCTGCTGGGTGTCGATGTACTACGCCGACTTCGACCTCGGGTTGATGGAGCGCCTGCGGCCCGAGTTCGATGCGCTGGCACGGGCGTTGCAGGTCGACGAGCAGGTCGTCGACTCGTGAGTTCGACGCGACCCTCCCATCCGAGCGGTGCGGGCGTCCGAGCGGTTCCGCGGCGGACACAGCTCGCCCTCGCCGTCCTCGGCCTGACGATCGTCGGCTGGCTCGTCGGCTGCGTCGTGCCGCTCGCGTTCTCCAGCGCGGGGTCCGTCCCCTGGACGCCGTCGCCGGTCTGGTACCTGGTCGTGCCCGTCCTGTTCCTCGTGGCCTCGATCGAGTTGTCCTGGTGGGCTCGACACCGACGCACGGCTCAAGCGTTCGCAAGCGTGATCAGTGGCCTGCAGCTGGCGGCGATCCTCATCTGCCTGAGGGTCGCGGACGCACGCCCGCTCGACGCCGCATGGCCGCACGACCTCAGCACGGCGGTCTGGATCGGCATCGGGTGCATGGTCGTCGGCCAGGGGTTCGCGTACCTCGCCGAGCGCTCGGCCGCTCGTCACCGCGGGGTGGTCTCGTGAGCGTTGCTCGTCGCTACCGGTTCGTCCTCCCGGCCGGTTGGGGGTATCTGGCTGCTTCGGAGAGCGTGGAGGCCGCCGTCGCCAGACTGGTTCCGGACGACGGACCCACCGCCGGACGGGCCGCCCTCGCCAAGCTCCGCCCCGTCCTCCGCCAACAGTTACGATCACTCCGCGGTCGAACTGTCGCGAGCGGCGGCGTCGACATCCTGCTGCCGGTCGCCCCTCGTGCCGGCGCCATCATCCCGGCGAACATCGTGATCGCACGGCCCGGTGCCGAGGAACGGTCGGAGTACGCATCCGGCGGGCTCCCCACCGGATGGGCGTCGGCGGAAGGAGGCGCTGATCGCTCCGAACGCCGCGCCGACCTCATCGGCGAGCTGCCCGTGACCCGCCACCTCCGGGTGCGCCGGGAACAGACCGACGAAGCCGGCACGACCGCCGACCTCATCCGAGTCGACTACTTCATCCCGGTCTCGCCCGAACGCGAACGCGAGCTCGCGCTCATCGTCAGCGCGACGGTGCTCGGCCGGGTCGGCGACGAACGCCTCCCGCCGTCGACGGTCGAGGTGCTCGTGACGCTCGTCGACGCGATCATCCACACCTTCCAGTGGGAGGAACCGCCCCGCTGAACCGCCCCGTGGCCGGATGGCGGACGTTCGTCCCCTCGCCCGGGCACGGGCGAGGGGACGTGGAGTCAGCGTCGGACGATCATGATCCAGGAGAGCTGCACGTCGGTGCCGCCGCCCGAACCGACCGGATCGAGGGTGATCGACAGGCGGCCGTCCGCGTCCGGCTGCACGGACGACAGCGTCGCCACGGTCGGAGTGCCGGTGATCGGTTGCGCGCTGAGCAGCGTCGCACCGTTCGCCCCGATGTCCGCGCGCCGGTTGTCCGCCCACTGCGACCACGGGTCGTACAGCCCGACGTACACGTCGTAGCTCCCCGCGTCGAGGGAGTCGAACGCGTACTCCAGGGTGCGGTCGGTCGCGGAACTCGCGACGTAGCGGAGCGACTCCGAGAACGGCCCGTCGGTCGTGCCCGTCTCCGCGCCGACGACGCCCCAGTTCGCGCCGGTGGCCGCGTCGGCCCCGAGCGTCCGGTCGGACGTCGAGTTGAGCAGGGTGCCGTCGGCGTCCGCCACCGAGCGGATCGCGTCGTACTCGGGCGACGCCGATCCCCCGGCGTCGACGAGGTAGACGAGGCCCTTCGGGACGACCGTCACCTGCCGGGTCACCGGGCGGGACACGCCCTCGACCATGCCGGTGAGCGAGACCGGGCCGGGGACGGCGAGCGCCGCGGTGTCCCAGGTGATCGCTCGCGTGGTCGTCGTGCCACCCTCCGTGACCTGCGCCTCGGTCGGCAGGGTGCTCGCATCGCCGAGCCGGACGGTCGCCGGCACGTCGACGTCGACCGCGACCTTGCCCTTCCCCTCGAGGTCCGCGAGCGTCCACTCGTCGTACCACTTCAGGGACAGGGATCCGTCGTCGCCGAACTCGAGCGGGAGCCAGACGGCCGGCGCGTTGCGGAGGTCGGACGGCGTCCAGCGGTCACCCATGTAGATGAACTTGCCGGCGGCCGCGTCGATGGGGATCACGGACGTGCTCTGGCTGCCGTGGGTCGTCGACGCACCGGAGCCGCTCACCGGGTTACCGTGGTCGGTCCACTCCCCCAGCATCGAGTCGGCGGTGGCGTACTTGGCCGGGTTGGGGTTCCAGCCGGTCGCGCCCGAGGTGATGAGGTAGTACGTGCCGTCGTAGACGAACACCGCCGGGGCCTCGCGCTGCCCACCGATGTAGGTGCGGGTGAAGTCCTCGCCCCTCACGGCGCGGTCGACGGGTGCCGACAGGAACATGAAGTTCGACGACAGCTTGGAGATGAAGAGGGTCAGGTTCTCCTCGCTCGCGTAGATGATGTAGCCGGTGCCGTCGACGTCGGTGAAGAGGTTCATGTCGCGGGCCATGCCGGGGCTGTCGGGCTGGTAGTTGGGCTCGCCCTCCGGCGCGACGTTCAGGCGGTAGCTGTCCACGAAGCGGAACGGGCCGGTCGGTGAGTCGGAGACCGCGACGCCGGCGGTCGCCTTCGCGTACTGCGCGTCGGACGTCGCGCTCGGGCCGTCGGTGTGGATCCACATGACCCACTGTTCGGTTGCGGCGTTGTACATGACCTTCGGCCGCTCGAGGATCGCTGCGGGGACGGCCGGGTCGCTCGGGACCGTCAGGAGGTCGCGGACGACCGCCGCGCGTTGCCGGGCCGTGTAGTCGGCGTACAGCTCGGCTGCGGCAGGATCGGTCGTGAGCTGGTCGACGGTCGACAGGGCCTGCAACGCCAGACCTTCGTCGGTCCAGTTGTAGAGGTCGCGCGAGGAGTACACGTGCACCCCGCGGCTGCTCGCGTAGCCGTTCCACCGGTCTTCGCCGTACCAGTAGTAGATCGGCTGGCCGTCGGCGTCCGTCGACGGCACGACCTGCCCGCCGTGCGCCTGGATCGGGTTGCCCTGATCGTCGACCCAGGCCTGGCCCGGGCGGAACGAGTCGTAGGTGACGATCGGCCGGAGTGCGGTGCGTGCGGCACCGAGCGCGTCGTAGGCGGCGGTGAGTGCCGCGGTGTCGGTCGACCCGGCGTCCACGAGCGCCTGGGCGTCGGCGATCGCCGCGTCGAGGACGGCGAGCGAGTCGGCGACGTAGCCGGCGCGCTGCCCCTCGTCGAGCGTGACGGCTCGGATCTTCGCCGCGAGCACCTCGGTGGACGCCGTGTGCGGCGCTCGGATGACGAGGTAGTTCACCGCGGGGTCGGTGTAGGTGTTGGTCCGACCCGCCGGGCTGTGGACCTCGAGGTCGAGGGTGCCGTCGTCGACGCTCACCGTGAGCTGCTGCTCGAGGAGCGCACCGGCCGGCGCGGTGACCTGGGCGAGCGTCTCGCCCTCGGCCTTGAGGTCGAGCGGTCGTGCCGCCCAACCGCTCGGCAGGTTGAACCCGAGGGTGACCTCGTACTTGCCGGCCGGGAGGTCGAAGGCGTAGTCGACCGACCGCGTCGGGAGGGAGCTGCCCGCGGGCGGTGCGTCGTACCGGAGGGAGGCGGTCTTCTCGGTCCCGGAGGAGCTGTTCGCCGTCGGGTTGCTGTTCGCGTCGGCGACGAATCCCCAGGACGCGCCGGTGGCGGCGTCGACCCCGTAGGACTGGTCGGTGCGTGACTGGTACAGCCCGATGTGGTCGCCGGCGGAGACCGCGTCGGTCACCGTGCTGCCGGCGTTCGCGAAGTAGAGGACGAAGTCGTTGGCGACGAGTTCGTCGACCGTCGGGCTCGGGTAGCTCGGTGCAGCCTCGGCGCGTGGTGCGTCCGCCGTGACGAGGGCGCCGGAGAGCCCGAGCGCGAGGACGACCGCGCCCGCGACGCCACTGCGCCCGACACCGCCGCTGGAGGAGGCGTCCTCGGCGGCGCTCGAGGCCACGACCCGACGACGGCGGAGGATGAGCAGTGCACCCGCGAGCAGGAGCACCGCAGCAACGACCACCGCGGCGGCGATCGAGACACCCGACACGGCGAGCCCACCGGCACCGCCCGCATTCGTGCCCGAGCCCGGCTGACCGACCCCCGGGGCCGCCCCGGGCTCGCCGCCCGGCCCGGTTCCGGGATCGGTGCCGCCGGGCAGGGAATCGACGGTGTTGCCAGGGCCGCCGTTCGTGCCACCGGCGACGGGGACCGCACCGGCCGCGGCGACGGCACCCGTCTCGCCGAGCGCGACACCCGCCGCGAGCAGACCGTCAGGCAGTGCCGCACGGGCATCGGCGGCACCCCAGACGGTGACCGATCCGTCGGCGGCGATCGCCCCGGACAGGTACGGACCCGCGAAGACACGGACGACGTCGACCCCGTCGAGGGACGCCGGCACCTCGCTCTGGCCGGAGTCGTCCGCGCCCCAGGCGAGGACGGTGCCGTCGGCGGCGAGGGCGAGCGTGTGGTCGGTACCGGCCGCGAGCTGCACGACGTCCTCGTCGGCGAGAGCCGTCGGGAGCTCGAGCTGCCCGGCGTCGCTCCGCCCCCAGGGGACGACGTCACCGTCGGCGGTGAGGGCGACGGTGAAGCCGGATCCGATCGCGACGTCGGTCACGCGTGCACCGTCGAGCGCGGTCGGGAGGTCGTTCTGTCCGAACGCGTCGTCACCCCAGAGCGCGAGCGTGCCGTCGGCGCGGACGGCGGCCGAGTTCGGTCCGCCGGCGGCGATGCGGAGGACCCGGTCGAGTCCTGCCGGGACCGTGGCCTGGCCGTCGGCGTCGCGGCCCCAGGCGGTGACGGTGCCGTCGGCGGCGAGCGCAAGCGAGTGGTTCGTGCCGGCCGCGACCTGGGTGATCGTCCCCGTGAGGCTCGGGACGGTCGCCTGACCGAAGCCGTCGGCGCCCCACGCGAGTACGGTGCCGTCCGCACCGAGCGCGACGGCGTGGCCGAGACCGGCGGCGACACCGGTGACCGGAGTGCCGACGAGCTCCGCGGGAGCCGCCGGGTCGCCCCAGCTGAGCAGGGTCGCCGCGGGCGCCTCGGCAGCGGCCGCGCTCCCGGCTGTCAGGGCAGTGGTGCCGACGATGGCGACCGCCAGGAGCCCGGCGGCGAGACCACCCCGCCGCAGGACGGCGGCACCTCCATCCGGTGTCGATCGGTCGGGTCGTCTCGTCGCTCGTCGCATGCTGCGGCGTCCTTTCACGTCATCGTGGGGTGCTGCGGAGGTGGTGCTCAGGTGCTGCGGCCCTTCGACAAGCTCAGGGACCGGGGTTGAGGTCAGGGACCGGGACAGGGGTCAGGGACCGGGTGGTGCGGTCGGCGCCGCGTCTGTGCGGGCGACGCCGACCGGATCGTGGGCGGCTAGAACTCGGTCGGGCCGAGCGAGGGGCGGGCGAGGAAGGAGAGCGTCGGCGTCGTGAGCGCATGGAACTCGAACACCGTGAAGCGGTTCTCCCCGGCACGGAGCTGGCCGCCGGGGACGTACAGCGTGTGCTGCGGCCCCCGCGACCAGTAGCGGCCGAGCAGGAAGCCGTTCACCCAGACGAGCCCCTTGCCCCAGGCTGCGGTGTCGAGGAACAGGTCGGTGGGCGCGTCGAGCGTGACGGTGGCGGTGAGGACGACCGGCCCGGCACCGCTGATCGTGGCGCCGGACGTGCGCGTGGCTGCGGCGTCGACGACGGCATCGAGCCGGTCGAGGGCCACGGGCGCGATGCCCCACGACGTGAGTTCCACGCCGTCGAGCGACACGGGCCCGATGATCCCCTTCGGCTCCCCCAGGCGCTTGCCGTAGTTGACGCGGCCCTGGTTCTCGAGGAGGAGTTCGAGCGTCTCACCCGGCGGGATCACGATGGACCGCTCCTTGAACTCGCGGGTGAGTGCACCGACCGGAACGCCATCGACGGAGACGACCACGCGGTCGCGCACCTCGGCGAACCGGAGCACCCCGCCGCGTCCACCGAGCGACGCCCGGTACCGCGCCAGACCGCTGAACGCTCCGAGTTCGTCCATCGTCGGGATCCGGTCGAACGCCTGGAGCGGCGCGATCTCGTCGGCCACGTCTGCGAACGGGACCTCCTGCTCGAAGGACGCGGTGAACGCCGGGGCGTCCGTCGCCGCCGGTGGGATCTCCGTCGGCACCTCGGCGTACTTCGCGATCACGTCGCGGAAGGCGAAGAACTTGTCCGTCGGGTGGCCGGCCTCGTCGAGGGGCGCGTCGTAGTCGTAGGAGGTGACGTGCGAGCGGTACTGGCCCTTGTCGTTCGCGCCACCGGTGAACCCGAAGTTCGTGCCGCCGTGGAACATGTAGATGTTCACGGACGCGCCGGCAGCGAGGAGGGCGTCGAAGTCCGCCGTCGTCTCGGCGATGGGCGTCGTGTGGTGGTGCTCGCCCCAGTGGTCGAACCAGCCGTCCCAGAACTCGGAGCACATGAGCGGCCCGGTCGGCTGGTGCTCACGCAGGGTCGCGAGGCGTTCGAGCGAGCGGCTGCCGAACGAGCCGGTCTTGTGGAGTTCGGGGATGCTGCCGTCCTCGAGCATCTGGGCCGTGGGCTGGTCGACGGTCGTCAGCGGCACGGTGATGCCGAGCTCGCGGGTCCAGTCGGTCAGCGTGCGAAGGTAGGCGTGGTCGTCGCCGTAGGCGCCGTACTCGTTCTCGACCTGCACGAGGATGACGGGACCGTCATGGTCGATCTGCAGCGGGGCGACGATCGGCAACAGCGCCTCGAAGTACTCGCGGACGGCGGCCAGGTAGCGCGGTTCGCTGCGACGGAGGCCGAGCTCGGGGTCGTGCAGCAGCCAGCCGGGGAGGCCGCCGTTGTCCCACTCGGCGCAGATGTAGGGGCCGGGACGCACGATCGCGTACATGCCGGCGTCGGCGACGAGGCCGAGGAAGCGTTCGAGGTCGTTCACGCCCGTGGTGTCGAACACGCCGCGCTCGGGGCTGTGCTGGTTCCACGCGACGTAGGTCTCGATGGTGTTGAGCCCCATGAGCTTCGCCTTCGCGATGCGGTCCGCCCACTGCTCGGGGTGCACCCGGAAGTAGTGGAGGGCTCCGGAGATGATCCGGAACGGCTGACCGTCGAGCAAGAAGTCGTCGTCGCCGATGGAGAAGGTGGGCATGCTGGGGCTCCGTGATGAAGGGGTGCGGATGGAGCGACCACGGCCGGCCGGAGCGGATCCCGGAGGACCCTCCGACCGGCCGCGGTCGATGGTGCTGGTGGTGCAGGTGCCGTTCGACTACTTCTCGGTGACCGTGAAGCCCTGCGTGTTGCCGTACTCGACGAGCTGCTTCTGCCAGTCGGCGAGACCGTCGTTCAGGTCGGCCTTGTTCGCGTAGGACTGTCCGACGGTGTCGGCGAAGATGCTGTTCGCGTAGACCTGGTACGGCAGGTACTGCCAACCGGTCGACACGTCCTTCGCGCCCTGCACGAGGACCTCGTTGATCTTCTGGCCACCGAAGTACTCGGGAGCTGCGGAGAGGAACTCGTCGGAGTTGAGGTCGGCGGTCGTCGCCGGGAAGCCGCCGTTGTCGAGGAAGACCTTGACGCTGTCCTCGTCGTTGTTCAGCCACTTGAGGAAGCCCGCGGCGAGCGCCGGGTTCTTGCTCTGCTTCAGCACGACCTGGCCACCGCCACCGTTCTCGGCGTTGGCGGGCTTGCCGTCGTAGGTCGGGATCGGTGCGACGCGCCACTGACCGGAGGCCTCGGCGACGGACGACTCGAGCACACCGGGCATCCAGGCGCCCGTGATGAGCGTCGCGATGCTGCCGTTGCCGAGCGACTTGTACCAGTCGTCACTCCATCCCGGGACCTCGGAGAGGAGGTCGCCGTCGACGAGCTGGTTCCAGGTGTCGGCCCACTTCTTGGAGCCCTCGTCGGCGAGGTTGACGCTCACCTTGGTGCCGTCGGCGGTGAACGGACGTCCACCGGCCTGCCAGATCATGCTGGTCGCGAAGCCGGAGTCACCGGAGTCGTTGGTGATGTACTTCGACGGGTCGGCCGTGTGCAGCTGGGCCGCTGCCGCGATGTACTCGTCCCAGGTGGTCGGCACGGCGATGCCGTACTGATCGAACACCGT
Source organism: Plantibacter sp. 2H11-2 (assembly GCF_050031945.1). NCBI lineage: Bacteria > Bacillati > Actinomycetota > Actinomycetes > Micrococcales > Microbacteriaceae > Plantibacter > Plantibacter sp. 2H11-2. The sequence continues at coordinate 582,312 of NZ_JBNBBL010000002.1, read as the reverse complement.
CTTGTTGTAGAACATGGCCATGGGGCCGGAGTCCTGCGGGAGGGCGTAGAGGCCGTCGCCGATGTTGACGGAGCTCCACGGGCCGGGGCTGTAGTCGTCCTTCAGGTCGCCGAAGCCGTAGGCGTTGAGGTCGACGAGGGAGTCGCTGAGCGCGAACTGCGGGATGGCGTAGTACTCGACCTGCGCGACGTCGGGGGCACCCTTACCGGCCTTGATCGCGTTCTGCAGCTTCGTGTACTCGGTGGTGTTGGTGCCGGCGTTGACGAGGTTGACCTTGACCTTGGGGTAGGCCTTCTCGAACGCGGCGACCTGCGCCTCGGCGGAGGGCGTCCAGGACCAGTAGGTGATCTCGCCACCGGCTTCGAGGGCGGATTCGATGTCCTTGGCGTCGCCAGAGGCGGTGCTGCCGCCGCCGGACGAGCAGGCGACGAGCGAGGCTCCGATCATCGCGGACGCGACGGCCGCCGTGGCCGCGCGGCGCAGAACCGTGCGAGACGGTGAGATGCGCTTCATGGGTGTTTCCTTTCACTGCGTTGGGAGGAGGAGGTGATGCGGGTGGTGCGGGTTGGGAACGGCGGGATCAGCCCTTGACGCTGCCGGCACTCAGGCCGGACTGCCAGAAGCGCTGCAGGAAGAGGAACGCGATGACGATCGGGACGATGGTCAGGAGCGATCCGGTGATCACGAGGTTGAAGATCGGCTGAGCGGCGACACCGGTGGCCTGGGCGCTCCACTGGCTGAGGCCGACGGTGAGCGGATACCAGGTGGGTTCGGACAGCATGATCAGCGGCAGGAAGTAGTTGTTCCAGGTCGCGACGATCGCGAAGAGGAGCACCGTGACGATACCGGGGCCGAGGAGTCGCAGCGAGATCGTGAAGAAGGTGCGGAACTCCCCCGCGCCGTCCATGCGGGCGGCCTCGAGCAGCTCGGTCGGGACCGCGTCCACCGCGTACGTCCAGATGAGGTACAGACCGAACGGGCTGACGAGCGAGGGCAGGATGACCGCCCACGGCGTGTTCGTGAGGCCGAGTTGGCTGAACATCAGGAAGGTCGGGACGGCGAGGGCCGTGCCCGGCACCGCGATGGAGCCGAGGATGATCGCGAACACGGCGCGCTTGCCGGGGAACCGGAACTTGGCGAGGCCGTAGCCGCCGATCGTCGCGAGGAGCGTCGCCCCACCGGCACCGACCACCACGTAGAGCAGTGTGTTGCCGAACCAGCCGACGAACTGCCCGTCGCGGTAGGTGAGCGTGTCGACGATGTTCTGCCAGAGGTTGAACCCGCCGTCGCCGAACCAGAGGCCGAAGGAGGTGAAGAGGTCGGGCTGGGACTTCGTCGCGTTGATGACGAGCCACAGGATCGGGACGACCGAGTAGATGAGGAAGACGGCCATGACGATCGTGAGGACGATCGAGCGCTTGCGGCGCGGGTCATGGCGCTTCCGGGTGGGCCGGTCGAAGGCGCGCGGGTTGCGGGCGGTCCGGGTCGACACGGTCTGCGGGCGGACGGTCGGGTTCGAGACGGTGGCCATCAGCTGTTCTCCTGTCGGGAGCCGCGCACCTGCACGACGTAGGCGATGACGGCGGTGATGACGCCCATGATGATCGCGACCGTCGCCGCGAGGTTGAACTGCTGGCCGGCGAAGGACAGGTTGTAGGCGTACATGTTCGGGGTGAAGTTGCTCGTGATCACGTTGGGCGCGAGGTTCTTCAGCAGGTTCGGCTCGTTGAAGAGCTGGAAGGACCCGATGACGGAGAAGATCGTCGCGATGACGAGCGCTCCGCGGAGGGCGGGGATCTTGATGCTGAAGACGGTGCGGAACTGTCCGGCCCCGTCGATCTCGGCCGCCTCGTAGATCTCACCGGGCACGACGCGGAGGGCGGCGTAGAAGATGAGCATGTTGTAGCCCATGAACTCCCACGTCACGATGTTGCCGATGGAGGCGAGAACGGCCTGGGAGCTGAACGGCTCGAGGATCTGGGCACCGACGAGGTCGTTGAAGCTGCCGGCGAGACCGAACTGGTCGCCGTAGATGAAGCCCCAGATGAGCGCCGCGACGACGCCCGGGACGGCGTACGGCAGGAAGAGCGCGATGCGGAAGAAGGCGGCGCCGTGGAGCCTGGCGCTGTCGAGCGCGAGCGCGGCGGTGAGCGACAGGGCGAGCATGATCGGCACCTGCACGACGAAGAACAGTGCGACGCGACCGAACGGCTCCCAGAACTTCGGGTCCTGGAGCACCTGGGCGTAGTTCTCGAAACCGACGAAGGCGTTGCCGCCGATGAGCTTCTCCTGGAAGAAGCTGAGGTACAGCGCATAGACGAGCGGCGCGATGATCATCAGCGCGAAGACGATCATGAAGGGGGCGATGAACGCCCAGCCCTTCCAATCCCGGCGGTCGCGTCGGTGGACACGGACCGCTGGTGGCCGGCCGGTGCGAGCGGTCGTGGTGGTCATGGGCAGCTTCCTTGCTGGGATTCGGGCGGAACCGTCGTGCGGTGGAGCCGTGCGGGGGTGGGATTGCGGTGGATGTTTACGTCAACATCTGATCGGTACCATAGCATGTTCACGTCAACATGCAAGGATGGATGCGACGATAGGGAGACCATGACGGACACCACCCGGAGAGCGCCTGGCCGCGCCAGGCGAGCACCGTCGATGGCGGACGTCGCGGCGCACGCCGGCGTCTCCTCCCAGACCGTCTCCCGCGTCGCGAACGGGCTGACCAACGTCGACGACGGCACCCGCGACCGCGTGCTGGAGGCCATGAACGAGCTCGGCTACCGCCCGAACAAGGCCGCTCGCGCCCTGCGATCCGGGCGAACCCGCAGCATCGGGATCACGATGTTCACGCTCTCCTCCTACGGCAACATGCGCACCCTCGACGCGATCACGGTCCAGGCCGCACGGGCCGGCTACTCAGTGACGGTCGTCCCCGTCGAGTACCCGACGCAACGCGACGTCGCGGTCGCACTCGACAGCCTCCGCGAGCAGGACGTCGACGGCCTCATCATCGTCATCGAGTCGCACATCGTCGACGGCGCCGACGTCGAACTCCCCGCAGGTCTCCCGGTCGTCGTCATCGACTCCGCGGCACGCACCGACTACCCGGTCGTCGACAACGACCAGGCGCAGGGCGCGGCGCTCGCCACTCAGCACCTCCTCGACCTCGGGCACCAGGGCGTCTGGCACATCGCCGGCCCCCGCACCTCGTACTCGGCGGCTCGTCGCGAGCAGAGCTGGGCCGACACGCTGCGCGAGGCCGGCATCACGCCGCCGCCCGCGTTCCGTGGCGACTGGTCGACGACCTCGGGGTACGAGATCGGCCTCGAGATCGCCGAGCGCCCCGAGATCACCGCAGTGTTCGCCTCGAACGACCAGATGGCGCTCGGACTCCTCCGCGCCCTGCACGAGCGCGGCCGTGCCGTGCCGGAGTCGATCAGCGTCGTCGGCTTCGACGACACCCCGGAATCGGACTCGTTCTGGCCGCCGCTCACGACGGTACACCAGGACTTCGACGAGATCGGACGCCGGGCGATCACCACGCTCCTCCGCGAGATCGAGGAGGGCCCGCAGCTCTCCACCGAGCCCCTCACGCCGACGTCCCTCGTCGTCCGCGCGAGCACGGCTCCCCCGCCCGCGGTCTGAGCCTGCCGGGCTTCTGATCCGATCATTGAGCCTGTCGAAATGCCCACGGCGACACCTCGACCAGCTCGGCGAACGAATCCCCGGTCATTGAGCCTGTCGAAATGCCCACCTCCGCACTTCGACAGGCTCAGTGACCGGCGTAGGGGCCCCAGTGACCGGCGTAGGGGTCCCAGTGACCTGCGCAGGGGCCTCAGCCGGAACGGACCGGAATGGGGCCGCAATGACCGGACCCGCCTTGACACCCGAGCGAGGGGTCGCCCATACTCGTCGGAAATGTTGACGTGAACACGGTGGTTCGACGCCGCTGAATGTTCACGTGAACATCCCCTGCACCACGGCCTCCAACGAAGGAACCACCGATGACACTGCCGTCACCAGTCCGCCGACGAACGATCGGAGCGACGGTCGCCGTCGCCCTTGGCATCGCCGCGATCGCACCAGCACTCGCCACCGTGGACGCCGCATCTGCGGCCGCCGCGGAGAGCACGCCCCTCACCATCACCCCCAACCCCGCCTACCAGAACGAGGCGTTCGAGGGCTGGGGCACGAGCCTCGTCTGGTTCGCCAACGCAACCGGCGACTACCCCGCTGACGTCCGCCAGGACCTGTTCGACAAGGTGTTCGGCGAGGACGGCCTCAACCTCAACATCGCGCGCTACAACATCGGTGGCGGCAACGCGAGCGACGTCCCGCCCTACCTGCGGGCCGGCGGCGCGGTCGACGGCTGGTGGAACCCGGACCTCGCCGCGAGCGACGCCGACGGCCCCATCACCTCCGACTACGCCGACCGCGACCGCTACGCCGCCGCCTGGGACGCCGACGACCCGGCCTCCTACGACTTCGACGCCGATGAGACCCAGCGCTGGTGGCTCACGGCGCTCAAGGACAAGATCACCAAGTGGGAGGCGTTCAGCAACTCCCCGCCGTACTTCATGACCGAGAGCGGTTACGCCTCGGGCAACTTCAACGCCGCCGACGAGCAGCTGAAGCCGGAGAGCGTCGACGACTTCGTCGCGTACCTCACCACGGTCGTCGACCACCTCGAGGCCGACACGGGCATCGACTTCGACACCATCGACCCCTTCAACGAGCCGAACACCAACTACTGGGGCACCCAGATCGACGAGGCCACCGGTTGGCCGAAGGGCGGACGCCAGGAGGGCGCACACATCGGCCCGGCCATGCAGGACACCGTCATCAAGACCCTCGCCGAGCGCCTCGCCGCCGAAGGCACCTCGACCGAGGCCGTCATCGCGGCCATGGACGAGACCAACCCCGGCATCTTCGCGACGAACTGGAACGGCTGGTCGCAGACCGCCAAGGACCTCGTCACGCAGCTCAACGTCCACAGCTACGGCCAGGGCGGCAGCGTCGTCGCGCGCGACATCGCGAAGACCGCCGGGAAGCCGCTGTGGATGAGCGAGGTCGAGGGCAACTGGGACTCCAGCGGCAAGCACAACCTCACGAACATCGACAACGGCATCGGTATGGCGACGCACCTCATCGACGACCTCCGCAACCTGGAGCCGACCGCGTGGGTGCTCTGGCAGCCCGTCGAGGACCTCTACAACATGGAGAAGGTCGAGAAGCTCAACTGGGGCAGCGTCCTCATCGACTTCGACTGCAACGCCGAGGGCGACTCCGAGCGACGCATCGCCGACGGCGACGCCGACCCGAGCTGCTCCGTGAAGACGAACGCGAAGTACAACACGCTCCGCAACTTCACCCACTACGTGCAGCCCGGTGATCGCCTCATCCCGTCCACCGACGCGCAGACCACCACGGCGCTCCGTGCCGACGGCACCGGTGCGACCCTCGTGCACGCCAACCCGTCGACCTCCGCTCGGACGATCACGATCGACCTGTCGAAGTTCGCGGACATCGCTCCCGGCGCGACGGTCACGCCGATCGTGACGACGGAGTCCCCCGCGGACGACGTCACCGCCAACGCACTCGTGCAGGGCGACGCCGTGTCGATCGACCCGGTGACCAAGCAGGCGACGCTCACGGTCCCGGCGAAGTCGGTCACCACCTTCCTCGTCGACGGTGCGACCGGTGTCGCAGCCGACGCGGCACCGTTCCAGGACGGACACGCCTACCAGCTCGTCGGCAAGCAGAGCGCGAAGGCGTTCACCGCCGCAGCCACGACCGGGACCGTCCCGGCCGGCACGATCACCCCGCGTGCCTCCGACGCCACGACCGGTGCCGCACAGGTGTGGACCGCCGAGCGACTCTCGGGCGGCGGCACGAACACCGACCGCTACGCCGTCCGCAGCTCGTCCGGGGCACTCCTCTCCGCGAACTCCGCCGGCACCTCGCTCGTCGCTGCGACGCGGGAACAGGCTGCGGCCGACCCATCGCTGCAGTGGATCCCGACGACGACCAACGGCTCCGAATGGAGCCTCGTGAACGTCGGCACCAGCCAGGCCCTCGAGGTCGGCGGGCAGTCCACCACGACGGGCGCCGCCGTCGGCGTCTACCAGTCGAACAACGGCGCGAACCAGACCTGGAACTTCGTCGACACCGCACTCACGGGTGTGCAGCCGGTCACGGTGCAGACCGTCGCCGGCGTTCCGGCGGCGCTGCCCGCGACCGTGGTGCCGCTGTACGGCGCGGTCCAGGGCGCGCCGGTGCCGGTCACCTGGGACACCTCGGCCGTGGACTGGAACACGCCGGGCACGATCGTCGTGAACGGTTCCGGCACCGACGGGTGGGGTGCGGCGTTCACCGCACAGGCCACCGTCGACATCGGCGGCTTCACGACCACCGAACCGGTCTCCCTGACGGTCGCCGCAGGGTCCCCGGCGAGCGCCGTCATCGCTGCGGCACCGACGACGGTCCCGGCGCAGATCGGGGCGAGCGTCAACCGCTTCGACACGCCCGTCACGTGGGACTTCAGCACCCTCGACGACGCCGACCTCGCCGACACCGGTGTGGTGCAGGTGCGCGGCGCGGCTGCGTCGAACGACCCGGCCGCGGCACCGATCGACGCACTCCTGTCGATCATCGTCACGGCGCCCGGCGAGCGGAACATCGCACCGGACGCCACGACCGTCGCGAGCGCGACGTCCACCGAGTCCGGCTATCCCGCGAGCAACACGAAGAACGGTGTGCGGAACGACAAGGGCTGGTCGAACTGGCGTTCGTCGAACAAGCCGGCGAGCGACACGCTGAGCTACGAGCTCGGCGGTGAGCACACGATCGAGCACGTCACCTTCTACGCCTACAAGGACGGGAGCACCAACAGCTGGCCGAGTGCACTGACCGTGCAGGTCCGCGACGCCGACGGCGCGTGGATCGACGCTCCGGGTGGGGCGGTCGCCGTGCCGGTCCCGACCGATGGGACGGCTCCGGTCGTCGACGTCGACCTCGGTGGCGTCACGACGAGTGCGGTGCGCATCGTGATGACGGCGTACGCGAACACCCACCTGGTCGTCTCGGAGGTCGAGATCTACGCGCTCGCACCGTCGGTGGCGACCGAGGCGAGCCTCGCCGCGCTGCGGGTGAACGGCACACCGGTCGAGGGCTTCGATGCAGGCGTCCTCGAGTACGAGGTGCCGCTGGCAGGGTCCGCCGATCCGGTGGTCGACGCCGTCCCGGCCGACCGCGACGCGACGGTGACGATCGAGCCGCTCGAAGCGGCACCGGCGGCTGACGCTCGCGCTGCGGCTGACGCGACCGACGGTGTCGTCATCACGGTGACGGCGGCTGACGGCGTGACCACGCAGTCGACGACCATCACCTTCGCCCGGACGGCGGTCGCGACCGCGACGCTGTCGAGCGTGGCCCGCGAGGGCGTGCCGACGACCGCGGCAGTCGTCGTGGACCCGGAGGACGCGGCCGTCGTCTACGCGTGGCTGCTCGACGACGAGGTCGTGGACGGAGCTGACACGGCGACGTTCACGCCGCCCACCGGCAGTGCTGGTGCCGCGCTCGCGGTGCGTGTCACAGTCTCGGCCGATGGCTTCGCACCGGTCGAGACGACGTCCACACCGGTGACGGTGCTCGCTGCCGCGGTGGACCCCGGGACCGATCCCGGCACCGACCCGGGGACGAACCCCGGGACCGGTCCCGGCACGGGCTCCGGCGGCGGCGCGGTCGGCGGTGGTGACGGCACGAGCTCGCCCTCGGGCGGTTCGGCCACCGGCGCCGACTCGCTGTCGCGCACGGGTGTGGACGTGTCGAGCATCGGGCTCGTCGCGCTGCTCCTCGGCCTCGTCGGCTTCGCCTCGGTGCTGCTCGCGCGTCGCCGTCGCACCGCAGAGTAGGTCACTGCTGATGAACCCCGTCACCCGTCGTCGCGGGTGGCGGGGTTCGTCGCGTGTCAGCAGACGCGCGGTTCCCCGAGGGCACTTCGACAAGCTCAGTGACCGGAACGGTTCCACGCTCCCTGAGCCTGTCGAAGGGCCCACGAGCAACCACACCCGACACGACACGGTTCCCCGAGGACACTTCGACAAGCTCAGCGACCGGAACGGTTCCACGCTCCCTGAGCCTGTCGAAGGGCCCACGAGGAAGCCCCGCCGTCCGAAATGACTCGGGCGGCGGGGCTTCGTGGTGCGGGGTGACTACTCGGCGTCGAGGTCCGTCTCGAGGAGACCGGCGAGCTCGGCGAGCGCCTCGTCGGCGCCCTCGCCCTCAGCGCGGAGGGTGACGACGTCGCCGTTGGTGGCGCCGAGGCTCATGATCGTGAGGATGCTCGAGGCGTCGAGCGGGCCCGAGTCGCCCAGCTCGATCGTGACGGGCACCGGCTGGCGCTTGACCGTCTCGATGAAGAGCTTGGCGGGGCGGGCGTGCAGCCCGACGCGGCTGGCGATGGTGGCTTGGCGTTCGGCCATGATGATGCTCCTTCTGCGGTTCGGTTGGTGCCGGCCGGACCAGTGGATCAGGTCAGGCTGTGGATCGGACGGGTACGGATCAGACGGCAGCGGGCTCGGTGGCGACCGCGGGGGCCGCCGTGTCGGCGCCGTCCACCGGGCGACGACGGGCGAACCGCTTGAGCAGGATGACGGCGACGGCGGTGATGACCGTGCCGACGGCGACCGACAGGATGAACATCCCGATGTTGCCGATGGCGAAGAACACGAAGATGCCACCGTGCGGTGCCTGCGAGGTGACGCCGGTCGCCATGATGAGCGCACCGGTGGCGGCACCACCGAGGATCGACGCCGGGATGACGCGGAACAGGTCGGCCGCGGCGAACGGGATCGCACCCTCGCTGATGAACGCGGCGCCGAGCAGCCAGGCTGCCTTACCGTTCTCCCGCTCGACCGCGGTGAACGAACGACGGCTGAGGACGGTCGAGGCGAGTGCCATCGCGAGCGGCGGCACCATGCCGGCGGCCATCACGGCGGCCATGATCTGCCACGGTGCCTGGTTGGCGAGCGTGCCCGCACCGAGACCGGCGACGGCGAACGAGTACGCGACCTTGTTGACCGGACCGCCGAGGTCGAACGCCATCATCGTGCCGAGGATGACCCCGAGCAGGATGGCGGAGACGCCGGTGAGACCGGACAGCCACGAGTTGAGGCCGTTCATGAGCGCGGCGATCGGGCCGCCGAGGACGAGGATCATCAGGCCGGAGGCGACGATCGATCCGAGGAGCGGGATGATCACGACGGGCATCAGGCCGCGCAACCAGCGGGGCACGTTGAGTCGGCCGAGGCCGTAGGCGACGCCACCGGCGAGCAGACCACCGACGAGTCCGCCGAGGAAGCCGGCGCTCATGAGGAGGGCGACGGCGCCGGCGACGAACCCGGGCGCGATGCCCGGTCGGTCGGCGATCGCGAAGGCGATGAAGCCCGCGAGGGCCGGGACGAGGAAGCCCATCGACGCGGCACCGATCGAGAACGCGACCGCACCCAGGTAGGTGCCGAGGCCGCCCGCCGGGAGGTTCACGAGGCTGTTCTCGACGATGATCTTGCCGGCGTTCTCGGTGATGTTGTATCCACCGAGGAGGAAGCCGAGGGCGATGAGCAGACCGCCACCCGCGACGAACGGGATCATGTAGCTGACGCCGGTGAGCAGCCAGCGCTTGATCGACTGACCGACGTTGGCGTCTTTCTTGTCCGACGTCGACGCGGAGGCGTCACCGGCCGCTGCGGCGACCCGCGGGGCGTTCGGGTTCGCGATCGCGGCGACCGCGTCGTTGATGAGCTGTTCCGGGGCGTCGATGCCACGCTTCACGGGAGCCTTGATGACGGGCTTGCCGGCGAAGCGGGTGACGTCGCGGACGTCCACGTCGACGGCGAAGATGACCGCCTGCGCCTTCGCGACGACGTCGGCGGGCAGCGGGGTCGCACCGGAGGCGCCCTGCGTCTCGACGTGCAGCTCGACTCCGAGGCGCTTGGCGGTGGCGGCGAGCGAGTCGGCTGCCATGTAGGTGTGGGCGATGCCCGTTGCACACGAGGTGACCGCGATGAGCACGGGCCGTGCGGCCTGGTCGCCGGCCTCGACGGGCGCCGTCGCGGCGCGCTCGGCTGCGGGAGCCGACGCCGGCTTGGGTGCATCGCTGAGTGCACCATCGACGAGGGCGACCACCGCGGCGGCGTCGGGCGCCTCACGCAGCGACGTCACGAACTCGGGCTTGATGAGCGAGCGGGCGAGCTTCGACAGGAGGGCGAGGTGCGCCTGGTCGGCGCCGTCCGGAGCCGCGATGAAGAAGAGGAGGTCGGCCGGGCCGTCGTCGGAACCGAAGTCGACGAGCGGCGAGACGCGGGCCATCGCGAGCGTCGGCTCGGTGACGGCGGCCGAACGGCAGTGCGGGATCGCGATGCCGCCGGGGATGCCGGTGTCGGTCTTGCTCTCCCGCGCCCAGGCATCGGCGAAGAGGGCCTCGGTATCGGTGGCACGGCCGGCGCGGACGACGAGCTCGGCGAGCGCGCGGATGACACCCGCGCGATCGGTGCCGAGGTCGGCGTCGAGGGCGACGAGCCCTGGGGTGATGAGTGGGGTGGACATCTGGGTTCTCCTTCGAAACGGATGCTGGTGCTTCGGGTGGTCGGGGCGGCCCTTCGACAAGCTCAGGGACCGGGGTGGGCGGTCAGGGACCGGGGTGGGCGGTCAGGGGGCGGAGGGGATCCGCTGCGGGAGCTGGGCGACGTCGATGGCGGCGGCGTCCGTCCCGCTGAGCGCCGGCACGTCGCTGCCCGGGAGTGCCGCGGCTGCGGCTCCGTGGGCGACGGCCTGCGCGAGGCGTGCTGCAGGTGCGTGACCTGCGGTTCGGGCGATCAGGTAGCCGGCGAGGGAGGAGTCCCCCGCACCGACGGTGCTGCGCGCGACGATCTTCGGGGCCCGGGCCGACCAGGCGGTGTCACCCTCCACCAGCACGGCGCCTCGGGAGCCGAGCGTGACGAGGACGGCGGCGACCGGGCCGGGTCGGTCCGTGGTGCCGATGAGCGTGGCGGCGACGGACGCGGCGAGCGCCGGGTCGGCCTCGATCTCGTCGCCGGACGCCGTGCCGGTGAGTTCGGCGAGTTCGGCACCGTTCGGCTTGATGAGGTCGACGCGTTCCCCGGTGACGGCGAAGGCGGCGAGGAGGGCGGCGAGCGGCTCCCCCGAGCTGTCGACGGCGACGAGCGGGCGAGTGCCGTCGGTGAGGGCGCGAGCGGCCCGGACGATCCGTGCGTAGAAGTCGGCGGGCAGTCCGGGCGGCAGCGAGCCGGCGATGACCAGCCACTCGGCACTCGCGGCGGCACGGGCGGTCGCGTCGACGAGGCGTGCAGCGTCGTCCTCGGTGAGGAGCGGACCCGGCTCGTTGATCTTGGTGGTGGTGCCGTCGGGCTCGGTCAGCGTGATGTTGCGGCGCACGGGCTGCCCGGTCGGGACGGCGAGGACGTCGATGCCCTGCGCGCGGAGCGACTCGATCATCGGGTCGGTCGATTCGCCGGGGAGGACGGCGATGGTCGCCAACTCGGCGGCGGCGATCGCCCGGGACACGTTGACGCCCTTGCCGCCCGGCTGCTCGCGGCTGGCGAGGGCGCGGAGGACCTCGCCGCGCTCGACGATGCCGGGGAGCTCCACCGTGTGGTCGAGCGAGGGGTTGGCGGTCAGGGTGATGATCATGCGACGACCACCTCGACACCCGCAGCCTCGAGGGCGTCCCCGAGCGTCGTCGGAACGACCTCGTCGGTGATGACGGTGTCGATCTCGTCGAGGGCGGCGAAGCGGATGAGCGCTTCCTCACCGAGCTTGGCGGCGTCGGCGAGGACGACGGCCCGTCGCGAACCGCGGACGATCGCCGACTTCACGGCGCCCTCGAGTTCGTCGGGCGTGCTGAGGCCGAAGTCGGCGCTGACCCCGTTGGCTCCGACGAAGGCGATGTCGGGACGGAAGCGACCGAGCTCGTCGACGGTCGTGCTGCCGACCGCCGCGCTCGTGATGCCACGGACGCGGCCGCCGAGGAGGTGCAGTTCGACGTGGTCGCAGTGGTGGAGCGTCGCGGCGATCGGCACGGAGTTGGTGATGACCGTGAGCGTCTGGCCGGCGGTGGCCGGGCGCCAGGTGACGAGGAGGTCGGCGAGGTGGGCTGTGGTCGTGCCGGCGTCGATGACGATCGAGCCACTGAACGTGGCCGGGATGAGCCGGAGGGCCGCACGGGCGATCGTGGCCTTCGCGTCGCTCCGCTGGCCCTGGCGATCGGCGAGGCTGGCCTCGGCGACGGAGGCACGTGCTGCGGAGACGGCGCCGCCGTGGACGCGGCGCAGGACGCCGGAGGTTTCGAGCTGGTCGAGGTCGCGACGGATCGTCTCAGCGGTGACGCCCAGCTCGCGGGAGACGTCGGCGACGGAGACCCGTCCGCTCGTCTTCACCCGGCTGGTGATGTGCTCGTGCCGCTCCGTCGCGTACATGCGTCGTCCTTGACCTTCGTTTCCGGTGTTGCAGGCTTGCAGTGCGAAGAAAGTATCACACAAACACAGAGAAACACAGATCTATGTCTTTCCCGGTCCCTGAGCTTGTCGCAGGGCGCAACCATCCCCGGTCCCTGAGCTTGTCGAAGGGCGCACTTCGACAGGCTCAGTGACCGATCAGGGAGGTCGCTCCGTGACCGATCAGGGAGGTCGCTCAGTGACCGATCAGGGAGGTCGCTCCGTGACCGGTCAGGGAGGTCGCTCAGTGACCGGTCCGGTGGGCGGGTCGGCAGCGGGTCAGGGTGCGAGGGACGGGACCGGCAGGCGGAAGGTGTGCCGCAGGGCGGACTCCGCGGCCAGGAACCCCGCCATCCCGTGCACGCCCATCCCCGGCGCGGCCGAGCTCGAGCAGAGGTACACCCCGGCCGCGGGCGTCCGCCACGGTTCGCGACGCACCACCGGGCGCCGCAGCAGCTGACGCAGCGACGGCTCGCCCCCGGAGATGTCGCCACCGATGTCGTTGGGGTTCTCGCGTTCGACGACGACGGTGTCGCGGCCCGCCTGAGCGATGATCGTGTCGCGGAAGCCCGGCGCGAACCGTTCGATCTGATCGACGATCGCCTCCGACATGTCCACCCGGGACCCCTTCGGCACGTGGCAGTACGCCCACACCGTGTGCTTCCCCACCGGCGCGCGACTCGCATCGAACAGCGAGGGCTGCGACAGCAGCACGTACGGTCGATCCGGATGGCGACCCGCGGCCACCGCGTTCTCGGAGGCGGCGATCTCCTCGGCTGTCCCACCGAGGTGCACGGTGGGGGCGTCGAGCAGTGCCCGGTTGGTCCAGGGGATCGGCTCCGAGACCGCGAGGTCCAGCTTGAAGACGGCGTTGCCGTAGCGGAACCGATCGAGCGCACGGACGTAGTCGGTGGGGAGCCGGGACCCGACCGCCGCGACCATGTCCCGCGGGCTGGTGTCGAACAGGACCGCTGCGGACAGGGGCAGATCCGAGACGGCGGTGACCCGGTGTCCGGTGACGACGCGGCCGCCGTGCGCCTCGAGGTCGGCCACCATGGCGTCGGCGAGCGACTGCGCTCCGCCCATGGGCAGCGGCCAGCCGTCGGCGTGCGCGTTCGCGGCGAGGACGAGTCCGGCGCCCGCCGCCGGGAGCCCGGGGAGCTTCGTGATCGTGTGCGCCATGACCCCCGTGAGCATGCCGGGCGCGACCGTCCCCTCGAAGCGGCGCAGCCAGGCCGGGGATCCCTGTTCGAGCACCCGGAGGCCGAACGGGACGACGTCGAACAGCCGCTTCGGGATGGGCAGCAGCGGGTTCAGCGTGAACTCGGTCACGGCCTCCATGCGGTCGACGACGGGCTGCAGCAGCTCCCGCCACGCGATGCCGTCGACGCCGAGCGTGCCCACCGTCCGGTCGAGGTCGCGGTAGGCGATTCCGGCGCGGCCGCGATCGAGCGGGTGCCCGTAGGAGGCCTCCGGGATCAGGTAGTCGACGCGCTCCGTCGCCTTCCACGCTCGGAAGAACGGTGAGGTCAGGACCATCGGGTGGATCGCCGAGCAGACGTCGTGACGGAAGCCCGGTTCGGTCAGCTCCTGCGTCCGCAGACCGCCGCCGATGGTGTCGGCTGCCTCATGCACCTCGACCTCGAGGCCGGCGCGCGCGAGGGTGACTGCAGCGGCGAGACCGTTCGGCCCGCTGCCGACGACGACCGCATCCACCATCGCTCCAGCCTAGGTCGTGGGCGATGGACATGGGATGACGGGTTCCGCGACGCCCGCGCCGGCTGGGATGGAACGGGTGGCGGTCGGCGCAACCGTGGCGCCGACCGCCGGTTCGTCTCGCACCCGAACGCGCGAGACGGCTGTGGTCACGACGGCGAACCGGCCGACGTCGTGACGGGTCTTTCGGTCCTCTGGCGCTCCGGCAGCAGCTGGCGGAGCACTCCCCCGGCGTGCGACGCCCACCGACCGACGGCGACCCAACTGCGGTCGCGGACGAAGAGCAGGTCGAGGGCGATCATCGCGAGCGAGAACGGCCACAGCCCGAGGAAGAGGCCGATGCCGAGGTGCATCAGGATCGTGAAGCCGAGCGCGAGGATCCGCGTCGGCCGCCACAGGATCAGCACCGGGAACAGCAGCTGCACCCAGACCGACAGGAACGTGGCGACCCAGACGAACGGACCGACCTGCCAGGCGAGGTCGCTCAGAGCGGGGAACGGCCGGAACACGTCGAGGACGAGCGAGTAGTAGAACGCCGTGCCCTCCCGCCACTCGGGACCCATGAGCTTGTAGATGCCGGAGTTCACGTAGACGAGCATGATCTGGTACGCGCAGAGGAGGACCGCGGTGTTGTTGGCGGCGTTCGCGAGCCAGGCCGGGATCGCGAACCGACCGCGCAGGATCGGCCGCAGCGCTCGACCCCGCCGCTTGGTGAGCCAGGCGTCGACCGACCAGTGACGCGACAGGTCCGCGAACACCAGGAACAGCAGCGTGATGCGGATGATCGTGTCGCCGCCATTGGTCAGCACCGTGCTGTTGGTCGCGAGCCCCACCCAGAACACGAGCAGGACTGGCGTGACGAACCGGGTCTGCCAACCGACGAGGAAGAGCAGCCCGAGCACGATGAGCACCCCGTAGGCGAGGTCGAAGACGAAGGCGCTGTCCTTCGTGAAGACGAGCTCGAACAGCGGGAACCACGCTCGACGGTTCGCCTCCGGGTCGACCCACTTCGACGCGACGCCCCAGAGGTAGTGGCGGTCGGCGAGGCTCGTGAACAGGAAGCTGACGATCGCGACACCGTAGAGGATCCGCAGGGCGGAGAGGCTGTAGCCGGCGTGCTTGGCACCCGTCACCCAGCCGGCGAACCGGTCGAACGATGCGCGGACGGCGTTCATCGTGCACCTCCGTAGCGGGTGACGACGTCGCGGTAGACGGCGAGGGTCTCCGGGTCGATGACGTCGTCGACGTGCCGCCAGCCGAAGGTGACGGCGGTGTCGTCGAACTGCTGCTCCTCGGAGAAGCGGTACTCGAAGTCGTTCGGGCGGGTGCGGTCGATCCGCCACCGGACGCGCTCGACGTCCTGGTCGAAGTACGCCGTGGAGAACGCGGTCGCGTACTCCTTGAGCATGTAGTCGTAGCGGAGGAACCGGACGACGTCGCCCTGCCCCGAGCCCGGCGTCGTGCTGACGGCGTCGAGGTCGGCGATGAGCGACTCGGCCGACTGGGCGCGATACCCGCCACCGTCGGCTCGCTGGATGAAGGTGTCGCGGACGATCTCACGCTGCTGGGCATCGAGGGCGAGGTAGCGGGCGTTGTAGGCGAGCATCGCGTTCCACGAGGACTTCTGGATCCGCGACGGCTCGGCGTGGCCCGGGACCGCCTGCTGCTCGAGCTTCGTGACGTTGACCCAGTCGGACTTCACGAGCGTCCCGTCGGCGTCGCGCCACTGGGCCTGGACGGAGAAGGTGATGTTCGTCTTCATGATGCTCGGCGCGAAGACGTTCCACTTCTGCGTGAAGTACGGGCCGGCTGCGGCGACGACGGCACCACGGACGGGTGTGGTCGGTGAGACGATGACGAGGGTGCCCGCGACGTAGACGCCGACGAGGGCGATCGAGACCGCGGCGGCGATGCGCGCGGCCCGCTTCGGCGGAGCGGTTTCGTCCCGAGACGATCCCGCTCCCCGGTCCTGCCGACCGGACGCCGGTGCCTGATCGCCGTCCGGTTCCTCGGCGCCGTCCGGTCCCTGAGCCCCTTCCGGTCCCTGAGCCCCTCCCGGTCCCTGAGCCCCTTCCGGTCCCTGAGCTTGTCGAAGGGTGTCAGAACGACCCCCGACGGGTGTGCGTGTGATCGGAGTCACGGTTCCTCCTTGGTGCTGGGTGGTGATGAAACCGCGGGGCACCGGTTCGGCGGTGTCTCCGCGGGAGAAGGAGCAGGCCGTGCCGACCCGAATGCGGCACGGCCTGCTCGGCGAGGTCACTCCATACGCGCCCGTCGCGTGGCCACGAAGGCGCCTCCGAGGAGGAGCATCATGGCGCCGAGCCCCCCGAGCCACAGGCCGTCGAAGCCGGTGCTCGGCAGACCGGGGAGTGACCCCGGTGCGGTGGCGGCCACCGCGGTGACCGTGAAGGCGGTGGCCTCACGATCGAGCGGCAGGGCGCCGGTCACGGATCCGGAGAGCTCCACGCGGTGGGCACCCAGCTCGAGCGACGAGTCGATCGGGAAGGTGAACGTGGCGTTACCGGAGGCGTCTGCGATGACGGGCGTCAGTGCGAACGGCGTCGAGAAGACGGTCGCCGAGATGGTCTCGCCGGGCTCGAAGCCGGTGGCGTAGACCTCCTGGATCACACCCGTGTCGCGGACGATCGTCGAGTACTTGACGGTCGCCTGACGCTCGTCGCCGGCGTCGGTGTCGCCATCGGCGTCAGCGGCGGTGTCGGCAGCAGCGTCCACGTCAGCTGCAACGTCGGTGTCGGCAGCGGCGTCAGTGTCGGCAGCAGCATCGACGTCAGCGGCGGCATCCACATCGGCCGCAGCATCCGTGTCAGCAGCAGCGTCCGTGTCAGCAGCAGCATCGGTGTCGGCAGCGGCGTCCACGTCAGCAGCAGCATCCGTGTCGACATCAGCCGCAGCATCGACGTCAGCAGCAGCATCCGTATCGGCAGCAGCATCCGTGTCAGCCGCAGCATCCACATCGGCCGCAGCATCCGTGTCAGCCGCAGCATCCACATCGGCCGCAGCATCCGTGTCGGCAGCAGCGTCCACGTCTGCGGCAGCGTCCGTGTCAGCCGCAGCGTCCACATCGGCAGCAGCGTCTACGTCAGCGGCAGCGTCTACGTCAGCGGCAGCATCCACATCGGCCGCAGCATCCGTGTCAGCAGCAGCATCCGTGTCGGCGGCAGCGTCCACGTCTGCGGCAGCGTCCGTGTCAGCCGCAGCGTCCACATCGGCAGCAGCGTCTACGTCTGCGGCAGCATCCACATCGGCAGCAGTGTCGGTGTCGGCGGCAGCGTCCACGTCAGCCGCAGCATCCACATCAGTCGCAGCGTCCGTGTCAGCCGCAGCATCCACATCAGCCGCAGCGTCGACGTCAGCGGCAGCGTCGACGTCAGCGGCAGCATCCACATCAGTCGCAGCGTCCGTGTCAGCCGCAGCATCCACATCAGCCGCAGCGTCCACGTCTGCAGCAGCATCCACATCAGCGGCGGCATCGACGTCCACGTCCACATCAGCGGCGGCATCCACGTCGGCGTCCACGTCAGCAGCAGCGTCCACATCGACCGCAGCTGCGTCGGTGTCGACGTCGACCGCTCCGTCCTCGATGGTGACGTCAGCCTCGGCCGGCGTCTCGGAGACATCGCCCTCGGCGGTCACCGTGACCGGTCCGGGCGTGTAGTCGTCCGGGATCGGCAGGTCCACGGTGAAGGAACCGTCAGGGTTCGTCACCACGGTGACGGACGGTGCGCCCGGGATGGACACCGTGACCGTCTCGCCACCGGCGAAGCCCGTCCCGTCGACCGTGACCGTCTCACCCGGCAGCGCCGAGGACGGGTCGACCGTGATGGCCGTGTCGTACGCGAGGATCTCGATGATCGTCGTCGCCGGTTCGTCCGATGCTGCACCGAGTGCCGTCACCGTGACGTCGCCGAGTGCGTAGCCGTCGGGGACCGGCAGGGTCACCGTGAAGCCGCCGCCGGCATTCGTCACCTGCGTGACGACCGGGGCGCCGGGGATCGACACCGTGACCGTCTCGTTGGCTGCGAAGCCCGATCCAGTGATGACCGTCGTGTTGCCGGCGATCAGCGCGTCCGGGGAGGCGGTGATGACGGGCGAGAACACGATGGCGGTGACCGTGACGGTCGCGGTGGCCGGCGTCTGCGACACCGCTCCCTCCGCCGTGACGACCAGCGGGCCGACGGGCGCGTTCGCCGGGACCGTGATCCCGACCGAGAACTCACCGGCGCCGTTCGTCGTCGCTGGGACGGCGGTGCCACCGGGCACCGTGACCGTGACGGACTCGTTCGGCGCGAAACCGGTGCCCGTGACGAGCGTCGCTCCGCCGGCCGCGACCGTGCTCGGGTCGGCGGTGATCGCCGTCTCGTAGGCCTCGACCGTGAGCTCCGCCTCGGCGGGCGTCGCCGAGGTCTCGCCGACCGCGGTCACCGTGACCGGCCCGACGGGCGTTCCGGGCGGCACCGGCAGGGTCGCGGTGAAGCCGCCGTCGCCGTCGGCCGTCACGACGACGGGGTCGCCGCCGGGGATCGAGACGCTGACCGACTCGTTCGGCTGGAAGCCGGTACCGGTGACCGTGGTGGTCTGGCCCGGGTTCACCGTGTCCGGTGTGAGGGTGATCGCCGTGTCGTAGACCGTGGCCTCGACCGTGACGGTGGTGATTGCCTCGGTCGCCGAGACGACGCCGAGTGCGGTGACCGTGACCGGACCGGTCGCGAAGCCCTGCGGGACGGCGAACGTCGTGGTGATCTCACCGTCGGCGTTCGAGGTGACCGTCACCGGCGCGAGGCCGGGGAAGGTGACCGTGACGCTCTCGGTCGGCGCGAAACCGGTGCCCGTGATCTCCGTCGAGGTGCCGCCGGGGACCGTCGCCGGGTCGGCAGTGATCGTCGGCGTGTAGACCACGTCGACCGTGAGGTTCGTCGTCGCAGGGGTGTCGGACGTCGCACCGAGCGCGGTCACGACGACCGTGCCCTCGGCGTAGTCGGCCGGCACGGGCAGCGACACGGAGATGGTGCCGGTCGCCGTCGCCGTGGTGGTCACCGGGTCGGCGCCGGGGATCGAGACCGTGACGCTCTCGGTCGGTGCGAAGCCGGTGCCGGTGACGAGGGTGCTGGCACCGGCGACGACCGTGGTCGGGTCGGCGGTGATGGCTGTGACGTAGGTCGTGGCCTCGACGGTGAGCGTCGCCGTGGCGGGGGTCGCCGAGACGGCACCGGTGGCGGTGACCGTGACGTCACCGATCGGGAAGTCCGGGGGGAGCGTGACGCTCACGGAGATCTCGCCGTCGGCGTTCGCCGTGGTCGGGAACGGGTCGACGATGCCCGGGACCGTGACACTCACGCTCTCGTTCGGGGCGAAGCCCGCGCCGGTGACGGTCGTGCTGCCACCCGGTGCGATGGTCGCGGGATCGAGGGCGATCGCCGTCTCGTAGGCGAGCACCGTGACGGTGGTCGTCGCGTCGGTCGCCGAGAGGACACCGGTCGCCGTGACGATGAGCTCCCCTGCGGTGGTGCCCGACGGGATCGGCAGGGCGGCGGTGAAGCCGCCGTCGCCGTTCGCCGTCACGACGACCGGTGTGCCACCGGGGATGGAGACCGAGACGGACTCGTTCGGTGCGAACCCGGTACCGGTGATCGTCGTCGAGGTGCCGGGGAGCAGCGTGTCCGGGTCCGCGGTGATCGCGGTCTCGTAGGGCACCACGGTCACGTCGGCGTCGGCGGGCGTGTTCGACGTGTCACCGGTCGCGGTGATCGTCAGCGGACCCGCGGGTGTTCCCACCGGGATCGTCACGGGCTGCGTGAAGTCGCCGTCGCCGTTCGTCGTCACCGTGACGGGGTCGCCGCCCGGGATCGTGATGGTGACGGTCTCGTTCGGCGCGAAGCCGGTGCCCGTGACGGTGGTGGTTCCACCCGGGTTGGCCGTCGTCGGGTCCACCGTGATCGCCGTGTCGTACACGACCGCTTCGACGAGGACCGAGGTCTGCGCCGGCGTGAGCGACAGGGCGCCCGTGGCCGTGAACGTCACGGTCGCGGGGACGAAGTCCGCGGGGAAGGCGACCACCTGGCTGATCTCGCCGAGCCCGTTCGCCGTGGTCACGACGTCGTCGAAGCCGGGAGCCGAGATGGTCACCGACTCGTTCGCGACGTAGCCGGTGCCGGACAGGATCGTCGAGTCACCGGGGTTCAGCGTGGACGGCGTGGCCGTGAGCGTCGTCTCGAACGCCTCGACGGTGATCGTCGCAGTGGCGGGTGTGTTCGACACGGCTCCGACGGCCGTGACGACGACGGGGCCGGCGGGGGTGCCGGGCAGGATCGGCAGGATGGCGGTGATGTCGCCGTCCGGGCCGGCCTCCACCACGACGGGCGTGCCGCCGGGGATGGAGACGGAGACGGACTCGCCGGGCAGGAAGCCCGTTCCGGTGACGGTGGTGCTGCCGCCGGGGAGGAGCGTGTCGGGGTCCGCGGTGATCGCCGTGTCGTAGACCGTCGCCTCGACCGTGACCGTGGTCGCCGCCTCGGTCGCGGAGACGACGCCGAGGGCCGTGACCGTGACCGGACCGACCGCGAAGTCCTGCGGGACGTCGATGGTGGTCGTGATCTCGCCCGCTGCGTTCGACGTGCCGGTGATCGGGTCGAGGCCCGGGAAGGTGACTGTGACGCTCTCGCTCGGCGCGAAGCCGGAGCCTGAGATCTCGGTGCTGGTGCCGCCGGGGACCGTGGCCGGGTCGGCGGTGATCGTCGGGGTGTAGACGACGTCGACCGTGAGGTTCGTGGTGGCCGGGGTCTCGGAGACCTCACCGAGCGCGGTCACGACGACCGTGCCCTCCGCGTAGTCCGCCGGGACCGGCAGCGAGACGGAGATGGTTCCGGTCGCCGAGGCCTGCGTGGTCACCGCGGGCGCACCGGGGATGGAGACCGTGACGGTCTCGTCGGGCTCGAAGCCGGTACCGGTGACGAGCGTGCTCTCCCCCGCGACGACGGTCGTCGGGTCGACCGTGATGGCCGTGACGTAGGTGGTCGCTTCGACGGTGAGCGTCGCCGTGGCTGGGGTGGCCGAGACGGCGCCGGTGGCGGTGACCGTGACGTCGCCGAGCGGGAAGTCCGCAGGGAGCGTGACACTGACCGTGATCTCACCGTCGCCGTTCGCCGTGGTCGTCACGGGCGTGGCGAGGCCGGGGATGGTGATCGTGACGGTCTCCTGAGGGACGAAGCCCGAACCGGTGACGACCGTGCTGCCGCCAGGTGCGACCGTCTGTGGGTCGAGCGCGATCGCGGTGTCGTACGCCTCGACGGTGATGACCGTCTCGGCCGGCGTGGCGGAGACCGCGCCGGTGGCGGTGACCGTGAGCTGGCCGGCGGGCGTGCCGGAGGGGATCGGCAGGACCGCCGTGAAGCCGCCATCGCCGTCAGCCGTCACGACGACGGGCGTGCCGTCCGGGTAGGAGACGGAGACCGACTCGTTCGCGGCGAAGCCGGTGCCGGTGATGGTGGTCGAGTTGCCGGGGAGGAGGGAGGCCGGGTCGGCGGTGATGGCCGTGTCGTACGGCAACACCTCGAGGTCGGCGGTCGCCGGGGTTGCGGAGGTCTCGCCGGTCGCGGTGACGACGAGCGTGCCGGCCGGCGTGCCGTCGGGGACGGGCAGGTCGACGGTGAAGCCGCCGTCGCCGTCCGCATCGACGGTCACCGGGGTGCCGCCCGGGTAGCCGACGGTGACCGTCTCACCGGGCAGGAAGCCGGTGCCGGTCACGGTCGTGGTGTTCCCAGGGATGAGCGACGTCGGGTCGAGCGTGATGGCGGTGTCGTAGACCGTCGCGGTGACGGTGACGACGGTGGTCGCTTCGGTCGCGGACACGGCGCCGAGGGCGGTGACCGTGACGTCACCGACCGCGAAGTTCTGCGGGACCGCGACGGGGGTGCCGATCGCGCCGAGTGCGGTGGCGGTGACGGTGATCGGATCGAGGCCGGGGAACGTCACGACGACGTCCTCGCCGGGCGCGAAGCCTGCGCCGTTGATGATCGTGGTCGTGCCACCCGCGACCGTGGCCGGGACGGCGACGATCGAGGTCTCGTAGACCACGGTGAGGTTGGTGGTGGCCGGGGTGTCGGACGTCTCGCCGAGCGCGGTCACGACGACCGGGCCTGCCGCGTAGTCGGCCGGGACGTCGAGCTCGACCGAGATCGTGCCGGTTCCGGTGGCCGTCGTGGTGACCGGGTCGACGCCGGGGATCGAGACGGAGACGGTCTCGCCCGAGGCGAAGCCGGTGCCGGTGATCGTCGTGGTCCCACCGGCGACGACACTGGCCGGGTCGGCGGTGATCGCGGTGACGTACTGCGTCGCCTCGACGGTGACCGTCGTGGTCGCGGGGCTGGCCGAGGAGGCGCCGGTCGCCGTGACCGTCACGGGGCCGAGCGGGAAGTCCGCCGGGAGCGTGAGGCTGGTGGAGATCGTGCCGGTGCCCGTCGCGGTGGTGACGACCGGGTCGGTGAGGCCGGGGACGGTGATCGACACCGACTCGCCGGGCAGGAACCCGGTGCCGGTGATCGTGGTGCTGCCGCCGGGCGCGATCGTCGCCGGGTCGGCGGTGATGGCCGTCACGAAGGGTGCGACGACGAGGTCGGTGGTGGCCGGGGTGTCGGAGGTCGCGCCGGTGGCGGTGAACGTCAGCGTCGCCGGGGTGAAGCCGGCGGGGATCGCGACGCTCTGGCTGATCACACCGGCGGCATCCGACGTCGTGGTGACCGGGTCGAGTCCGGGCGCGGTGATGGTGACCTGCTCGTTCGCCGCGAAGCCGGTGCCGTCGATCACGGTGGCCTGGCCGGGGTTGACCGTCGCGGGCGTGGCGGTGATGGCCGTGTCGTACACGACGAGCGTGCCGCGCACGGAGGACGACGCGAGGTTGACCGTCGCAAGCGAGATCGCCGGGACGAGGGAGATCTGCACGGCTCGGACGGTCGCCGATCCTGCCCCGAGGTCGCCGGTGGCCGGTTGCACGTTGGCGGTCACGTCGGCGACGAGTCGCACGATGTTCAGGATGGGGCCGACGACGTTCGCCGCCAGGCCGCCGGTGATCCCGTTGAGACCGGTGTTGAGCGTGTTCAGACCGGTGAACGCGGTTCCGACGACGCCCTTGACGAGGTTGAGGACGAGGTTGACCACGCCGTCCAGCGTGAGTCCGAGGGTCGCGAGGATCGGGTTCAGCACGTTCGGGAGGAGCCCGGCCGAGGTGAAGGCGGCAGTGCCGTTCTGGACGGCGCCGAGCGTCGAGTCGAGCGACAGGGAGATGACCGGGACCTGCGTGACGACGACGTTCGTCGTGACGTTGCCGGTGACCTGAATGCGCGTATTGTTCACGGCCGCCTGCAGGCCGGCGGACACGGCCGTGACCTGAGCGGTGACCGCAGACGTGATCGCGGCGGCGATGGCGGCACCGATCGGGCCAGAGAGCAACGAGGTGTTCGGCGGCAGGTCGTTGAGGTCGGGCAGCGTCGGGTCGTTCGCGAGCAGGGTCGCGAGGTCGACGGTCACGGCGCCCGTGAGGAGGTTGACGGAGACCCCCGTCGCCGCCGACTGCGACGCCTGGGTGGTGAGGATCGTGTTGACCACGGTCGACAGGTTCGGCGGGGTGACCGTCCCCGTCGCAGCCACTCGGAGCACGCCGATGAGGTTCGCGTTCAGCGCCGTGTTGAGCGCCGACGTCAGCCCGTTGAGCGTGGTCTGCAGCGGCGGGAGGAGGCCCGTCACCTGCGTCCCGACGTTCTGCACGAGCGGGCTCTGGAGCGTGAGCGTCGCACCGGAGATCTGGTAGTCGGGAACAGCCGTGGTGCCGCCCGTCTGCGAGATCGTGGAGGCGAGGGCGCCGAGGCTGAGGGAGAGGTCGCTGAGGATCCCGCCGGTGGGCGTCCCGACCCGGCCGAGCAGACCGGTGAGGTCGAGTTCGGCGTCCGCCGGCGGAGCATCGGGTCCACCGATCGAGACGCCACCCTGGTCGGTGACCGCGCCTGAGCCGGCGATCGCGTCGCCGTTGTCGGCGGCGGACCCGTACTGAGCGACGGCACCGAGCTCGATGACGCCATTGGCACCGAACAGTTGGAGCGAGCTGCCGAGGTCGACGCCGAGGGTGTTGAGCACCTCGGCCGACAGCGGGTTCGCGGCGACCGGGTGCACCCCGCTCGGGTTCTCGGCGCGAGCACCGGCGACGGCGGCGAGGGCGTCGAGGTTGATCCCGGCCGCCTGTCCACCGAGGAAGCGGCCGAAGCCGTCGGACACGTCGGACGGGGCCGCTGTGGCCGCCGTCGTCGATCCCATGGCGATGACCGTGCCGACCACGGCCATGGCCGCGACCTTCCACGCACGGCCTCGGCCGAGGATGCTTCGCTGCTGTTCCCCCACGGTGGAACCCTTTCTTCGGTGCACGGGCGAACCCGCGACTGGCGTCGATCCCGGCCAATCTATGGGCGGGCTTCCCTGTCCCCCAGAGGAGGGACCCCAACCTCCGTAGTGCCGGATGGAAAACCGGTACTGGCCTCCGCAGTGCGCTGCGGCGCCGCGCGACGCCGGGTTTCGATCGGTCCCGGAGACCCTCCGACGCATCATCGGTAGCGGGGCTCCAGTGCAATCGGATCCATCCGTGCCATGTCATCGATGACGGTTGAGAGATAACCCGCACTGGCCGGGGGTTTACCCCCGACTGGGGTGCGTAGTTTCTACTGAGAACGCTCTCTTAGGGCTGCGGGAGCACTCAGGGATTACGGATAATGGGGCATCCGACGGAGTATTCGCAGCGTCCCTAGTGATGCGGATCCCGTCGTCCTGACGGAGCTTGAGGGGGCTGCGATATGGAAGAACCGGTTGCGACGGCAGTGGAGCGAAAGCCACATCCGAGGTCGGCCGAGCAGGTCATCCCATGAACCCGGGTGCGCATCGGTTCAGTGGCGGCGCGCGGTCCGCCGCGTCGCCCACCCGTCGCTCCGGCGAGTTCCGCCAATCCGCCACCCGCGCTCCCGCCCAACCGAGCGGTCGAGCGGCCGCGATCGCCCGGATGACGGCGCTCATCGCGAACCGGACCAGCACGCTCCTCGTCGGACCACACGGCTACGGCAAGACCTTCACCGCGGACGCGATCGGACGTCGGATGCACGAGGACGGACGCCCGGTCATCCACGTGTCGGGTGCGTCACGGGACGCCTCGCACACGCTGAGCGACTGGCGCACGGTACCGAGCGGTGCCGTCTTCATCGTCGACGACGGGGCGAACCTCCACCCGGCGAGCCTCGCCGACATCATCGAACTCTCGCGGTCGCGTGAGCAGGTCGCCCTGGTGACGCTGGAGCAGGAGCTCGCCGGACTGCAGGGGCGCGGCGACGAGTCCGCCGATCGGCTCCTCGCCGTCTGGCGGACCGGGTCGCTCACACGGATCGACCTCCCGGCGCTCGACGGGTTCGAAGCCTCGGCGATGGTGGACGAAGCCGCCGACGACGCGGTCCTCGACGACATGGCCAAGGCCGTCATCGTGCGGTTGAGCAACGGCTCGCCACGGCTCGTGCATGAGCTCACCAAGGACGCGCTCGAGACGGGTGGGGAGTTCTACCTGCCGCGCAGCATCCTCTCGCTCGGGGTCGCGGGGGTCTCACCGCGAGTGCACGACCTCACGGAACCCCAGCTCTCCCGGCTCGAGGACGAGGGCCGGTACGCCTTGGTCATGTTGGCGAAGCTCGGCCCGGTCCCCTACTCGCGCGCGATCCGCCTGCTCGGCGAGCACCAGTTGCACGCGCTCCTCCGGCTCGGACTCGCGCGGCACGACGGCTCAGGCCAGGACCGCATCGTCGCCGACGAACTGCACGCGTGGTCGGCACTCGCGGAGTGGCGCCACAGCGGACGACTGCACCGCCACGACCGCGTCCAGCGGACGCTCATCTCGGACCTGCGTGGCGGTGCCCGTCTCACGCCGAACGAGTCCTTCATCCTCGGCCGGTACTGGCTGACGGCTCCGCACACCGAGCTGGACGAGGGGTTCGAGTCCCTCACGATGGCCCGCACCTTCCTCGAGGCGGCGCACGTCGCGAACGTCTCCGGCCTCGCCGAGGACGGTCGTCTGCTCGCCGAACGCGCGTACACCTGGCGCCCGTCCGTGGCAGCGGCGCTCCAGTGGTCACGGTCGCTCGCCATGCTGGGCGACGGTGACGGGGCTCAGCGGGTCCTCGAAGTCGATCCCGCGGCCGATTCCGACGAGGACATGCAGGCGGAGGTCTTGAGTTGGCGGGCGACCCTCGACCGCTGGTCCGAACGCACCTGCGCGCAGGAGCTGACGGAGCAGGAGGAGCACAGCCGCGTGCTGTCCCAGCGGATCCTGATGGTCGAGACCTGGCGCGACCAGGATCGGCAGGGTCCGTCCGAGAGCGATGCCGTCTTCTGGAAGGTCCTGCGCGACGTCGACGCCGCGCAGTCCTCGCGACTGTATGCCGCCGCTGCGCTCGTGACCAGGCTCGGCCTCAGGCTGCCACCGTCCGAGCTGCGGGAGCTGCTCCAGCTGGGTGACGCCGTCTACCGGTCGGTGCCCTACAGCGCCGCGCGGCCGTTGTCGCACGCCCTGCGCGACGCGAGCGCCATGTACGTCCTGTCGGCCGGCACCATCCGCCTGCTCACCGGACTCTCCTGGGCCGGCTTCGCGCGCTACATCGACGAGTTCGTCGCTCGCGCCGAGCGCGGAACCGGGCGCCTGGCGACGACGGACCAGTGCATCGTCGGGATCCTCGGAGCCCAGTTGGCGTTCTTCGACGGCCGCCCGGACCGCACCGTGGCCGACCTCCGGGTCGTCGAGCGGCTCCTCGACTCGACCGTTCCGCCCGAGGTGCACACGCAGACCGCTCTGCTCCTCGTCGGCGCTCTTGCTCAGACCGGCGAGCTCGAGGAGGCGATGGAACGGCGAGCTGCCGAGGACGAACGCCTCATCGCAGCCTCCACGGTCCTCTCCTACCTGGCGGACATCGCCGACTTCGGCCTGCTGATGGCAGGCGGTCGCGTCCTGGAGGCACGGGAACACCTGCGCCGGCTCGCGCAGGACATCCGGAAGCCGCTGACCCAGCGGATCTACTCCGCCAGCCTGGCCGCCGCGGCCGGCGCCGACCTGTCCGAGACCCTGTCCTGGGTCGTGGACGCCCGATCGCAGGAGCTCACGCCCCTGCAGGCGTCGCTCATGCTGCTCCTCGAGGCCGGCGCCGCCGGCGACGCGAGCCGCGCCGAGGAGGCCGCCTGTTCGCTCGAGGAGGTCGGAGCGCGGCATCGGGCGATCGGGGCCCATCTGCTCGCAGAACGACTCCACGACGCCCAGGGGCGACTGCAGCACGCCCGCCGTTGCGCGGAGCGGGCCGCAGAACTCGTGGGTCCCACGCCAGGCGCCGCTGCGGATACGGAGGCCCGATGGACCTCGGTCGTGTCTCCGTCGCCCGTGTTCGCCACCTACCGGGCGGAGACGACCGAGGAGACCGCGCCGGTCGAGCACACCGTCCCGGTCGAGCCGCACTCGACGCACGCACCCCTGGCCTACCTCTCCCGCGGACAGACGGACACCGGCCAGGAGGCCGCCGCAGCCGACCTGAGCGCCCTCACCCGGCGGGAGCTGGAGGTCGCCCTGCTCATCGCGCAAGGACTGAGCAATCAGGAGATCGCGACGCGGCTCTTCCTCAGCGTCCGCACCGTCGAGTCGCACGTGCTCCAAGCACGGACGAAGCTGGGCGCGGGGAGACGGCGCGACCTCGGCCGCCTGGTCGCGCAGTCCTCGCAGCGTCAGGCCTGATCCCCTGAGCGGGCGACGCAGCGCGGTTCAGCAGTTTTCTCGGTAGCGTCCGGCGATCCCAGTACCCCACTACTGGTTACAACCGTCAGCCTGCTGCCTATCGTCCTGAGGGTGTCGTGAGACGCGCGGAGGTCGTCTCCGCACGCCCGACACCTGTGGTGACGCGAGCCGTCACCGGCGGACTCCAGGGGGCTTCCATGACCATCGACACCAGCACCGAGGCCTCAGCGGCCACCGGCACCGACGCGCCCGTCCGCGGCCAGCGCAGCAAGCGGGCGAAGGCGATCCTCGCCGGCGGCCTGGTGCTCGGCGTCGGTGCGGCCATCACGCTCGCTGCCTGGAACGACTCCGAGTTCGCGACCGGGATCTTCGCCGGTGGTGGGTTCGGTATCGAAGGCAGCACGGACGGCACCGCGTTCACCGAGCACCCGACCGAGGCTGCGGCCGCCCCGCTCACCTTCGCGGTCGAAGCCGACAACCTGGCACCCGAGGAGCCCGTCTACGCCGGCTTCGCCGTCCAGCTGACCGCCGCGTCGACGTACGCCGGCACGGTCGACATCACCGCCACGAGTGGCGCCGCCATCGCCTCCTCGCTCAGCTACTCCGTCGTGGAGACCACCACCTTCGGCTGCGACGCCGCGAGCTTCGCCGCCGGCGACCCGCTCGTGACGGATGCCGCCACGACGTCGAGCACGGCAGCGGACATCTTCACGCTCGGCGCCGTCACCACGCCCGTGTTCCTCTGCTTCGAGGTCACCCCGGCCGCGACACTGCCGCAGTCATCGCCGAGCGGCACCGTGGTCTGGGAGTTCGCGGCCGAGTCCACCACCCCGCTGCCGTAACCCGCGGCGGGACGGCGATCATGGGACGGCACACGCCGGCGGCAGGCAGACACCACCGCACCGATCGACGACGGGGCGCGTCGCGATACACGAAGGCCAGAGCGGCCCTCGCAGCAGCGCTCGTGCTGGGAGTCGGCACCTCGCTCACCCTCGCGGCCTGGAGCGACGACGAGTTCGGAACGGCGACCTTCGCGGCGAGCACCTTCGCCGTGGAGTCGCAGACCTCGTCGTCGACCTGGGCAGCGCACGAGGCGGCGAACCCCGCCACGCTGGTCTTCAACGCCACCGCCATGTCGCCAGGGCTCTCCCAGTTCGCCTACATCGACATCCGCACGACCGCCGCGACGAACATCGGCGGGACGGCGGCGCTGTCCGCGGTCTCGGCTGCGACGGGCACCCTCCTGCCGCAGCTCGAGTACCGCGTGGTCACGACGGCGGCGGGCACGGCGTGCAACGCCGCCGCGTTCACCTCGGCGACCGTCCCCGCGTACACCGCGTCGCTCTCGACGGGCACGGCTCCGCCGACCGCGACCGGCGCGCTCACCGCGGCGGGCAACTCCACCGTGCGCTTCTGCTTCGACGTGCGGGTGAAGGCCGGCACCGCCTCCAGCTTCCAGGGCGGGACGGCGTCGGCGACGTGGCAGATCACCAGCACCTCCAGTTCCTGATCGGAGCACCGTGACCCGACCCTCCACGGAAGCGATCGACGCCACCGAGCGGCAGCACCCCCGCCGCTCGGTGGCGTCGATCGTCGGCAGCACCCTGCTGAACCTCGCCGCCGTCGGCGGGGTGGTCTGCATCGTGCTCGTCATCCTCGCGACCTGCTTCAACATCACCCTCATCATGTTCAAGACCGGTTCCATGAACCCGACGATCCCCACCGGCTCACTCGCGCTCGTCCGCGAGATCCCTGCGTCCGACATCGCGGTCGGCGATGTGGTGACGGTGGATCGCGCTGGTCAGCTGCCGGTCACCCACCGCGTCACCTCGGTGACCGGCGGTGTCGACACCGCAGGCCCACAGCGGACGATCACCATGCAGGGAGACGCGAACCTGTCGGAGGACCCCGAGCCATACACCGTCTCGACGGTCCGCATCGTGCTCGCCTCGGTGCCAGGGCTCGCGTACCTCGTCGTGTGGCTGTCCAACCCGTGGGTCCTGGCCGGATTGACGCTCAGCTGTTCGGCCCTCGTCATGTGGGCGTTCTGGCCGCGCTCCGACCGCAGGCGCCCGCCAGGTGGCTCGGGAGGAACGGGTGGCGGCGGTCGCGCGGCTTCCCGACGCCGCTCCTCGACGGCGGGCGCCGACGGAACCGGACCGCGACCGGCCCGCCACGCCGCGCTCCGCTGCTCACCGGTCGCCCTGCTCCTCGGAGCCGGTCTCGCGATCGGCGGCGCAGCTCCCGCGCACGCCGAACCGATGGTTGACGTCATCGCCGGTGAGGCGGTCGTCCTCACCTCGATCGGCGACCCGTCGGCCATGCGGTCCCTCACCCCCGGTCGGTCGACGCCTTGGGAGGTGGGCATCAGCACCAAGCCCGAAGCCACACCGGGCTCCATCGACGTGTCCATGGTCGGCTCCGGCTCATCGGAACTCGGGCTCGTCATGGTGGTCGACGCCTGCTCCGTCCGCTGGACCGCGGCCGGCTGCCTCGGCACCGTCACCCACCTGTTCGACGAGATGGCGGTGCCCGTCGACGGCGTGGAGCGTGCGGTCCTCTCGATGCGCAGCTCGGAGGCGTGGTGGCTGAAGTTCGACGTCCGGATGCCGTCCGGTGCAGCCGTGGTGGACGCCTCGGTCGCCCTCACGGTCACGGCCGAGGGCATCGGCGACGACGTGTCGGTCTCGCCCGGCCCGATCACCACGCTCCCCCGCACCGGCGCGAGCATCGAGTTCGCCGTGTGGACGGCTGCGGGCGCGATCCTGATCGGTCTCGTCGGCGCGTGGTTCGGCGCGCTGCGTCAGCACTCGCGCTCCGCGAGGACCACGGCGATCCTGCGGGCCGATGATGCGACAGCGGGGTGAGGACGGCGGCCGTGTCCTCCCGTGGCACCGCCAGACCGCCGCGACAGTCGCCGTCGCGATGGGACTCCTCCTCGCGCACCCCGCACCGGCGCCGGTCGACGCGGCATGGGCCGATCCCGAATTCGGGACGGGCAGCTTCACCGCGGCCACCGTGCCGACGCCGACGTTCTCGAGTTGCACCTTCAATCCGAACGCCGTCGGACTGCTCTCCTCCTACACCGTCGTCTACACGATCCCGGCGGGGTACACGATCAATTACGCCTACTCGGCGAACGCATCCTTCACCCCCAACTCGGTCATCACACCGACCTCGACGAGTGGCACCACGACGGTCACCTCGACATTCAGCCTCGGACTGCTCGGAGGTCTCCTCGGCTCCAACGTCTACATCGGAGCCCGACTCACCATGCCGTCCACGAGCTGGTCCTCGCCGTACCGGGTCGTGAGCGGCACCTCGAACGCGCTCGGAACGAACGGCGCCTGCGCGGTCGTCCCGTAGCGAGCCCGCCGCATCACCCGGCCGACGACTCCCGCACGACGAGCTCGAAGCCCGCGCGCACCCGCCGACCCGGGCCGACGTGCCCGGCCACGCGTTCGACGAGCATCGCGACCGCCTCGCGGGCGATCGCCTCCTTGTCTGGCGCCACCGTCGTCAGTGACCGCATCGCGTACCGGCCGTCCTCGATGTCGTCGAAGCCGACCACCGCCAGGTCGCGCGGGATGTCGACGCCGCGATCCCACGCGGCACGCATCGCGCCGAGCGCCATGAGGTCGTTGAAGCAGAACACGCCGTCGGGAGGATCGCCGGCGTCGAGCATGCGCCCCATGACCGCCGCTCCGCTCGCGCGATCGTATTCCCCTTCGGCCATATACCGGTTCGGGTCGAGTCCGGCCTCGTGCATCGCCCTCGTGAACCCGTCCACGCGCTGCTTCGCGGTGCCCGTGGAATGGGCCTGCCGACCGATGGCGCCGATGCGGGTGCATCCCCGTTCAATCAGGTGCCTGGTCGCCAGGTAGGCCGCCTCGGTCCCGTCGATGGCGACGTGGTCAGCACTTGCGCCGTAGTCGCGCTCGCCGAGCAGGACGATCGGCTGGGTCGCGGCGGCTGCTTCGACGTCGGCGGCCGTGAGGTTGAGCGCGTTGAGCAGCACGCCGTCGAAGGTCGAGGACACCGCTCCCCCGGTGAGCACGGCGCGCTCGCGTTCAGGGTCGCCGTTCGTCTGGTCGACGACAAGGGTGAGCGAGCGCTTCGTGAGTTCGGGGATGAGGCAGCGGGCCAGGTCGGAGAAGTACGGAACGTCGAGCTCGGGGACGACGAGAGCGATGAGTCCGCTGCGGTTGTTCCGGAGTCCTCTCGCGTGCGGATTGGGCCGATAGCCGAGCTCGTCGATGACCGCCTGCACGCGTTTTCGGGTTTCGGCACCGACCCGTCCCGGCAGGTTCACGACGTCCGACACCGTGCGCTGGGAGACGCCGGCCGCCTGCGCGACATCCCGTGCGGTCACTGCCATCCGTGCCTCCCCGTCGGTCGCGCGCGCTCCACCGTGCGCCGGTACTGACGCAAGCGTACCGACTCCACGACCGCCGGATACCAACGGAAACCGATTTCCAAATCCGTCTTGTGCTACGTAGCACAAGCGGTTAGCGTGTCTCCCTGTCAGCACGGTCGCAGCGAGTCGAAGGAGATGCGCAGCATGTTCGAGAGCCCACCACCCATCACCCGAGCCGCCTCATGAGCGCGCTCAACGAGCTGCGCGCGCTGCGGACGCCGAAGGGGGCGATCAAGCATCGCGACGCCTCCGAGTTCCGCGACAACCGCGCGGCGCTCCTCTTCCTGGGCCCCTGGATCGTCGGCTTCCTCGTCATCACGCTCGGGCCGGTGCTCGTCTCGCTCTACCTGTCGTTCACCGACTACAACCTCCTCCAGAACCCGAACTTCACCGGGCTGGAGAATGCGCAGCGGATGGTCGAGGACCCCCGCCTGCACCAGTCCCTCGGGGTGACCATCACCTACGTCCTGGTCTCGGTGCCGTTGCAGCTCATGGTCGCCCTGGCGATCGCGGTCCTCCTGGACCGCGGCCTGCGCGGACTCTCGTTCTACCGGTCGGTGCTGTACCTGCCGTCACTGCTCGGCGGCAGCGTCGCGATCGCCGTCCTCTGGCGCCTCGTCTTCGGTTCGAGCGGCCTCGTCAACGCCTTGCTCGCCGTCTTCGGTATCCAGGGCCCCGGTTGGATCTCGGAACCCGACACCGCGCTCTCGACGCTGATCATCCTGCACGTGTGGACGTTCGGTGCTCCGATGGTGATCTTCCTCGCCGGGCTCCGCCAGATCCCGCGGCAGTACTACGAGGCGGCGTCGACGGACGGTGCCGGGCGGTGGACGCAGTTCCGGTCGATCACGCTTCCGCTGCTCAGCCCGATCATCTTCTTCAACCTCGTGCTCGGCATCATCGGCGCGTTCCAGTCGTTCACGCAGGCCTACGTGGTGTCGAACGGATCGGGCGGGCCGTCCGACTCGACGCTGTTCATCACGCTCTACCTGTACCAGAAGGGCTTCGGCAGCTTCCAGATGGGGTACGCGTCGGCGATCGCGTGGCTCCTGCTCATCATCATCGCCGCCGCCACGGCCATCAACTTCTGGGCCTCGAAGTATTGGGTGTTCTACGATGACTGATCTCAAGACCCGCCCCTCGTCCGAGGACGGCCTCTCGCCCGATGCGGCAGCCCGTCGCGAGCGGGGCGACGCACAACGCGCCAAGCTCCTGCGCCGTCAGCGGATCTCGAGCATCGGCAAGCACGCGCTGTTGATCCTGCTCGGGCTGCTGATGCTCTACCCCGTGCTGTGGATGGTGGTGTCGTCACTCCGCCCGAACGGGTACATCTTCGACAACCCGGGCCTCGTGCTCGACACCTTCGAGGCGTCGAACTACACGAACGGCTGGAACGCTCTGGCGCAACCGTTCGGCAGCTACCTGGCGAACTCGGCGATCGTGGTCGTCGGGTCGATCATCGGCAACCTGCTCACCTGCTCGCTCGCCGCGTACGGCTTCGCCCGGCTGCGGTTCCGGTTCAAGCGCTTCGCCTTCGCGGCGATGCTGCTCACGATGATGTTGCCGATCCACGTGCTGATCATCCCGCAGTACGTCATCTTCGCTCAGCTCGACTGGATCAACACCTACCTGCCGCTCATCGTGCCGAAGTTCCTCGCGACGGACGCGTTCTTCATCTTCCTCATGGTGCAGTTCATCCGCGGCATCCCCCGGGAGCTCGACGAAGCGGCGCGCATCGACGGAGCCGGCCACCTGCGGATCTTCGTGCAGATCATGCTCCCGCTCATGACCCCGGCTCTCGCGACGACGGCGATCTTCACCTTCATCTGGACGTGGAACGACTTCTTCGGCCAGCTGATCTTCGTGACGGACCCCGACAAGTACACCTCGTCGGTCGCCTTGCGATCGTTCGTCGACACCCAGTCGCAATCGGACTACGGCGCCCTCTTCGCCATGAGCGTCGTCACCCTGTTGCCGGTGTTCCTCGCCTTCCTGTTCGGTCAGCGCTTCCTCCTGCGAGGCATCGCGACCACCGGAGGCAAATAGCCCCCGAGCTGCACTTGGTCCCCGAGCCTGTCGAAGGGCCCATCCCCAATCCGTTCCATCCCTCTCGAAGGAGAACCATGCGACGCCACCCACGGTCCCGCTCCCGCATCCTCGGCTTCACGGCCGCCACCGCCGTCTCCGCGCTCGCCCTCACCGGCTGCGCCGTGGGCGGGGGGAACGGCGACGCGTCCCTCAGCGACGAGGACGTCACCATCTCGTTCGCGTGGTGGGGCGCGAGTGCGCGCGATGAGCGCACGCGCGCTACGATCGACCTCTTCGAGGAGCAGTACCCGAACATCACGGTGAAGCCCCAGTCCACCGAGTGGGGTGGGTATTGGGACAAGCTCGCCACGACCGCCGCCGGCGGCAACGCACCCGACGTGATGCAGTTCGACCAGACGCACCTCTCCTCCTACGCGCAGCGCGGAGCACTCGCCGATGTCGACGAGTACGCCGACGTCCTCGACACTTCGGAGTTCCCCGAGCCGCTCCTCGATCAGGGCAGGGTCGACGGCAAGCTGCACGGCGTCCCGGCCGGCGTGGGGTCGACGGGCGTCCTCGTGAACACGAGCGTCCTCGCGCAGTACGGCGTCGACCTCCCCGATCCCACGACGTGGACCTGGGACGACCTCACGGCGACGGCACTCGCCGTGACGGAAGCATCCGGTGGCGCGGTGCACGGCATCACCCCCTTCGGCGGGGACATGCCGACGCTCACCCTGTGGGCCAGGCAGCACGGTAACGACGTCTACGACACCGAGGGCGAGCTCATCCTGGAGGAGTCGGTCCTCACCGACTACTGGGACTACGCGCTCGCGCAGATCGACAGCGGTGCCGCACCGACCGCATCGCAACTGGCCGAGCAGGCCGGTTCGGCGCTCGACCTCTCCGACATCGCGACGGGGAAGACCGCGTTCACCTTCGCGCCGTCCGCGCTCGTCACCGCGTACCAGGCCGCCGCGCCCGACAGCGCCTTCGACCTCGTCCCCATCCCGGCGGATGCGGACGCGACGGACGGCTACATGTACGTCCG
This sequence comes from Plantibacter sp. 2H11-2, assembly GCF_050031945.1. Taxonomy (NCBI): domain Bacteria; kingdom Bacillati; phylum Actinomycetota; class Actinomycetes; order Micrococcales; family Microbacteriaceae; genus Plantibacter; species Plantibacter sp. 2H11-2. The sequence goes on along the minus strand of NZ_JBNBBL010000002.1, from coordinate 546,781 downwards.
CCCGTCCATGTACTGGACGGTCTCGTCGCAGTCCGAGCACCCTGCCGAGGCGGCGCTGCTCATCGACTTCCTGACGTCGGAGCCGGCCGTCGCCAAACTGTTCGGCACGGAGCGCGGCATGCCGGCCACACCCACCTTCCAGGAGGCGGTAGCGCCGGACCTCACGCCCGGCGATCAGATCGTCGCCGATGCGATCGAGTCCGCGACCGCACTGTCGGGCGATGCACCCGGCATCACGCCGGTCGGTGCCGAGGACGCGGAGTCCATGCTCGCCCGCTACAACCAGGACGTCCAGTTCGGCAGGAAGACCACGGCCGAGGCCGCGAAGGCCTACATCGACGAACTCCGTACGGCGATCAGCGCCGCGAGCTGAGCCCCTCCCAACCGATCCACCCATGCAAAGGAGCATCATGCAACGCCAACCACGATCCCGGTCCCGTCTCCTCGGCTTCGCAGCCGCAACCGCCATCTCGGCGCTCGCCCTCAGCGGCTGCGCCGTCGGCGGTGGGAACGGCGACGCGGCCCTCAGCGACGAGGACGTCACCATCACCTTCAACTGGTGGGGTGCCACGGCCCGCGACGAGCGCACCCGCGCGGCCATCGACCTCTTCGAGAAGAAGTACCCGAACATCACCGTGAAGGGTCAGTCCACCGAGTGGGGCGGCTACTGGGACAAGCTCGCCACCACGGTCGCCGGCGGAGACGCCCCCGACGTCATGCAGTTCGACCAGCTCTACCTCGCCTCGTACGCCCAGCGCGGTGCCCTCGCCGACCTCGGTGCGCTCGACGAGTTCCTCGACACCTCCGACCTCAGTGCCGAGGTGCTCGACCAGGGCAAGGTGAAGGACGAGCTGTACGGCGTGCCGATCGGTGTCGGCACCGTCGGTCTCATGGTCAACCGGTCCATCTTCGAGCAGTACGGGATCCAGCTACCCGACGCGACGACCTGGACCTGGGACGAGCTCAACGAGGTCGCCCTGCAGGTGACCGAAGCCTCGGGCGGTGCCGTCCACGGGATGTCCCCCTTCGGCGGCGACATGCCGACCCTCACCCTGTGGGCCCGGCAGCACGGCAACGACATCTACGACAAGGACGGCAAGGTCATCCTGAAGCCCGAGGTCGTCGAGAGCTACTGGCAGTACGCGCTCGACCAGATCGAGAGCGGCGCGGCCCCGAGCGCCTCGCAGCTGGCCGAGGGCAACGGTGTGGCGATCGACCTCATGGACATGAGTACGGGCAAGGTCGCGATGACCTTCCAGCCGTCGTCGGTGCTCACCGCCTTCCAGGCCGCTGCGCCCGACCACCAGCTCGACCTGCTGCCGTTCCCGGCGGCGAAGGACTCATCCAAGGGATTCCAGTACCTGAAGCCGTCGATGTACTGGTCGGTCTCGTCGAAGTCCGAGCACCCCGCTGAGGCGGCGTTGCTGGTGGACTTCCTCACGACGGACACCGAGGTCGCGAAGCTATTCGGCACCGAGCGCGGCATGCCCGCGAACCCAGACTTCCAGAAGGCGATCGACCCCGACCTGACGCCGACGGACCGCATCGTGGCCGGCGTGGTCGACGCCGCGCGCGAGGAGTCCGGCACCCCGCCGGCGATCACGCCCGTCGGTGGCGGCGACAGCGAGAAGATCCTCGGCCGCTACAACCAGGACGTCCAGTTCGGCAAGACGACGCCCAAGGAGGCCGCTGAAGCCTTCGTCGCCGAGCTGACGAAGGCCGTCGACGACGCCCGGTAGCAACTCCCCGCCCTTCGACAGGCTCAGCCCCCTCGACCCCTGAGCTCGCTCCCGGTCCCTGAGCCCCACCCCCGGTCCCTGAGCCTGTCGAAGGGCCTAACCGCCCTCGGTCTCTGAGCCCCACCCCCGGTCCCTGAGCTTGTCGAAGGGCCCCGACGACACCTCCACCCATCACGACGCATCGGAACGACACCCATGACGCACCCTCTCCTCTTCCCCGCCCCGCTGCCGAGCGGCCGCGCCGACTCCACGCCGCAGCCGCGCCCGGAGTACCCCCGGCCGCAGCTCGTCCGTGATGGCTGGGTCAACCTCAACGGCCTGTGGGAGTTCGAGATCGATGCTGGCGACAGCGGGCTCGAGCGCGGGCTCCTCGGCCGCGAGCTGACCGACCGCATCCTCGTCCCGTTCGCGCCGGAGTCGGCCGCGTCAGGCGTGGAGCACACCGACTTCATGGAGGCCGTCTGGTACCGCACGCGGTTCACGGTGCCGGCCGGCTGGCAGGGGAAGCACGGCGTGCTGCACTTCGGTGCCGTCGACCACGACACGACCGTGTGGGTCGACGGGGTCGAGGCGATGCGGCATCGGGGTGGCTTCACGCCGATCCGCGTGCCGCTCGGCGCGGTCGAGCCGGGCCAGGAGCTGGAGATCGTGGTTCGCGCCCGCGACACCCGTCACGAGCCGAAGGCCGGTGGGAAGCAGGCGACCTGGTACGGCAACACCGACTGCTACTACACCCGCACGACGGGGATTTGGCAGACGGTCTGGGTGGAGGCCGTCGACGAGCTGCACCTGCGTCGGTTCACGGTGGTCCCCGATGCGGTCGCCGCGCGCTTCGACTGCACGCTCATCCCCAGTCGCAACGCCGCCGGTGCGACCGCGACGGTGACCCTTTCCGCCGGCGATGTCGTCGTCGCGAGCGAGACCGCGCAGCTCGGCTCGACGATGTCGCCGTCGGTGCGGCTCGAGGTCCCGGCGGACCAGCAGCGTCTATGGAGTCCCGCCGACCCGTTCCTCTATACCCTCGACATCGAGATCCGCGATGGTGCGGGCGACGTCACCGACCGCGTCTCGAGCTACGCCGGGCTGCGGAGTATCGCGATCGACGGCACCGCGGTGCTGATCAACGGCGAGCACGTCTTCCAGCGGCTCGTGCTCGACCAGGGGTACTGGCCGTCCTCACTCATGACCGCGCCGGACGACGACGCGCTCGTGGCCGACATCACGCTCGGGCTGGACGCCGGGTTCAACGGTGCGCGGCTCCACCAGAAGGTGTTCGAGGAGCGGTACCTCTATCACGCGGACCGGCTCGGGTATCTGGTGTGGGGCGAGTTCGGCGACTGGGGCGTATCTGGCGCGGGCACGGTCGGTCACAACCAGGGCCCGACGGCGTCGTTCATCACGCAGTGGATCGAGGCATTGAAGCGCGACGTCAACCATCCGTCGATCATCGGCTGGTGCCCCTTGAACGAGACGCACCAGACGCTGCACGACCGCGTGACCGTCCTCGACGACGTCACGCGCGGCATGTTCCTCGCGACGAAGCTGATCGACCCGAGTCGCCCGGTGATCGACGCCTCGGGCTACGCGCACCGGGTACGGGAGACGGACGTGTGGGATGCGCACTCCTACGAGCAGGACCCGGCGGCGTTCGCCGTCGAGCAGGGTGGGATCGCAGACGGTGAGCCGTTCACGAACCTCGAGGACGGCCGCACCATCTCCCTGCCGTACGAGGGGCAGCCGTTCTTCGTTTCGGAGTTCGGCGGTATCTGGTGGAACGCGGAGCTCGCGGCGGCGGACACCGGTGGTGACTCCTGGGGCTATGGCGCGCGGGTGGCGTCGGTCGAGGAGTTCCATGAGCGCTTCGCGGGGCTCGTCCGGGTGCTGACCGACGACGAGAACATGTTCGGCTACTGCTACACGCAGCTCACCGACACGTTCCAGGAGCAGAACGGCATCTACGACTTCGATCGCAACCCGAAGTTCGACCTGGCCCGGGTGCGTGCGGTCCTCGCGGCCGACGCCGCCTACGAGCGCCGCGTCCGCCCCGCCGCCTCCTGACCCGCCGGTCCCCGCCTGTCCCTGAGCCTCCGCCGGTCCCTGAGCCTCCGCCGGTCCCTGAGCCTCCGCGGCTCCCTGAGCCCCTGCCGGTCCCTGAGCCTGTCGAAGGGCCCACGGGCTCCCCGCTTCGCCCCGGGACCGGTGCCCGGGTTCAGCTGCCGCTGCGTGCCAGCGTCAGCAGCACCGTGAAGGTGTTGAACCACACGTGCGTCCAGATGCCTGGTCCGAGGCGTCGGGTCGACGCGGCGTAGACACCGTTCACCGTGCCGAGCACGAGGATGGTGAGTCCGAGCGTCACCATGGTGACCGGGCTGCCCCAGCCCTCATAGAGGTGGACGATGGCGAAGATCAGTGCGCTCGCTCCCACCGAGACGATGGCCGCGGTGCGACGTCGGGCGGTCGAGGGCGTCGCCGCACCTCGGCGCACGCCGTTCGTCGTCCGTCCGCGGAGGATCGTGTTCCGGAATCCGCGGAGCAGGAGCCCGCGGAAGAGCGCTTCCTCGCAGAACGGGGCGACGATCGCGGTGACGAACACGGTGTTCACCAGCACCCAGACGAGCTCTGGCGACGGCGGGGCGATGTTCGACTTGGGCGTCTCGCCGGTGAGGGCGATGACGAACTGGCCGATCATGCCGCCGATCAGCTGGATGCCGACGGCGGAACCGAGCCCGATGAACACGTCGAACCAGCGGAAGCGGAGTCCGAAGTCCTTCGCCCAGGACCCGCTTCCCCAGGTGCGGCAGACGATCGCGAGGGCGACGAGGATGCCGCCGTCGAAGATGATCCACATGATCATCGTGCCGACCTCGCCGGACAGGACGCCGAAGGTCCGCGCGAGTTCGACGACGACGAGGAGCGCGATGATCGCGACGAAGGTCACCAGCGCGGTCGGGGTACCCCACCGGGTGTCAGGCGAGGGTGCGTAGGGCAGGCGCGCCTCGGCGCGGCGGGCTTCGGCACGTTCCTGGCGCGAGCCCGGGCGCAGGGCGGTCTCCGCCGGTGCAGCGGAGTGGTCGCTCATCGCTTGTTCGCGGCGAAGTACTCGCGTGCTGCCGGCACGTACATCTGGACGATCGCGACGACGGTCACGATGACGAAGATGAAGGAGAGCGGGTTGAGGGCGATCAGCCCGGTGATCGAGCCGAGGACGGAGAGGATGCCGACCACGGTGAGGACGATCCGAGCCCAGTTGCGACCCCGGAGCATGAAGAAGGCGAACAGCACGTGGAGTGCGCCGACGATGAACGCGCCGACGGCGGTCGAGATCAGGAGCACGCTCGAGGAGAGCACGCCTCCCGAGGCCGACTGTTCGGCTGCGGCCTCGGCGACGGTTCCGGCCGACATCGCGGCGGTGACGCCGGAGATGACGGAGAGGACGGCGGAGACGACCCACAGCCAGAAGGAGATGACGATCGGCGTGGGGGCGGTCTTGGTACCAGCGGTCGTAGCCATGATGCTCGTTTCGGTCGTGGAGGGTCCGACGACCGGACCCAGGCTGCTGGAACTGTATTGCCCACCACCTGTCCCCCGGAAGGGAGGTATGTCCCGGACTGTCCATTTTCCGCACGAACCTCGGTCCTTGAGCCCTCCTCCCGGTCCCTGAGCCTGTCGAAGGGCCAAGAACCGTCGCCCAGGCACCCTGTCAAGCCTGCTCACGCGCGCTCGCGTACCTCTTAATCTGTCTCCATGACGAACGACACGAACGACACCGACCAGAACAGCAGCGAGGGAACGCCGAAGCCGGGCGGCCTGGGCGAGAACCAGACCATCCCCAACAGCGAGGACGGCCTCGCGGTCGGTCACGACCCCGACGCCTCGAACTTCAACCAGGAAGAGGACCCCGACCACCCGAGCGACGACGCGTAGGGTTCGGGAACGACGAAACGGCGGCCGGAGGCCGTCCGGGATGGCTCAGGTCCGCTCGCGCTCCCAGGGCCGCAGGACGTCCGGGGCCCTGGGGACCAGGGTCTTCGTCGTCAGCGTCTCGTCCGACTGCGAATCCTCGAGCAACAACGCCCGGTCGGCGAGTTCGCTCGACATGGTCGTGAAGCTCGACCAGAACGGTCGCAGGATCCCCGACGAGGCGGCGAGCATGTAGACGTCGGCCACGGCGGCCTGCGTCCCGACCGTGGTGTTGTATCCACCTTTGTCCTGCTGGGTCATGCCTGAAGGGAAGCGTGCGACGAGCGCTTCGGCGACCTCAGGGACGTCGCACGAGAGGTAGAAGCGCAGGCTCGGCCTGGCTTCCAGCAGCTCGCGCATCCGACGCTCGTACCAGGAGACCGGGGAGAACTCCTTGGTCTTCGGGTGTGAAGCCTCGTGCGCTCGGATCATCACACCGACGTACTCCTGCGTCCCCATCTCGTCGGACGCCGACCGCAGCCGCTGCACGACCGCGGCGGACGGCCGCAGCGCCCGGAGCTGCTTGCCCCAGTCCAACCGCTCACCGTCCCGGTCGACGATGTAGTCACCGGTCTTGAGGTCGATCCACCGCCGTTCCTCGGTGCCGCTCGGCCAGGTCCGCTGGTCACCCGAGAGGAAGTCTCGTCGCGGCAACCGTCGGAGCGTCGCCGCGGTCCTCGACGTCCGCTCGAAATCCTGTTCCCACAGGTCGTCCAGCTCTGCGGAGAGCGCGGCGGAGTGGTCGTCCCAGGTGTAGGAGAACCCCCAGCCGTGGCGTTCGCAGAGTTCCCGCGCACCGAGGAGGGACCGGACACGGTTGCCGAGGCCGCTGAGGCACCAGACGTTGAGGTTGGTCATGTGATGGCCGTTTCCGTGAGGCGGAGCTTGACGTTTGGTGGGGAGAGTCTGTCAGGTCGGGTCGGCTGCGCCCTGCCCGACACGGACGCCGGGCAGTACCTTCGGCGACGCCCCTGCACCATTCCGCGCGGTGCCCGCGGCGATGTTCAACGTCTGACGGCTTATCAGTAGGATGATCGCGAGGGTCTCCATCCGCAAGGAACAGCCCCGTCCAGGGGACAGCATCGCAGCGTCCGCGACTCCCAGTCGAGGACCAGCTCATCGACTGCAGCAGGCGCGCACGCGGATGTCACGACATCGAAACGAGGAAAGCGTGCGACTGAGCCACCCCGATTCCGAGTACCTGCGGTCGCTGCGGGCTTCGACGGAAGACACGCTCCGCGCCGCCATCGGGAATGTCGTCGATGTGGCCCTGCTCGATGCTCCAAACCAGACCAATGTCGGAGACTCGCTCATCTGGGCCGGCGAGATGGCGTACTTCCGTCGCCTCGGTCTACGGATCAGATACGTGTCGGACATCGCCTCGTTCGATCCCGAGGCGCTGCGCAAAGCGATGCCGTCGGGGGTGGTGCTCCTGCACGGTGGCGGCAACTTCGGAGATCTGTGGACCGGTCATCAGAATCACCGCGAACGCATCGTCCAAAAGCTCCCCGAGTACCGGATCGTGCAGCTGTCCCAGTCGATCTTCTTCGCTTCCGAAACCCGCGCGGCTCAAGCAGACGAGATCATCGGGAAGCATCCCGACTTCCACCTCCTGCTGCGCGACTCACTCTCCATGGAACGAGCGGCGAAGCAGCTGCCCTCGTTGCGGCCCGTCTTCTGCCAGGACATGGCTCTCGGGTTCGATCCGCCACACGTGCGTCGCACGGCACGTGGCCACGATCTGCTGGTCATCGCGCGCCAGGACAAGGAGGCCATGTCGGGGCTCCACGACGTCGACGACGACTGGGGCGCAGGCCTGCACGTCACGAGTACCGATTGGCACAGCGAAGGCTGGCTCGCCGTCCGCTACCGAGTCGCCCGTCGGGTCATGAAACTCCACCAGTTCCTCATCCGTGTCCGTCGGAAACTCCACTGGACGCCGACGCTGCCGCAGTGGCTGGTCAAGCGTCTGATCGTGTCACTGAACGAGATCAACATCACGGGCGCCCTCCGGTGGTACGCGGCCGCCGACGTCGTCGTCGTCGACCGCCTGCACGCGCACGTGCTGGCGCTGCTCCTCGGGATCCCCCACGTCGCACTCGACAACAACTACCGCAAGATAGGCGCCGTGTTCGACGACTACACCGGTCGATTCTCCACCGCGAACTACGCCGTCGACACGACCGAGGCGCGGGCCATCGTCCAGCAGCTGACGACCCGCTGATGCTCGCGTTCATCACCACGCTGCGCCATCCGCAGAACTCCGTCGACTACGCACGGGTCGAACTCCTGTTGCAGGAGACGCTCCGGTCGATCACGCAACAGACCTCGGACGAGTATGTCGTCGTCATCGTCGGCAACCGGCGTCCGCAGTTCGAACTCCCCGCGCGCACCGAGTTCGTGCAGGTCGAGTTCGCAGCGCCGGCTCCTGCCACCGGCGCTCAGACCGCCCGTGCACCCTTCGTCTGGGACAAAGGGACGAAGCTCGGAATCGGTCTCATCGCCGCAGCACGGCACGATCCGACCCACGTGATGATCTTCGATGCAGACGACTTCGTCCACCGTGACCTGGCCGCAACGGTCGAAGCGAATCCCGATCACGGCGGCTGGGTCATCCACGACGGATGGATGTACTCGCGGGCACGCAACGCGTATGTCGCCCGATCCGACTTCAACCGCACGTGCGGGACGTGTTTCATCGTGCCGTTCGCGGCCTATGGAGTACCGGCCGAGCTGACCGAGCAAGCGTCTCAGGAGGACATCGCCGACGCCTACGGGGAACGACTCTCGGAGATCATGGGAGCACACCGGAACGCCGAATCCTGGTACCGGGAGCACGGTCATCCGCTCCAACCCCTCCCCTACCCCGGCGCGGTCTACCACGTGGACACCGGCGAGAACCACTCGGGCAAGTCGCTCTCCGGCATCGCCCGTCCGCTCGATGCTCGAATGATCCGCGAGTTCGCCATCACCCCGTCCCGCGGTCGTCTGTCGACCTGGTGGTCCGCGTTCGGCCCGCTGGCGGTCTTCGACGATGTCAGGAGACTCGGCGGCCGCGTGGCCCACCGACTGGTCCGTGCGCTGAAACGATGAGCGAAGGCGAAAGCGACGGTCTCCGGAAGAAGGCGACCCAGTCGATCGGCTGGATCGTCCTGGAACGGTGGAGTTCCCGCGTCCTGACCCTGGTGGTCATCGCGGTTCTGACGCGCCTCCTCTCCCCGGCCGACTTCGGCCTGGTGTCGATGGCCACGGTGGTCATCGCCATCCTGCAGGTCTTCGTGGAGTCGGGTTTCGTCACCGTCCTGGTGCAGAAGAAGGAGCTCGGAGAGAAGGACACGTCGACCGCGTTCTGGACGTCGGTCACGCTCAGCCTCCTCCTGTACGCGGCGCTGTTCTTCACCGCTCCCCTTCTCGCAGGCCTCTTCGGCGAGCCCCAGTTGGTCGATGTCCTGCGGGTCCTCGGCCTCAGCCTTCCGGTCTCGTCTCTGGCGCAGGTGCCGGCTGCCCTGCTGGAGCGTTCCTTCGGTTTCAAGTCGCTGGCGATCCGTCAGGTCGGCGGCGCGATCTGCGGGGCCGCCGTCGCGGTGATCATCGCCTTCAGCGGAGGCGGCGTCTGGGCACTGGTCGCTCAGACCCTGGTCACGAGCGCGGCGTCCGTCCTGATCCTCTGGACGGCGACCTCGTGGCGGCCGAGTCTCGAGTTCTCGTTCACATCGCTCCGGGCCATGTGGTCGATGGGGCTGCGGATCATCGGCATCGGGCTGCTGGACGCTGTGCAACAGAACATCGACAAGCTGATCGTGGGCGCGTTCTTCAGCACGGAGGTCCTCGGTTACTACTATCTCGCGCAGCGGATCGGCACCATCCTCATCGAACTCGTCACCACGGTCATGTCCCGCGTCACGCTGACCACCTTCTCGAAAGTCCAGGACGACCTGCCGCGACTGAACCGGATTTTCCTGCAGATGACGTTCGCGTCCGCGGCCATCGGGGTGCCGATCTTCGGGCTCGTGGCGGTGTTCGCCGTGCAGATCGTTCCGTTCGCGTTCGGCCCGGGGTGGGACCAGACGGTTCCACTGATGTGGATCCTCGCCTGCGGCTGGGCCTTCGGAGCGGTCATGTACTTCGACCGAAGCGCGTTCCTCGCTATCGGACGTGCGGACGTCGCACTGTGGGTCGCCGTCCTCCAGAACATCGTCGGCGTGGCCCTCGTCTTCGCCCTGGTTCCGCTCGGCATCTGGGGGGTCGCGCTGTCCCGTTGGTCCCGGATCGTCACCTGGCCCGTGCGAATCCACATCCTGCACAAGCTCATCGGCCTCCCCGTCGGACGCTACCTCGCTCAGGTGTTCCGGTGTGTCGCGGCGATGGTTCCGATCGTGGTCGGGGTGGCGTTCCTCCAGCAGACTGACTGGGCGCGTGGGGACCACGCGTTCTGGACCTTCGCTGTGCCGCTCGGGATCGTGGCGTCGCTGCTGTACGCGCTGCTGGTCTGGTTGTTCGCCGGACCGGAGAACCGAACGGTACTCCGGCAGATCATCGGTCCGATCGTCAGACGTCTCCTGAACCGCCCGCGCACAGCCGAGTGACCGAGAACAGCTCGGCTCGCTGAAGCGAAGTCCTTCGGACGGGGAGGCGCGCGGACGCTAGGTCACCTTCACGGTAGCCCGCAGCAATGCTCATCGAGCACACGTGCCGATCGCACGGCGCCCGCTCTCGTGCGCCTCGACCGCATCCGATCGACGAGACCATCGCTCCTCGTGCTCAGCAGTCAACGAAGGCCAAGCTGCGTGCTCCGGTGAAGGTCTCAGAGAGCGGCCGGCCGACGGCTTCGAAGTGCACGCAGGCGACCACAGGTCGCGCTCCGCCCCTCAAGGTGCGTGAGACGACCCAAGAGGCGCCTCGATCCCGGTCTGGGAAGTCAGCGAGCCATGGATCGCCTGGCCCCACGACGTTGGTCCGCGCGTCATCGGCGGCGATTCGCCCAGGGGCATACACGAACGAGCGGTCGGTGCCGAAGCACCGACCGCTCGTTGGTTGTGACCAGAGGTCGTGGTTACGCTGCGACGCCTGCGCGCTGGCGGCGGATCATCACGAAGACCGCGATGAGCGCTGCGCCGAGGACGACTGCGCCGGCAGCACCCCACACGAGGAAGGCCGGGGTGTTGAAACCGGTGTCGGCGAGGCCGCCGTTGCCGGAGCCACCACCTGCAGCAGCAGCCTTCACCGTGACGGTGGTGGTGCCGATGATCTGCGAGGAGAGGCCGGTTCCGGTGACCGTGTAGGTGCCGGTCGCGTTGGTGGGCAGCGTGACGGTCAGGGAGACCGAGCCGGTGGCCGAGGCGGTCTTGACGAGCGTCTTGGTGTCGACGGCTGCGAGCGTGGCGCCGGTTGCGTTCTCACCGGTCAGGGCGAGCGAGACGTCCTCGTTCGGCTGGAACGCGCCGTCCGTGAAGGTCACGACGAAGGTGCCGCCGGGGGTGACGTCGCCGGTGACGACGATGTCGGCGCCGGGAACGTACGAAGCGTTCGCTGCGACCGGGGCGATGAACAGGCCAGCGAGGGCCAGCGCGAAGACCGCGGTGATTTTCTTGAGCATGTGGGTTCCCCTTGGAGACTGGTCGTTGATCAGTGCAGTACTGGCATAGCTGTAGCTACCGTCGCAACCAGCGGCGTTGCGACGAAGAATATTGCGCCGGCGCTGATACCCCCCGAAAACGGCTCAAACCCGACAACACGCATCACTGTACGGCAAATTTGCAGGTGACCGCCAGTTGTTGTGTTTCAGAAAGATGAAGTTTGGGGGTCGAGACGACAAAAGGTTGTTTCGACACGCCGGATGTCGACACCGCCACGTCGATCGTCGTGCTTTCACCAGGCGCCAGTTCGAGTCGGAACTGGGACAGTGGGAAATCGCCGTCGAGTGCTGGTTGGACCGGGAGATCCGCGCCATCGCGCTGGATTCCCTCGGTGTACGCCCCTGGAGGAGAGTAGACCGCGACCTTGAAGTTGAAGTTGCCAGGCGTGACGCCATAGAGGCCGCCACCGGTGATGTAGTCACTCAGCGAGGTTGCGGCGTCGGCCGGAGCCGTGTTCGTAATCTTCAGACGCAAACCCAAGACCTGTCCTCCGGCGCCGCACTGTGCTCGGCCGCTCTGGGTCTCCACATCGAGGTAGTAGCCCATCTTGCTGCCGGTCGTGTCGTTGATGTACACGCCGAAGGCGTCCGCCCGCTGCTCCTCGGTCGGGAGCATGTCGGTCAACGTGGTTCCGGCCAGGAGCACCTGCTCCGCTTCAGCGGCGTTCCACACCAGAACCCGTCGCTCGTCGCCCGACTTGGCGAGTGCCGCCACCAGCTTCGTGGCGTCGAAGTTGCCGGTCGAGATGCGGTCGAAGACCGATGCCGACGCTGCCGCGAAGAAGGCATCCTGCTCGGCGCCGGCGGGGTAGCGCTGGTACACCTGGTTCAGCAGGAGATCCGCGGCATTCTCGGTCGTGAGCTGATCACCCGAGGGAAGGTCGATCGGTCCCGTCGCCGCGAGCAGGTATCCCAGGGCGACCGGGTCGACGCTGAGCACGCCATCGACGCGGGTCCCGAAGCGTTGGGACCACATCTCCGCCGCAAGCTCTGCGGACACGTCGAACCGAGGTGTCAGCGTGACGTCCTGGATGAAGCGGCCGGTGATGTTGCCGTAGATCCCTGCGGTCTCTGTCGACAGCGGCAGGACTGGCTCTGGAAACCGCGGGAAATCGCCTGATGTCGCCTGCTGCAGGAGCGAGATGCGGCCCCCGTCCGTGCCGATCAGGGCCAGGGCGCCAGGGTTGCCGCCGCTCGCACGCGGCTCGGCCGGGTTCTGGAACATGATCAGGTAGTTGCGGGGCCCGTCGGCGCCGAGCATCGTCGGCAGCAGGTCGATCGCGCGTCGCGCCGCATCAACCGTGTCGGCGGTCTCGGTGAGGACCGGCCCGAGCTGGTCGACTGCCGACGACACCTGGCTGATGAGGCTGGCCTGGTCGATCCCTCGGACGCGCTTGGCCGCGCCCTCGAGAGCATCGTCGGCCGAGCGGACGTCCTGCTGAGCATCGATCATCGGCTGCAGCGGCACCGCACCGTCAACAGGCTTGAACAGATCGGGGCGAAGCGATCCGGAGAGGTTCACCAGCGGAGCGATCGCTCCGACTGCAACCTCATCGGTCGCGCCCGCCAAGTTCCGGACGGCGGCGAGGTTCGGCCCGATCCACGGCACGATCTCGGCGGCGCGCCAGATCGGGTCGCTCGTCAGCGCGGCAGCCTCCCTCGCATGGGATGCGAGCTCACGAGCGGTCTTGCCCGCAGCAGCTGCGTCTCCGCCGAGCACTTGCTCGCGGACCTGCTGGGCCAAAGGCACCGCCGCTTCCAGCTCCCCCTTGGCGAGGAATGCGCGTACACCGATCCACGCGACGGCCGCCAACAAGAGCACGAGCACACCGGAGACGATGAGTGCGGTCCTCCGGCGTCGAGCACGCAGCCGCTCGGGGTCCGCATTCTCCCGTCGTCGAGCGCGGGAGCGCGCGCTCGTGGCTCCCCGGCTTCCGGACCCCCTGGAGGAGGTTCGCGACGGGCTTGAGGAAGGCGAACGACGATTGTCGGATTCGGGTGCCGGCATGGGGGTTATTCAATCACGACGCCGGTGCCGCCGGTTACGGCGGACAGACCGAGCGCCAGGATCGACGCATTGAACACGACATGCGCCACGATCGCGGGCCCGAGCCGACCGGTCAGGACCGCGAGGCTTCCCGCGCCCAGCCCGACGAGCAGGGTTCCGACCCCGACGACGATCGCCTGGGCGACGGTGGTGACGGCGAGGAGATGCAGGACGGCGAAGAGCAACGCACTGATCGCGACGGCGATCCATCGCCCGCCGCGGAGCATTCCGATGATCGACGGGAGGACGAGTCCGCGGAAGAAGGTCTCCTCGATCACCGGCGCGACGAGGATCACCGAGAGCAACGCGACGACGACGTACACCACGTCGTCAGCGGTCGCGAGGGGGACAGTGTTCCCAGCTGTGGCAGGAAGCCCGCCATAGGAGAGGACCTCGAGCGAGCTCACGATGATCCTCAGGAGGAGGCCGGCAGCCGCACCCCAGAGAAGGTCGATGGGGCGAATGGTCCACCGGACAGCGGTCGGAGCCGTCGGGCGCAGACTGGGGACGAGTAGGACGATGACGAAGGCCAGCACGAGTGGAAGCCACACGAGTAGGTAGCCACCGAGCGGCGAGAACGGCCCGACGATCCGCACTCCGCCTGGGAACCCCAGCGCGATCACGGCGGTCGCGACGAGTCCGATCGTCGCGATGACGAGACGCGTCCGCGCCGTCTGTTGATCGTCGCGCGGCGTGGTCTCGTCTGGGATCGTCACGAGAGCAAACTACGGCAATCGGCCGCGCACATGACACGGTCGCTCGGGAACAGGCGTCGGTTTGTGGCAGCATGGCTCCCAACGCCCTGTTCGGGGCACGCCTTGGTAGCAGGGTGAACCGCTCTCCTCCTCATCGAACGGAAGCCACCGCGTGGAGCTCAGTGACTATCTCCGTATCCTCCGCAAGTACTGGGTCCTCATCCTCGCGCTCGCGCTGACGGGGTTGGCCGCTTCCGCCCTGTACTCGCTGTCGCGGACGCCGGAATACAGCTCGTCGGCAAAGGTCTTCGTCTCGACGCAGGCGACCGACAGTCTGTCCGAGCTGACCCAGGGGAACACGTACTCGCAGCAGCGGGTGAAGACCTACGTCAACCTCGTGAGTACGCCTATCGTTCTGCAGCCCGTCATCGCGGCGCTCGAACTCGACATGACCGCGGGCCAGCTGGCCGGGCAGGTATCCGCTACCTCGACGGCGGACACCACGATCATCCAGATCACTGCGACCAATGCGGATCCGGTGCTCGCCGCCGAACTCGCGAACACCACCGCGGAGAGCCTCACGGGAGTCGTCGCGAAGATCGAGAGCTCGGAGGACGGTGGTTCCAGCCCGGTGAAGCTCACGCGGGTGCAGGAGGCCAACGTCCCGACCCAGCCAGGCAGCCCCAACGTCCCGCTGAACCTGGCCATGGGAACGCTCCTCGGCGTGGCGTTGGGAGTGGCATTCGCGGTCCTCCGCACCACGCTCGACACCCGCATCCGCAATGAGCGTGATGTCGAGTCCGTGACCGACATCCCGCTGATGGGCGGCATCGCCTTCGACCCGAAGGCGAAGCAGCGCCCACTGATCGTCCAAGCCGATCCGAAGAGCCCGCGCGCCGAATCCTTCCGCAGCCTGCGGACCAACCTCCAGTTCCTCGATGTGACCGACCAGCCGCGCAGCTACGTCGTCACCTCATCGATCCAGAGCGAGGGCAAGAGCACGACGGCGGCGAACCTCGCGATTGCTCTGTCGGACGCCGGCCACCGCGTCATCATCATCGACGCCGACCTCCGTCGACCCAAGCTCGCGACTTATTTCGACATTGAAGGGGCCGTCGGCCTCAGCGACGTCCTCATCCGTCGCGCGACGCTCGAGGACACCATGCAGCCATGGGGTCGCGGTGCGCTCACCGTCCTCCCTGCCGGCGCGATCCCGCCGAACCCGAGCGAGCTCCTCGGCTCGAGCGTCATGCAGAAGCTCATCTCCGGTCTCGAGAAGCAGTTCGACTACGTGCTCATCGACGCGCCGCCACTCCTGCCCGTCACGGATGGTGCTCTGCTGGCTCGCCACACCGGCGGCGCACTGGTGGTCGTCGCCGCAGGACGCACCCACAAGAACCAGCTGAAGGGTGCGCTTGAGGCGCTCGTGCACGTGAACGCCTCGGTCGCCGGTCTGGTCATGACGATGGTCCCGACCAAGGGCCCGGACGCCTACGGATACGCACGTTACGGCTACGGTGCCGGTTACGGGTACACCGAGGACGTGAAGGCGTGACCGACGCCACGACGGCGGACACCCGTCCGTTCTCCGTGCTGTTCGTCTGCACCGGGAACATCTGCCGGTCGGCGCTCGGTGCACAGCTCCTGAAGGCACGGCTCGATGCTGCCGGCGTCACCGCGGGTGGCCACCTCATCCGCGTGTCGAGCGCCGGGACGGGAGCGCAGCCCGAACTCGTCATGCCGCCTGAAGTCGTCGAGCAGTCGCGTCGGTTCGGCGGAGATCCGAGCGGCCACGTCGCACGGCAGCTGGATCGGGACATCGTCGCGGACGCGGATCTCATCCTCACTGCGACGCGGGAGCACCGGAGCGATGTCGCCCGTCTCCTCCCCCGCGCCTCACGAGTGACGTTCACTGTTCCGCAGTTCGCTCGCTTGGTCGCGGAGACCGAGCCCGCCGCCGATCTCTGGGAGCTCGCCGCCGAGGTGGCCGCGGAACGCGGTCTCGTCCCACCGCCCGCGAACGCCGACGACGACGACATCGAGGACCCCTACCGTCGCAGCGCCGAAACCTACGAACGGGTCGGGGCGCAGATCGACGCGCTCATCGAGGTCATCGTCACGCACCTGGCGCGGTCCGGTGACCGCCGATGAGCACCAAGCGCGGACGTTCCACCTATCGGTCAGCTCCGGCTCGGCCACGATGGCGCGACTCGCTGAGTTCCAGTCAGCGGGTCCTCGTCCTCGTCGGACTCGCACTCTTCCTCATCGTCGACGTGATCCTCGTCGGGCTCGCTCTCACGGCCAACCGGGCGCCGACGGCCGATCGTACGCCGCGCCCCCTCGTCACCTTCAACTCGACGCCCCAGCCCGCGCCGTCACCTGGGGGCTCGGCCGAGCCGACGGACGCCACGGCGGTCGACGGCAAGCGTTTCATCACCACCATCGATGGCCAGACGCTGTGGCGCGCCACAGCCGGCGCGTGCGCGTCCACGTCGGCTGTCGTCGAGCGGAGTGTCGACGCCGGCGCGAGCTGGGCTCCACTGGCGACGAACGCGTTTGACCTTCGCCAGGTGCTCGCCCTCACGACTGGCGAGGACGGGGAGCTCGAGATCATCGGAGCCACCGGCGACGCTTGCGCGGTCGGTGGCTTCTCCTCAGAGGACGCCGGCGACACCTGGGCGCCTGATGCCGCGTTGCCGGGCGAAGTCGGCTACCTGACGCCGGACGATAGCGCTGCCGTCGTCTCGGGTCAGGGTGTCGGCCTGCCCTGCCCGGCAGTGGACGTGCTCAGCTCGACGTCTACACGGACCGTGGCCGCCTGCGCCGCCGTCCTCGCCGAGTGGAATCCCGCCGCGGGAACGTGGGGGGCGACGCCCTATGCCGGAGTGCATGGCCTCGCCACCGAGGGAGATCGACTGATGTTCGTCGCCAGAGGCGTGCCCGGCTGCAACGGCCTTGGTGCACTTGCGACGACGGGCATCCCTGCTCCGTTCGCGAACGCATCTCTGGTCGGTTGTGCCGAAGGCGCCGACGTCACAGCGCCCGCCGCACTCGCGATCGCCGGGACTGGAGCCTGGTTGTGGGTCGGCGACACCGTTCTCCGTTCGGGCGACGGCGGCGTCACCTGGGGCTAGGGTTATCCCTACATTTGTCACCAATCCGGGGGTCACCCGCAAAAAGGAGGACAGATGTTGCGCATCTTCACCGATAGTCTCAGCAGCAGTCCCGATACATCCGCGTATCGAACCACCAAGCTCTTCCCTCGTCACCCGTAGTAATTACGCGTTCCACCACGGAGACCGCATGCTGTCGCAGCCTTCCGTGCCGCTGCCAACGACGCCTGCGAGCACTCCCCCCGACCCAGCTCGCGCTGTCGCGCGCGATTGGCGCCGGGTCTACGCTCGTCGTCTCGCGGTCACCGATGCGATCGTCCTCATCTGGATCGTCTTCGGCACCCAGCTGTTCTGGTTCGACTTCGATCAGGAGACGACCTCGGTCGGTTTCGACATGACACGCGTTGTCGTGAACTACACCGTCATCTCGATCACCCTCATCGTCGCCTGGCTCGTGACGCTTCGCATCTTCGGCACTCGGGAGTACCGAGTGGTCGGGAGTGGGAACGCGGAGTACCGGCTCATCGCCGACGCGAGTATCCGCCTCTTCGGCATCATCGCGATCATCGCGTTCCTCGTGAAGCTCGATCTCGCACGCGGATACTTCCTGCTCGCTTTTCCCCTGGGGATCCTGGTCCTGCTGCTTTCACGGTGGATGTGGCGCCAGTGGCTGTCCGTGCAGCGCGCCCACGGCCGCTATGCGTCGCTGGTGCTGCTCGTGGGATCGGCTGATTCGGCCGAGCACATCGCCAAAGAACTCACCCGCAACACGGACGCCGGCTATCGAGTGGTCGGTGCCTGCGTCCCGACGGGCAAGGTCGGAGGAACGCTCGGCGACACCGGCATCCCCGTGTCAGGAACGGTCGACACCGTGATCGAGGCGCTCGCAGCGACTCGGGCCGATACGGTCATCATCACCAGCTCGGACGAGTTGACGCCGGTGCGTGTCCGCGAGTTGAGCTGGAGTCTCGAACCGGGGCGCCAGCACCTCATCGTTGCGCCGAGCCTCACCGACGTCGGTGGCCCGCGCATTCACACCCGCCCAGTGGCCGGCCTGCCGCTCATCCACGTGGAGACGCCTCGCTACGAGGGTCGCAAGCGCTTCTCCAAGCGCGCATTCGACATCCTCGGTTCCGGACTCATCCTGCTCGTCGCCTCGCCCATCCTGCTGGTGGTCGCTCTCCTGGTGAAAATCACCAGCCCCGGCCCGGTCCTGTATCGCCAGGAGCGCATCGGCCTCAACGGCGAACCGTTCAACATGCTGAAGTTCCGCTCCATGCGGGTGAACGCCGACGCTGAACTCGCTGCACTGCTCGCTCAGCAGGGAACCAGCGACCGCCCGCTGTTCAAGGTGCAGAACGACCCACGCTTGACCCGCGTCGGCGCCACCTTGCGGAAGTTCTCGCTTGACGAGTTCCCCCAGCTCATCAACGTCTTCCGCGGCGACATGAGCCTGGTCGGTCCGCGCCCGCAGCGCGAGGGCGAGGTCGCGCTCTACGACTCCGCGGCGAAGCGTCGCCTCATCGTGCAGCCTGGCATGACGGGCCTCTGGCAGGTCAGCGGTCGCTCGGCACTCAGCTGGGAGGACGCGATCCGCCTGGACCTGTATTACGTCGAGAACTGGTCGCTCATGGGCGACGTCATCATCCTCTGGCGGACGATCCGGGCCGTTGTGGCTCCGGGCAAGGAAGCCCACTGATGCCGGGGCTGATCATCCACGAGTGGATCGAGCGGCACGGCGGCTCCGAGAACGTCGTCGATGCGATGGCCGCCGCTTATCCCGACGCCGACATCCACTGCCTGTGGAGCAACGCACCCGATCGCTTCCCCGGCCACACCGTGAGCGAATCCTGGATCGCCCGCACACCCCTGCGGAAGAGCAAAGCGGCCGCGCTCCCGTTCATGCCGGCCACCTGGGCCAGGACCGACGTCTCCGCCGCCGACTTCGTCCTCATCAGCTCGCATGCGTTCGCGCATCACGCCGGCGGGCGACAGCCTGCCGACGGACCGCAGCGGTTCGTGTACGTCCACACGCCTGCCCGATACCTCTGGGCCCCCGAGCTGGACGTCCGTGGCGGTAACGTCGCTGCCCGCGCACTCGCGCCCGCACTCCGTCGAGTCGACCGCAAGCGCGCGCAGGACGGCGCGACGTTCGCCGCCAACAGCGACTACATCCGCCAGCGGATGGAACGCTCGTGGGGCGTCGAAGCCGAGGTCATCCATCCGCCGGTGCGCGTCGAGTACCTCCAGAGCGTGCCGTCCTGGGCTGAACGCCTGAGCGCCGAGGACGCCTACCTGTTCTCGACGCTGCCGTCCGAGTACATCCTCGGCGCCTCCCGCTTCGTCGACTACAAGCGACTCGACGTCGCCATCCGCGCCGGCGAACTCGCCGGTCTGCCGGTCGTGCTTGCCGGTGCCGGGCCGCAGCACGCCGAGTTGCAAGCACTCGCAGACGCCGCGACGGTGCCGGTCATCATCACGACGAGGCCGAGCGACGAGCTGCTCTTCGCGCTCTACCAGGCGGCGTCGCTCCTGGTGTTCGCGGCCGTCGAGGACTTCGGCATCATGCCCGTCGAGGCGATGGCACTCGGTACGCCCGCGCTCGTGTTGTCCGAAGGTGGCGCGTCCGAGAGCGTGCTCGCCATCGACGGCGGTGTCGTCGTCGATGCGCTCGATGACGCGACGCTACGCCAGGCGGTCGAGCGCGCCCTGCTCGTCGACATGGCACCGGCTCAGGAGCGCGTCAACGCTCTGTTCGGTTCCGCCGCGTTCGCCACCAAGCTCACCGGCTGGGTCGGTCATGCCGCCCACACTGACGGAACCGATCGGACCCTCGCCTCATGATCCTTGCCGACACCAGGTGGAGCGGCGTCCACGGCATCGGTCGTTACGCGTCCGAGGTACTCCCGCGGTTGAGCGTCGAGTGGTCGCCGCTCGAGGTGGGCGGCAAGCCGTCCGATCCGCAGGACTTCCTTCGCGTGCGACGGACACCCGGCGGCGAGGCGATCTACTCCCCCGGGTACAACGGCTTCCTCGCACGCTCACCACAGGTGGTGACCGTCCACGATCTGATCCATCTGCATCCGACGACCAATCGTCGTGCCGTGTACCTCGCGCACTATTCGGCTGTCCTGCGCCCGATCATCCGCAGGAACAGACTGGTGCTGACCGTGTCGGAGACGTCGAAGCGCGCGATCGAGGAGTGGGTCGACGACGATCGCGTCCGAGTGGTCAACGCTGGCAACGGACTGTCGGAGGCGTTCCACCCGGACGATTCATCAACTGCTCAAGACTCCGCTCCCTATTTCCTCTACGTCGGCAATCTGCGGGCGCATAAGAACGTCGATGTGGTGTTCCGCGCCTTGGCTCGTGTTCCCGAAGCGAAACTCGTCGTCGTCATGAACGACCGTGAGGGCGCCGAGCGTCGTGCAGGCGAACTCGGCGTGGCAGACCGCGTGGAAGTGCGGAGTGGCCTGACCGACCCGGAGCTCGCCGACCTCTACCGCGGTGCAGTCGCCACGGTCTTCCCGTCGTTGGTCGAAGGCTTCGGCCTTCCTGCGGTCGAGAGCATCGCCTGCGGAACCCCGGTGATCTTCTGGGAGGGCTGCGAGTCGATCGCGGAGATCTCGAGCGGACAGGGGTTCCCGGTCGGTGACGCGCATGACGATGTCGCGTGGGGGAAGGCGATGGACACTGTGCTCTCTGAGCAGCCGCGCGCCACGTCGCTCGCGGCGACGTACAGCTGGGACCGCACGGGTGAGATCGTGTCACGCACGTTGATGGGTCAGTGATGGCCGAGACCCTGACCATCGCGTTCGTCAGCCACACCGACACCTCCGGCACGTTCCGGGTCGGCAGCCATCACCTCGCACGAGAGCTGGCTCGCTTCGGCCACCGCGTGCTGCACCTGTCCACCCCGGTGTCGCTCGTCCATCGGGTCCTCAGGCGGGGAGAACCGACCCGAGACGAGGCCTCTCGCCGTGGAATCGTGACGGACGCTGACGGCGTCATGCACCTCGTGCCGCGCACCCTCCTACCCGCCGGCATCGGACCGCTCTCGTTCGCGCCGATCTTCACCAGGGCGTTCCGAACGTCCAGCATCGACCTCGTGTTCGTGGACCAGCCCACACTCTGGTCCAACGAGCTACGTCGGCTGGCGACCACCGTCGTCTACCGCCCCACGGACCTCTACGAGCATGGCGTGAAGGCCAGACTCCAGCGAGCAGCGGTCGCGGCAGCCGATCGTGTGGTGGCGACGTCAGGCGCGGTGCTCACAGCGCTGGGAGTCCCTGCGTCCACGCCGTCGCTCGTCCTACCGAACGGGGTCGAGCTCGAGCGCTTCATCCTCACCGAGGACGATGTGCGTGAGGACCGCGCCGTGTACATCGGGGCCCTTGACGACCGTTTCGACTGGAACGCGGTGCGGGAAATGGCACTCCGCCTGCCGGAGTGGACCTTCGACATCTTCGGACCAGGCCAGGCTGCACCTGAGTCCTTGCCCGCAAACGTCCTGCTCCGCGGGCCGGTCAGCTACGACGACATCCCACTGATCCTGCGACACGCGCGCATCGGACTCCTCCCGCTGTCGGATGCCCCAGTGAACCGCGGACGGAGTCCCATGAAGCTGTACGAATACCTCGCATCGGGCCTAGCCGTGGTGACCCGGGAGACCGACGTACTGACCGACGATCCGGACACGGGCGTGGTCTCCTACGGTCGCTCGCGCAGCGCGGCCGACGCCATACATGTGGCCACGGCGTCCGCCAGCCCGAATCTCCCGGGAAGCGCGGCAGCAGCCGCGGCAGGGTGGTCGGAGAAGGCGCGCACGCTCATCGGGTTCGCAACGGGCGGGGCCGCATGACCACGACAGCATCGAGGATTCCGACCGCCCACCGCTCAACCGACACGCGTGCAGTAGCGTTGCCGGGAGCCGTGTCCGACAGCGTGAGGAAGGAGGCCGGCGTGATCAAGCGACTGCTCACGAACCCGCTCTTCTATCTTCTCGCCCCGGTCATCGTCAGCGCGCTCGTCTGGTCGGTGCCCGGGACGTCGAACCAGCTCCGCGGATTCGATCAGCGGGCGGAAGGTTCCTTCGAGGGATGGACCCTGCTCGTCTGCTTCTACCTGGTCGCAGCGTTTCTTGTCTGGACCGGATTCCGTCTCGGCATCATGGCTGGTCCGAGCGAGCGCATCGTGGAGGCGTCGAGCACTGAGCGATTCGATCGACGATTCTCGATCGTGCTGACGGTGTTCGCGACGATCGGCGTGCTCTACTCCGTGTACTTGGTCCAGCAGCAGACGAACATCTTTGACGCGCTCTCCGCGACGCAGGGAAACCAGCTGAAAGAGTCCATCGGTGGGTCCGCGGGAATCGCGACGCTCCGCTATACCGCGGCTATCTCGGCTCCAGTCGCGCTCTACGTGTGGCGGTTCCGGCACGGACGCGCGAGCCTGGCCATCTGGAACGTACTCCTGCTCGTCATGAGCGCTCTGTTTTCGAGCCGCTTGTCATTCATCATGGCCGTCGTCGTGCTGATCTTCATCGTGATCACGCTGAGACGCGACATCAAGTTCAAGACGGTACCGCTGGCGATCGCCGGTGCAGCGGTCTTCGGTGCCCTCGTCGCATTCAACTACTACCGCAACGCCGGCTTCTACGAGAACCTCGGGATCACGGATCCGGTGTCGATGAACTTCTATCAGGTGGCCGCGTACCTTGGAGCACCGTTCCAGGCGTCTCTCGGTGTCGCGGACGGCATCGCCAACGGGGGATTCACCAAACCTGTGGACGTGGTGTCGGCGGCGGCCATCGTCGTACCGACGTTCCTGCGGCCGGAACGATTCGGCTCCTACGGGTCGTTCGACAGCTTCGTCCAGGTCGCGCCGAACCTCACGACGAACTCCGCATTCGCGGACACCTACGCCGACTATGGCTGGTGGGGACTCGCCTATGTTCTGGCGACCGTGTTCCTCGCCAGCATGCTCGCCGGGTATGCGTCGCGATTCCGTTCCCTCGTCATCGTGGCCGGGGCGGTCGTCGCCTACGGACTCGCCGAGATGTGGCGGATCTTCCTGTTCCCTCAGGGCCTCGTGCTCTACCTCCTCATCGCGGTACTGGCCGCGACCCTCTTCGGCCTGATCGGCAGTGCACCCCGCGTCGACAGCCGCGTCACGATGAAGGACTCGTACCGACTTGCCCGATAGCAGGAAGGGGCGCCCGGCACCGTCCGGCTCGCCCCAAGACGTCACGACGGTGCTCCTGTCGGTCCGCGAATCGGCGACGAAGATCAACCCCTTCGTCACGATGTTGGTCAACGCCCTGCGAGCGGACCCGACGGTCTCCGTCGAATTCTTCTCCTGGCCCCGGGCGCTCACCGCCCGCTACGACGTGTTCCACATCCACTGGCCGGAGGCGGTGACACGTGGGCCCAGCCGCATTCGTCGTGCGACCTCACTGATGCTCAGCCTGCTGCTCCTCCTGAGGCTGCGAATCAGGCGGACGCGGATCGTGCGCACGGCACACAACCTCGCTCCTCACGAATCCGGGTGGCCTGGTGAGCGACTCATCTTGAGCGCCTTCGATCGGGCGACCGACGCGTGGATCACGATGAACGCGCACACACCGCTGCCGGAGGGTTCGCGAGGACAGGTGATCCCGCATGGTCACTACCGCGATTGGTATCGCGTGCCGGCACTCACGGAAACGGGCGCGCCTGAGCTCCTCTACTTCGGGCTCGTCCGGTCGTACAAAGGCGTCGACAGCCTGGCCGCAGCGTTCTCCGGCGCCGAAGCGCTCAGCCACTTCCGTCTGCGGATCCTCGGGAAGCCTGATCCGTCGGGCGTCTCCATAGCGCTTCAACAGCTCATCGCCGACGATCCCAGGATCGAGCCGGACTTCCGATATGTGCCGGATGCCGACCTGGCGGCGGCGATCGCTCGCGCCAGGCTCGTCGTCCTCCCGTATAAGAACATGCACAACAGCGGCGCCGTGCTGCTCGCGCTGTCGCTCGACACCCCGGTCCTCATTCCTGCGAATCCGATCACCCGCGACCTGCAGACCGAATTCGGCAGCGATGTCGTGAAGCTCTTCGACGGCGAACTCACGAGCGCCGCCCTCGCGGCAGCCGTCGCGGAGCTCCCCGACGACGGCTTCATGGGCAGCATCGACATGTCGTCCCGCGAGTGGTCGCTGATCGCCCAATCGCACGCCAAGGTGTACCGGGAGGTCCGCGCATGGTGACGGAGAACATCTACGGCGTCGCTGTCGAACACTGGAACCCGTTCGTGCCGCGATTCTCAGGACGGATCGGAGCGCGGCTACCCATCGGACGGCGTCGCAACAACTTCGGCGACCTGCTCGGCCCAGTCATCGTCCGGCGCCTGCTCGAACAAGGCGTCGGAGATCAGTCGACGCTGCGTGCACTCCCGCAGGATGGCAAGCGCCTCGTCGCCGTCGGGTCGATCCTGCATTTCGCACACGATGGCGACACCGTCTGGGGTACTGGCGTCAACGGGAAGATGCCGGAATCGAAGCACACCTTCAACAGGCTCGACATCCGCGCGGTCCGCGGGCCGAGGACGTTCGACTTCCTCGAAGCTCGCGGCCTCGAACCCGAGCGGGTGTTCGGCGACCCCGGTTTGCTGGTACCGCGCGTCTTCGACCACCTCCCGGCACTCTCCGTGAAGAAGGCGCACGCGCTGACGATCGTGCCGAACCTGCATGATCACCCGGTGTGGGCGTCCCATCCGGCGACGATCGACCCGACCGGAGACCTGGTTGGCATCCTCGAGCGGATCGCCCAGAGCGAGCGTGTCGTCGGGTCGTCCCTCCATGGCCTCGTCGTGGCCGAGAGCCTGGGCATCCCGGCCACACTGATCGCCCCCGCCGCCGAATCGATGTTCAAGTACGAGGACTACTACGGCGGCACCGGCCGGGATTCGTTCCCGGTGACGCACGATCTGCGTGAAGCACTCGCGCAGGCACCTGACCCGTTGGCCTGGGACGCGCAGCCGTTGATCGACGCTTTCCCACTGGATCTCTGGTCCGGCCCCCGACGGTCCTCCGGCTCGACCCATCCCACGACACCCTAGGACGGCCCCATGCACGCCCTCGTCGCCATCGCCAGCTTCCGTCGACCGGACGACCTCCGCGTCCTCCTCGACTCGCTCATGGATCCGTCCAACAAGTCCCACCACACCATGGACGTCCTGGTCGTCGACAATGATCCCGCAGGATCAGCAGAGGCGACCGTGCAGGGGTTTCCAGACGTCCGCTACGTGCTCGAGTCCCAGCCGGGCATTGCGGAAGCCCGGAACCGGTCGTTGGACGTCTTCGATGAGGCGGACAGAGGCTACGACGCGATCATCTTCGTTGACGACGACGAGTACGTCGGTCCCGGCTGGTACCCCGAACTCGCCGGTGCCGCGGAACGCTCTTCCGCAGGAGTACTCACGGGACCCGTCATCTCGATCTTCCCGGCCGGAACTCCGCGCTGGGTCACCCGCGGCGAGTTCATGCAGCGACCGTTCCACGAGGATCGAGAGGTCCTGACGGCGGCGGCCACCAACAACACCCTGCTGAAGCGGAGTGACTGGAAACGGGCAGGTTCGCCGCGGTTCGACCGTTCCTTCTCGTCGACCGGAGGCAGCGACGCCCGTCTTTTCGCCGATCTGCTCCGCGAAGGCATCACCATCGAGTTCTGTCGACCGGCAAAGGTCTTCGAGCCGGTACCGTCCGATCGCATGACGCTCCGGTGGGTGTCACGTCGCGCGTTCCGGAACGGGGTCGTCCTCGCGAGGATCGGCGTGACGAAACGTGGAGCCGCCATCACCTTCGCGCAGGGCGGATACCTGGCGGTCAGCGGACTCGCATTCAGTGTGATCGATCTGGTCCGCGTCCGAGGTCTCCACGCCCGATCGTTCAACCGACTGATGAACGGCCTCGGCGTGATGTCGTCGTTCTTCGGCGCGCGGGTGCACGAGTACAAGCGGGCATGACGTCCGGCAAGGGTGTCGCAGAAACCCCCATCACCCGCTGCTCCGGGACGTGCGCACGCCTACGCTGTCTTAACACATGAGCGACGCCCCAGTGCGGGCGTCGGGCTGGGATCGAAAGAGGAGGCGTCGATGAGTGAGCATGAGGGTCAGCAGAGCCCGACCGGCGACGCCACTCCCCACCCCACACGCCCAACCTCCCGCCGCGACTTCTTCCGCGCCGCAGGCTTCGGCGTCGCCGGGCTGGCAGCGGGAGGAGCGGTCGCCGGGGGCATCGCAGCCGCCACCGCGTCCAACCCGCAGGAGGACTACGGCTTCACGCCGCTCCACAAGCGCAGCGAACCGGGCTTCGACCACGTCGTCGTCGTGATGTTCGAGAACCGCTCGTTCGACCACATGCTCGGATGGCTGTACCCAGCCGGAGGCGAACCGGCCGGCCAGACCTTCGACGGCCTCGCCCAGGGCGACTACAGCAACCCCGGTGAGTCCGGCGAAGCCGTCCCCGCCCACGTCTACACGGGCCCTACCGACCAGATCATGGCCCAGCCCGACCCGGACCCCGGCGAGTTCTACCCGCACGTCAACACGCAGCTCTTCGGCACCATCGACCCCGAGAGCAACGGCGACCTCCGCAATCCGCTGCAACCACCGTGGAACCTTCCGGCCGATACCTCCTCCCCCAAGAACGACGGCTTCGTCAAGGACTACATCGTCAACTCCACGCTCGCACGCGGACGCAAGCCGACGCCCGAGGAGTACTCCACCGTGATGGGCGGCTTCTCCCCCGAGATGCTGCCGGTGCTGTCCACGCTCGCCAGGAACTTCGGCGTCTACGACCACTGGTACGCGGCGGTCCCCTCCCAGACCTTCTGCAACCGCTCCTTCTTCCACGCGAGCACCTCCCACGGGTACGTCACCAACATCGAGGGCGACGGCATCGGCAAATGGCTGAGCGCACCGGCCGTCCCCACCGTGTTCAACCGCCTCGAGGAGGCCGGCAAGACCTGGCGCGTCTACTACGACGCCCAACAGGTCGTCTCCCTCACCGGCCTCCTGAGCGCACCGTCGATCGAGCAGTACTGGAAGAGCAACTTCCGCAGCATGGAGCAGTTCCACGAGGACTCGGCGAACGGCAGCCTGCCCGACTACGCCTTCGTCGAACCACGCATGGTGTTCGACCACAACGACATGCACCCGCCGGTCGTCCGTCCCGACAACCCGAGCCGAGACGACGTCGACCCGGAGCTCGACTCCGCCTACTCCGACATGCGCGCCGGCGAGCAACTCCTCGGCGAGGTCTACACGGCGATCAAGCACGGGGCGTCGACCACCGGCTCGAACGCGATGAACACGGTCATGCTCGTCACCTTCGACGAACACGGCGGCATCTACGACCACGTCGCACCACCCAAGGCGACCCCGCCGTCAGGCGAGCCGGAGGCTGGCGAGATGGGCTTCACCTTCGACCGCCTCGGACTGCGGGTGCCGACCATCGTCATCTCCGCATACACGAAGGCCGGCAGCGTCATCAACGAGGAGATGCATCACGGCTCACTCATGAAGACCCTCGCCGAACTGCACGGACTCGACCCGCTGACCGAACGCGACCGCACCGCCACGAGCATCTTCAACGCCGTGAACCTCACCTCGCCACGGCAACCGGTGCTGTGGCCGACGGTGACACCCGCCTACGTGCCGCCCAACCCCGAGGCGAACGCCCGTGCCGACAAGGACAAGGACCGCAAGCGACCACTCCCGCCGCCGGCACTCGGACTCATCGGGATCCTCCTCGCGAAGTACGAACCCGGCGCCCCGCTGCCGGACAACTACGCCGACGCCTACGAGGTGCTGACGAAGCACGGCGAAGGGTTGTTCGGCACGCGGGACTGAGCGGGGCGGTGGTGCCCTTCGACAAGCTCAGGGACCGTTCCGGATTGAGACGGATGCGAACGCTCCGGCCCCACGGACCGCTCCCGGCCGCGAGCACCTCCCCGGTCCCCGAGCACCGCTCCCGGTCCCCGAGCACCCCTCCCGGTACCTGAGCACCGCTCCCGGCCCCGAGCACCCCTCCCGATCCCTGCGCACCCCACCCGGTCCCGGCGCACCCTTCCCGGTCCCCGAGCACCCCTCCCGATCCCTGCGCACCCCACCCGGTCTCTGAGTACCTTTCCCGGTCCCTGAAGCTTGTCGAAGGGCGGCGACCCCCGTCGAGGTGCGACCTCAGAACTCGACGTCTGCCACCAGCGGGAACTCGGTGATCGGCTCATCGCCCCACGGGGCGAGTTCCAGGTACGTCAGACAATCGCCCTCGATGAAGAGGAGCAGGCTCGCGGTCGAGGTACTCGCTTCGAGGACGGTCTGTCGCGCCGTGGAGGGCCGGTCGTCGCTCTCAGGGACAAGGTCGATCGAGGGACAGGTGCCGCAACCGCACGTCCCGTGGACCGAGATGTCTGCGAGTTGTCCCGCCCACCGTTCCCGATCGGAGGCGGCGATCACCCGATCAACACCGTCCTCCGTGCCACGGGCGACCATGGCGACCAGGAGGTCGCGCTCGCGGACGGAGAGGGGGCGCATATGGAGAGTGTACGCGGGCCAGGCGAGAAGTCCCGCACCGCTCGCAGGGCCTGGAGAGGCACTCGCGCGCAACAGATGTTGGCTAAATATCCCAGATCAGCGCGAGAATCGGTCTCGGTTCGAATGTCAGTGGCTCATGTTTGGATGGTCCCATGTCCAGCAGCCCACGCGTTCCCCTCGGTCCGGTCTCCACCGACCCCTTGGGCACGCTGAGCGAGACGGTGTCCGAGCTCCTCCGCACGTGGTCGGGCGCGCTCGACCCGATCCGACCAGGCGACGACGCCATCGAGCAGCTCACCGGCATGAACGACGCGGGCGTGGTCCGCGTCCTCGACCAGCTGGGTGCCGTGCAGCACGTGGTCGAGGTCCTGGCCGCGCGCGTCATGGGCTCGGTGTCGGAGCGTTCCCGCGGCGGCATCGTCGGCCACGACCCGTTGGCCCGCAGCCACGGGTATGCGACGCCGGCCGTCATGCTCTCGGAACGGTGGCGCATCCCGCGCGGACGCGCCGCCACGATCACCTCGGTCGCCCAGGCGATCACCCCCAAGCGCGCCCTCACCGGCGACGTCATCGAATGCGACCGCCCCGAGATCGCCGCAGCCATCGAACCCCGGCCCGCCGCCGCCGCCCCCTGCCTGCCGCTGTCCGAAGGCGACAACCCGACGTGCACGGTCGACCACGACGAAGCGACCACCCCGTCCGGCTTCGTCCGGTCCGCACTCAGCGTCGAGGGCGCGGGCATCCTGCTGCGCGAACTGCGGCTGGTGGGCTCCGGTGTCGACGACGCGCGCATCCACCGCACCGTCAGCGCCGGCATCGAGCACTGCGACGGCGCGCCGCTCGCCGAGGTCAGCAGCCTCGCCAAGCTCGTCCGCACCAGCCTCGACCAAGACGGCCCCGTGCCGCGCGAGATCGCGCTCCGGAAGCAGCAGCGCTGCACGCTCCGCGAACTCCCCGACGGCATGACCGAGCTCCGCGCCTTCCTCGCGCCCGAAGCCGCGGGATGGGTCCGCGCGACGATGGACGCCGTCGTCGGTAAGCAGCTGCGGCAGGTCCGGTTCGTCGATCCCTCCGATGAAGCGGCCGCGGCGGCAGTGACCAGCAGTGAGCTGCCCTCCGCGGATCCCCTCGACGACGCCTACGTTCCGGCCGCAGAGATGCCAGACACCCGCACGATGGACGAACGCCGGGTGGAAGCCCTCGTCGGGGTCTTCCGTCACGCCGCAGGTTGCGAGTCGGCGGTCATGGAACTCGCGCCCGTCTCCCTCATCATCCGCATGGACGAACCCGATCTGGCCGATGACGGCCAGTGGTCCGACGGCAAGGCCTACATCGACGGCGTCTCCGAACCG
Source organism: Plantibacter sp. 2H11-2 (assembly GCF_050031945.1). NCBI lineage: Bacteria > Bacillati > Actinomycetota > Actinomycetes > Micrococcales > Microbacteriaceae > Plantibacter > Plantibacter sp. 2H11-2. Next base: position 516,672 of record NZ_JBNBBL010000002.1, on the reverse strand, counting down.
ATCTCCGCCGGCACCGCACGGTGCATGGCGGCCGATGGCCGGATCATCCCCATGGTGCTCGGCGGGCCGTCCCAGGTGCTCGATCTCGGAGTTGGCACACGATTGTTCACCAAGGGGCAGAAGATGGCCCTCGCCGAGCGCGATGGCGGCTGCGCCTGGACCGGCTGTACCCATCCACCGTCGTATACCGAGGCCCATCACCTCGTCTGGTGGTCACGAGGCGGACCGACCGACCTGTCCAACGGCATCCTGCTCTGCAGCTTCCATCACCATCGCATCCACAACGACGGGTGGGAGGTCATCGTGCGCGACCACGTGCCCTGGTTCATCCCGCCCGCGCACATCGATCCGCATCGCATTCCACGACGCGGCGGCAAGCCGAGGCTGCGCGCTGCCTGACGACTCCATGGTGCTCCGGGTCCGGGTCCGGGCGTCGATTCCGACCCAAACCGGTCTGCGGGGTGCTCCGAAGTATGGGTTCCGGTCATTTTCGTTACCCGAACGCGCAAATGGCCGGCGCGCATGGCCTGGGCCAAGCGGTCCCGGCACATGCGATCGGGCGGAGTGCAGCAATGGAGCTGCCGCTCCGCCTTCCTCCCCCGCGGGGCACGAACCGGGTTCGACAGGCTCAGGGGCCGGAGACCCGGTCATTGAGCCTGTCGAAATGCACACGAGAAACCTTTCCCTTCGACAAGCTCAGGGAACGGGGGCTATCGGTCACTGAGCCTGTCGACGTGTGAACGCCCCCACGACAGCACGAAGCCCCGCCCTCGACCGGAGTCGAGGACGGGGCTTCGAAGGTTGAGACTAGGCCGTGACCTGCGCGCCCTTGCGGCGAGCAGCTGCGAACAGCATGCCGGCAGCACCGAGGAGGAGCAGCGCGGCAGCGCCACCGACGAGGACACCCGAGTCCGAACCGGTGTCAGCCAGCGTCGGGACGGCCGGGGCGCCAGCGGCGACCGGGTCGGCGATGACGGCGATGGAGTCAGCGCGGGCGTTGCCAGCGGTGTCGGTCACGGTGAACGTGTAGGTACCGACCTGGATACCCTCGCCCTGCAGGGTGAGGCCCGAAGCTGCGAAGCCACCGGTCTCGTCAGCGATGACCGTGTTGGCGCCGTCGGCGGAACCGAAGATCTCACCGTTCGGGTCGGTCACTGCGAACGACAGGGTGTCGCCCGGGGTGAAGCCCGTGACGGTCACGCTGAAGCCGGCGCCGCCGGGGCGGACGTCGGAGAAGTAGATCGTGTCGGGGTCGACGGAGACCGCCGGGTTGAAGACCGGAGCGACGACCGGAGCGGCGAAGTTGTACGTGTCAGCACCGAAGGTCACCGACTGCAGCGTGTCGACCGTGCCGGCGTTGGCGAAGACACCGAACGCGAGCAGGTTGAAGTCGCCGAGCGCTTCGCTGAGCTCTGCAGGCGTGTAGGTCGCGTCGGTCGCGAGACCCGGAACGTCCTGGCTGACGACCCAGTCGCCACCGAGGTTCTCGACACCCGGCGCCACAGGACGCAGCGTTGTGAAGGTGTCGGAAGTGCCGTCGGCGAAAACGGGGATCTGGAAGTACAGGTCGTCTTCGACAGACGCGTAGCTGATGCTCGCCGCTGCCTCGAGGAAGCCGCCAGCAGCGACCGGGACACCGCCGTCGTTGTTGAAGCCGTAGATGATCTGCGAGTCACCGGTCATGGTGAGACCGGTGTCGCTCAGGACGGCCGGGGCACCAGGCGTGGCGACACCCTCGTGCCAGCCGGCGTAGTTCGTCTCATCCGGAGCGATCTGGTCTGCGGTGACCTGGATCTCCGCAGCGGACGCGGGTCCGGCGATGAGGAGGGTGGATCCGGCGACAACTGCGAGGCCGGTGGCGAGAGCCGCAGTGCGGCGTGACGTCTTCAAATTCACTGAGGTGAGTACTTTCGTCTAGGGGTCCGACAGGCGCGACGTACCTGTTGGTTTTCTGAGACTAAGCGGATTCTCAGGGAAAGTTAATAGGGGGAACCACTCATTCTTTTGTCCTCCGCAGAGGGGACATGGGAGCAAGGGTCGCCCGTGGGCCCTTCGACAAGCTCAGGGACCGGCAGAGGTGCTCAGGGACCGGCAGAGGTGCTCAGGGACCGGCAGAGGTGCTCAGGGCCGGAGCGGGTCCGAGCAGCGGCATCGGTCGCTGAGCCTGTCGAAGTGCGCGCAGGGGAACCCCGATCGGACAGGTCGCCCGTGGGCCCTTCGACAAGCTCAGGGACCGGCAGAGGTGCTCAGGGACCGGCAGAGGTGCTCAGGGACCGAAGGGTCGGCGACTCATAGCTACGCCAGGGCGGCGACCGTCTGACGGGCGATCTCGAGTTCCTCGTTCGTGGGGACGACGAGGACGGTCACGGGGGAATCGTCCGTCGAGATCACCCGGATGCCACGCGCACGCTCGGCGTTGCGGTCCTCGTCGAGCATGATGCCGAGCCCCTCGAGCCCCTGCACCGCACCCGCACGGATCAGCGGTGCGTTCTCACCGACACCGGCGGTGAACACCACCACGTCGAGACCACCGAGGACCGCGAGGTACGCCCCGAGGTAGTGCCGTAGGCGATGGACGGTCACGTCGAGCGCGAGCTGCGCCGCTTCGTCGCCCTTCGACGCGGACTCGGTGACGTCGCGCATGTCTCCGGTACCCGACAGCCCCAGCAGACCACTGCGGCGGTTGAGCAGCGTGTCGAGCTCGTCGAACCCGAGCCCCGCCTTGCGATGCAGGTGGAACAGCACCGCGGGGTCGAGGTCGCCGGAGCGCGTGCCCATGACGAGTCCTTCGAGGGGCGTCATGCCCATCGAGGTGTCGACCGAGCGGCCGCCGTCGATCGCGCACGCCGACGCGCCGTTGCCGAGGTGGAAGACGATCTGCTTCAGCTCGCCGAGCGGGCGATCGAGGAACGCCGCAGCCGCCTCCGACACGAACTTGTGCGAGGTGCCGTGGAAGCCGTACCGACGCACGCGATGCTTCGCGGCGAGTTCCGCATCGATCGCGTAGGTGTACGCCGCGGCCGGGATGGTCTGGTGGAACGCCGTGTCGAACACCGCCACGTGCGGGACGTCGGGGAACGCGACCTGCGCCGCGTTGATGCCCTGCAGGTTCGCCGGGTTGTGCAGCGGCGCCAGCTCGGAGATGTCCTCGATGTTGATCTTCACGAGGTCCGTCACCACGGTCGGCTCGAAGAAGCGCTTCCCACCGTGCACCACCCGGTGGCCGACCGCGATCGGCGCATGCTCGTCGAGTGACGGCCCGTGCTCGGCGAACGCATCGAGCATGACCCGGAACCCGGCCGTGTGGTCGGGGATCTCACGCTCGATGACCCAGCGCTCCTCGATGGGCGGCGTCGTCGCACCCGCGGCGTCCGGGAGGTAGGACCGGTGCTCGGCGGCACCCGTCGCGTCGCCGATGCGTTCGACGAGTCCGCTGGCGAGCGTCCGCTCCGTCTCGACATCGATGAGCTGGTACTTGAACGACGAGGAACCGGAGTTCACCACGAGGACGGTGGGCATGTGTGTCTGGACCTATTCCTGTTCCTGCGCCTGGATGGCGGTGATCGCGACGGTGTTGACGATGTCCTGCACGAGCGCGCCGCGCGACAGGTCGTTGATCGGCTTGTTGAGCCCCTGCAGCACCGGACCGATCGCGACGGCACCCGCGGAACGCTGCACCGCCTTGTACGTGTTGTTGCCGGTGTTGAGGTCGGGGAAGATGAACACCGTCGCGCGGCCGGCGACCTGCGAGTCGGGCATCTTCGTCGCGGCCACCGCGGCATCGGCAGCGGCGTCGTACTGGATCGGACCTTCGACGAGAAGGTCGGGCCGACGCTCGCGCACCTGCCGGGTCGCTGAGCGGACCTTCTCGACATCGGCGCCCGCACCCGAGTCACCGGTGGAGTACGACAGCATCGCGATGCGCTGCTCGATCCCGAACTGCTCCGCCGTCTCGGCCGAGGAGATCGCGATGTCGGCGAGCTGGGCGTCGGTCGGGTCGGGGTTCACCGCGCAGTCGCCGTAGACGAGCACGCGGTCGGCGAGCGCCATGAGGAACACGCTCGACACCACGGAGACACCGGGCTTCGTCTTGATGATCTCGAACGACGGCCGGATGGTGTGCGCCGTCGTGTGGGCGGCGCCCGAGACCATGCCGTCGGCGAGCCCGAGGTGCACCATCATCGTGCCGAAGTAGGAGACGTCGGTGACGGCGTCGCTCGCCATGTCGATCGTGACGCCCTTGTGGGCCCGCAACCTGGCGTACTCCTCCGCGAACTTGAGGCGCAGCACCGCGTCGAAGGGGCTGACGATGGTCGCCTTGCTGAGGTCGATGCCGAGCTCGATGGCCCGCGAGCGCACCTCGATCTCCTCACCGAGGATGGTGAGGTCGGCGACCTCGCGAGCGAGCAGAGTGCCGGCCGCGCGGAGGATGCGGTCGTCGTCGCCCTCCGGCAGCACGATGTGCTTGCGGTTCGACCGCGCGCGCTCCAGCAGCCCGTACTCGAACATGAGGGGCGTCACGACGTCGGCGCGCGCCACGTTGAGCAGCTCGAGCAGGAGCGGTGCGTCGACGTTCTGCTCGAACAGCGCGAGCGCGGTGTCGTACTTGCGCTGCGAGTCGGCGGCGAGACGGCCACGGGTGTTCATGACGCGGACCGCAGTGTCGTAGGTGCCGAGGTCGGTACTGACGATCGGCGGGATCTCGCCGAGACCGGAGATGAGCTCCTCCACGACCTCGGGCAACGGGAACCCGCCGTTGAGCACGATGCCCGCGATCGACGGGAACGTGCCGGAGGCGTTGGCCATGAGTGCGGCGAGCAGCACTTCGGTGCGGTCGGCCGGGATCACGATGACGGATCCCTCGGTGATGCGCGGGAGCACGTTCACCATGGACATGCCCGCCACGACGACGCCGAGCGCCTCGCGGGTGAGCAGCTCCTCGCTGCCCTTCACGAGGGTGCCGTCGACGGCCTCGAGGATGCTGTCCATGGTCGGGGCGATGAGGAAGGTGTCTTCAGGGATGGCCCAGACGGGGACCATCGCAGCACCGGCGGCGTGGCCGGCCGGGGCGACGACGGAACCGTTCGCGGAACCGTTCGGGTGGATGGCGTCGCTGATCGCTGCGGTGATCTCGAGGAGCTTGTCGGGATCGGCGCGGTTCGCGACGACCGCGAGCAACTGGGCGTGGGCGTCGGCGAGCTCGCCCAGCGCGAGTTCGGCGATGTTGCGCATGTCGTCGGGCGTGCGGGCGACGGACTGGCCGAGCTGCTCCCCCGCACCCTGGCCGGCGCGGCCGCCGAGCACGAGCAGGACGGGCGCGCCGAGGTTGGTGGCGATCCGCGCGTTGTAGCCGAGCTCCGTCGGGCTGCCGACGTCGGTGTAGTCGGAACCGAGGATGACGACCGCGTCGCACTGCGCCTCGATGTGCTTGTACCGCTGGACGATGCGCGAGAGCGCCGCCTCGGGATCGGTGTGCACGTCGTCGTAGCTGACGCCGATGCAGTCCTCGTAGGCGAGGTCGACGCCGTCGTGCTCGAGCAGCAGCTGCAGCACGTAGTCGGGTTTCGTCGTGGACCGTGCGATGGGGCGGAACACCCCGATCCGCTCGATCTGATGGCTCAGGGTGTCGAGGACCCCGAGGGCCACCGTCGACTTCCCGGAGTGTCCTTCGGCAGAGATGATGTAAATGCTTCGCGCCACGGTTTCCAGCCTACGGGGGCGGGCTCTGCGGGGGCTGGGTAAGCGCACAATGTCGTGGCGCTCTGGCGGACGGGCGCGAGCGCAGGAGATCGGCGCGAGAGCAGGAGGAAGCGGCGCCGGATGTCCTGCTGTGGGGCGGATGTCCTGCTGCGGTGCGGGCGGGCAGGGAGCGGGAGCAGGCACCGCGGGCACGAAAAGACTCCCCGCGCACCCGCCAGAGCCCGGTTACCCTTGCTGCGTTTCCGCCCTGGGGGAGTTGGCCTGGATGGCGCCACGCGGGGAGCCGTCACCCAGTGTACCCGAGCCGCGACCGGGTTGCGTACGCACCGGTTGAGGCGTTGACTGGCGGATCTGGGACCACTGGATCCAGACCACCGATCGACCACCGTCCCCACGAACGGACGGCGCACCGATCGGGACCGCATCGAACGAGAGGACTCACATGACCGACGTCGTCATCGCCGGAGGACACGGACAGATCGCCCTGCACCTGCAGCGACTGCTCGCCGAAGCAGGACACTCCCCCGCCGGCATCATCCGCAACCCCGAACAGGTCGGCGAACTCCAGGGCATCGGTTCCCGAGCCATCGTCCTCGACCTCGAGCACTCCTCGGCAGCCGAACTGGCCGACGAACTCGCCGGAGCCGACGTCGTCGTGTTCGCGGCGGGAGCCGGGCCGAACAGCGGCGCCGACCGCAAGCTGACCCTCGACCGCGACGGCGCCATCCTCCTCGCCGAGGCGGCCGAGCTCGCCAAGGTCCCCCGCTACCTCATGGTGTCGGCGATGAGCACCGACGACTTCGACCCGGAGTCGGACGACGTGTTCCAGGTCTACCTGCGGGCGAAGTCCGAGGCCGACGCCGACCTCCGCGGGCGCGACCTCGACTGGACGATCGTCCGTCCGGGCGGCCTGACGGACGACGCACCGACCGGCACGATCACCGCTGCGACGACCACCGACCGCGGCTCGATCCCACGCGCCGACGTCGCCGCCGTGCTGTTCGCGCTCATCGAGTCGGGCGCGGCGTCCCGCACCCAGTTCGAGGTCATCGGCGGCGAGACCCCGATCCGCGAGGCGCTCGCGGCACTGTAAGTCAGTCCGGTCCCTGAGCGGGGACGGGCAACGAACACCGGTCACTGAGCCTGTCGAAGTGCACACGGGACACCCCACCCTTCGACAAGCTCAGGGACCGGAGAGGGTTTCAGGGACCGGAGAGGGTTTCAGGGACCGGAAAACGTCTCACCGACCGGGTACGTGCTCAGTGCTCGGGTCCACACAACCGATGCCCACGACGGCTCCGAAGAGTTCCCTGACCCGCACCGGCATCGTGTGCGCGCAACCTGGCGCACATATGGAGTTCCTGTGGGCGACACGTCCAGGGGTGTTACCTGTTCGTTATCAGTCTTAGGATCGGGCAACGGGTTCCGGCCCGGACGATGTACGCAGCGCGACGGAGGCCGATGATGGACCAACGCTACGACCCCGCGTTCCAGCGCGGACACACCGACGAGGGCACGCGCCCGAACGCCTCCGACACCGGCCGCCGCAGCCACCTCGCCTCGCTCGAGGAGATCGCCCCGCAGCTCATCCAGCCGCCCACCGACGGCCGCCCCGTCCGCCCGCCGACCGACGACCGGTTCGACGACGGCCCGCGCGCCCAGCCGTCCCGAGGCATGCCCTCACAGACCGACCGTCGCGTCCACCCGTTTGAAGCCCGGACCGGCGATACCGCCGCGGCCGCCGATCAGCCTGGGGTGGCGGGTCCCGACGCGCAGCAGACCCAGCTCGACCAGGAGCGGTACGACGAGTACCTCGACGCCGCCGAGGCCCACCGGGTCCGCGCCGTCGTCTGGGAACGGGTCCTCTGGATCGTCGGTGTCGTCCTCACGCTCGGCGGCGGTGTGGGGCTGTGGCAGTCGTTCACCCTGCTCTACCGCGGGTTCGTCGGCGACAGCGGCCCGACCGACAACTACCTCTGGATGCAGTTCCTCGGAGCGCTCGCCCCGACCCTCATCACGATCGGCTTCGCCACCATCGTCGCGCTGCTGTTCAAGCGCATGCTCGACCACGACCGCAGGAGCCGACCATGACCGAGCAGAGCAACACCAGCCGCGCCCCGCGGGACACCGTCGCCGAGCTGAAGCCAGCGCTGAACGCCGAGGAGTTCCAGGTACTGGCCGAGCGCATCCTCGACAACGTCGAGCGCGTCCTCGACGGCAAGCCGTTCGCTGCCCGCATGGCCCTCATCGTGATGCTCGCCGAGGGTCACCTGCTCATCGAGGACGTCCCCGGCGTCGGCAAGACGGTCCTCGCGAAGGCCCTCGCCGCTTCCGTCGGCAGTACCGTCCGCCGCATCCAGTTCACGCCCGATCTGCTCCCGTCGGACGTCACCGGCGTCTCGATCTTCAACCAGGTCGACCGCGAGTTCGAGTTCAAGCCCGGAGCGGTGTTCGCGAACATCGTCATCGCCGACGAGATCAACCGCTCCTCGCCGAAGACCCAGTCGGCGCTGCTCGAATCGATGGAGGAGCGTCAGGTCACGGTCGACGGCGAGACGCACGCCCTCCCGTCGCCGTTCACGGTCGTCGCCACGCAGAACCCGCTCGAGATGGAGGGCACCTACGCCCTGCCGGAGGCCCAACGCGACCGGTTCATGGCGCGTATCTCGATGGGATACCCCGACGCGTCAGCGGAACTCGCGATGCTCCGCCAGCGTGACACGGTCAACCCGCTCGACACCATCGGACCGGTCGCTTCACGCGGCGACGTCGAGCGCCTCATCGCCTGGGCCCGCGGTGTCTTCGTGTCGCCGATCGTCGAGCAGTACTGCGTCTCGCTCGTGCAGGCGACCCGCGTGCACCCCGAACTCCGGCTCGGCGCGAGCCCGCGCGCCACCCTGCAGCTCGTCCGCGCGGCCAAGGTGCTCGCCGCGCTCGACGGCCGCGAGTTCGTCCTGCCCGACGACATCGACCAGCTGCTCGCACCGGTCCTCGCCCACCGGCTCATCCCCACCCGCCGCGCGGTGAGCGCCCACGACCGCTCAGGCGTCCAGGCGGTCTCCGAGGTGCTCGTCGAGCTGCTGGAGCGGACACCCGTGCCGCACTCCGGACGCACCGAGCTGAGGTCCTGATCCGATGGCCCCGCACCGCGACCGCCGGATCGCCGTGATCCGGCACCGGAGGTCCTGAGCCCATGAAGCGTCGCGTGCCGTTGACGAGACGCGCGGTCGGCGTGCTCATCGCGGCCGGCATGTGCCTGATCTTCGCGCGCGGGATCGGCTCGCCGGAGTTGCTCGCAGCGGCCGGCCTGCTCGTCGCGCTCGTCGCCGCCAGTTTCGGCGCGGTCTACCTCGAGCGGCCGTCGCTCCGGGTCGATCGCACCACCCGGCCCGACCTCGTCGCGGTCGGCGGCCGGATCTCCGTCGAGGTCACGATCGCCGAGACGAGCGCGCTCCCCCACGTCCACACGGAGTGGAAGGACCGCGTGCCGGCCGGGCTCGCCGGCAGCGCCGAGGGGACCCTGCCGAGTACCGGCGTCGCGGGCATCGGATCGCGCCGTCGGACGGCCGAGTACACCGTGACGGCGCTGCGTCGAGGACAACACGACCTCGGCCCGCTCGGGCTGACCGTGAGCGACCCGTTCGGACTCGTCGTCCGTCGTCGCGACGTGGGCGGGACGCATGCGGTCGTCGTCCTGCCGGAGGTCGTGGTCCTGCCGGAGATCCCCGCGCTCACGGCCAGCCGCGACGGTTCCACGCGCCCGTCGTCGCTGCACGTCGGCGCCGGCGAGGACGACATCATCGCCCGTCCCTACCTGCCGGGGGACGCGATCCGCCGACTGCACTGGCGGGCGAGCGCGCACCACGGTGAGCTGATGGTGCGGCAGGAGGAGCAGCGCAACGACCCCGAGGCGACCGTCCTCCTCGACACCGCCGCAGCCCACTGGGCCTGGCCTGACGACGATCCGTCGTACCTGCCGGCGTTCGAGCAGGCCGTGTCGCTGGCGGCGTCGATCACCGCCCACCTCGTCGACGCCGACTACCGGGTCAACCTGGTCGGTGCCGGCACCGAGGAGCTCTCACGCGAGATCAGTGCGAGATCCGCGGCTGGTGGACTGCGGTCCAGTCCGGTGGGCGACATGGGCGACGCACTCGCCCGCGGCGGACAGCACCTCGAGGAGGACGACCTCGACGCCGCCCTGCTCGACCTGGCCCTCCTGCGTCCGTCGGTCCGGCCCGATCGGTTCCTCGACCTCTCACCCGTCATCGCCGCGCGCCGGTCGCAACCGGTCATCGCGATCCTCGGCGACGTCGAGGAGGGCGACCTCGGCGAGCTGACCGCGGTCGCGCACCTGTCACCACTCCCCGTCGCACTCCTCCCGGCCGGCGCGCGGCGTCGGTCCATCGAGCTCCTGGAGTCCGCGGGCTGGCGCTGCCACGTCGGCGAGCGCGGCGCATCGTTCCAGGCGCTGTGGTCCGGTACGAGCGGTCCGGCGACCACCACGCTGGCTCCGCAGTCGGCCGGCCGTGGTGGTCGGGGCGGCCAGGGCGGCCGCCGGGGTGCCGGAGGTGCGTATGTCCGTCGCTGAGGAACGCCGCGCGGCGGCCGCCGCCCGTGGCCGTGTGCCGTCTCGCGGAGGGGTGCCCTCGGCCGTCCGTCCTGGTGCCGGCTCGTCGAACCCCCGACGCCCGTCCCGTGGCGGAACCAGCGGCGGGTCGTGGTCGGGAAGCGCCGGCGGGCGCCGGGACGACCCACGCGACACCGCGAACGTCGGCGACCTGCGTCTGGGCCTCGCCGCCTTCCTCCTCCTCGCGACGGGTGGCCTCGGATTCGGGCGGGTGCTCGACGCGCTCGACTGGTGGTTCGTCACGAACCTCGTCATCGCGATCGTCCTCGCCACGGCGATCCTCCTCCGGCGCACGAGATTGCCGGCGGTGTTCGTGTGGCTCGGCGCCGGCGTCGCATGGCTGCTGACGATCACGCTGTTCTTCGCCAGTGAGACGGCGATCATCGGCATCGCCCCGACCCCGACGACGCTCGGCGCCTTCGAACGGTTGCGTGACGCCGGGTTCCAGACCTTCCACGACGGCTCGGCCCCGCTCGACACCGACGCTGGCGTGGTCTTCGTCATGGCCGCAGGCGGCGGCCTCGTCGCGCTGGCGGTCGCGTGGCTCGTGCTCGGCCGGCACGCGCCGGTGCTCGCGGCCGTCCTGGTCTTCGCCGTGTACGCCGGGCCGACGGTCGCCGTGTCGTTTCCCCTCGATCCCTGGGTGTTCGCGTTCGTCGCACTCTCCTTCCTCTGGCTGCTCCGTGAGGACGTCCGGCGCCGGGAGCTGCTGCGAGCATCCGCCTCGGCCAGGGCCGCCGGCGATGGACGCGGCGCCGGCCCGTCGGCGATGACCGGTGCCGGTCGCTTCGGAGGCCTCGGCCCGGCCGTCCTGGTCAGTGCCGTGGCCGTGGTCGTCGCCCTCCTCACACCGGCCGTGCTGCCCGACCTCGCCGTCCGGGACGTGACCGCCGGCGCCCGTGGCAGCGGTCCGTTCGTGAACGGCATCAACCCGCTCATCTCGCTCGGCCAGAGTCTGCGGCGCCCCGCGAACACGACTGCACTCGAGTACACGACCACCGCCGACGACGCCCCCTACCTCAAGGTCACCGACCTCCGCGACTTCACGGGTACGGTCTGGGGACCGGACAATTCGGGCTACAACGACGGCAACACGCTCGACGCCTTCCCCGCGCCGGCCGGGCTCAGCGAGGCGATCCCGGTGGAGACCTTCGAGACGACGGTCACGGTGGACTCGCTGTCGAGCCCGTGGCTCCCGCTGCCGTACCCGACGCAGAAGGTCGACGGGCTCCGCGGCGACTGGCGGTTCGAGGCCGCCGGGCTGACGGCGATGGCGGAGCGTGGATCCACCCGCGGGCAGACGTACACGGCGACGAGCACCGCGATCCTGCCGACCGCACAGCAGATGCGCGACGTCCCGCCGGTCGCCGACCCGGCGTCAGCCGCCCCGTACCTCGAGCTGCCCGACGACCTGCCGCAGATCATCCGTGACACCGCTGCGGACGTCACGGCGACCGCCTCCACCGACTACGACCGCGCGATCGCCCTGCAGCGCTACTTCCGCAGCACCTTCGAGTACTCGGAGTCGGCACCCGTCGAGGAGGGCTTCGACGGCAGCGGAGCCGAGGTCATCGCGACATTCCTGGAGCGCAAGGCCGGCTACTGCATCCACTTCTCGTCCGCGATGGCCGTGATGTCGCGCGTCCTCGGCATCCCCGCGCGCATCGCCATCGGGTACCTGCCGGGCACGACGATCGACAACACCCCGGCGAACCGCGACACCTACATCGTCACCTCGGACCAGTTGCACGCCTGGCCGGAGCTGTACTTCGAGGGTGTGGGCTGGGTACCCTTCGAGCCGACGGCCAGCCGTGGGGTCGTGACGCAGTTCAGCGACGCGAGCACGGCGACGCCCGGCAGCGGATCGGTGAGTCCCGACAGCCGTCCGGCTCCGACCGCGGCGTCGACGCCCACCCCCACCGCGGACGCGCTCGGCGGACCGACCTCGACCCGGTCCGGTGGGGCCTTCACCGCGGCCCTCGTCCCGCTCGCGATCCTGCTCGGCGCGCTGATGCTGCTCGCCACCCCGTCGATCGCCCGGGGTCTCCGGCGTGCGGTCGGGCGTCGGCGTGCACTCGCCGAGGGGACCTCGGCGGGCTGGGCCTGGGCGGAGTTCCTCGACACCGCGCGCGACCTCGGCTTCCCCGTGACGTCGGCGGAGTCACCACGTGGGTTCGCGTCGCGGCTGCGCGGCCAGTTCCGGATCGAGTCGCCGGCCGTCGACCGGCTCGTGGCGGCGGTCGAGCGGGAGAGCTATGCGCCGAGCGCTGGTGGTGCGGCGAGCGCCGGTTCGGTCGACGCAGCGTTGGCTGAGGCGAAGGCGGCCCTGCGGTCGTCGAGTCAGCCGCTCGAACGCGTGCTCGCGGCAGTCCTCCCCCGGTCGCTCGTGCTGCGGCGTGATCAACGTGTGGACTGGCGGCCGCCTGCTGCGAGCTGACGCGAGCGGCGCCTCGAGCCGATGTCCGACCGCGGGCGTTCGTACTCGGCCGGGCTCGGAGCGCGGCGGCGGGGCAGGGTGGCGCGCGGCGGTCCGGGAACCAGGTATGCTGCTATCTGGCCGTTTTTCACAAACAGCCATGGAGAATTCGCCTAGTGGCCTATGGCGCACGCTTGGAAAGCGTGTTGGGTTAACGCCCTCGGGGGTTCGAATCCCCCATTCTCCGCCAGCTTCACCGCGAACGCCCCTCGCCCACCGCGAGGGGCGTTCTGCGTTTCCAGGGTCAACCCAAGTGACGTCTTCCCGTAGTGCCAGCGCGGTGCGCTGACGTGAGCGCGGGTCACACGCGTGAGCGCGGGTCTCCAGAGGGGCGCGCTCAGGGCTACGACCCGCGCCCACGCCGAACTGGTCGGTTTCGTGCCAGCGCACCGCGCTGGCACCGAGTCCGCACATCTCACGTCAGCGCACCGCGCTGAGCGGATCGATCATTCGATGGTTGACAGTTAGAACTCAAAGCGTTAGTGTTCTAACCATGGACGACGAGACACCCACCCTCAGCAGCACACTCGAACTGGTCCGCTGGATCGGGTGGGCACAGCGCAAAGCCGGCGAGGACTGGATCCGAGCCCGCGAGCTCAGTCACGAACAGGCCTTCGTCCTCGGCCACCTCGTCCGGCATCCAGGATCGAGCCAACGCGACATCGCCGAGGTGAGCCGGACGAGCGCCGCCAGCGTCTCGAGCCTCCTGCAGGGACTCGAACGTCGGGACCTCGTCGAACGCCGCACGGAGGACGGCAACGCACGCACCAAGCGCGTCTACGCCACCCCGCTCGGTACCGACCTCATCGCCGGGTTCGAGACCGCGATGGCCGAGGCCGACGACGTCATCCTCACCCCGTTGGACCAGAGCGAACGCGACACCCTGCACGCTCTGCTCACGAAGCTCACGGCGCACCTGCCACAGCCGACCCGCTGATCACCGCCCGGGGAACCCGGGCTCCCTGACCACGCGCCGAGACCACTCGCCGCGTCACTCACCGACCGCCGCACACGATGGCGACCGCGAACGCCACGACGGCGCTGTCCGTCGCGCCCGAACGCCTGCTGAGCCCGTCCGCCCAGCCCGCGCCGGACGCCCCCCATCACCGAACCTTCGCCGCGCCGGCGCTCATCGTCGCGCCCGGAACCTGCCCGAAACGGAGCCTGCCATGCACCCCGAAGACCACATCGATCCCACAACCGGAACGCCCGTCCCCAGCGGCACCGCACCATCGACAGCCACCGCGCCATCGACCGACACCGCACCCCCGACCGCCGCGGACACGATCGGCAGCAACCGCTGGTACCTCGCGACCGCCCCGATCATCCGGGCGCTGATCCACCTGTGCGTCCCGATGGCAGCGGCCCTGGTCGTCAGCGCCGTCTACAACCTCATCAACGCGGGCGTCGTCGGCTCGCTGCACGACACCACCCTGCTCGCCGCGATCACGCTCGGAGCCCCGATCCTCGGACTGATCATGGCCATCGGCGACCTGTTCGGCGTCGGTGGCGGCGCGCTCATCTCCAGACTCCTGGGTGCCTCGGAACACGACCCGGCACAGGCCGGGGACATCAAACGGGCCGCTTCCTTCTCCGTCTGGGGCGCGTTCCTGACGGGCACCGTCCTGGGCGGGATCGGCCTCGTGTTCCTCGGTCCACTCGTATCACTACTCGGGGCGGACGCTGTCACCGCCCCGGCGACCTCGGCGTTCATCGGTGTCATGCTCGCGTTCGTCCCCGTCATGGCGACCGCGTTCTGCCTGGAACAGCTCGTGCGGGCCGAGGGCGCCGCCCGGCAGGTGATGATCGCCCTCATCGCGTCAGCGGTGGCGAACCTCGTCCTCGATCTCGTCTTCATCCTCGGGTTCGGCTGGGGTGTCGCCGGTGCGGCGCTCGCGATGGGCCTGGCGAACCTCGGTGTCCTCGTCTACTTCGTGGCGTGGCTGCAGCGCAACAGCGAGCACGTCAGCCTGGCACCGCGGTGGTTCACGCTGTCGCCGACGATCCTCAAGCCGGTCCTCGGGGTCGGTGTCAGCACGCTCCTGCAGTCGGGGTTCCTCATCGTCACCGCGCTCGTGTTGAACACGTTGGCCGCGGCCTACGGAGACGCCCCACTCGCCGCCATGGGCGTCGCGGTCCGGATCGCCCAGGTGCCCGAGTTCCTGGTCATGGGCGTCACCTTCGGCGTGCTCCCGCTGCTCGCCTACGCGTTCGGCAAGGGCGACGGCGCGCGACTCCGGTCCGCTCTCCGAGCCGCGGCACTCACGGTCGGTGGGATCTCGGTCCTCTTCGCCGGCGTCGTCTTCATCCTGCGTGAGCCGATCGTCTCCGCGTTCATCGCCGACCCCGCCGTCCTCGGTCTCGGCGTCACGATCCTCGTCGCCCAGCTCACCGCGATGATCGCCAACGGGTTCACCGGGCTCATCACCTCGCTCTTCCAAGCGACCGGTCGAGCACTCCCCGCGGCGGTCATGGCCGTCACCCAGGGCGTGCTGTTCGTCCCGATCGTCCTCCTCGGCAACCTGTGGTTCGGACTCAGTGGCATCGTCTGGTCGCTCACCGTGACGGAGGTCATCGTCTTCCTGGTCGGTGTCCTGCTCTGGCTCGGCTCGCGACGTGCCATCGACCGTGGCCTCGCAGCCGGTTCCCCGGAGCGTGCCGACGCCCAACTCACCGACGCCTGACGGACTGCCAGCGCGGTGCGCTGACGTGAGCGCGGGTCACACGCGTGAGCGCGGGTCTCCAGAGGGCCGCGCCCACGTCCATGACCCGCGCTCACGCCGATTGCAGCGACCTCACGTCGGCGCACCGCGCCGGCACCCACACCACTGCGCTCGGGTCGGCGCACCGCGCTGGCGACACCCCGCCTGGTGCGCAGACCGTCCCGGGAGCATCACCCGGCTGAAGCGTCCAGGGGTATCCGCATCACGGCGTTCTCGATGAGCACCCCGCGACGCTCGACCCGCTGCTCGCGGACCACGACGAAGCCGTGGCGCTCGAACACCGGCTGCGCCGTCCGACTCGCCTGCACGGTCACCTCCCGGAGCCCCACCGCTTGGGCTTCATCGAGCACCTGACGGATGAGCGCGGACCCGACGCCGCGTCGTCCCGCGTCCGGATCGACGAACAGCATGTCGAGGTAGCCGATCTCGACGTCCAGGTCGGTGAATCCGACCACCGAGTCGTCGAGCTCGGCCACCCACGTCGTCACCGCGGCACGTCGGGCGGCCCAGTCGTCCAGCACGGTGTCTGCCCGGTCCTCCGGCACCCAGGCGGCGAGCTGCTCGGGCGTGTAGTGGGCGGCAGCCGTCACCCGCACCGCGCGTTCGAAGATCGACCTGGTCGCCCGCGCATCGGTGTCGCGGTAGCAGCGGATCCGGAGGTCGTCGAGCACGCGCGTCAGCCTAGCCGGAGCGCCGGGACGCCGCGGGCAAGCGACCTCAGCCCTAGAGCGCCGGGATCTCCGAGAGGTCGGTGTAGACGGGGATCCCGCGCTCACGGGCGATGGCGACATCGGTGTCGGCACCGGACGACTCCCCCGGCAACCGGAGCACGGCGTCGCAGTGCTGGAGCAACCGCTTCGCCGTCTCGTACATGACGTCGCCGTCGCCCGACGCGGTGTCGATCCCACGCAGGATCGGCAGCGCGACCCACTCCCCGATCATCGGGACGTGACCGAGCGCGTAGATGGGCGCCGCTGCGGCTTCGAGTCGTTCCAGGTTGCGGGCGATGGCGTCGGGATCACCGCCGGTCCCGGAGCGGTAGGGGCCGGCGATGAGGATGAGGAGTGGCGTTGTCATGTCCAGCACTGTAGCGTTAACCGTGCACGTTCGTGCAAGATCATGAAGGAGCACGCATGCTGAGCGCACAACGACGATCACACCTGCTCGACCTCCTCGACCGCGACGGCCGCATCGTCGCGAAGGACGCCGCCGCTGCGCTCGGACTCTCGGAGGACTCGATCCGCCGAGACCTCCGCGAGCTGGCCGAAGCCGGCCTCTGCGTCCGCGTCTACGGCGGCGCACTCCCGGTCCCCGCGGCCGACCGCCCGTTCCGGGATCGGCTGTCCCTCGGAACGGCGAGCAAGGAGCGCGTCGCCCGCATCGCCGCCGAGCGGATCCGACCAGGCAGCACCATCATCATCGACGCCGGCACCACCGCGCTCGCGCTCGCGCGACTGCTCCCGGACGATCCGACCCTCACCGTCATCACCCCGAGCCCGGCGGTCGCACTCGCCGTGGCGGAGCACTCGCCTGCGCGCGTCATCATGATCGGGGGCGAACTCGGACGTCACTCGATGGTTGCGGGCGGCGCTCTCGCCGCGGAGGCCATCCACCGTCTGAGTGCCGACGCCTGCTTCCTCGGCGTCACAGGCTTCCATCCCGAACACGGCCTCACCACCGGCGACCTCGACGACGCCGCGACGAAGCGCGCCCTCGCCGAGCGCAGCACCGACGTCTACGTCCTCGCGAGCGAGGAGAAGGTCGGTGCCGTCTCCCGGTACCCGGTGCTCGACCTCGGCGAGGTCACCGAGGTCATCGTCGACCCGAAGACGGACGGATAGGACCGGTCGACGCGGGCCGGGGGTTCAGACGCGCTGGACCGTCAGGATCGCGGGTAGGTCTCGGCGAGGAACGCGGCGTAGCCACCCGGGGTCCGGCCACGTCGCCGACCCGAGGTCTCGACGGGCGCATCCAGCGTCGGCACGACCCGGAGACCCGCCGCCCGGGCGCGCTCGACGAGCTCGACGTCCTCATGCTCGGGCAGCTCACGAAAGCCGCCGAGTTCGTCGAGCCGATCGGCCCGGACACCCAGATTGGCCCCGTGCACGTTGCCCGGCAGATGTCCGGGCGGGTGGGTCAGCGACCACCGCTCCACGTCGTCCTCGGAGAAGTCCGTGAAGTCGGGACGGACGGTCCCGAGGAGGACGTCGACACCGTCGTCGAAGGCATCGGCGTGGACGGAGAACCAGTCCTCCGGAACGCGCGAGTCGGCGTCGGTGTTGGCGATCCACCGCGCGGAGACGTCCGCCGCGCCCGATCCCGCAGCGGCAGCGACACCGGCCCGACGGGCCGCTCCGACGCTGCGCTCGTCGATGACGACGGTGACCGCCTCCTCAGGACCGAATCCCGCCAACCGCTCACGGACGATCCGCGCCGTGTCATCGCGACAGTCGTCGAGCACCACGACGATCCCCACCTGCAGCTCGGGACGACGACGCAGCGCGGCGGCACGCGCGACGAGCAGCGCGTCGAGGCATGGCCCGATCAGCTCCTCCTCGTCGTGCGCGGGCACGACGGCATCGATCCGTCGCAGCATCAGCCCGTCAGACCGTCCACCGCGGCGATGCTCGCCTCATCGGCAGGCACGAGGACGTCGAGCAGGAAGTCGTCCTCGACGTGCTGGATCGACCGACGGCCGGGCCAGCGTTCGAGCAACCGGCGATGGACGAACTCGGCCGAGGTCGTGGCGTGGTCGTCCGGGTGCCGCCAGTGACATGCGACGATGCTCCCGCCGGGCGTGAGTGAGCCGAGGAGGTGGTCGATCACCCGGTCGAGGTCGGTCGCCGACAGGTAGTAGCCGACCTCCGACATCACCACCAGGTCGAAGGCACCACTCGGCCAGTCGTCAGGGAGCGTGCCGCGTTCGAACCGGGCGGCGGGCACCCGTCGACGGGCGATCTCGAGGGGTGCTTCGGCGATGTCGACACCGAGCACGTCGTCGCTGCGGTCCGCGAGCCGCTCGGTGAGCACACCCGTCGCGCATCCGAGTTCGAGCACCGAGCCGTAGCGCTGGCGAGGCAGGGCGGCGAGGAGGACCCGACGTTTGCGCTCCTCGTACCAGGATCCGAAGTCCCAGCCGTCGGGGTGATCGCGGTAGTGGTCCTCGAACGACTCCTTTGACCGCGAGATCGCATCGGCCGTCGCAGCCGTCACGGCATCGGTGGCGGCGGGGTCGGTGTCGGTGTCCGCCGTCGGACCTGCATCCGGGTCGCTGTCGGGCTCAGGCCCAGCGCACGTCCGTTCGGGAAGAGCACCTCGAACCGCCGCGCGTAGTGCTGCAGGTGGTGGTGGTCGACGATCGCCTCGTCGCCCGGCGCGTCCGAGAGGGGCTCCGTCTGCGAGGGGTAGGCGTCCATCGCGGCGATCTTCGCCCCGTGCGCCGCCGCGTCGAGCGGCACGATCCGCGCCTCGGCCCACGGCAGAGTCGCGTCGTCGGTGTCGGCCCAGTGCCAGAGCCAGATGGGGAACTCCACGAGCGCGAGGTCGAGCTCGGTCGCGAGGGCCGTGGCGAGTTCGCCCGCGATCCGGTGGTCGCGGTGCCCGTCGCCGCGCCAGGGGGCGACGATGAGCGGTCGCGATCCGGCGGTGGCGACGGCTGCCCGCAGTCGCTCCGCGATGCCCGCGCGTTCGGCGTCGAGGCCGCCGTCCGGGATGTGCAGGACCTCGTACCCGACCGTCGGGTGGAGACGACCGACGGCATCGATGAACTCGGCCTCCCGGCGCGGGGCGAGTTCCTCGGGCGCGGTGGTCGGTGAGTCGGGGTGCGATCCCTCGCCGAGGGTCACGAGGAGGACCTCGACCGGTATCCCCGCGGCTGCAGCTGCCGCGATCAGCCCGCCGGCTCCGAGCGATTCGTCGTCCGGGTGCGGCGACAGGACGACGACGCCCGTGGCGTGCCGCCAGCCGTCCCAGACGGGCAGGTCGAGCTCGTGCAAGCGGGTCGCCCAGGCGGCTGCCGACGTGCCGGGGTCGCGGTGGTCGAAGGCGGGCATCAGTCGGCCTCCACCAGCATGCGGCCGTAGCGCGCGAGGTCGCGGTCGCCGTGGTCCTGCTGGACGTAGAGCTCGAGGTCGGACATCCGCGCGAGGTAGGCGGGTTCGGAGGTGAGTGGGCCGGGGCCGAGCGCTCCGAGCACCCCGGCGCGGATGGCGTCGACCCGGCCGCGGACCGTCGACCGCACACGCTGGGCGAGGCGCGGGCCTGCCGCGTCGTCAGCGTAGCCGTGCTCGATGGCCTGGGCCGCATCGGCGATCGCCTGTTCGGCGATCGAGAGGTCGATGGCCGCGGCGCCGAGCGTACGGAGGAGGAGGTCGGCGTCGGGTCGCGTGCGTGCCGCGGCGAGCAGGCGGTCGACGAGCGTGACCGCGCCGCCCCACCAGCAGGCGGCGACGCCGATCCCGCCCCAGGAGAAGCCGGGGCGTCGCAGGTACCACCCGTCGTCGCCGACCGGTGAAGCGGGGACCCCGTCGAAGCCGACCGGGCCACTCGGGACGAGCGGAAGTCCGCGGGCGAGCCACGCGCTGTCGTCGGTCGCGACCCCGGGGTCGGTGAGTGCGACGGCGAACAGTCGCCGCTCCCCCGGCGCGGTGTGGGCGGTGACGAGGGCGTCGCTCAGGTGGGACGCGAGGGAGCACCACGGCTTGGTACCGGTCAGCTGCCAGGCGTCGTCGACCAGGGTCGCGTCGAGACGCAGCCCGGGCGCCTCGGCCGCGAACACCCCCCAGGTGGAGACGGCCGGCGGTTCGAGGTCGGCCTGATGCAGGATGGCGAGTGCGTCGAGGTGCGGTTCGACGACCCGTGCGAGTGTGACGTCGACCGCGGCGATCGCGCCGAGTCCCGCGAAGACCCGCCCGGCGGTGTGCTGCTCGAGCGGACCGACGAGTCGCACGGCCGTGGAGGTGAACGCCAGACGCGACTCGATGCTCGCCAACGCACCTGACGCCGCGTCGTGCAGGGCGCCGAGGTCGAGGGAGGTGCCGCTGGTGGGCCAGGCGGTGGACTGCAGACGGATCATGCGATCCGCGTCTGGTGTCGGGGTTCCATCGGTGCGCGCATGCGACCTCCTCGCGTCGTGGAGGTCCAAGTCTCGCACCGCAGCTCGCGACCGCCCGCCCCTGGACCACGACCATCGACCCTGGTAGTGGGTCAGCGCGGTGCGCAGGCGCGAGCGCGGGTCAGCGACGTGGGCGCGGGTCTCCGGAGGGGCGCGCTCGGTCGACTGACCCGCGCTCACACCGGTTCCCTCGGGTTCGCGTCAGCGCACCGCGCTGGCGCCGGTTTCCGACACCTCAGCTCAGCGCACCGCGCCGGCACCCCGCTCGGGCGGGACACCGGGCACGGACTCAGTCGCGGAAGAGGGCACTGTACGCGTTGATCGCCGGCTGCCCACCGAGGTGCGCGTAGAGGACGTTGCTGGACGCCGGGATGTCACCGCTCGTCACGAGGTCGATGAGTCCCGCCATCGACTTCCCCTCGTAGACCGGGTCGATGATGACGCCCTCGAGCCGACCGGTCAGTCGGATCGCCTCCATCGTCGACTCGACCGGGATCCCGTAGAGGTCGCCGGCCCACCCCTCCAACACCGTGATCTCGTCGTCGCGGAGCTCGCGTTCGAGGCCGATGAGCTCCGCCGTGTTGCGGGCGATGCGCGCGACCTGGTCGCGGGTCTCCTGGATCTTCGCCGACGCGTCGATGCCGATCACCCGGCGTGGTCGGTCCTGCCCGGCGAACCCGGCGATCATGCCGGCGTGCGTTGACCCGGTGACGCTGCAGACGACGATCGTGTCGAAGAACACGCCGAGTTCACGCTCCTGCTGCTCGACCTCCGCGGCCCAGTTCGCGAACCCCAGACCACCGAGCCGGTGGTCCGACGCCCCGGCCGGGATCGCGTACGGGGTGCCGCCGCGTTCGCGCACATCGTCGAGGGCACGTTCCCAGCTCGACTTGAAGCCGATGCCGAAGCCAGCGGGATCGAGGCGAACCTCGGCCCCCATGATCCGCGACAGCATGATGTTGCCGACCCGGTCGTTCACGGAGTCGGGCCAGTCCACCCAGTTCTCCTGCACGAGGACGGCCTGCATCCCGAGCTTCGCCGCGACCGCCGCGACCTGACGCGTGTGGTTGGACTGGTAGCCGCCGATCGACACGAGCGTGTCGGCACCCTGCGCGATCGCGTCGGGGATGAGGTACTCCAGCTTGCGGGTCTTGTTGCCGCCATAGGCGAGACCGCTGTTGACGTCCTCGCGCTTGGCCCAGATCGTCGCGCCACCGAGGTGGGCGGTGAGGCGGTTGAGTTCGTGGACGGGACTCGGTCCGAAGGTGAGCGGGTAGCGGGAGAAGTCGCTGAGGGACATGTGGTGGCTCCTGGGTCTCGGTGGTGCGGCGGAATGTCGGGGAACGGGGCGGGTGGTGGGCGCTGCTCAGTCCTCGTCGAGGTGGGCGAGGACGAGGTCGGCGAGGGTCGTCCAGTTGCCTCGGACGAGCGCGGCCGCCGCATCGACGTCCCCCGCCGCACAGCGCTCGATGACGGCGTCGTGCTGCGCGATCGACCCGCGCGCGGCGACGGAGGAGAACCGCAACCGTTCGATCCGCCGCAGCAACGGGGTGACCGCCTCCAGCGCGTCCCGGATGAACGGATTCCCGGCGACGTCCACGGCCACGGCATGGAAGGCGTCGTCCGCTGCGAGCGCGGCGTCGGCATCGTCACGTTGCAGCGCGGCTGCGAAGTCACGGTTCGCCGCGCGCATGCGATCGAGGTCGGCCGCGCTCAGGTGCGGCACCGCCTCACGGACGGCGAGTTCGTGCATGGCGGCGGCGACCGCCTGAGCCTGCAACGTCGCCCGGCTGTCGAGCGGGGCGACGACGGTCGACCGTCCGGGTTTCGCAATGACGAGCCCACTCCGGGCGAGACGCAGGACGGCCTCGCGGATGGGCGTGCGGCTCACGCCGAGCCAGCGTTCGAGTTCGGTGTCGACGAGTTTCTCGCCCGGGGTGAACGTCCCGTCGACGATCGCGTTGCGGAGCGACTGATAGACGTCGTCGCGGAGGAGCGCTCGGCGCTGCGGGTTGGCTTGAGCGGGAGCGGGCATGCAATATATTGCACATCGCAACGCCGAGAAGTCAAGCGTATCGGCGCAACCGGTCGGACCGGCTCGAAGAGTGGGGTATTCGTCCTACTTGTCCCCCAGATGGCGGATTGTCCACCCACTGAAAGCAGGCCACGATGATCTGCGGGGGTGAGTGCGTGGTGCGACGGGGTGATGAACCGGTGACGGTCAGACCGCATCCGCGCGTGCTCTGGAGCGCCGTCCTGAGCGCCGCAATCGTCGTCCTCCCCGTGTGGGGCGTCTCGCTCTGGCTCGTCGGCCCGGCCCCGAGCATCGAGCGCACGTGGGTCATCACGCTCGGCATCATCGGCATGGTCGTGCTGCTCGGCGTCGCCGTCCTGTCTCGACGACAACGCATCGTCGTGTGTCGTGACGGGTTCATCGAGCAGCCCATCGTCGGGCGGCAACGGTTCGTTCCGCGGGAGGCGATCGGCCGCAGCCTGCTCTTCGAGTTCCGAGGTCGGGGGCTGCAAGCGAGCTCGCAGTTCTTCGTCTGTGACTCGGAGAACCGCCCACTCCTGCGCATGCGGAGCAACCGATGGAGCACGGACAGCATCGCGGCCGTCGTCGCCGCCTACGACGGCCCGGTGGAGCGACCCCGCCAGCCGGTCTCGCTCGACGACCTCCGCGAGGACCACCCCGACCTGCTCACCCCGCTCGAGCGGCTGCGCTGGGCGCGCGCCGAACTGCTCTAGCCGAACTGTTCTCGCTGAGTCGGCCTGCCCCGGCCACCGCGATGGACCGCGAGGGTACCGGCTTTCCGAGCGGGATCCGGCGCGGGTCGGATACCGGCCGGGTCAGAGCGCCTTCGCGTACCAGTGGGCCCCGGTCTCGCCGTCCACCCGGGTGAAGCCCGTCCGCTGGTAGAACTGCTGTGCCCCGGTGTTCGAGACGCCGACGCCGAGGTGCACGCCCGGGACACCGCGCTCCGCGAGGAGCTCGCAGAACGCGTCGATGAGCCGTCTGCCGACACCCATCCCCTGCGTCTCCGGCAGCAGGTCGATGTGCAGATGCGCCGGGTACCGCGCGAGGAGGTCCGTGGCCAGCCCGCCGCGATCGGTCGCGGATCGGACGATGCCGCGTTCGCCCTCCGACGCGGCACCGGAGGTCGCGGCCGCCGCGTACTTCCCCTCGACGGTCGGCCACCAGCGCTCGATGAACCAGCGGTCGAAGGCGGTCGTGTCCGCCGTGCCCAGGATGTACCCGATCGGGCCCGCACCGGCGTCGACGAGCAGCGCCAACTCAGGCTCGTGCTCGACGTAGGGCAAGGCGTAGATGTCGGGCAGGAGGTCGTCCGTGCTGAACTGTCCGGTCGCGTCCGCCCCCGAGTCGCCCGTTCGGATGCAGATCGCCGCCACGGCGGCGCGGTCGGACGGTCGGTACGCGCGGATGTCGGTCACCGCGCCAGCCTAACCGGCGTTCCCCGGTCCCTGAGCCCCACCCTCCGGCCCCTGAAGCCCACCATCCCCTGCCTGAAGCCCACCCTCCCCGGTCCCTGAGCCTGTCGAAGGGCGGTGTCCACCCGTGAGCCCTTCGACAAGCTCAGGGACCGATCGAGGCGCGACCCAGCGACCGCCCCGGGGACCGACCGAGGGACCGCCGAGGCGCGACCGAGGCACCGGTCCGACCGGGTTGCCTAGGCTGAGTCCCGTGACATGGCGACCAGGAGGCATCGACGCGGCCGTCGAGCAATGGCGACTCGTGCCCGACGGCGAGCTCATCATGACGCCGTCGAGCCGGCTGCTCCCCGTGACGCACCACGGACGACCGGCGATGCTCAAGGTTCCGCTCGTCGAGGAAGAAGCACTCGGCGGTCAGCTGCTCGCGGCGTGGGACGGCGCCGGGTGTGCAGCGGTGTTCGCGGGCGATGACCACGCGATCGTCCTGGAACGCGCGACGGGCGGCCGTGATCTCGCCTCACTGACCCGCGCAGGTGACGACCTCGGAGCCGTCGCGATCCTGTGCTCCGTGCTCGACACCCTGCACGCGGCGATCCCCACCCCGGCGCCGACCGATGCCGGTGATGTCATCGCCGAACTCCCCACGCTCCGCCGGTGGTTCCGCGAGCTGCTCGCCGACGACGCATCCGCCCTCGGCACCCTCCTCGGCGATCCGGCGAGCGCCGCGTTCCTCGAGCGTGGGCGGGAGCTCGCCGGTCGACTGCTCGACACCACGACCCCAGCCGACGTCGTCGTGCTCCACGGCGACCTCCACCACATGAACGTGCTGGAGTTCGCACCCGGCGACTGGCGGGCGATCGATCCCAAGGGCATCGTCGGTCACCGCGCCTTCGACGCCACAGCGCTGTTCACCAACCCCGATCCCGCGACGGCGCGGAACCCGCAGCTGTTCACCGAGCGGGTGGGGCTGGTGAGTCGATCGCTCGGCCTGTCGCGAACCGCGCTCCTCGAGTGGGTGGTCGCCCGCTCCGCGCTGTCCGCCGTGTGGTCGCTGCAGGACGGGTTGCTCGACGACGCCCTCGCCACCGTCGAGCTCGGTCGCCTCGCCGAGGAGGGCCTCCGGTAGGTTCACGCCCTTCGACAAGCTCAGGGACCGGGGAACCGCTCAAGGGACCGGGAGACCGCTCAGGAAACGGGAAACCGCTCAGGGACCGGGGAACCGCTCAGGGGAACGGGACACCGCTTCAAGACCGGAGCGGCAGCTCAGCGGCGGCGACGCGTCCCGAAGATGCCCTCGACGACGCCGGTGAGGATCGACCGCGTCGCCTTCGACCCGAGGATCTCCTCGAGCGGACTCTTCGACGACGTCGACGACGACCTCGTCGACGTCCGGCGGGTCGTGCCGGCGGTCTTCCGGAGCAACCGTTCGTACTCGGCGTCGGCCTGCTTCTGTGCCGCGGCCTGGGCCTTGTCGGCGGCGGCCTGCTGCTTCGCGAGTTCCGCCGCGATGCGCTGCCGCTCGAGTTCGGCCTCGGCGGCGAGCGCGGCCTGGTTCGCCTCCTCGAGCTTCGCCGTCAGGATCTCCCTCGCCGACTCACGGTCGACGGGCGTTCCGTACCGCGCGAGCAACGGTGACGCCGCGATCGCCGCGTCGATCGCGGTGTCGGCACTGGGCGACATGAGTCCCTGCGGCGCCCGCAGTCTCGTCCACGCGACCGGCGACGGCGCCCCTTTCTCGTTCATCACGGTGACGACCGCTTCACCGGTGCCGAGGGAGGTGAGGACCTCGCCGAGCTCGTAACCGGAGGTCGGGTAGGTCGACACCGTCGCTTTGAGCGCCTTCGCGTCGTCCGGGGTGAAGGCGCGGAGGGCGTGCTGGACGCGCGATCCGAGCTGCGCGAGCACCTCTCCCGGGACGTCCTTCGGCGTCTGCGTGACGAAGAAGATGCCGACACCCTTCGACCGGATGAGCCGGACCGTCTGCGTGATCTGCGCGAGGAAGTCCTTCGACGCGTCGCGGAACAGCAGGTGTGCCTCGTCGAAGAAGAACACGAGCTTCGGCTTCTCGGGGTCGCCCACCTCGGGGAGGGTGTTGAAGAGGTCGGCGAGCAACCACATGAGGAACGTCGAGTAGAGGGCCGGCTGGTTCTGGACGCCCGGCACCTCGAGCAGACTGACGATGCCCTTCCCGCTCGGGTCGAGGCGGATGAAGTCGGCGGTGTCGATCTCGGGTTCGCCGAAGAAGACGTCGGCGCCCTGGTCGGCGAAGGTGATGAGCTCCCGCAGGATCACCCCGACGGTGGCGCCCGACAGCCCGCCGAGCTCCTGCAGCTCACCCTTGCCGTCGTCGCTCGCGAGGTAGGTGAGGACCGCGCGCAGGTCGCTCAGGTCGAGGAGCGGCAGGCCCGCCTTGTCGGCGTAGTGGAAGACGAGACCGAGGCTGGACTCCTGCGTGGCGTTGAGGCCGAGGACCTTGCTCAGCAGCAACGGGCCGAAGGCGGCGATGGTGGCGCGGATCGGGACGCCCTTGCCGACGCCGCCAAGCGCGAAGTACTCCGTCGGGGTGGCGGCCGGCGTCCAGTCCTGGCCGATGCCGCGGGTGCGGTCGAGGAGCTTCTCGTTCGACTCCCCCGGGGTCGCGATGCCCGAGAGGTCACCCTTGATGTCCGCGGCGAACACGGGGACGCCGGCGGCCGAGAGCTGCTCGACGAGGCCCTGGAGCGTGCGGGTCTTCCCGGTTCCGGTGGCGCCGGCGACGAGTCCGTGCCGGTTCATGACACTGAGCGGGATGCGGACCTGCACCCCCGGCAGCGGTTCCCCGTTGACCAGGGCGCCCATCTCGAGCGCCGGGCCGTGCACGAGGTAGCCGTCGCGGATCTTCAGCACGTCGTCGAGGCCGAGCGGGCCCGGACCGATGGTGTCGGCGCTGAGCTCGTCGGAGCTGCTGATGTCGGCAGTGCCAGTGCCGGCGGTGCTGGTGTCGGCACCGACCGCGTCGTCGGTTGGGACGTCGGCTGGGGCCTCGGCGGCCGGCGCATCACCCGCGGAACCGGGGTCCACCGGCTCGACCGGTGACGCTGCTCCGGTGGCCCCGCCCGACGCCGTGATCCCGGCCCCGGCGAGCGCCGCTGCCGCCTCGGCCGCCTTCACTTTGGCTGCGGCGAGTGCCGCCTGCGCCTGGGCGGCTTCGAGCTCGGCCTGGGCTTGGGCGGCGGCAGCCTGGAGTGCGGCGATCTGCGGGTCGGATGCTGCATCACTGGGCGTCATGTGCCGAGCCTAGCGACGCGTTCCCCACCGGTCGAGGGGTCGCGCGAGGGCTGGACGACTGCTCCGATCACCACTGTTCGCGGGTGTGCTCCTGGTCGACGACGGCGCGCAGGTCGGACAGTCGGCGCATCCCGGCCAGCGGTTGCGCCATACGGGTGTTGTGCCGGATGCGCGGTTCCACGCGGTCGAGGAAGGCCCAGTACCCGGCGGTGAACGGGCAGGCGTCCTCGCCCAGCCGCACCTTGGGATTGAAGACGCACCCACCGCAGTAGTCGGACATCTTGTCGATGTACGCACCGCCCGAGGCGTAGGGCTTCGTCGCGACGATGCCGCCGTCCGCGTGCTGCGACATGCCGATGACGTTCGCGGGCATCACCCAGGGGGTGCCGTCGACGAACATGTCGATGAACCAGTCGTTGAGTGCGACCGGGTCGTACCCGTGCTGCAGGGCCCAGTTGCCGAGCACCATGAGCCGCTGGATGTGATGCGCCCAACCGTGGCGACGCATCCCGTCGATCGTCTCGCGGAGACAGTTGGACTGGATGGCGGTGGCGTCGAGTTCGCGGAACTGGCGCGGGAGCGGCTCGTGTGCTCCGAGGGCGTTGTGACTCGTCCGGTACGGCTCGCCGAGGTGCCAGTAGAGATGCCAGACGTAGTCGCGCCAGCCGATGATCTGGCGGGTGAAGCCCTCGACACTCGACAGCGGTGCGCGACCGGCGTGGTACTCGGCGACCACGGTCTCGACGGCGTCGCGCGGGTCGAGCAGGCCGAGGTTGAGCGGCGCGCTCAGCAGGGAGTGCGCCATCGTCCAGTCGCCGCCGAGCATGGCGTCCTCGAACGGGCCGAAGTCGCCGAGCCTGGTCTCGATGAAGTCCGCGAGCGCCGCCTCCGCCTCGGCCGCCGTGGCCGCGAAGCGTCGGGGCCCGTCATCACCGACCAGCTGGACCAGTCCGTCGCGCTGCCACCG
Source organism: Plantibacter sp. 2H11-2 (assembly GCF_050031945.1). Classification (NCBI taxonomy): domain Bacteria; kingdom Bacillati; phylum Actinomycetota; class Actinomycetes; order Micrococcales; family Microbacteriaceae; genus Plantibacter; species Plantibacter sp. 2H11-2. The sequence continues at coordinate 488,346 of NZ_JBNBBL010000002.1, read as the reverse complement.
GTCGAGGTCCTCCCGGACCTCCGCGTCGACATCGTCCTCCTCGGGCCAGAGCGGCTCGGGCAGACCGAGCCGGGCGGCTCCCTTCGGCGGCGGGTTCCGGTTGTCGTGGTCGTAGTTCCAGCGGCCGCCCTCCGGCTGGTCGCCGCGCATGAGGATCCCGGTCCGCTCCCGCACCGTGCGGTAGAAGTCCTCCAGAAGGAGCCGCTTGCCGTCCCGCGTCGACGCCCAGGCCGCGAAGTCCGGCTCCGAGGTCACGAAGCCGCGGCTCGGGAGCACCCGGAGTCCGCGCTCGCGGACGAAGCGCCGAGCCGTCCACGAGGGTGGGTCGATCACCTCGAGGTCTGCGCCGACCTTGACGACCTCCTCGTAGCGGTCGACCTGGTGGAACTCCGCCCGGTCGCCGAGTTCCGCAGCACGATGTCGGATGGCCGAGAGGAAGAGGTGCGCCTTCGCGCGGTGCATCGGTCGTTTCGTGAAGGTGGACTTCGATTCGATGAGGAGGATCGGTCCGCCGTCGTCGAACGCCGGGCCGAGCTGGCCGATGAGGATCCACCGTCGCCGGCCGGCGGTCGCTTCGTCGTCGTGCTCGGCGGCGCGCCGACCGGTGGTGTCCATCGCCTCAGCGTACGTGGGGCGACGGACACCACCGGGGGCTTGCTCAGCCTGCTCCGATACTGCTCGGTTCTGTACTGCGGTGCCCCGCTCGGCTCACAACGCTCAGAGCGTCGCGGCGAACGGGTCCCAGTCCTCGGCGACGAGCGGCACCGACGCGACCCGGCTCGCCACGTCGACGGTCTGGCCGGACACCACGGACTCGTCGATCGAGACGAGCGTGTCGAGCACGTGGTAGCCGAGGGCGCCCGAGGCGAGCGGCGTGCCGCCGGAACGGATCGCCCGGGCGAGGTCGAGGACCCCGGTCCCGCGGCCGGCGAGGACACCCTCGGTCGGCACGACCTCCCACTCCGGGTCCTGCTGCATCCGCTCGATGGGAGCGGCGCGGGTGATCCGCACCTCGCCCGTGAACATGTTCGGGTCGGGGATCACGAGTGTCCCCTCGGTGCCGGTGATCTCGACGACGCCCATCTTCGCGAGCGGCGACTCGAAGCTGAAGACGCTCTGGCTCACGCCGCCGTCCACGAAGCGGGCGATGGCGCTGACGTGCGTCGGCACCTCGACGGCGAACTCGGTGCCGACGCGGTCGCCCTGCTGGATCGTCCGCGTCGCACGCCCACGGGAGCCGGCCGCCGACACCGAGGCGACCGAACCGAACACCTGCACGAGCGTCGTCAGGTAGTACGGCCCCATGTCGAACAGCGGCCCGCCACCCTTCGCGAACAGGAACTCCGGGTTCGGGTGGAAGATGTCCGGGCCGGCGTACTGCATGACGGTCTGGGCGGTGAGCGGCTGACCGATGTCTCCGCGGGCGATGGCGCGACGCGCGGACTGGACGCCCGGGCCGAGCACCGTGTCCGGCGCGATGCCCACGAGGAGTCCTGCGGCGTCGGCCTGCTCGAGGAGCGCGAGCCCGCTCGCACGGTCGACGCTGATCGGCTTCTCCGTCCACACGTGCTTCCCGGCGGCGAGCACCTGCGAGGCGACCTGCGCGTGGACGGCGGGGATCGTGAGGTTCACGACGAGCTCGACGTCCGGGTGCGCGAGGACGTCGTCGGCGGTCCCCCACTCGCCGACGCCCCACTTCTCGGCCTGGGCCTTCGCGCGGTCGACGTCGAGGTCGCCGAGGATCACGACGCGGACGTCGGGGAACGAGGTGAGGTGCTCGAGGTAGGTGTCGCTGATCATGCCGGTGCCGATGAACCCGACGCCGACCGGGCCGCTGCCCTGCGGTGCGCGCGCCGTCGTGCCGTGCGCTGTCACGGCCATCAGCGGACCGCCGCTTCGGTCGAGACGAGCTGTTCGGCGACGAGCGCGTCGACGCTCGCCTGGATGCCGTCGAAGATGTCGCCGGCGCCGTAGTGGTCGAACTCGATGATCGCGAACCGCGCCGAGGGCGCTGCGGCGAGGGACTCACGCAGCGGGACCTCGCCCTGCCCGAACGGTCGCTGGTCGAGACTCGTCGGCACGAAGGGGGCGGCGCCCGGTGCGAACGGGTCGGCGGGCAGCAGGCCGTCCTTGACGTGGAGCGCCTGGACGCGGTCGCCGAGGCGGCCGAGCAGCGCGGGCACGTCCTGACCGGCGGTCGCCGCCCAGAACAGGTCGACCTCGAGCGCGACGTCGTCACGCAGCTGGTCGGCGAAGACCTCGAACGCGCTGCGTCCGCCGAACGATGCGACGAACTCCTGGGAGTGGTTGTGATAGCCGACGCGGAGACCGTGGTCGGCGGCGCGCTCCGCTGCGGCGTTCAGGCGGGCGGCCGTGTCGGCGACGGCGGCTTCGTCGAGCCAGCGGTCGGGGCTCACGAACGCGTCGATGACGATCTCGAGGCCGAGGGCCTTCGCTGCCGCGAACACCTCCTCCTGTGGGGCGACCGGCATGACCTGGTCGCCGAAGCGGATCTCGTCGGAGAGGAGCGTGGCGTGCCCGGTGCGGGCGGCGAGCCCGTGGCGGTCGAAGGCCTCGCGGAGCTCGGGCGCGCGGGCGACGAAGTCGAAGGCTTCGACCTCGCGCAGGCCCATGCCGGCGAGCCGGGCGAGGGCGTCGTCGAGGCCCTGGTCGAGGTGCTCCTTGATGCTGTAGAGCTGCACGGAGAGCGCTGGTGCGGTCATGGTGTTGCCGTCCGTTCTGACGCCGTCCTTGGCGTCGCTGGGTGATGGAGTGGAGCTGGTGATCGGGGTGCGGGAGGCGTGACCGGGGTCACCCACGGGTCGCGATCGATCCGGTGATGGTCCCGTCGGCGTTCCGGGTCATGCGGTGTCGGACCGGCAGGATCGTCAGGGCGCCGAGCACGGCGATCACCCCGGCGCCCCAGAACAGGGCCGTGTAGTTGTTGCCGACCGCGCCGAGTCCGAGGAGGAACGCACCCACCGCGCCGGCGAGCGACTGCGGCAGGGCGTTCGCGATGTTGAGGACACCGAGGTCCTTCGCCGCGTCGTCCGGGTTCGGCAGGACGTCCACGACGAGGGCGGTGTCCACCGCGACGTACACGCCGTACGCCGCCCCCATGATCGCCTCGACGACGTAGAACATGGGCACCGTCGTGGTGTGGGCGAGCAGCACGAGCCCGAGCGCGAAGACCGCCGTCGACCCGATGACGAACACCTTGCGGTTGAGCATCCGGTCCGACAGCCAACCGCCGAGCTTCGCGGTGATGACGAGCGCGATCGTGTAGATCAGCACACCCATGGTCAGGGTGTCGACGGCGCCCTGCTGCGACAGCCCGACCTCCTCCTGCAGGAAGAACAGGCGGAACGCGACGAAGAGGAACGACGCGAGCGTCAGGAGGAACCGTGAGAGCCAGACCCAGCCGAAGTCCGGGTGCTTGAGCGGGTTCACCCAGAAGGTGAAGAGCAGACCCTTCCATCCGCCGACGTCCGGACGGGTGGTGATCGCGCGGTCGGGCAGGACGAAGCAGTACAGCCACACGGTGATGAGTGCGAAGACGGCCGGAGCGACGAAGAGGAGCAGCATGTCGGTGACGAACCAGCTGGCCACGAAGGCCGCCGCGAGGATGCCGACGTTCTGCATGACGCCGACGTTCGCGGAGACACTCCCGCGCTGTTCCGGCGGGACCTGGTCGGCGATGGTCGCGAGCAGCGGGCCCAGGATGGCGTTGCCGGTGAGTTGTGCGAGGCACCAACCGGCGATGAGGACCGGGACGTTCGGAGCGAACGCGACGATCGTGAGCGAGGCGACGAAGCCGATGGCGCCGAGGAACATCCACGGGCGGCGGCGACCGAAGCGCGAGAGCGTGATGTCGGACAGGCGGCCGATCACCGGGTTCGCGACGAGGGCGAACAGGGCGGCGATGGAGAGGACGTTGCCGTTGACGACCGCCGCCTGGTCACCGGGGACGAGCTGCTGCGTCTTGAGCGCCAGGCTCACGGTGACTGGGGCCAGCAGGGCCACGAACAGGCCGAACTGGGCGAGCGCCATGGTGGTGACGACCCGCTTCGACGCCCGTTCCGTCGGCCCCGACGGGCCGGTGACGAGGCTGACGTAGGGACCGCTCGAGGCACGCTGACCGGTGGGTTTGGGGCGGCGGGGTGGGTTGGACATCCGAGTTCCTCTCAACGCTGAGCTGCGGACCGGCTCTGGCCCGCGGGTGGTGCTGTCCCGGCAGGATCGGGAAACCGATCACTGCACGGCTTTGAGTATAGGGGCGAAACCCGAGTGGTCAATAGGTTTTCACGAAACCTGTCGGTGTTGGCTGCTGCCAGCGCGGTGCGCTGACGCGAGCGCGGCCCAGCCGCGTGAGCGCGGGTCTCCAGAGGGTCGCGCTCACGCGCCCGGGGCGCGCCCACGCCGAATCCCCAGCGCTCGCGTCATCGCACCGCGCCGGGCCCCACAGACCCGCGCTCGGGTCAGCGCACCGCGCCGGCGTCACCGACGAGGAGAGCCCAGGCGCGCTCGAGGTCACCGGCCATGTCGACGGAGGGGTCGAGCGTCCACTGCACCTGCAGCCCGTCGGCGAGGGCGACCATGACGCGCGCCACGTGCTCGGGATCGATGCCCGCGGCGACCCGCCCGGAAGCCTGGCGACCACGGACGACGTCGGCGATGCTCCGGCGCACCGCCGTGACGTGATCGACGAAGAACCCTCGCACCGGGTGTTCCGCGTCACCGGCGGCGGCCGCCATCGTCAGGTACAACTCGACGAGGCCCGGGACATCGCTGTTGTGGCGCATGACGGCGACCAGACCCTCGATCGCGTCCTGGGAGCCGGCCGCGGCGAACTCCTCGTAGTCGACGGCGTCGCGCTCCCGCAGGATCGCCGCGAACAGGTGCTCCTTGGATTCGAAGTAGTGCATGAGCCCCGGCAGGCTGACGCCGACCTCACGCGCGACCTCACGGAGCGACGTGCCGCGATACCCCTCGCGCGCGAACACCGCGAGCGCGACGCGCAGGATCTCCTCGCGGCGCGCAACACCTTTCGCGTAGGAGCCCCGTGCCGTCATGTGCCGATTGTAGGGCCGCACGACGTCGGGGGGGGGGGGGGGTGACCCCCCCCCCCCCCCCCCCACGCCGAGTCGTGCATCACTCAGGACGGGTCCGGCGCGCCGTCCCGCGATCGCCGCGAGCGCGGCAGACCCGCCGCGATCGTCCTGAGTTGCGAACGTCGAGACCCCTGACTCGCAGCCCGCTTCCCGCAGCCCGCTTCCGCTTCCCGACTCAGGCGCCGAGTGCGACCGCCGTCCACGACACGGGCGGGAGCGTGATCGTGAGGGTACCGTCGGCGAGCGACGCGCTCTCGTTCGCGATGAGGCCGACGCGCTCGCGGTCGTCGATCGTGTTCTTCGCGTAGACGTCCTCGTCGTGGATGCCCTTCGCCTCGACGATCGAACCCACGCCGAGCGCCGAGACGTCGACGGTCACCGTGATCGCCTCATCCTGGTGACGGTTCACGAGGAACACGGCCGCGGTCCCGGCCTCGGCGTCGTACGTCGCGACCGAGTCGACGAGCGGTGCGTCACCGTGGACCTTCGTGGTGTAGCTGCCGACCTCGATGCGCGGCGCGAGCACGACACCCGACGCGAGCCGGCTGGTGACCGAGAACGGGAAGAACGTCGTCTGCCGCCAGGCGCCGCCGCCCGGCTCGGTCATGATCGGGGCGATGACGTTCACGAGCTGCGCGAGGCTCGCGGAACCGACGCGGTCGCTGTGCTTGAGGAGCGTCATCAGCAGGTTGCCGAACACGACCGCGTCGGCGACCGAGTAGACGTCCTCGATGAGGCGGGGCGCGTAGGCCCACTCCTCGATCGTGCCCTCGATCGCGTTCCACTCGTCGAGGTACCAGACGTTCCACTCGTCGAACGAGAGCTGGATCTGCTTGTCGGAGTGACGCTTGTGCTGCACGTGGTCGGCGGCAGCGACGACCGTGCGGATGAAGTACTCCATGTTGAGCGACGAGGCGAGGAACGACCCGAGGTCGCCGTCGCGCTCCTGGTAGTACGCGTGGCAGGAGATGTAGTCCACCGAGTCGAAGCTGTGCTCGAGGACGGTGCGCTCCCAGTCGCCGAAGGTCGGCATCGAGGAACTCGACGATCCGCAGACGACGAGTTCGAGCTTCGGGTCGACCATCTTCATCGCCGACGCGGTCCGGGCGGCCAGCTTGCCGTAGTCGTCGGCCGACATGGCGCCGACCTGCCACGGCCCGTCCATCTCGTTGCCGAGACACCACATGCTGATGCCGTAGGGCTCGGGTGCGCCGTTCGCGATCCGCTGGTCGGACAGCGCCGTGCCGCTCGGGTGGTTCGTGTACTCGAGGAGGTCGAGCGCTTCGAGCACCCCGCGCGTGCCGAGGTTGACGGCCATCATCATCTCGCTGCCGGTGAGCTTGCACCACTTGGCGAATTCGTCGACGCCGACCTGGTTGGTCTCGAGCGAGTGCCAGGCCAGGTCGCGGCGCACGGGGCGGTGCTCGCGCGGCCCGACGCCGTCCTCCCAGCGGTAGCCGGAGACGAAGTTGCCGCCGGGGTAGCGGATGGTGCTCGTACCGAGCTCCGTGACGAGGTCCACCACATCGCCGCGGAAGCCGTCGGCGTCGGCGGTGGGGTGGCCGGGCTCGTAGATGCCGTCGTAGACGCAGCGTCCCAGGTGCTCCACGAACGAGCCGAAGATCCGGCGGTTGACGGGGGCGACCGTGACGTTCGGGTCGATGGCGATGCGTGCGGTGGTCATGACGGGAGGTGTCCTTCGTTCGGGCCGGAGTCGGCCGTGGCGTGCAGTGCTGGTCGTTCGTGCGTTGCGTGAGCGGTCGTGGTGTCGATGATGTCGTGGAGTGCCCGGTCGGGGCGACGCCGCGGCGGCGCGTCTGTGGAGCGGCTCACTTCACGCTGCCGAGGGAGAGCCCGCCCTGCCAGTACCGCTGCAGGGAGAGGAAGGCGATGATGAGCGGCACGATCGAGATGAACGCCCCGGTGACGATGAGGTTCCACACCTGCTCGCCGCCGGCACCCGCGTTCGACAGCGCCGTCCAGTTGTTCAGTCCGACCGTCACGGGAAGCAGGTTCGGGTCGCTGAGCACCGCCAGCGGCAGGAAGAAGTTGTTCCACGTGCCGACGATCGAGAGCAGCAGCACCGTGACGATCGCCGGTCGCAGCAGCGGGAGCGCGACCTGGAAGAACGTCCGCAGCTCCCCTGCGCCGTCGACCCGCGCGGCGTCGAGGATCTCGTCCGGGATGGCGTCCTGGGTGTAGATGCGCATGAGGTAGACGCCGAACGGGCTGAGCAGCGACGGGAGGATCACGGCCCAGATCGTGTTGACGAGCCCGACCTGGCTGAGCAGGACGAAGGTCGGGATGACCAGGGCCGTGAGCGGGACCATGACCGCACCGAGCAGCAGGTTGAAGAACAGGGAGCGACCACGGAACCGGTACTTGGCGAAGCCGTATCCGGCGAGCACCGCGAGGACCGTGGCACCGATCCCGCCCGAGAACGCGTACAGGAAGGAGTTCCCGAGCCAGCGCCAGTAGATGCCGCCCTGGTGGGTGGAGAGCTCGGCGACGTTGTCGAAGAAGTTGAACTCACCGTCGAACCAGAGCGGCCCGCCGGAGCCGGTGAAGAGCCCGGAGGTGTCCTTCGTGGCCGCGACGATCAACCACCACAGCGGGAGGATGAAGTAGATGACGAGGGCGAGGAGGAAGAGGTGCGAGCCGACGCGTCGGCCACCGGTACGGGCCTCGGGACCCTGACGTCGTCGTCCGGCCTTCGGGTTGAAGGCCGGGATGGCGGTGGTGGCGCTCATCATTTGAGTCCGCTCTGCTTGCGCGTGAGGAAGAGGAAGACGTACGAGCCGATGAACACGATGATCCCGAGCGCGAAGGAGATCGCGGAGGCGTAGTTGAACTGGCTGTACGAGAAGGCGAGGGAGTACGCGTACATGTTCGGCGTGTACGAGATGGGGATGGCGCCCTGGGCGACCCCGCGCAACACCTGCGGTTCGGTGAAGAACTGCAGCGTGCCGATCATGGCGAAGATGAGCACCATGACCATCGACGAGGAGATCATCGGCACCTTGATGCGAAGTGCGGTCTGGAACGCGTTCGCGCCGTCGATGCGGGCGGCCTCGTAGATGGACGGGTCGATCCCGCGGAGCGCCGCGTAGATGATGATCATGTAGTAGCCCGACCACTGCCAGGTCACGATGTTGACGAGGCTGCCGAAGATGCTGCTCTGGTCGAGGAAGGACGGCGCCGTGGCCCCGAAGAGCGCGAAGACGTCGGTCGCCGGACCGAAGCGGGGGCTGTAGAGGAAGCCCCACATGAGCGCGCCGATGACCACGGGGATGGCGTACGGGACGAAGATCATGAGCCGCGAGAACTTCGACAGGACGGTCGCCAGGTTGTCGAGCACGAGGGCTGCGACGAGCGCGACGAGCATCTGTGCGGGGATCATGACGAGCGCGAACATCGCCACCCGCGCGAGCCCGCTGAGGAAGATCGGGTCGGTGAAGGCCTTCGCGTAGTTCGCGAGGCCCGTGAACTCGGTACCGGTCGCGAGGGTGGAGGTCTGGAGGCTCATCCAGAACGCGTAGCAGAGCGGGAAGATGAGGAAGGCCGCGAAGACCATGGCGAAGGGGGCGACGAAGAGCCAGCCCCAGCGTTGCCGTCGCCGGTCGATCGCGCCGATGCCGCCTCGTCGCGGACGGACGATCCTGGCGGCCGACGCGGCGGTGGAGGCCGATCCGGTGGTGAGTGCCATGATGCTGCTTTCGAGTCGTGGGGACCACCGGGGCGGCGACTGCGCCGCCCCGGTGATGGAGGACGTGCGGGGCGACGTCGCGGCCGCCCCGGCGGGCTACTTCGAGGTGAAGCCCTGCTCGGTGGCGTACTTCTCGAGGCTCGCCTGGAGGTCGTCGAGCGCCTCGTCGGCGGTCTTCTCCCCCTGGACCATCGCGTACTGCTGCTCGGTCAACTGGTCGAACGCGTAGTTCTGGAACGGACTGAACGTGAAGCCGCTGTAGCCGGCCGCCGCGGCGAGGAAGACGTCCTTGTTGATCTGCTGACCACCGAAGAACGGGTACTCGAGGTTCGTGAAGTAGTCGGACTCCAGGATCGGCTTGTACGTCGGGAACAGCGCGCCCTGCTCGATGCCGATCTTCCACGCCTCATCGGTGCCGAAGATGTCCTTCGCGACCTCGGCGGCGAGTGTCTTGTCCTTCGCCTGCTCGGTCACGGCGAAGGTGGAACCGCCCCAGTTCACCTGGACGGGGTTCGCCGCGTCCCACTGCGGGAGCGGGGCGGCGCGCCACACGGCGGTGTCGTCGGCGTCGGAGAGGCCCTGCAGGTAGCCCGGGCCCCACGCGGCCGCGAGGTAGACGGCGTAGGTGCCGTCGACGAGGCTCGTGTTGTAGTCGGCGGTGAAGGCGTCGTCGGTGGTGACGAGTCCCTCCTTCACGAGGCCGTCCCAGTAGTTGAGGACCCGCTTGGACGCGTCGTCGTTCACGTCGATCGACACCTCGGTGGGCTTCGTCTTGTCGTACTCGAACGGCTTGGAGCCGGCCTGCGCGAACAACGCCTGGTTGAAGGCCCGGCCGTTCGTCGGGAAGTTGGCGAGGACACCCGTGCCGGCGTCCTTCAGCTGCTTCGCGGCGGCGGCGAACTCGTCCCAGGTGGTCGGGACGGCGATGCCGGCCTTGTCGAAGAGGTCCTGGCGGTAGAGCATGCCCATCGGGCCGCTGTCGACCGGGATCGCGTACACCGAATCACCGCTCGTGACGTCGTTCCAGGCGCCCTCGGTGTACTTGTCCTTGACCTCGTTCGCGCCCAGCTCGCCGATGTCGACGAGCGCCTTGCGGATCGTGAAGCTGGAGATGACCTCGGACTCGAGCATGATGACGTCGGGTGCGCCGGACTTCGCCTCGATGGCGGTGGAGAACTTCGTGTACTCGTCGTTTCCCTGGCCGGCGTTCGTCCAGCAGACCTGGACGTCGTCGTGCGTCTCGTTGAAGAGGTCGACGACCTGCTCGAAGGCGGGGAACCAAGCCCAGACGGTGACCTGCGGCACGTCCTTCTTGGTGATGGTGTTGGTGCAGGAGGCTTCGCCGCCTCCGCTTGCGCCACCGGTGGAGCATCCGGTGAGGGCCATCGCTGCGACGGCGACCGTGCCGACTGCTGCGAGAACTCGTGACTTCATGTGGGTGCTGTCCTCTCGGAGATGGAACTTCATTGTCATCGTGCCGGGTTTTACAACGTTGAAGGTAAACGTTGTAAAAGCATGATGCCGGGTGGTTCCAGCGATGTCAAGGACGAATCGAAGTGGTGGATCAGACGGCTGGGAGCGCGGTGGACTCCCGCTGGACGAGCTCGAAGTCAGCGAGCACGAGGCGCGGCGGGAAGGACTCGTCGCGCCGCTCGATGCGCTCCAGCAGCAGATCCACGGCCGTCTCGGCGATCTGGTCGCGCCCCGGCGCGATCGTCGACAGCGACGGCAGGGAGTAGCGTCCCTCGTCGATGTCGTCGAAGCCGATGATCGCCACCTGCTCCGGCATGCGGATGCCACGCTCACTCAGCACGCGCATCGCGCCGAGGGCGAGGGCGTCGTTGAAGGCGACGATGCCGTCGAACCGCACTCCCTCGTCGAGCATCGCGCGCATCGCGACCGCGCCGTCCAGGCGATGCCAGATCTCGACCTCCCGCACGAGGGACTCGTCGTACGGCAGACCCGCGGCGTCGAGCGCTTCGCGGTAGCCGACGAGGCGCAGTCCGGCCGAACCGATCTCCTCCCCCGGGTGTGCGCCGAACGCCACGATCCGTCGGCGCCCCGAAGCGATCAGGTGCTCCGTCGCCGCCCGGACACCCTCGGTGTTCTGCATCGTGACGTGGTCGTTTGGAGCGTTGAAGATCCGTTCGCCGAGGAGGACCATCGGTGTGCGCACCTCGGCGAGGATGTCGACGTCCTCCTCCCCCAGCTCGAGCGCCGAATACAGGATGCCGTCGACGAGCTGCGTCCGCGGACCACGGACGAGCGCCGCCTCGCGCTCGCGGTCGCCACCGGTCTGCTCGATGAGCACGTACAGAGCACGCTGCGCCGCGGCGTGCATGACGGCGTCGGCGAGCTCGGCGAAGTAGGAGTTCCGGAGGTCGGGGATGATCAGGCTGATGACGCCGGAACGACCGGAGCGGAGCCCACGTGCGGAGAGGTTCGGGCGGTAGCCGAGCTCGGCGATCGCCGCGAGCACCCGCTCCTTGGTCGCCTGCTTGATGTGCGGGTAGTCGTTGACGACGTTCGAGACGGTCTTGGCGGACACCCCGGCGAGCTTCGCCACGTCGTGCAGGGTGGTCGCCATGATCCTCCTCGGCGGCGGCGTGCCCGGCCGCCCTGTACGCACTCTACAACGTTGAAGGAGCGGCCCTGGATCCGGGCGTGTGGGCGATCACGGAGCCGGTGGACTCCCTCGGGACGACGCGGAAGCCACTGACGATCGCGCGCGGCGCCTCCGGCTGCCCGAGTGCGGCGATCCGCTCGATCAGGAGCTCGACGGCGCGCTCGGCGATCTCCTCCCGGCCGATGTCGACCGTGGACAGGGTCGGGAGGGCGTAGCGCGTCTCGTCCAGGTCGTCGAAGCCGATGATCGCGACGTCGTCGGGGATGCGGAGCCCGGCGTCCTGGAGGACGCGCATGGCACCGAGGGCCATCGCATCGTTGAAGGCGACGACGCCGTCGAACGGCAGGCCCGCGGCGATGACCTCGCGCATCGCGTTCGCTCCGTCGCTGCGGTGCCAACTGACGACGGTGCTGACGTAGGCGGGATCGGCCGGGATGCCGGCGGCTTCGAGCGCCTCCCGATACCCCTGGAGGCGGAGGGCGGCCGGCCCCAGGGTGTCGTGCGGGTCGGTGCCGAGTGCGACGATGCGGCGCCTGCCCTGCGCGAGCAGGTGTTCGGTCGCCGCGCGGGCGCCGTCGACGTTGGCCATCGTCACGTGGTCGCGGTCGCCGTCGAACAATTGCTCACCGAGGATCACCATGGGCCCGTCCGGCAGGAGCGCGCTGTCGTCGCGGTCGAGGCTGAGCGGACTGTAGAGGATGCCGTCGACGAGCTGCATGCGCGGCCCGCGAAGGATCTCGAGCTCGACGTCCCGACCGCCGGCCACCTGCTCGATGAGCACCGAGAGCCCGCGCGCACGAGCCTGACGCATGACCGCGTCCGCGAGCTCCGCGAAGTAGGCGTTGCGGAGGTCGGGGATGATGAGGCTGATCACGCCGGACCGGCCGGAGCGGAGACTCCGGGCCGAGAGGTTGGGGCGGTAGCCGAGCTCGGCGATCGCGCGCTCGACCTTGGAGCGGGTCGCTTCGCTCACGTGCGGGTAGTCGTTGACGACGTTCGAGACGGTCTTGATCGAGACGCCCGCGCGTGCGGCGACGTCGTGCATCGTGATCGACACGCGTCTCCTCCCCCGGCCGGCTCCCGGCTGTCAGCAGACTACCGCTCCGCCGGCACGGGGTGTCGTGGCCGCCAGCGCGGTGCGCTGACGCGAGCGCGGGTCTGTGGCGTGAGCGCGGGCCTCCGGAGGGGCGCGCTCACGCGGTGGACCCGCGCTCACGCCCATCCGAGCGGTCTGGGGTCAGCGCACCGCGCTGGCGTCAGGACGGAACACGAACGACGAGCGCTGGACGACCGGCATCAAGCGCCGGGTGTCCACTCGGTCAGCCGTCGGTCAGCGGGACCCGTTTCTTCGGTTCGGTCGACATCCGGTGCAGCAACGGCACCGCGATGATGAGCGCTACACCGGCACCGAGCAGCAGCCCACCGATCGTGTCGCTCACCCAGTGGGCGCCGAGATAGGTCCGCGACAGCATCATCAGCAGCGTGTAGGCGACACCGATCAACCACACCCAGACCCGCGGGAAGATGATCCCGAACGCGACGGCGATGGTCGCCGCGTTCGCGCTGTGCCCCGAGGGGAACGAACCGAAGTCCGCGTGGACGAGGATGTCCTCAGGCCGTGATCGACCGACGATGTTCTTGATGATCTGCACCGCTCCGGCGCTCAGGGCGGAGACGATCGCGAAGTACAGGGCGGCCCACGGTCGGCGAAGCAGCAGGAGGACGGCTATCCCGAGCAGCGGCACGACGAAGATCGCGACGACCCCGCCGCCGAGCCAGTTCATGACGAGCGCAGCCTGGACGAGCCACGGCGACCGCTCCTCGAGGACCTCCTGCATCCACTCCTCGTCGAACCCGAACGGGGCGTTCGGGCCGCGCTGGAAGAGCAGCACGCCGAGCAGGAGGACGAGGACCACGGCGATCGCGCCGCTGATCAACGGCCACCGCCGGGAGACCTTCGCGGCGAGCTTCGGATCGGGCCGGATCGACGCCGGGTCCGGATCCATCGCGAGCGCACCCGACTCGTCGAGGGCTGGCGAGACCGCCTCGTGCACCTCGGGAGCCGGAGCAGCTGCTGGGTCGTCGTGGTCGTCGGGTGCCGTCATCGTCCCATCATGCCGTGTCGGGCATGTCTCACGCGTGGGCTTGCGCCAGGAGGATGACGCCCTGATCGCCGCGCCGATGCGCCGCCGGACGAGCGCTGGCGACCGACGGCCGACGAGCACGAGCTGCGGGCCTGGCGGGCGATACTGGAGCAGTGACCCACGACGCCCGCACCGCTCCCCTCGCCGACGACGCGCGGTGCCCCTGCCTGTCCGGCGAGACGTACGGCGCCTGCTGCGGGCGCCTGCACCGAGGTGAATCGTCGGCGGCCACCGCGGAGGCGCTCATGCGGTCGCGGTTCTCGGCCTTCGCGGTCGGTGACGCGGAGTACCTGCTGCGCACCTGGCATCCGTCGACCAGGCCGGCGTCGCTCGAGTTGGACGACTCACTCCGCTGGTACCGGCTCGACATCGTCGCGACCTCCCGCGGTGGGCCGCTCGACACCGAGGGGATGGTCGAGTTCGTCGCGCACCACAAGGTTCCCGGCGTGCGGGGCTCGGCGGGGAGCCAGCACGAACGGAGTCGGTTCTCGAAGGACACCGGCGCGTGGACGTACCTCGACGGCGTGGACCGGTGACCTGACGGCGCGAGCCACCAGGTCAGCCGGCGAGGGCCGGGACCTTCTTCGGCTGCACGATGAACCAGAGCGCACACACCGACACGACCGAGGTCGCGGCCATCACGGCACCCATGGGGATCGCGGTACCGATCCCGAGCACCCCGACGATGGGCGAGATGAGTCCCGCAAGCCCGAAGTTGAGCGCCCCGAGGAGCGACGCCGCCGTCCCGGCCTCGTGCCCGTGGTTCGCCAGGGCGAGCACCTGCACCGCCGGGAAGCCGAAGCCGCACGACAGGATGAAGAAGAACAGCGGCACCAGCACACCGAACAGCCCGACGTCGGCCATCGTCAGCGCGACGATCGTGACCGCCGAGATGAGCTGCACGATGGTCGTGCAGGCCAGGATCCACTGCGGCCCGTACCAGCGCATGAGCCGCGACGAGATCTGCACCCCGGCGACGATGCCGAGCGAGTTCACCGCGAACAGGAGACCGTACTCCTGTGCGTCGAAGTCGTAGACCTCCTGGAAGAGGAACGACGAGCTCGAGAGGTAGGCGAACAGGCCCGAGAAGCTCATGCCACCGATGAGGGCGACACCGACGAACACGCGGTCGCTGAACACCGAGCGGTAGCGGTCGCGGACGGTACTGTGCCCGGCGTCGCGACGCCGCGCCGGCGGTAGGGTCTCGACGATCCAGAGCGACACCGCGATGACGACGAACAGTCCGTAGGCGGCGAGGAACACGAAGAGTCCGCGCCAGTCGAGGACGAGGAGGAGCTGCGACCCGATGACGGGGGCGGCGATCGGCGCGAGGCCGTTGACGAGCGCGAGTCGCGACAGCATCCGCACGAGCGGCTTCCCGCCGAAGAGGTCGCGGACCATCGCCATCGCGACGACCCCACCGGCCGCCGCACCGGCACCCTGCAGCACGCGGAACACCATGAGCCACCCGATGTCGGGCGCGAACGCGGCGCCGACCGAGGCCAGGATGTGGATGCTCGTCGCGAGGATGAGCGGGAGACGCCTGCCGACCTTGTCGCTCCAGGGCCCCATGAAGAGCTGACCCACCGCGAAGCCGATCGTGGTCCCGGTGAGGGTGAGCTGGATGAGGCTGACCGGGACGTCGAGGTCCCGTTCGAGGATCGGGAACGCCGGCAGGTAGAGGTCGATGGTGAACGGCCCGAGCGCGGTGAGCGCGCCGAGCACGAGGATGTAGACGAGGCGCTGCCTGCCCGAGAGCGAGTCCCCGGGGTGGACGACGGTGATTCCTGCGGTGTGCACTGGTGAACGGATTCCTAGCGAGGTGCGGGGGTGGGAGGGGTGGTCCGAATCGATGTCGAATCGATTCGAGAAGCGGCGTCAAGGCTAGCAGCCGGGGACGCGTTTTCGCGACACCCCCGGACGACCGATCGGCGTCGACCTCGCTCCACAGCCCCTGGGGAGCAGCGTCGCCTCGACGACCCCCAGGCGACCGCCCAGCATCCGTTTCACGACGTTCGCTAGGCTGATCCGGCTGCAGACGAACCGGTCGCGGTCCGCCTGCCTGGAGCCCGATCCACCCTGCATGTACCCCCGATGCAGGCCCCGTAGCCGCCGACGGAAGAGAGCCATGCCAGACCACTCCCGAGCCCCGCTGCCGTTCCAGGTCGATCTCCGCGGAGTCGTCGACCTGCTCAGCCGCCACATCTACTCGGGACCGCGCGTCTACCTCCGTGAGCTCCTGCAGAACGGACGGGACGCCGTCGCAGCCCGTCGCGCCGACGACCCGACGGCTCCTCCCGGCAGACTCCTCATCACCCCGCACGTGCCACCGTCCGGCTCGGAGGCGGGTTTGCCGTTCCGATTCCGCGACGACGGTGTCGGGCTCACCCGCGACGAAGCCGCCGAGCTGCTGGCGACGGTCGGCCGCAGCTCCAAGCGCGGCGACCTCGACGAACTCCAGCGCGGCGACTACCTCGGCCGGTTCGGCATCGGGCTGCTGAGCTGCTTCATGGTCGCCGACACCATCACCGTCCGCAGCCGCTCGGCTCGTGGCGGTCCGGCCATCGAGTGGATCGGCGACGCCGACGGCACGTTCACGATCCGAGAACTCGACGACGCCACGACCGCCGCCATGCCGATCGGCTCGGAGGTCGTACTCGACCCACGCATCGACGGCCCACTGCACGACGGCAGTCTGCTCGGGCACGGCACGGTGCTCGGCCTCGCCAGCACCTTCGGACGGTTCCTCGACCTCGACGTCGAGGTGGTCGACCCCTCCGCACCCGACCACCCGGTGCGCATCAACGTCGACCCGGTGTTCCGGACGGCTGAGGCGACCACTCGCGAGGCGCTCCTGGCCTTCGGGGAGGATCTCCTCGGGACGCGCCCATTCGACGCCGTCGAGATCGTGGTGCCAGGCACCGGCACCCGCGGCACCGCCTTCGTCCTCCCCTCACCGCCTCCGCCGGGCGCCCGGCAGGCGAGCCGGGTCTACCTCGGCGGGATGCTGCTGAGCGAACAGATCGACGACCTGCTTCCCGAGTGGGCGTTCTTCGTGCGCTGCATCGTCGACACGACGGGACTCCGCCCGACGGCGTCGCGCGAGCAGCTCGTGCAGGACGACGCATTGGAGTTCACCCGCGAGGCCATCGGAGCAACCCTGCGACGGTGGATCCTCGACCTCGCCCGCCAACGGCCGCACCGACTCCAGGAGTTCATCGGCGTCCACCAGCTCGGCATCAAGGCGATCGCCGCGCACGACGACGACCTCGCGAGCGCCGTCGTCCGGTGGCTCCCGATCGAGACCTCCGCCGGCACGATGACCATCGACGAACACCTGTCGCAGACCGGCGTCATCCGGTACACGGCATCCCGTGACGAGTTCCGTCAGATCGCCGCGGTCGTCGATCCGGCCTCACCGATCGTCAACGGCGGGTACGTGTACGACCAGGAGATCCTGGAGCGACTACCCCACCTGATCGACGGCGTGCGGGTCGAACGGGTGACGGTCGCCGACGAGCTCGACAACCTCGAGCCGCCGCACCTGGACGACCTCGCCGCGACGACGGCACTCGAGGACCGCGCCAGCCGCGTGCTCGCCGAGGTCGAATGCCGGGTCTCGGTGCGCCGGTACCGGCCGGACGATCTCGCCGCGCTGTACGTCGCCGACCCGTCCGTACTCCGACGGCTCGAGCGGCACCGGGCCGCCTCGGTCGCGCCGGGTATCTGGTCGCAGGTCGTCGGGGCCGTCGACTCCTTCCTCGCCGACGCCGGCCCGGGAGGCACTGAGGCCGACACTGCAGCCCGGCTCTGCCTCAACTGGAACGCGGCGCTCGTCCGCCGCTTGGCGACCCTCGACGACGACCTCGTGTTCGAGCGCAGCATCCAACTGCTCTACGTCCAGGCGCTCCTCGCCGGGCACCGCCCCCTCGAAGCACGCGACCGCCGCATGCTCGACGCAGCCATGACCGACCTGATCGGCCTCAGTGTCGGTCTCGACGACAAGGAACTCCGATGACCGACACCACCGCCACCACCGTGAACGACATCGACCCCGACGCGAGCGTCCAGGACCTCCTCGAGGAGGCCGACACCCTGCCGTGTGGTCCCGCCGAGCGCGCCCTGCTCGACGAGGCACTCCGGCGAGCTGAGGCCGCCGGCGACGAGGAGGCCGCGTACGCGACCCGCATGCGGTTGACCCAGTCGGCACACATGACGGGCGACACCGACGCCATGTTCAGCTCCTTCGGCTGGTGCGTCGGCAAGCACGACGCGGACCCGGAGCGCTTCCCGATCACGGTCGACGGCTGCGACCTGCTGTTCCAGTACAAGTGGATGGCCGGCCGGCTGTCGACGAACCCGACGTTCTCGCTCGCGCAGATCGAGGCGATGCACGAGGACATGCGGGCGAGGTACGCGGCAGCGGGCGCCACGATGAGCGGCGTGGTGCAGTCGCAGTTCCACATCGCGACGGTGACCGGTCGCCTCGACGAGGCCGCCGCGTTCCTGGAACGCCGCTCGACCATCGAGGACGACCGCTACAGCCACTGCGAAGCGTGCGTGCGCAATGAGGACGCCTGGTTCCACCAGCTCCGCGGGCACGACGACGACGCGATCCGGATCTACGACGAGATGTTCGAGAACCGCATGAGCTGTGGCGAGGAGCCGGAGACGAGCGAGGCACAGGCGCTCCTCCCCTACCTCCGCGCCGGCCGGTTCGACGATGCCAAGGCGGCGCACCAGCGCAGCTACCGGGTCGCCCGTTCCAACGCCGACGGGTTCGGCATCATCGCCGACCACCTCGTGTTCTGCGCCGTCACGGGCAACGAGGCGCGCGGCCTGGCGATGCTCGAACGCCACCTGCCGGCCCTCGTCAACGACCCCATCAACCTGTCCGGGCACGCCGACGGGCTCATCGCGGTCGGCGTCCTGCTGGATGCCGTCGCCCGAGCCGGTCACGGTGATCTGCCCGTCCGCGGTGCCGACGCCCCGGACCTTGCCCGGTACCTCGGCACCGAGTCGACCGACGCCGCCGACTGGACCGTCAGCGCGGTCGCGGCGCGCGCCTGGGCAGCAGCCGAGCACCTGACCCGTGCCTTCGACGAACGCAACGGCAACGGCTTCCGCACCGAGCGGCTCGAGGCCGCGCGGGCACTCGCGACGGAACACTGGGACCTCCCGCTGTCGGTCGAGGGGTTCGCAGCCCCGGTCGCCGAGCCGGAACCGGCGACCACGGCCGCCGAGTGGCGCGAACGGACCTCCGCGCTCCTGCAGAGCGCCGACCCACGCGGTGCGATCGTCGCCGCCGAGCAGGGCCTCGCGCTCCTCGCGGACGACGCGGATCCCGACGAGAACCTCCGCGCCGGGCTCCTCGGCGCGATCGCGCAGGCAGCGGTCATCGAGGGTGACGACGACCGCGCGAGCGGGGCCTGGGCCGACCGCGACACCGCGCTCCGCGCGGCAGGACGCATCGCGGTCGCCGACGTGGAGGCACGCTTCGGTGTGGCCCTCCTCGGCACGGCGACCGAGGACCGGCTCACCCTCCTGCTCGCCGAGCTCGACGACGCCCGTCTCGTCCCCGTCGACGCGGACCGGCTCATCCACACGCTCGTCGTCATCGCACGCCATGCGTTCGAGCTGGCGGGAGCGCAGACCGAGCAGGAGTCCGCGGAACGGTTCATGGGGATCGCCGACCGGCTCGCCGGTGAGGCCGTGCTCGCCGCCGCGGTCGACGACCCGGGCGAGGCAGGCCCGCCGGCCCGTCTCCTGCACGCGCACCTCTTCGCCGTGACCGGCCGGATCGAGGAGGCGGCAGAGCTTCTCGACCCACTCCTCGAGCCCGGGCAGCGGGCGTCGGTCCGCCTCCCCGCGCTGACGCTCCGCACCCGGATGCTCGGCGGGGCCGGGGCCTTCGCCGAGGGGGTCGCGCTCGCCGACGAACTCGTCGCCCTCCAGACACTCCTCGGCAACCGGCTCGGCATCATCCAGGCGTGCTCCCTCTCGGCGGCCCTCCTGAGCGACGCCGACCGTGACCGCGAGGCCGCGGCCCGCATGCAGCTGGCGATCACCCACGCGAAGCGGGCGGAGTACGACGACCTCGACTCGCTCACCCTCCAACTCGCGCGGTACCTCCAGTTCGCGGGCGATGCCGCCACGGCGCTCGAGCACTACGACGAGGTCTACCAGGCGAAGCGCGAGCACGCCGCGCCGGGTGAGCTCGCGGACCTGCTCGCCAACATGGGCGAGGCCGCGCGCATGATCGGCGAACACGGCATGGCGTACGGCGTGTGGCGCGCAGCGATCGACGACGCCGCGTCCGTCGGGAACGACCAGGTGGTCATCCGCACCGGCTTCGGGTTGAGCACGCTCCTCGTCCAGTTCGAGGACGACGACGCGATCGAGGTCATCGACCAGGCCCTCGCCGCCGCTCGCCGGCTGGGCGACCCGCAGCTCCTCGTCCAGGCACTCCAGCGTGCGGCGAGCGCACGGGCGGCCTTCGGCGACGACACCGGGCTGCCGCTCTACTCGGAGGCTCGTGACATCGCCTCGGCGCACGAGGCCGCGTGGCTCGTGGCCGACATCACCGATTCGGAGGCCCGCTCGCTCGGTGCGCTCGGACGCGCCGACGACGCGACGGCGACGGCTCGGCTCGCCGCTGCGGGGTTCGTGGCCGCCGGCGACGAGAACGGCGCGGCGGTGGCCGAGGTGTTCGCGGCGAGGTCGCGGGTCGCCGTCGACGACCACGCCGGTGCCGTCGACCTGTTCCGTTCGGCTCGCGGACGCCTGCATGCCGGCTCGCCCGACTGGACGACGGTCACGGCCGAGCTCGCGGACGCATACGAGCGCTTGGAGCAGCACACTGACGCGGCACTGCTGCGGGCCGAGATCGAGGAGTGATCGGGACCGTCCTCAGCGCGCCGACGGCACCGCGAGGACGGTCTTCCGACCGCGCCTAGGGCAGTCGCGCGAAGGCGCGGACGGGGAAGGTCGCGAAGTCCTCGACGAGCGGCGGCGTCGCGGTGAAGGCGGCGCCGCTCGCGGGGAGCTGCTCGAGGCCGGTGAGGTGCTCGACCACCTGGATCCCGGCTTCGAGGAGCAGCGAGTGGGCCGGACGCGCGCCACCGGATCCCGGCTCGGTGTCGTCGATGTTGATGGAGTCGATGCCGACCAGCACCACGCCCTGCTCGACGAGGTACCGCACCCCGTCCTCGGCGAGGTAGGGAGCGTCCTTCGTGTAGGCCTCGGTCGCGAAGTGGCGGTCCCACCCGGTGTGCAAAAGGACGGCGGTCCCGCGCAGCTCGCGGTCGAGGAAGACGTTCGCGCCGATGCCGCGTTCCGTCGAGTCCTGGAGGTGGAACACCTCGGCCGGGAGGTCGACGAGCTGCTCGAGCGTCAGGCTCGCGAGGTCGCCGCCGCCGGCGTAGCGGTGGTACGGGCTGTCGAGGTAGGTGCCGGTGTTGCCGACCATCTCGATGATGTCCATCGCGAACTCGGTGCCCTCGGCGTACTTCGAGCGCGAGTCCTCACGCGTGAGGAACGGACGGATCACCGGCTCCGGCAGCCCCGGGTAGGTGCGGAGGCCGGCACGGATCGGGTGGCTGAGTTCGACGAGCGCCCCCTCCGGACGGGGGCGCACGGCGTCCGCATCCGCTGCGGCGTCCGGGATCTCCAGTCCGGCTGCCGCTGCCGCCGCCAGGATCCCGCGGGAGCCCTTGTGCTGCTCGCGCACGATCTCGAGCTTCGTGATCCGGATCTCGCCGACCATCGCGAGACCGAGGTGCGTGACGAGCAGCCGACCGACCTCCTGCTGCTGCGCCTTCCCCTTCGCCTGCGCGATGGCGGGCGGCAGGTCGAGACGGAAGTCCTCGACGGCGAGACCGCCGCCGTTCAGGAAGCTGACGGTGGCATCGAGGACGGCGCGTTGTTCGGTCATGCCCTCATTCTGACGGGTGCCGCGAACCCTGCCGAGGGATTCCCGGCCATGGGCCACCGATATCCGGCCATGACCGTGGGGTTCCGTCGACTGGACGGCTGAGTGCACTCCACAAGCAGCCCTCTTGAGGCTTTTGTACACAGGGCTTGCATATCACATACCTCATGCCTATCCTCGATATGCAAGGACGGCTGACGAACCCGTCCGCGGACGAGGAGAGCCCCCATGAAGCACCAACGAACCCTGTCGATCGCCGCTGCAGCCGCCACGCTGGCCGTGCTCTCCGCGTGCACGAGCGACGCCGGGGGCGAGCGTGTCGGTCGCTGCGCGATCGCAGACGAGTTCGCCGCTGGCACGCCGATCGACGCGACGCCGTCCGGCGAGATCACCTTCCAGACCACCGCACTGAAGGCCTCGTTCTCCGAGTACTTCACCGAACTCATCGAGGACTTCGAGGCCGCCTACCCCGGCACGACCGTCACCTGGGAGGACGACCCTGGCGACGGCAGCTTCGCCACCCGGCTCGTCGCGGACGCGCAGGCGTGCTCGCTGGCAGACGTCGTGAACATGCCGCTCGCCACCGCCGGCGGGCTCCGCGAACAGGGCTTCCTCGCCGACCTCGACGCCGCGTCACCGGGCATCGGCGACGACTTCATCCCGAGCCTGTGGGACAGCCTGGTCCTCCCCGGCGACGACCACCACTACGTGCTCCCCTGGTACTGGGGCCTCATCGGCCTCCAGACGTACAACACCGAGCTCATGCAGCGCGCCGGGCTCGACCCGGAGCAGCCGCCGACCACCTTCGAGGAACTCTTCGACGCGGCCGATCAGGTCGCCGAACGGTCGAACGGCGAGTTCAGTGCCTTCTCCGCGAGTCTCGGTCTGCGACTCCCGCTCGAGTGGCAGCTGCAGGAGGCCGAGGTCATCGCCGACGACGGTTCGGCGTTCGTCTTCGCCGACGATCCGGCCGTGCAGGAGTGGACCGAGCGCATGACGCGACTCGCGCTGGCCGGCGGCATCCCGAAGGACTCGATCGCGTCCGACGACGAGCCCACCGCCCTGTTCACCCAGGGCGCGACCGTCTGGGGCTCACCGAACGCCTCGTCGCTCCGGTACGTGCAGGAGGGCAACCCGGGCGTGTACGAGCACGTGGGCGTCTCGTCCCTCCTCGACCGCCGCGGCACCGCGATCGCCGAGGTGCAGACCATCGGTGTCCCGAGCACGAGCACCAACCCGGCCACCGCCATCGCTTTCGCGCGGTTCCTCCTCGCCGCCGAGCAACAGAGCCGCTTCATCAGCGACCCACGCATCCAGAACTTCCCGAGCACCACCGAGTCGCTCGGCATCCCGAAGCTCACGGACATCACCGGTACCGCACCCATCGACGAGGCGAACCGTCTCGCCGTCGACCTCGCCGACGAAGCGGAGATCGTCACCATCGTGCAGTGGAGCGACGCGGTCGCGAACGCGGTCAACGCCGAGCTCCAGCTGGCGCTCACCGGGAAGAAGGCGCCGCGTGAGGCACTCCAGGCCGCCCAGGACGCGGCCAACCGGGTCATCGGAGCCGACGCTCGATGACGACCGCGATCCACCTGAACGGCGCGGCGCGTTATCGACCGCCCTGGGTGCCGCTGCTGTGGTGCGCACCCGCGCTGCTCATGATCACGATCTGGAGCGTCGGGCCCTTCATCGGGACCATCGCGCTGTCGTTCACCGACACCTCCCCGCTCGGCATGGGTGGAGCGTTCGTCGGCCTCGACAACTACCGCTCGATCCTGCAGGACCCCGCGTTCTGGTCCGCGACCGGCAACAGTGTGCTGTACGCGATCATCGCCGTCCCCCTGCTGGTCGTCCTCCCGTTGCTGCTCGCGCAGCTCGTCCACACCCGACTCCCCGGGATGGGCTTCTTCCGCTCCGCCTACGCGGCTCCGATCGTGGCGTCCGTGGTCGCGGTCGGGCTGGTCTGGCAGAACCTCCTCGGTGAACAAGGGCCCGTCAACACGGTGCTCCAGCGGGTCGGTCTCATCCAGCAGGCGGTGCCGTTCCTCTCCGAGGGGTCGCTCATCCTGCTCAGCGCCATCGCCCTCACGGTGTGGCGTGGGCTCGGGTGGTACCTGATCTTCTACCTGGCGGCGCTCTCCAACATCCCTCGCGAGTTGTACGAGGCGGCCGAGCTCGACGGCGCCGGCCCGACGCGACGGTTCCTCACCATCACGGTGCCGGGCACCCGCCTCACGATGCTCCTCGTCGGGCTCCTCGCCGGCATCGGGTCGCTCCGCGTGTTCAGCGAGGTCTACCTGCTCGGCGGCGCCACCGGTGGTCCGGGAGGCGAGGCACGGACACTCCCCTTCTTCATCCGCGACGCAGCGCTCGACCCGATCACCGGGAACGCTGGCTACGGTGCGGCCGCGAGCGTGGCACTCTTCGCCCTCACCGCGGTGTTCGCCGTGCTGGCGCAGCGCTTCGGCGGGGAGCGGGACGCATGAGCGCGCGCATCGAGCAGTCGCCCGCACGACCGCTCCTGCGGCGTCGGCGTCGGCGCTGGTCGAGGACGACACCGGTGCGGTACGCGCTCCTGCTCCTCGTCCTCGTCATCTCCGTCGGCCCGCTGCTGTGGCAGTTCCTGTCGTCGCTCAAGGGCTCCGGCGAAGCACTCTTCGGGCGCGACGCCACCCTGTTCCCACAGCTGCCGACGCTCGACGCCTACGTCACGATCTTCCGGCAGATCCCGATGGACGCCTACCTGACGAACAGCGCGATCGTCTGCGCGCTCACCATCGCCTCCCAGGTGGTGCTGCCGACCGCAGCCGGGTACATGCTCTCCCGACGCGGCTGGCGCGGGCGGCGGGTCACCTTCACCGTGCTGATCGTGTCGATGGTCGTGCCGTTCGAGTCGATCATGGTGTCGCTCTTCCTCATGACCCAGGAGCTCGGTCTGCTCGACACCCTCGTCGGCGCGTGGCTCCCCGGTGCGGTCTCCGCGATGAACGTCCTCATCATGCGGGCCTCATTCACGGCGGTGCCCGACGAGATCGAAGACGCCGCGTTCCTCGACGGAGCCTCGGAGTGGCAACGGTTCACCGCCCTGTTCCTGCCGTCGTCCATCGGCGCGATGCTGGTCGTCGTCGTCAACTCGTTCATCACCGCGTGGGACGACTTCCTCTGGCCGCTCCTCGTCCTGCGGAGCGAGTCGTCGTTCACCGTCTCGCTCGGACTCGCACGACTTTCGGCGTCGTCGTTCGGGTTCGACCCCAGGGTCGTGATGGCCGGATCCATCATCGCCGTCGTCCCCGTCCTCGTGGTGTTCATCGTGCTGCAACGATGGTTCCACCGAGGCGTCGCAGCAGGAGGAGTCAAGTGAGTCGACAGCCGCACCACCACGAGCATCGTCCCGTCCCGACCGAGGGCCAGTTGCGTTGGCAACAGGACGGCTTCGGCGTGTTCTTCCACTTCGGGGTCAACACCTTCGCCGGCAAGGAATGGAGCGACGGCACCCTGCCCGCCTCGAGCTTCGATCCGAGCGACCTCGATGTGCGGCAGTGGGTGCGCGTCGCGGCCTCGATCGGCGCCGGATACGTCATCCTCACCGCGAAGCATCACGACGGGTTCTGTCTCTGGCCGACCACGACGACCGACTACAGCGTCGCATCCTCACCGTGGCGGGACGGCCACGGCGACATCGTGGCCGAGCTCGCAGCAGCCTGTCGCGAAGCGGGTCTCGGACTGGGACTGTACCTCTCGCCGTGGGATCGCCACGCTCCCGAGTACGCCGACGAGGCGCGCTACGCCGAGGTGTACACCCGGCAGCTCACCGAACTGTGCACGAACTACGGCGAGCTCGTCGAGCTGTGGTTCGACGGCGCCGGGTCCGAGGGGTACACCTACGACTGGCCCGGCATCACCGCCATCATCGAACGACTCCAGCCGCAGGCGATGGTGTTCAACATGGGCGCCCCGACGATCCGCTGGGTGGGTAACGAGAACGGTCTCGCCGAAGACCCGGTGCGGTACGTCGTCGACCACACCGACTTCAGCAACTACACCGTCGTCACCAGCCGGTTCGAGGAGGCCCTGTACCTGCCGCCGGAGTGCGACGTCTCGATCCGCCGCGGCTGGTTCTGGCACCCGGACGACGAGCCGAAGTCGATGGAGCATCTGCTCGCGATCTTCTACCGGTCCGTCGGACTCGGCGCGAACCTGCTCCTCAACCTCCCACCCGACACCCGCGGGCTCCTCCCCGACGCCGATGTGGAACGCGTGACCGCCTGGGCCGCGGAGCGCGACCGCCGCTTCGCGCGGCCGATCCCGGGAACCCTGACCGCCGACGGGTCGACGGTCACCGTCACGTTCGCGGAGCCGGTCACCATCGATCACCTCCGGCTGCACGAGGACCTCACCGCCGGGCAGCTGATCGACCGCCACGAGGTCCGGACACCGGACGGCCGCACGCTCGTCGAAGCCGGTTCCGTCGGCGTCTCGAGGGTGCACGTGTTCGAACCGGTCACGACCGATCGGCTGACGATCGGGCTCGTCCCCGACGTCGTCGATGAGGCGGGCCGCTCTGCGGAAGCGCCGACACCGATGCTCCTCGCGGTCACCGCGTTCCACACTGGCTCGAGCACCGTCCCCGAGCTGCCGGTCGGGTACGAGGCTCCGACGGAGGCCCCCGACTGAGCCGGCCGCGCCTCGACGCGGAACTAGGCTGGAGGGCGTGCAGGCGCTTCCCGAACCACTCGACACGAGTGCGCTCACCCGGCCGCTTCCCCGACACGAGGTTCACGAGCAGTGGCGAGCCTTCGTCAGGGAGGACCCCGGCGCCCGCGATCGCATCGGGCGAGTCCGACGGCTCACCACCACCCTCGGCGCGATCGGCGGACTGTTCGGCATCTTCTTCTTCGGCCTGGTCGGCCTGCTCGCCTACGCTCAAGGCGGCAGGAACGCGGGAGGGATCGCCTTCGGCATGGGCACGCTCGTGGTGGTCATGATCCTCCTCGCCGTGATCCTCGTCCGCATGACGATCCGGGTCTGGTCGCGTAGGACCATGCGACGCACACACCTCCGCCTCGCCAGCTTCGCCGAGGCCAACGGGTTCGACTACCGCGTCGGTCCCATCGCCCTCCAGCGCGACATGCCCTGGCGGAGCCGCGGGTCGGTGAACCTCCACCGAGTCCTCCGGAGCCGGGAGCCCCGCGGCATCGAGATCGCCGACTACGAGGTCATCGGCAACCGCAAGAACCTCGCGGCCCCCTTCGGTGGCTACTGCGCACTCCGGATGCCCGTCGCCCTCCCCCACATCCTGCTCCGCGCCCAGGACGGCCGCCGCCGAGGGATGACTGGCGCCGGCGCCCCGGCCGATGCGCAGCGGCTCAGCCTCGAGGGCGGGTTCGACCGCCACTTCCAGCTGTACTGCCCGGTCGGCTACGAGGCCGATGCCCTCTATCTGTTCACGCCCGACGTGATGGCGCGACTGCTCGACCACGTGCGCGGCTTCGACGTGGAGATCGTCGACGACTGGCTCCTGCTCGTGACCAGCGACGATCTCGTCACGACGAAGGTCGACGATTGGCAGGACATCGCCGCCGCTGTCGACGCCGTGGACGACCGCGTCGAACGCTGGGCACGGTGGCGGGAGACCCGAGGTGACCGGCGAAGCGCCAAGACGGACGAGTCGGCCTCGACCGCGGCGGCCGGCCGCGTCAGCACCCGTGGTCGGCGCCTCAGCGTCCGGATGAGCGTCGACGACATCCTCATGTGGAGCGCGCTCGGGCTGTTCGTCGTCGGCACGATCATCGGGCTCCGGTAGCGCGCTCGAACGCTCCCGAACCGATCCTGGTCAGTCGCCGTACTCGTCGAGGAAGGTGTCCGACTCGGCATCGAGCGCACATCCCTCGGCGGCGGCCTCGGCCGGGGTGCGGTCGCCGGCGTCGACGATGCGCCTCGACTGCTCCTCGATGCACCGTTCCATCGCCCGCTCGGCGGCCGCTGGGTCGGCGGCGGTGAACCCGCCGGTCGCTGCGACGATCGCGAGGACCGCTCCGACGCCGGCGACGAGGACGGTCCCACCGATCGCGAGCTTCCACCCGAGCCTCGTCGGCTCGGCCGTCCCCTCGTCGCCCGGCTCGTGCTGCTCCGTCTGCGTGAACACATCCGTCATCGGTCGACCCCCGTCGCTCAGCGCACCACCCCCGGCACGTCGCCCCAGGCTAGCAAGCGCCGTCGTCGCACCGCACGATCGACGACACCACGACGCGAGACGGCGTCCCGCCGGTGGGCGGGAGGCCGTCTCGATCGGATCGTCCCGGGGCTAGAACCCCTGGGCGAGTCGGTAGTACGCGTTGTTCCAGCGCACCTCGCGCTGGAAGTCGCGCGTCGTGGTCGACTCGTCGATCACGAGGAGCTCGGTCTTGGCGATCTCCGCGAAGTCGGCGAACACCTCGACCCCCACGGCGGTCGACATGACGGTGTGGTGCGCGGCGCCGGCGGTCAGCCAAGCGGCGGCAGACGTCGCGAAGTCCGGAGCCGGCTTCCACACGGCGCGCCCGACGGGCAGCTTCGGCAGGGCCTCGATGGGCTGGACGACCTCGACGACGTTCGCCGTCAGCCGGAAGCGGTCGCGCATGTCACTCATCGCGACGACCACGGCGGGGCCGGAGTCGGCCGTGAAGACCAGGCGCACCGGGTCCTCCTTGCCGCCGATGCCGAGCGGGTGCACCTCGAGGGTGGCACGAGCCGAAGAGAGCGTCGGGCTGACCTCGAGCATGTGCGCCCCGAGGATGAGCTCGTTGCCGGGCTCCATGTGGTACGTGTAGTCCTCCATGAGCGACGCGCCACCGGGGAGGCCGGCACCCATGACGGACGCGGCGCGCACGAGGACGGCGGTCTTCCAGTCGCCTTCCGCACCGAAGCCGTAGCCGTCGGCCATGAGGCGCTGGACGGCGAGGCCCGGCAGCTGACGCAGCTCACCGAGGTCTTCAAAGCTCGTCGTGAACGCGGCGAAGTCGCCGGCCTCGAGGAAGGAGCGCAGGCCCAGTTCGATCGCGGCACCGTAGCGGAGCGACTCGTGCCGCTCGCCACCCTTGCGCAGCTCGGGGACGACGTCGTACAGCTCCTCGTACTCGGCGACGAGCGCGTCGATGTCGGCGTCCGTCGACGCGTGCACGGCCTCGGCCAGCTCGTTGACGCTCCACGTGTTGACCTGCACGCCGAAGCGCAGCTCGGCCTCGGTCTTGTCGCCCTCGGTGACGGCGACATAGCGCATGTTGTCGCCGAAGCGCGCGAGCTTGAGCTCGTGCGTGGCCGCCCAACCCGCAGCGGCGCGCTGCCAGGTGCCGACCTCACGCTGAACGCGTGGGTCGGAGACGTGGCCGACGACCGTCTTGCGGGCGACGCCGAGACGCGTCTGGATGTACCCGAACTCGCGGTCGCCGTGCGCGGCCTGGTTGAGGTTCATGAAGTCGAAGTCGATCTCCGACCACGGCAGCTCGACGTTCGCCTGCGTGTGGAGGTGGAGCAGCGGCTTCTGCAGCGCGTCGAGCCCGGCGATCCACATCTTGGCCGGGCTGAAGGTGTGCATCCAGGTGACGAGGCCGATGACGCTGTCGTCGGCGTTCGCGTCGAGCATGGCGCGACGGATCGACTCGGAGTCCTTGAGGACGGGCTTCCACTCGATCCGTACGGGGACGTCGGCGGCGGCGCCGAGCTCGGCGGCGATGGCCTGGGACTGCTCGGCGACCTGACGGAGGGTCTCCTCGCCGTAGAGGTTCTGGCTGCCGGTGAGGAACCAGACGGTGTAGTGGTCGAGCGTGGTGAGGGGCTTCGGCATGGGTGGGTTCTTTCTTGAGGTCGTTTCGGTCCCTGAGCCTGTCGAAGGGCGGGACCGTGGTGGGGTGGCCCTTCGACAAGCTCAGGGACCGGGAGGGTGTCAGGGACCGGAGGTCGGTGGGGTTAGAGCGCGCCCTGCGGCGCCTGGCCGTAGACGTTCTGGTAGCGGTCGAAGAGGGCGTCGATCGCCTCGGTCGGCATGGGCTTCGGCTCGCCGAGCTGACGCGAGATGTGCACGGTGCGGGCGACGTCCTCGACCATGACCGCGGCCTTCACGGCGTCGCGGGCGTCCTTCCCGATCGTGAACGGACCGTGGTTCTGCATGAGCACCGCGCGCGACCGGTGACCGGTGAGCGTCTCGACGATGCCGCGTCCGATCGAGTCGTCGCCGATGATCGAGAACGGACCGATCGGGACCTCTCCGCCGAACTCGTCGGCCATCGCCGTGATGACGCACGGGATGGGCTCGGCGCGTGCCGCCCAGGCCACCGCGTAGGTGGAGTGGGTGTGCACGACGCCGCCGACCTCGGGCATATGCCGGTAGACGTATGCGTGCGCCGCGGTGTCGCTCGACGGCGACCGCTCAGCACCGGGCGTGCCCGGAATGACGTTGCCGTCGAGGTCGCAGAGCATCATGTTCTCGGGCGCGAGGTCGTCATAGTCGACGCCGGAGGGCTTGATGACGAAGAGGTCGGCTCCCGGCACCCGCCCGGAGACGTTGCCGCCGGTCCAGATGACGAGCCCGTACCGGACGAGCTCCCCGTGCAGCTTGGCGACGTCGGACCGGACGCGCGCGATCGCGACCTCGATCTCGGGCGAGTAGGTGTTCACGCGGTTGCTCCTTCGAGGGCGGTGGTCTCGGTGTCGGTCGGCAGGCTGTCGACGCCGCCACCGAGGGCGGCTCGGCGGATGCGCTTCAGGCGCTTCATGACGTCGTTGGCGCCACGACCGAAGTAGTCGTGGAGCGTCGCGTACTCCGCGTAGAGCAGGTCGTACGCGTCGGCGGCTGCCTCGTTCGGCGTGTAGACGGCGCGGTTCACCTTGCCCATCGCGGCGCTGGCGGCCGGGACGTCCGGGTAGGCCCCGGCGGCGACGGCGGCGTGGATGGCCGAGCCGAGCGCGGGCCCCTGGTCGCTCGCCGTGATGGAGATCGGCAGGCGCAGGATGTCGGAGTACGTCTGCATGAGGAAGGGGTTCCGCTGCAGACCGCCGGCGACGATGAACTCGGTGACGGGTACGCCCGAGGCGTTGAACGTCTCGACGATCTTCCGGGTGCCGAACGCGGTCGCTTCGAACAATGCGCGGTAGACCTCCTCGGTGCGGGTCGTGAGTGTCAGGCCGAGGACCGTGCCGGAGAGCTCGTGGTCGACGAGGACCGAGCGGTTGCCCGAGTGCCAGTCGAGGGCGACGAGCCCGTGCGCGCCGACGGGCTGGTCCTGGATGAGCGAGGTGAGGTACTCGTGGATGCTGACACCACGCGCCGCAGCCTCCTCGGTGTACCGGGCGGGGACCTGGTTCGCGACGTACCAGGCGAAGATGTCGCCGACGCCCGACTGCCCGGCCTCGTAGCCGTAGAGGCCGGCGATGATGCCGCCGTCGACGACGCCGCACATGCCCGGGACCTCGCGGAGGACGTCGCCGTTCATGACGTGGCAGGTGGAGGTGCCCATGATCGCGACCATCTGGCCGGGCGAGACGGCCTGCGCCGCGGGTGCCGCGACGTGCGCGTCGACGTTCCCGACCGCGACCGCGATGCCCTCGCGAAGACCGGTCCACGCAGCGGCTTCGGCCGACAGGGTGCCGGCGGCGGCGCCCAGTTCACCGATCTCGTGGGCGACCTTGTCGTCGGCGAACCGCTCGAACGCGGGGTTGAGGGCTGCGAGGAACTCGTGGCTCGGGTAGGCACCGTCCTGGTAGATGCCCTTGTAGCCGGCGGTGCAGGCGTTCCGCACGTAGGTGCCGGTGAGCTGCCAGATGATCCAGTCGGCCGCCTCGACCCAGTGGTCCATGCGCTCGTAGAGTTCGGGGTCCTCCTCGAGGAGCTGGAGTCCCTTGGCGAACTCCCACTCGCTCGAGATGAGGCCGCCGTACCGCGGTAGCCAGGACTCGCCCCGCTCGGCGGCGAGCTCGTTGATGCGGTCCGCCTGCGGCTGCGCGGAGTGGTGCTTCCACAGCTTCACATAGGCGTGCGGGCGGTCGGCGTACTCGGGCAGCTCGTTGAGCGGCGTCCCGTCGGCGATGACGGGGACCATCGTGCAGGCGGTGAAGTCGGTGCCGATGCCGATGACGGCGGCGGGGTCGATCCCGGCGGCCTCGACGGCGCGCGGCACGGCGGACTGCATGACGGCGACGTAGTCGGCCGGCACCTGCAGCGCCCAGTCGGGCGGCAGCGCGGCGCCGGTCGAGGCGAGCTCGCGATCCATGACGGCGTGCGGGTAGTCGAGCACCGCCGACCCGAGTTCGGCGCCGTCGGACACACGCACGACGACGGCTCGGCCGGACAGCGTGCCGAAGTCGACACCGATCGTGTAGGTCTCTGCGTGCGTGGCTGTCGCCTGCTCGGGGGCGCTGGCGGCCGGGTTCTGCTCGGTGTTCACCGGTGGGACTCCTTCGTCGATCTGGTGCTCGGTTGATTCGCGATGCTGTGGTGCAAGCGGGTGGGGGCGGATGCTCGGCCGGGTGGATCAGGGCTGGGCCGCGCTCCAGTGTACAACGTTGTATATTGCCGTGGCCATGGACAGGGCGATGCGATTTCGACTCATGCGAGACCGCCCATCGCCTCGATGACGGCGCGGGTGTCGAGCGGCTCGGAATCCGGCGCCTCAGCAGCGCCCACGGTCCCCACGATCCGGCCCGCGCGGACGGCGACGACCCGGTCGCAGACGGCCGCGAGCGCCGCAGGGTCCTCGCTCGAGACGACGACCGCCCGGCCGGACGCCGCGAGCGATCGGATCAGGGCGTACCGCTCAGCCCGCCGACGTCCGTCCTCGGAGCCGGGGGCGCCCGCCCGACCGAACGGTTCGGCGAGCAGCACGGCGCGCGCCCCCGTGTCCGCGATGATCCGGAGCGACTCCGTGAACTGGTCGGCGTCCGGTCCGCGGTGCACGCCGGGGAGCGCGGCGACCAGGCCGCTCGGCACGGTGGTCGCCCGGTAGTCGCGCCGCGGGTCGGCCACACCGAGCCTGACCATCCTCGTGAGGGCGTCCGGGGAAACGCTCGACGGCACCCCGCCGAGGAAGGAGAGGTCGAAGCGGATCGGATGCTCGGTCGTGTACAAGACCCCCGCGGCGCGCGCCAGGTCCGTCGTCGAGACGTCGACCGCCGCACCGTCGAGCGCCACCGAACCACGGGTCCGTGCGCCGTACGACCGGCCGAAGACGCTCAACAGCACCTCCCCCGCACCGGAGTCGGGCGGACCGAACAGCCCGAGCACCTCCCCCGGCGCGCAGGCGAAGGACAGGTCGTCGACGACGATCCGCTCAGGGTCCGCCGGGTGGCTCGCGGTCCAGTGTTCGACGGTGAGGCCGGCAGCCGTCACCGACGATGCGATCACCGAGGCACCGTCCGACGTCGATGAACCGCCGGCAAGCGGACGGAACGCGTCGACGCCGCCCACCCCGGCGGCCAACGCCGCGAGCACCTCGCGTTCACCGTGCACGGCCGACAGCCGGATCGGGGGCGACGGGTCACCACCGACGGCGATCACGGTCGCGGCCGATGCGACGCTCGCCAGCCCGGTCACGGCCCCGGTCGCGAGCAGGACACCGGGTGCGGGGTCGGCGGTTCGAGGAGCTCGGGCCACCTCGACCATCGCCTGCTGCCAACGCTCGACCTCGTCCGCTCGGAGTGCGGGGCCACTGTCGTCGATCACGATGAGCGACGCCTCCGCGGCGACCGCCCTGGCGAGCTCCACGAGCCGACGCTCCACGACCGACAGGGCACCGGCGGAGTCCGCGGGTGACCGGTCGAGCCCGACGACGCCCAGGGCGCGGTGGATCCGCTCGGCATCGCTCTGCCTCAAGGACGTCCGGTCGGCGAGCGGCCCTCGGAGGAGCCGCATGACCGCCTCCCGCAGTCCCACCCCATGCTCGGACCCGAGCAGCACGTTCTCACCGATGGTCTGCGACCAGCTGATGGCCTGCCCGGCCGTCACGACGGCCACCCCGGAGGCACTCGACGCGGCCCGTGACGACAACCGCGCCGGCCTGCCGTCGACGAGCACCGTCTCGGAGCCGGACACCCTGGCCGCGCCGCGCGGTCCGGTGGACGTCCCGGACAACTGCGCGATCAGGTGCCGGAGGACCGGCACCGGTCCGAGCACGGCGTGCACCGTACCGAAGGGCACCTCGAGCAACGGTCGGCCGTCCCGCAGGATCGCGAGCGCCGCCGGCGGGACCCGCGAGGAGTCGGGCTCAGCGGTCGCCTCGCCACCACGCACGGAGGCGAGGGCACCGGCCAGGTCGCCGGTGCTCTCGCCTCCGTGGTGGATGTCCATGCGTCGGATCGATCCGGGTTCCGCGGTCGCGGACCTCGGGATCAGCGTCCGCCGCTGCGGCGCTTGTTGTAGACGTCGAACGCGACGGCGAGCAGCAGCACGAGGCCCTTGACGGCCTGCTGCCACTCGATGCCGAGGCCGATGATCGACATACCGTTGTTCAGCACACCGATGATGAGACCACCGATGATCGCACCGCCGATGGTGCCGACGCCACCCTGCACCGCGGCTCCACCGATGAAGGCCGCGGAGATCGCCTCGAGTTCGAAGCCGTCACCGGCCTTCGGACCGGCGAGGTTCAGGCGGGCCGTGAAGATGAGGCCGGCGAGCGCCGCGAGGAAGCCCATGTTGACGAACAGGAAGAAGTCGACCTTACGGGTCTTGATGCCGGACAGCTCCGCGGCGTGACGGTTGCCACCGATCGCGTAGATGTGACGGCCGAAGACCGAGCGGTTCATGACGATGCCGTAGACGAGCACGAGGACGGCCAGCACGATGAGCGTGACCGGGATGCCCTTGTACGCGGCGAGGGCGTACACGAAGAAGCCGATGCCCGCGATGATGAGGACGAGCTTGGCGACGAACCACGGGAACGGCTCGGTGTCCTGGCCGTACTTCTGTCGGCCGAGACGCGTGCGGACCTGCTGCACGACGAGGCCGACCACGGCGATGACGCCGATACCGAGCGTCAGCGGGTCGATCGGGAAGTCACCGAACACGTCGTTCAGGAAGCCGTTGCCGAGCGCGCGGTACTCCGCCGGGAAGGAACCGATGTTGGCGTTGCCGAGCACCACGAGCGCGAGGCCGCGGAAGATGAGCATGCCGGCCAGCGTCACGATGAACGCCGGGATCCCGACGTAGGCGATCCAGAAGCCCTGCCAGACACCGACGAGCGCACCGATGGCGAGCGACAGGATGATCGCGATCCACCACGGCATCTGCATCTGCACGGCGAACACACCGGAGACCGCACCGACGAAGGCCGCGACGGAACCGACCGACAGGTCGATGTGGCCGGCGATGATGACCATCACCATGCCGATCGCGAGGACGAGGATGTACCCGTTCTGCACGATCAGGTTGGAGATGTTCTGCGGCCGCAGCAGGATGCCGTCGGTGATGACGGCGAAGAACACGACGACGAGCAGGAGGGCGATGAAGATGCCGTTCTTGCCGAGGTCGCTGAGGATGTGGGTCAGCCAGCTCGTGAAGCGGTTGGTGGCCGGGTTGACGAGGCCGCCGGCGGCGGTGCCGTCGCCTGCCGGGACGGTGGGTTTGGTGTCCAGATCGGACATTGCGGTTCTCCTTCGATCCGTCCGCGCCCGCGTCAGCGGGGCTTCTCCATGGTCATGAGTTTGAGGAGCGCTTCGGGGTTCGCTTCCTCGATCGGCAGTTCGCCGGTGATGCGGCCCTCGCTGAGGGCGTAGATGCGGTCGCAGATGCCGATGAGCTCGGGGAGCTCGGAGGAGATGACGATGACGCCCTTCCCCTCGGCGGCGAGGCGGTTGATGATCGTGTAGATCTCGTACTTCGCACCGACGTCGATGCCACGAGTGGGCTCATCGAGGATGAGGACGTCGGGGTCGGAGTAGATCCACTTCGAGAGGACGACCTTCTGCTGGTTGCCGCCCGAGAGCTTCCCGGTCTTCGCGAGCACGTTCGGAGCCTTGATGTTCATGCTCTTCCGGTACTCCTCGGCGACCTTGTACTCCTCGTTGTCGTTGACGAGTCCGCCGCGTTCGAGCTTCTTCAGCGAGGCCATCGAGATGTTCCGCTTGATGTCCTCGATGAGGTTGAGGCCGTAGTACTTGCGGTCCTCCGTGGCGTACGCGAGGCCGTTGTCGATCGCCTCCGACACCGTGCGGGTGCGGATCTCGGTGCCGTTCTTGAAGACCTTGCCGCTGATGCGGCTACCGTACGACTGACCGAACAGGCTCATCGCGAACTCGGTGCGCCCGGCGCCCATGAGGCCGGCGATGCCGACGATCTCACCGGCGCGGACGTTGAGGTTGACGGCGTCCACCATCACGCGGGTCGGGTCCTGCGGGTGGTGGGCGGTCCAGTCCTCGACGCGCAGGATCTCCTCGCCGATGTTCGGCGTGTGGTCCGGGTAGCGGTGCTCGAGGTCGCGGCCGACCATGTCCTTGATGATGCGCTCTTCGGTGACGTCGTTCTTCACGATCGTCTCGATGGTCTTGCCGTCGCGGATGACCGTGACGGTGTCGGCGACCTTCTTGATCTCGTTGAGCTTGTGGCTGATGATGATCGACGTGATGCCCTGCTCCTTGAGGTGCAGGATCAGGTCGAGCAGGTGGTCGGAGTCCTCGTCGTTCAGTGCGGCGGTCGGCTCGTCGAGGATGAGGAGCTTCACGCGCTTCGACAGGGCCTTCGCGATCTCGACGAGCTGCTGCTTGCCGACGCCGATCTCGAGGATCTTGGTCGTCGGGTTCTCCCGCAGGCCGACCCGGGCGAGCAGTGCTGCCGCCTCCTGGTTGGTGCGGTTCCAGTCGATGAGGCCGAGCGGCCCCTTCAGCTCGTTGTTGAGGAAGATGTTCTCCGCGATGGAGAGGTAGGGGCTGAGGGCCAGCTCCTGGTGGATGATGACGATGCCCTTGGACTCCGAGTCGCGGATGTCCTTGAACTCCATCGTCTCGCCCTCGAAGACGATGTCGCCCTCGTAGGTGCCGAACGGGTAGACGCCGGACAACACCTTCATGAGCGTCGACTTGCCGGCGCCGTTCTCACCGCAGATGGCGTGCACGGTACCGCGCTGCACATCGAGCGTGACGTTCGAGAGGGCCTTGACGCCGGGGAAGGTCTTGATGATGTTGCGCATCTCGAGGATGCTCGTGGTCTCGCCTGACACCGTGTCTCCTTACAGGTGATCGTCGTTGAACCGGGCCCTCCGACAGGCTCAGGGATCGGAAGTGATTCCGTTCCCTGAGCCTGTCGAAAGGGGTGTTGCAGGACTGACTAGCCCTTGATCTCGTCTTCGGTCCAGTAACCGGAGTCCACGAGGACCTCCTGGATGTTGTCCTTGACGACGATCTGCGACTCGAGGAGGAAGGACGGGACGACCTTCTTGCCGTTGTCGTAGTCCTCGGTGTTGTTGACCTCGGGCTTCTCACCGTTCAGCACGGCGACGGCCATCTTGACGGCTTCGCTCGCCAGCTGGCGGGTGTCCTTGAAGATGGTCGCGTACTGCTCGCCGGACTCGATGGCCTTGACCGAGTCGAGCTCGGCGTCCTGGCCGGAGATGACGGGCCAGCCGTCGCCCACCGAGTAGCCGGCGTCGGTCAGCGCCGAGATGATGCCTCGCGAGATGCCGTCGTAGGGCGACAGGACCGCGTTGACCTTGCTGCCGTCGGAGTAGGTCGACGTGAGGATGTTCTCCATACGCTTCTGCGCGGTCTCACCGTCCCAACGGAGCGTTGCAGCCTGCTCGAAGGAGGTCTGGCCGCTGGCGACCTTGAGGGTGCCCGCGTCGATGAACGGCTTCAGGGTGTCCTGAGCGCCGTCCCAGAAGAACGTGGCGTTGTTGTCGTCGGGCGAGCCGGCGAACATCTCGATGTTGAACGGACCGGCGGGTGCGCCCTCGGTGGGCTTGCCCTCGAGGTCGACGAGGCCGAGGCCGTTGAGGACCGAGTTGGCCTGCTGCACGCCGACCTTGTAGTTGTCGAACGACGCGTAGTAGTCGACGTTCTCGCTGTCGCGGATCAGGCGGTCGTAGGCGATGACGGGGATGTCGCCGTCCTTGGCCTCCTGCAGCACGCTCGTGAGCGTGGTGCCGTCGATCGAGGCGATGATCAGGACGGAGGCGCCCTTGGTGATCATGTTCTCGATCTGCGAGACCTGGGTCGGGATGTCGTCCTCGGCGTACTGCAGGTCGACCTTGAAGCCCTCCTTCTCCAGCTGCTCCTTGACGGCGTTGCCGTCCTGGATCCAGCGCTCGGAGCTCTTGGTGGGCATCGCGACGCCGACGAGCTTGCCGTCGCCTTCGCCGCCGCCCGATCCGCCGCTTGCGCCGCCGGAGCAGCCGGCGAGCGACACGACCATCGTGCCTGCGGCCAGCGTGGCGAGGAGCATTCTCTTCTTCACTGTGTGGTTCCTTCCCTAGGGAGTTGCTTGGACGTCATTGTCATGCGCAGGTCTGTCGGCTTCGATGTGTCCAGCTCATCGAGGCCGCTCGTCGGCTACGTGGCGTTCGCGGGTGCGGGTGCGGACGCCTCGTCGTGGTGTCGGCGAGGGTGCAGGGAGAGGTGGCCGGCGGAGAGCCGGGCCGAGAGGGAGCTGTGGTCGGATCGATCGGTGCCGTGGATCGGGAGGCGGCTCATCGCCGACCTGCTCGCTCCATTGCGCTTCGTTCCCACGTCGACTTCCTCGTCACTCCGAATGTGACCGTTCACATTGTGTGTCACACGATAGCCCCAGACCTCCACCTGATGTCAAGTCGGGATGGGTCTCATTTTCATAACCGGCGACTGTCGGGGCATGGTCGCGCTCTCAGTGAGCCTGTGCGGGCACGTGCCGGGGGCGCAGGTACGCCCCGATCGGCGTGGCCGGAACCC
Source organism: Plantibacter sp. 2H11-2 (assembly GCF_050031945.1). Taxonomy (NCBI): domain Bacteria; kingdom Bacillati; phylum Actinomycetota; class Actinomycetes; order Micrococcales; family Microbacteriaceae; genus Plantibacter; species Plantibacter sp. 2H11-2. Next base: position 449,942 of record NZ_JBNBBL010000002.1, on the reverse strand, counting down.
GGGGATGTGCCCCGGCGATCCCAGTAGGGGCCTAGAGTTCGGCGTCGATCGCGCGGATGACGTCCCACGCGCCGTCCTCGGAGTTCGACAGCACGACGACGTCGATGGCGTCGGCGGCGGTCGGACCGAAGTAGGTGCGCACGATGCCGCTCGCGCCGGGGTTGACACCGTCGAGGTACATCGATCGCACCTGGCCGTCCTCGTCGACGTCGAACTCGAAGCCGAAGCCGTAGGAGATCTCCTCGTCGACCTCGATCTGCGGGGAGGTGAACTCCTCGGTCAGTTCGGCGGTGAGGATCTTCGCGTCGCGGGCCGCGCGCAGGAAGGTGATGAGGTCGGCCGCGGTGGACTGCGCACCGGCGTCCGGGCCACCGAGTGGCGGGAAGGCGTCGGCGTTCGAGTGCCAGACGCCCTCGTCGTCGATGTCGCCGCCCTCGGCCAGGCCGGGCTCGCCCGTCCGGCGGTCGACGAAGCCCGAGTGGTCCATGCCGAGGAGCGCGAAGACCTGCTGCTCGATGAGCTGGCGGTAGGGCAGCCCCGTCACGCCCTCGAGCGCGAGCCCGAGCAGCACGTAGCCGGCGTTGACGTAGTTCGCCTCTTCGCCGGGGGCCGCGAGCGGCTCCTTGTCGGCGAAGAGCGGCAGGAGGTCGGCGGTCTCGCGGATCGACGAGGCCGGGCGCTCGGCCCAGAGGTCGTCGTAGCTCTCGCCGGCGGTCTCGTCGGCGTCGTCGGCGATGCCGGAGGTGTGGGTGAGCAGGTGGAGCAGCTGGACGTCGCGACGGATGGTGGTGCCGTCGAGGTCGACGTACTCGTGGATCGACTCGTCGAGGTCGATGTGTCCGGCGTCGACCTGCTGGAGCACGGCGGCGGCGGTGAAGAGCTTCGTGATGGACGCCGTGTCGAAGCGGGTGTCGAGCGTGATCGGCTCGTCGCGCTCCCTCGAGGCGAGGCCTCGGGCAGCCTCGAAGAGCGTCTCGTCACCGCGCTTGACGAGCACGACGCCCGAGAAGTCGGTGGCTTCGATGACGCGGGCGACGCTTTCGGTATCCATCCCCCAACGGTACCGTCGCGGACCCCTCTGTGGCTCCACGCACCCTGGGGGACCCGATCCGTCGGGGGCCTGAGGCGTGTGCATAATGGGTGCAGCACGAAATGTGACCGTGCACATCGAGGTCCGAGGAATCCGTGAGCGACGACGCCGAACGGGGGCGAGCCCCCAATATCCGTGATGTCGCGCGCCTGGCCGGGGTGTCGCACCAGACGGTCTCGCGGGTGCTCAACAACCACCCGAGCATCCGCGACTCCACCCGCGACCGGGTCCTCGCCGTCATGGACGAGGTCAACTACCGTCCGAACCGTGCGGCCAGGGCGCTCGTGACGAGTCGGTCACGGACCATCGGGGTGCTCGCGAGCCAGCGGTCGCAGTACGGTCCGGCGAGCATGATCCAGGCGATCGAGAACGCGAGCAAGGACGCGGGGTACCTCGTGAGCACGGCGAACCTGCCCGACGTCTCCGACGCGTCGATCGTCGCCGCCGTCGAGCATCTGCTCGCGCAGTCGGTGGACGGCATCGTGGTCATCGCGCCGCAGGTCCGGGTGTTCCGGGCGATCGAGGAGCTGCAGGTGCGGGTGCCGTTCATCGCGGTGCAGTCCGGCGGCGACCTCGACGACCATTCGATCGGCGTCGACCAGGTCGCCGGTGGCCGCTTGGCGACGCGGCACCTCATCGAGCTCGGGCATCGGAACATCTACCACCTCGCCGGCCCGCAGGACTGGATCGAGGCGGAGGCGCGCATGCACGGGTTCCTCGCCGAGATGAGTGCGCAGGACGTGCCGACGACCGCGCCGATCCTCGGTGACTGGACCGCCGACTTCGGGTATCGCGCCGGGATCGAACTCATGCGGGTGCGCGACTTCACGGCGATCTTCTCGTCGAACGACCAGATGGCGCTCGGCCTCATCCACGCGATCCGCGACGAGGGGTACGACGTGCCCCGGGACGTGTCGATCGTGGGGTTCGACGACATCCCGGAGGCACCGCACTTCTGGCCGCCGCTCACGACGGTGCGGCAGGACTTCGACGAGCTGGGGCGTCGTTGTGTCGCGCGATTGCTCGGCAACCTCGAGGTCGACGCCGTCGGGTACCGCGGAACGATCGAGCCGGAACTGATCGTGCGGAAGTCGACGGGTCGCCCGGCCTTCTGACCCCTCGTGGTCGTGTGTGGTGGTGGCGCCAGCGCGGTGCGCTGACGACCAGGCCGACAGCACCCAGGGCGACGATCACCAGGCGGCGGGGTCCGCGATGAGTCGATCGAAGGCGAGTTCCGCGGCACCGATGAGCAGGAGGTCCTGGCCGAGCGCCGCACGCACGATCGCGACGTCCTCGAACGGCGGGACGAGCGCCCGCTCACGGACCGCGTCGTGCAACTCCTCCGATGCCAGTTCGAGCACGATCCCGAGATGCCCACCGAGGACGACGAGTTCGGGGTCGAGGATGTTCACCGTCCCGGCGAGCGCCCGTCCGAGCGTCCTGGCCTGCCGGACGACCTCCTCCCGCATCGCCCCAACCGGATCGGCCGCGATGCCCTCGGCGAGCGCCGCTTCGAGGACCGCGTCATCCCCGGCGGCGAGGCCGGCGACATGGAGCAGCTCACTGCGTCGGACGGCGTCTTCGAGTGCGTTGCCGGCGGCCGTCGCCGAGGTGTGACCGAACTCCCCCGCGTACCCGCGCGCACCACCGACGGGTCGACCACCGGCGATGATGCCACCACCGATACCGCTCGCGCCACCGTTCAGGTAGACGAGGTCGTCGATGCCGCGGCCCGCCCCGAAGGTCCGCTCCGCCCGAGCGCCGAGACTCGCGTCGTTGGCAGCGAACACCGCACGACCGGTCGCGGCACGCAGCCGTTCGACCAAGGGCTCGTCGACCCACCCGAGGTGCGGTGCGAGCCGGACGACCCCGTCGGCGTCCCGGACGAGACCGGGGATCGCGAGCCCGATCCCGCCGCCACCGCGCGCTTCGTCGGGCAGTCGATCGGCGAGTTCCTCGACCAACTCCGCGATGATCGCCGTCGCCTCGGCCGCCGTCGGTGTCGTGTCGACCTCGCGACGCACGCGCTCGAGGACCTCGCCGCCGAGTCGCACGGCCGCCACCGTGATCGCGTCGAGTTCCGGGTTCGCCGCGAAGGCGACGGCTCGCGGGCCGGCTGAAACGAGTGGCGACGGCCGGCCGACACCCTGTCCGCCGACCGGGACCGACTCCGTGACGATGCCGATCGAGGCGAGTTCCGTGACGAGCGCGGCGACCGTGGACCGGTTGAGGCCGGTCGTCCTCGTGAGCGCCGACCGCGACTGCACCCCGCCCTGGTGCACGAGCTCGACGATCCGCCCGAGGTTGCGACGGCGCACCGAGTCGAGTCCGCTCCCCATGCCGGATCCGCCCGCCGGACCCGCCCCGACCGCTGTCGACTCGCTCACACGCACACCCTCTGCTCGATCCCTCCAGTGTTCCCTATCCGGGCACGCGCAGGTTCACCCGCCGTCAGCCGTGGATGGTTGACTGGACGGATGCCCGCCGCCTGGACACTCCGCCCCGCCACCATCGACGACTCGACCTGGATGGCCGAGCTGCGCGCCGTCGTCATGCGGCCCGACCTCGAGCGCCTCGGTCGCTACGACGAGACCCGCGTGCGCCAGCGCTTCCTCGACGGATATCGCCCGGAGCACACCTCGGTGATCGAGGTCGACGGCGTCACGGCCGGGCTGGTCGCCCTCCGTCCGGAAGCCGGCGAGCGGTGGGTGGAGCACTTCTATCTGGCGCCCGAGCACCAGGGCGCTGGCCTCGGCACCGCGGTGCTCTCGCAGCTCCTGTCCGATGACGGCGATCCGCGCCCGTTCCGTCTCAACGTGCTGCAGGGCAGCCCGGCCCGCCGCCTCTACGAGCGCCACGGCTTCACGCTCGAACGCGAAGACGAGGTCGACGTCTGGATGGTCCGCCGAGACTGAACACCCAGCGGCACGGCAGCAGGAGATCGGCACGGCAGCAGGACGTCCGGTTGAGGAACGTCCTGCCACCGAGCGGATCTCCTCCTGCCACGACGCCGGCACCGGCTAGCGGGTGAGCCGCGCGACCCCGGAGCCGCTCACGCCGGCTGGCGGACCGTGGTGACGATGTCGACGAGGTGCGGGTCGGCCGGAGCGGAGCCGAAGCCGAAGCGTACGGGCGGGTCGAGTCGGGCGAGGGTGCCGAGGTCCGCACCGGACCAGCTCGCGGTGGCGGCGGTGATGCGGCGAGCGCCGGTCACGCCGTAGTACTCGCGTCGACCGTTGCCGGCGGAGCCCGCCGTCCGGGCGCCGGGTTGGAGCACGCGGGCGAGGGGGTCGATGGTCTGCAGCCAGACGGGGTTCACGGCCACGGGTTTGGGGACGACCCGGAGCGCACGACCGAGCGGCGAGCTCCCACCGATGCGGAGGGTCGTGTCGAGCGGACCGCCCACGAAGCGGAGCCCCGTCGGCAGGCGCGTCCAGCCGACGGTGCCGATCTCGACGTCGTCGAAGGTGTACGTGGTGGAGATGAAGTCGGCGATCTCCTGCGTCGGCGCGAGCAGCAAGCGTTTGCCGCGGGAGTCCTCGATCATCGCGTCGGCGAAGGAGCCGAACGGGGACGTCGACCAGAGCCCGAGAACGATGCGGACGCCGCCCGTGGTGCCGTAGCCGGCGATCCTCCCGGAGAAACGAAGGTCGGTTGCGGGCATGGGATCACCCTAGTCGCCCACTCTGCGGGAGTGTCCGTGAACGGCGGTCCGCGGCCCGCTCCCCGAGCCTGGTCCTGTCCCTGGGCCCGGTCCGGTCCGGTCCGGTCCCTGAGCCTGTCGAAAGGCGCCGCTCGACAAGCGCCGGTCCCGAGCGGGTCGACGGGCGCGGGAGCACCAGCCGGTTGACGGCGTCGGCGCGATCCGCTTCCGTGGGAACATGCCGACCTCGCTGCTCCTCCTCGCCGACACCCACCTGCCGAAGCGGGCGAAGGTCCTGCCGGACGCGGTCTGGGCCGCCGTCGACGCAGCGGACGTCGTCGTCCACGCGGGTGACTGGGTCGACGAGGCGACCCTCGACGCCCTCGATGCGCGCGCCGCCCGCCTCGTCGGCGTCTTCGGCAACAACGACGGCCCCGGCCTCCGCGCGCGTCTTCCCGAGGTCGCGCGCTTCGAGCTCGACGGGCTGCGGTTCGCCGTCGTCCACGAGACGGGGGCGGCGACCGGGCGCGAGCGACGTGCCGACGAGGCCTTCCCCGACACCGACGTCCTGGTCTTCGGGCACAGCCACATCCCGTGGGACTCGGTCTCCCCCGCCGGTCTGCGTCTGCTCAACCCCGGGTCGCCGACGGACCGCCGTCGTCAACCGGAGTGCACGATGATGACCGCTCGGGTTGAAGACGGCGCGCTCAGGGACGTCCGGGTCGTCCCGGTCGCCCGCTGAGGCGGATCAGCCGCAGTACTCGCTGTCGATCTTGGCTTCGTCGCGGACGACGATGCCGTCGACGAGGTCGTCGGTCACGGAGAAGTTGATCCAGTGTCCGGCGTCGTCGGTGACGGCGTAGAAGACGGCGTACTTGCCCTGCTGCTCGGTGAGCGCCGGGTAGGCGGCCCGGAGTTCCTCGAGGGTGGACCCGACGCCGACGCCCTCAGCGGTCGTCGGCGAGGAGGCGACCGCCGCAGACGCCGGCCCGCCCCACGCCTGCAGGACGATCTGGTTGACGACGCCGGTGCTCTGCGGATCGGGGAGCCAGACGGAGGGCAGCCCGTCGGCGGCGTAGGCGGTCACCCACGGGCACGCCTCCTGCGTCGCGACGGTGAAGGCGGTCATGAACGACGCCGTGCCCTCGATCGGCGCACCGACCTCGATGGGGCCGACCCCGGTGAACGACACGATCCAGGACGCGGGATCGGCGAGGTCGGGACCGGTGGGCGTCGGCGACGGTGTCGGCGTGGCCGTCGTGGTCACGGTCTCGGTCGGTGCGGGCGTCGATGCTCCCGCGCCGCCCGAGCATCCGGCCAACGCCAGTGCTCCTGCGATCGCCAGGGCGGTGACGACCGGACGTCGGTGTGCTCGTGTGAACGACATCATTCCCCCAAATGTGTCCTCGGATCAGGCCATCCTCGCACACCGACCGGTCCCACCCTTGCCCGCGAACTGTCACTTCGGCACAGTTCCAGCCGCCCGGACCAGCGCCGAGTGACAGTTCGCGGGCAGGGGAGGAACTCAGGCGACGGTCGCGGGCTGCAGCACCGGTGCCGGGCGGGGGACGGTACTGGTCAGTTCCACGACGCGGTGCTCACGACCGGCGACGATGATCGCCTCCATGATCTCCAACACGTGGAACGCGAGGTCGCCCGAGGCCCGATGCGGTCGGTCCTGCTCGATCGCCTCGGCCAGGTCGGACAGGCCCACGCCGCGGCCGGCGTCGACGAAGCCGGCGCTGTCGGGGACGGCACGCCAGGTGCGGTCGTCGGCCGTCGCGATCTCCACCGGGTCCGAGAACCGGTTCGGGTCGGGCACGGCGACCGTCCCGCCCGTCCCGTAGACCTCGAAGAGCGGCACGCGGCTCGCCCACACCTCGAACGAGACCGTCACGGTCGAGACCACCCCGTTCGCGTGCTCGAGGATCGCGGTGACGTGCGTGTCGACCTCCTCGTGCACCGGGATCGGCGTCCCGGCCAGCGCTCCGGTCGCGACCGACCGCTCACGATCCGACCGCGCGACCGCCCCCGACACCCGCACGACGGGCCCGAAGAACGACACGAGGCTCGTCAGGTAGTACGGCCCCATGTCGAGGAGCGGCCCGCCACCCGGCTGGTAGTAGAACGCGGGGGCCGGGTGCCACAGCTCGTGTCCCGGGGCGCTCCAGGCGACCGCCGCGGCGATCGGCCGACCGATGGCACCGCTGTCGAGCACGGCGAGCGCCGTCTGGACGCCCGACCCGAGGACGGTGTCCGGCGCGCTGCCGACGCGGAGGCCCTTCGCCGCCGCGAGCTCGAGCACCGGTCGCGCCTCGGCGGTCGACAGCGCGAGCGGCTTCTCCCCGTAGACGTGCTTGCCGGCCTCGAGGGCTCGGAGCGCGACCTCGGCGTGCGCGGCCGGGATGGTCAGGTTCAGGACGACGTCGACCTCGGGGTCGGCGAGCAGCTCGTCGACGCTCGACGACCGCACGCCCTGTTCGGCGGCGACCTCAGCGGCGCGGGCGAGGTCGAGGTCCGCGACGACGACGAGCTCGAGGTTCGGCAGCTTCGGGAACTCGGCGAAGTACTGCTTCGAGATGTTGCCGACGCCGATGACGCCGACCCGGAGGACGGATCCCCCGGCGGTCTCGGACACTCCGTTCAGCGTGCTGCCCACAGCAGGCCCCTTTCGATCATGGCGCGGCCGGCGTTCTGGCACCGGTCTTCGACGATCCCGTTCAGCGTGCTGCCCACAGCAGGCCCCTTTCGATGATGGTGCGGACGTTCGGGTCCTCGACGATCTCGATGCGGTGGCCGGGAGCGGACACGAAGATCCGACCCTTCCCCCACTGCCGCGTCCAGATGGCGGGCGCCGTGACGGGACGGTTCCATGCGTCCCAGGGCCGCACCTCCTGCGTCGTCGTCGCGAGGACGTCGTTGTACTCGTCGCTCAGCACCCAGTACTGCTCGGTGACGAGGTCGAAGTCCTCGATGCCCTCGGTGATGGGGTGCGACCGGCCGTACTCGGTGATGTGGACGGTGTACGGGATGTAGTTGTCGGACTGCTCCCCCGTGCGCTCGGCCGGGTCCTTGCCGGCGTGGTGCGCGAACTGGCCGCCGATCATGTGGAGGTAGTCGGCGTTGTTGCGGTAGGAGTCCGCGATCCCGCCGTGCCAACCGGCCATGCCCGTGCCGTTGAGCACGGCGCGCTGGAGGCCGGCGAACTCCTCGGCCTCGATCGTGTTCATCGTGTTGATCTGCACGATGAGGTCGACCGTGTCGAGGTAGTCGGCGTCGGTGTAGACGGTGGTCCCGTCCTCGACGCGGACGGTGAACCCGTTCGCCTCCAGGAAGGGGATGAAGGCCGCGGTCGTCTCGACGGGCATGTGTCCGTCCCAGCCGCCTCGCACCACGAGCGCCTGCTTGTCAGTCATGTGTTCCTCTCAGGGGATGGTTCGGTCATTGGTCGGCTCGCGATCAGCACTACTTGCTGAAGCCGGCGGTCATGCCACTGATCAACTGGCGTCGGCCGAACAAATACAGGATGAAGATCGGCAGGGTCGACAGCACCACGGCGGCGAGCACGGCCGGCACGTTCACGCTGAACGAGCCTTGGAACGTCCACAGCGACAACGGCAGCACCCGGTTGCTCGGCGACTGCGTGAGCACGAGTGGGAACAGGAATCCGTTCCACACGTTGAGCGCGTTGTAGAGCGCGACGGTGACGATCGCCGGCCGGGCGAGCGGGAGGACGAGCGAGACGAGGGTCCGCCAGCTCGACGCCCCGTCGACGGTCATCGACTCGAACAGCTCCTTGGGGATGTCGCGGATGAAGTTCGACAGGATGAGCACGGTGACGGGCACCGCGAAGCCGATGGACGGCAGGATCAGCGCCAGGAGGGTGTCGTAGAGTCCCGCCTTGCTGAGCATGTAGAACAGCGGGATGATCGTCGCCTGCAGCGGGATCGCGAGGCCGAGTAGGAAGAACGAGAACGCTCCCCGCGTGAACCGGGAGTTGGTGCGCACGATCGCGTACGACGCCATGAGGCAGACGAACACGGTGACGGCGACGCTCGCGACGGTGATGATGACGCTGTTGCCGAGATACAGGAAGAAGTCGCTCTGCAGGACGAGGGCGTAGCCGTCGAGGGTCGGGTCGGTGGGCGGGATGAGCTGGTTGCTCGAGAAGAACCCGGCCTGCGGGCGCACGCTCGTGATGACGATGTAGTAGATCGGCAGCACGATGATGAGCAGCCAGATCCAGGCGCCGATCCCGCCGAGGATGTTCGGCTTGCGGCGGGCACCGCGGGGGCGCCTGCCTCGCGTCTCGTGCTCGCCGGGGCGTCCGCGCTTCGACCCGGCGGTCGAGACGCTGACCGTGTCGAGGCTTCCCGTCGGGAGCGCGCCGGGCTTCGTGAGTGGGTTCGTCGCTGACATCAGAGGCCCTCCTGCTGACTGTCCATCTTGGCGAAGCCGCTCAGCTTGGTGAGCAGCAGGGCGATGGCGAGACCGATGACGGCCAGGATGATCGCCATGACGCTCGCCTGCCCGAACTGGCTCGCGGAGAAGCCCGTCACGTACATGAGGATCGGGAGGATGCGGGTGCCGGCGCTCGGAACACCGCCGGTGAGCACGAAGATCACGTCGAAGTAGGTGAGCGAACCGATGATCATGAGCGTGGACGACGTCACGAGCGTGTACCGCAGCTGCGGGAGCGTGATGTGGAAGAACTGCTTGACCGTCCCGGCCCCGTCGATCTCGGCCGCCTCGTAGAGGGACGCCGGGATCTGCCGCACGCCACCCTGGAACAGGAGCGTGTGGAAGGGCACGAACTGCCACGCGATGATGAAGATCACGACGAAGAGCACGAGCTGCTGGTTGCCGAGCCAGTCCTGCTTGAGGAACGGGATGCCGAGCGACGCCGACAGACCGAAGTTCGGGTCGAGGATCGCCTTGAACGCGATGGCGGTTGCCGCCGACGACAGCAGGAGCGGCAGGAAGAAGATCGCGCCGAGGACGGCCCGGTTGCGCTGCTTACCGGCGGTCCAGGTCCCGAGCAGCAGGCTGATCGGGGTCTGGACGATCCAGGAGATCACGATGACCTTGAGGGTCAGGACGAGGGCGTCGATCGCGACCGGGTCGACGAGGACCGAGGCCCAGTTGTCGAGGCCGACCCACGCGGGGTCGGTGATCGCGTCCCAGCGGGTGAAGCTCAGGTACAGGGCGACGATGAGCGGGATGATCGCGAAGACGAGGAAGAAGCCCAGCGCCGGCGCGACCATCCAGCCGCTGGGGCCGGTGCGGCGGCGCATCGCTGCCGCACCGGCCCCTCGGGCCCCGTTCAATGGACGGGTGACGGTCATCGGGAGATCACTGTCCGATCGTCTTGTTCATGTTGTCGGAGAACTCCTGCGGGGTGATCTGCAGGTTGAACAGCTGGTCGAGGTTCGTCAGCAGCGCGGTGGCCTGTGCGGGCGGGAGCGCCTGGTCCCACGACATCTGGAAGTTCTTGGCGTTCTTCGTCAGGTCGTAGACGGTCGTGCCGAAGTCGCCGCCGGCGTCCGCGATCTGGTCGTCGATACCCGTGATCGGCGGCACCTGACCGGCCTCGACCATGCGGTCGATGTAGCCCTTGTCGAAGACGCCCTCAGTGAGGTACTTCAGCGCGCTGGCCTTCTGCTCCTTCGTCGCCGAGGCGGAGATGGAGAAGTACCCGGACGGGTTGCCGACGATGTTCGACGGGTCGCCCTTGCCACCGGTGACGGCGGGGAAGGTCGTGTAGCCGAGCCCCTTCTCGGCGAACTCGGCCGCCTGCTGCTTGAAGGTCGTCATGACCCAGGCGCCCTGGAGCATCATCGCGGCCTTGCCCGTGTAGAGCAGGGCGACGTCGGCGTTGCTGTCGGCGGTGACCGAGGCGTAGCCGTCGACGAACGCGCCGGCCTTCACGAGCTCCTGGATCTTCTCGTTCGCCTCGATGATGCCGGGGTCGCTCCACGCGTCGGCTTCACCGGCCATGATCTTGTTGAAGGCCTCGGGGCCGGCGACGCGGTCGACGAGGTACTCCTCCCACATGAGCGACGGCCACTTGGACGCACCGGCGAGCGAGAACGGGGCCACGCCTGCGGCCTTGAGCTTGGGGATGGCGTCGATGATCTCGTCGAAGTTCGTCGGGACCTCGACGCCGGCGGCCTTCAGGACGTCCTTGTTGTAATAGAACATGATCGGCGTGGTGGCGTTCATCGGCACCGCGTAGACCTTGTCGTCGATGACGCCCTGGTTCCAGACGGACTCGAGGAATTTGCCCTTGGCGTCCGCGGTCTCCGAGGTGATGTCGGCGACCTTGCCGGCGTCCACGTAGGAGTTCAGGGTCCCGCCCGCCCAGCTGTAGATGATGGTCGGGGCGCTGCCCGCGCCGACGGCCGTGCGGATCTTGGTCTTGTAAGCGTCGTTCTGGAAGTAGGTCGCGGCGATCTGGCCGTCGGCGTTGGCGCCGTTCCACTCCTTGAGCGACGGGCCGAGGACGGTGTCCTCGTCGGTGCCGGTGAGGCCCCAGAGGGTGGCGCTGCCACTCGGGGCGCCACCGCCGCTGGAGCAGGCGGTCGCGCCGAGCATGAGGGCCGAGACGCCGAGGGCGACTGCGGCCAGTCGGGTCCGACGGCGGGATGAAGTACGAAGCGTCATTGCGTTCTCTCCTTGGTGGGTGCTGCTGCTGATGGTGCGATGTGGTCGGGTCAGTCGGTGGGCGTCCAGGCGCTGCCGTTCGCGGCGCTCGACTCGACGGCGCGCAGGACCCGCTGGACCTGCAGGCCTTCGGCGAAGGACGGTTCGGGATCGGTGCCGCCGATGATGGCCTGGACGAGGTCCCGCACCTGGTGCGAGAACGGGTGCTCGTAGCCGATGCCGTGGCCGGTCGGCCACCAGGCGGCCATGTACGGGTGCTCCGGCTCGGTGATGACGATGCGCGTGAAGCCCTGCTTGCCGGCGGGAGCGGTGGCGTCGTACACCTCGAGCTCGTTCATCCGCTCGAGGTCGAAGGCGATGGCTCCGCGGGAGCCGCTCAGCTCGATGCGGAGCGCGTTCTTCCGGCCGGTCGCGTAGCGGGTGGCTTCGAAGGCGCCGATGGCGCCGTCCGCGAGTCCGCCCGTGAGCTTCGCGGTGAACCAGGCGGCGTCGTCGACGGTGACCGCGCCGCGCTCATCGGAGGCGGTCCCGCTCAGGCCGACGGTCTCGCCGAGGAGCGGTCGCTCGGTGACGAAGGTGGCGAGCGTCCCGCTGACGGTGTCGAGTCGGGCACCGGTCAGGTGCTGCACGAGGTCGATGGCGTGCGCGCCGATGTCGCCGAGCGAGCCGGAACCGGCCTGGTCCTTGTCGAGGCGCCAGGTCATCGGACCCTCGGCGTCGCTCAGCCAATCCTGGAGGTAGAGCGCGCGGATCTGGCGGACGTCCCCGAGCGCGCCCTCTGAGATGAGCTGGCGGGCGTAGCCGATGGCGGGCACGCGACGGTAGCTGAAGCCGACCATGGAGCGGACGCCGCGGGCCCTCGCCGCCTCGGCTGCGGCGACCATCAGCTCCGCCTCCTCGACGCTGTTGGCGAGCGGCTTCTCGCAGAGGACGTGCTTGCCGGCTTCGAGGGCGGCGATCGCGATCTCGACGTGCGAGGAGCCGGGCGTGCAGACGTCGACGATGTCGATGGACGGGTCGGCGATGACGCTCCGCCAGTCCGTCGAGGCCGACTCCCAGCCGAACTTCACGCGGGCTGCCTCGAGTGCCTCGGCGTTGCGGCCGACGATCGTCGCCATGACCGGTTCCGCGTCGAGGTCGAAGAAGCGCGCTGCGGTGCGCCAGGCCTGCGAGTGTGCGGCTCCCATGAAGCCGTATCCGATCATCGCGACCCGGAGTTCCGGCCGTCCGCTTCCCGCCATGTGCAACGCTCCCGAGCTGCTCGCGCAGCTGCGGCCCCGGGGTTCCGGATCGCTTCGCTGCGGTGCCCTGAAGCTAGCCCCGCCGCCTGTCTCCCCGCAACTTCCCTCTCCCGCATTGGAAACTTTTCGCACGCGCCCGCGCCCACCCCACCCCTGCCCGCGAACTGTCACTCCGGCACAGTCCCCGCCGCTCGGACTAGCGGCGAGTGACAGTTCGCGGGCTACGGAGTGGGCGGGGCTGCGGTCGAACCCCGGACGACGAGGGAGGTGGCGAGGTCGAGGCGGATGTTGTCGACCGTCTCGGACCGGAGCTTCAGCACCAGGCGGGTCGCCTCCTCCGCCATCTCGATGAGCGGCTGCCGGATGGTCGTGAGGGCCGGGCCGACCCACTTGGCCGGCGGGACGTCGTCGTACCCGACGACCGACAGCTGCTCCGGGATCGAGATCCCGAGCGAGCGCGCCGCCTCGTAGACGCCGAACGCCTGCATGTCGTTGCCGGCGAAGATCGCAGTCGGTCGGTCCTCGAGCTGCAGCAGTTCGAGCGCCAGGACGCGTCCGGCCTCCGGGATGAACTCACCGCGCCGCAGGATGGTCTCGTCGAGCGGGATCCCGGCCTCCTCGAGCGCGGACCGGTAGCCCGAGACCCGCGCCCGCGAACACATGAGGTCCTGCGGACCCGAGATCAGCCCGATCCTGCGGTGTCCGAGCTCGATGAGGTGGCGCGTCGCGGCCATCCCGCCGGACCAGTTCGTGGAGCCGATGGCGGCGACCTCCGGGCCAGGGTCCCCCGCCGGGTCGACCACGACGACCGGGATGTTGCGCGTGTGGAGCTGGCGCCGGTACGCCGGGTCGATGTCCGAGAACACGAGGATGACCCCGACCGGCTTCCGCGAGATGATGCTCTCGACCCAACCCTCGCCGGTCGACCGCCGGGCGCCCGTCTCGGTGAGGGTGACGCTCATGCCGTGCTGACGCGCGACCTTCTCGACACCGCGGATGATCTCGAGCGACCACGAGCTGTCGATGTACTCGAAGACGAGCTCGATGAGCGAGCCCTGCGCGAGCTCCGCACCGCGGCGACTGTAGCCGTGGCGGTCGAGGAGCCGCTCGACGATCTCCCGGGTGTCCGGCGACACCCCGGGGCGCCCGTTGAGCACCTTCGAGGCGGTCGACACCGACACGGAGGCCTCCCTGGCGATGCGCGACAGGGTCGCGCGCCCGCCACCGGCACCAGGTCCAGCGGTCTGCACCGCGGCGTCGTCGCTCATCCGAGTCCTCCGATCCCGCTCCGCCGGGCCGGACGGCCGTCTCTGCAGCGAGAAGTTCTGCCCATGCTAACGAAATATTTCGCGACACTCGACCGGTGACGCGCGGCCGACGATCTGCTAGTCTCAACCATAAGTTGTGGTTAACAACAAATCATCCGCTCACCAACGACGTTGAAGGACTGCACGCATGAGCCTCACCCCCACCAAAGCCGATCGGTTCTCCTTCGGCCTCTGGACGATCGGCTACAACGGGACCGACCCGTTCGGTGGCCCCACCCGCCGCGACCTCGACGTGGTCGAGGCCGTCACCCGCCTGAACGACCTCGGCGCCTACGGCCTCACCTTCCACGACGACGACCTCTTCGCCTTCGGTTCGACCGACGCCGAACGCCAGAAGCAGATCGACCGTCTCAAGCAGGCCCTCGCCGACACCGGCGTCATCGTGCCGATGGTGACCACCAACCTGTTCAGCGCGCCCGTCTTCAAGGACGGCGGTTTCACCTCGAACGACCGCGCCGTCCGCCGCTTCGCCCTCCGCAAGGTGCTCCGCAACCTCGACCTCGCCGCCGAACTCGGCGCCAAGACCTTCGTCATGTGGGGCGGCCGCGAGGGCGCCGAGTACGACTCCGCGAAGGACGTGCAGGCGGCCCTCGAGCGTTACCGCGAGGCCGTCAACCTCCTCGGTGACTACGTGACCGACAAGGGTTACGACATCCGCTTCGCGATCGAGCCGAAGCCCAACGAGCCCCGCGGCGACATCCTGCTCCCGACCCTCGGCCACGCGATGGCGTTCATCGAGACCCTCGAGCGCCCGGAGCTCGTCGGCATCAACCCCGAGGTCGGCCACGAGCAGATGGCGGGCCTCAACTTCACCGCCGGCATCGCCCAGGCGCTCTACCAGGGCAAGCTCTACCACATCGACCTCAACGGCCAGCGGGGCATCAAGTACGACCAGGACCTCGTCTTCGGTCACGGCGACCTGCAGAACGCGTTCTCGCTCGTCGACCTCCTCGAGCACGGTGGCGTGAACGGCGGCCCCGCGTACGACGGCCCGCGTCACTTCGACTACAAGCCGAGCCGCACCGAGGACATCACGGGCGTGTGGGACTCCGCAGCCGCCAACATGCGCATGTACCTGCTGCTCAAGGAGCGCGCCGAGGCGTTCCGCGCCGACCCCGAGGTGCAGGAGGCGCTGGCCGCCGCCCGCGTGCCCGAGCTGCGCGAGCCGACGCTCAACCCCGGCGAGACCGTCGAGCAGTTGCTCGCCGACCGCTCGTCGTACGAGGACTTCGACGCCGACGCCTACTTCGGCGGCAAGGGCTTCGGGTTCGTCCGCCTGCAGCAGCTGGCGGTCGACCACCTCATGGGTGCGCGCTAACCGACACCCGCGAACCTGGCGTTCCGTCTCCTGATCCGAGAGGATCGGGGGCGGAACGCCGTTCCGCGTTCCACCCCACAGCAGACCCGGCGGTCACCCGACCGCCCACCACCGAGAACAGGGAGAGCGATGACGCTCGTCGCCGGCATCGATTCGTCCACCCAGAGCTGCAAGGTCGTCATCCGCGACGCCGAGACCGGAGCGCTCGTCCGCGAAGGACGCGCGGCGCACCCCGCCGGCACCGAGGTCGACCCGGCCGCGTGGTGGCAGGCGCTGCAGGAGGCGGCCGCCGCCGCCGGCGGGTTGGCCGATGTCGCCGCGGTGTCGGTCGCGGCCCAGCAGCACGGCATGGTCGCGCTCGACGTCGACGGACGCGTCATCCGTCCGGCACTCCTCTGGAACGACACCCGGAGCGCGCAGGCCGCGTCTGACCTCATCACGGAGTTCGGCGCTGCGGAACTCGCCCAGCGGACCGGGTGCGTCCCCGTCGCCTCCTTCACGATCACGAAGCTGCGCTGGCTGCGCGACGCCGAACCCGGGAACGCCGCCGAGGTCGCCGCCGTCGCACTCCCCCACGACTGGCTGACGTGGCGTCTGCGCGGCTTCGGTCCGGCCGACGAGAGCCCGCTCGGCGCGGACCTCGCCGAGCTGACGACCGACCGCTCCGACGCCTCCGGCACCGGGTACTGGTCCCCCACCGACGGCGAGTACGACCGCGAGCTGCTCGTCGCAGCGCTCGGCCACGATGCGATCCTGCCGCGCGTGCTCGCGCCGGAGGAGTCCACAGGGACCGGTGTCGACGGCGGCCTCATCGGGCCGGACACCGTCATCGGGGCGGGCGCCGGCGACAACGCGGGAGCCGCCCTCGGGCTCGGTGCGACGGCCGGTGACGTCGTCGTGTCGATCGGCACGAGCGGGACGGTGTTCGCCGTGACGCCGGCCGTGGTCCGCGACAGCTCGGGCACCGTCGCCGGGTTCGCCTCGGCCGACGGCGCGTTCCTGCCGCTCATCGCGACACTCAACGCCGCACGGATCCTCGACGCGGTGGCCGCGCTGCTCGGCGTCGACCACACGGAACTCGGTCGACTCGCGCTCGAGGCCCCGGCCGGGGCACGTGGACTCGTGCTCCAGCCGTACTTCGAGGGCGAGCGCACCCCGAACCGGCCGGACGCGACGGCGACCCTCTTCGGCATGACCCTGGAGTCGACGACGCGCGAGGGCCTCGCCCGAGCGGCGATCGAGGGGCTGCTCTGCGGACTCGCCGACGGCCTCGACGCGGTGCTCGCGCAGGGCGTCACGGCGGAGCGCGTGCTCCTCATCGGTGGTGCGGCGCAGAACCCGGCGGTGCAGGCGATCGCTCGCGAGGTCTTCGGCGTGCCGGTCGTCGTGCCGGCACCCGGGGAGTACGTCGCCGACGGCGCCGCGGTGCAGGCGGCCTGGGCACTCAGTGGCACTCGCCCGGCGTGGGCTGCGGTGGGGGCCGGCGACGGCACCGACCATGCGGACGCTCTCGCTGCGGACGCGTCCGGGATCGCGCGGGAGCAGTACGCCGCCCGAGCCTGAGGCGGCACCAGTCGCCGAGCGAACCTCTCCCGGTCACTGAGCCTGTCGAAGTGCCACATACCGGAGCCTGCCGACCTACAACGCTCCCCGGGGGCCCTTCGACAAGCTCAGGGAACGGGCATCCCCTCCCCGGTCACCGAGCACCACCCGGTCGCTGAGCGAACATCCCCCGGTCACTGAGCCTGTCGAAGTGCCACACGCCGAAGCCCTCAGACCCACAACGCTCCCCGGGGGCCCTTCGACAAGCTCAGGGAACGGGCATCCCTTCCCCCGTCACCGAGTAATCCTCCCCCGGTCACTGAGCCTGTCGAAGTGCCACCACGGAATCTTCCGCGCGGCGGAGACGTTGGCCCCGGTATGCGATCGATCGTCTACTCCACCAACGGTGACCCGTCCGTCCTCCACCTCGTCGAGCGCGAGCTCCCCGAGCCCGGCCCCGGCGAGGTCCGCATCAAGCTCGCGTTCTCGGGCGTCAACCCGACCGACTGGAAGACCAGGCGCGGCGGCGGCCCCTCGGGTGGCATGCCCTTCCCCGAGGTCGTCCCGAACCTCGACGGCGCCGGCGTGATCGACGCGGTCGGCCCGGCCGCCGGCGACGCGGCGACCACGACCACCTTCGCCGTCGGCGACCGCGTCTGGGTGTACCTCGCCGCGCACGAGAGCCCGCTGGGCACGGCCCAGGAGTTCACGGTGCAGCCCGTCTCCCGTGTGGTCCCCCTGCCCGACGCCGCGTCATTCGAACTCGGTGCCAGCCTCGGTGTCCCCGCGATGACCGCGCATCGCGCCCTCACCGTCGCGCAGGACGGCCCGACCCGCCTCTCCCCCGGAGCCCTCGACGGCCGAACGGTCCTCGTCCAGGGTGGTGCCGGCGCCGTCGGCAACGCCGCGATCCAGCTCGCCCGCTGGGCCGGCGCGACGGTGATCAGCACCATCAGCAGCGACGAGAAGGCCCGCCTCGCGACCGCCGCGGGAGCGCACCACGTCGTGAACTACCGCGAGGGCGACACCGCGGCGGCGATCCGCGAGGTGGCACCCGACGGCGTCGACCTCGTCGTGGAGGTCGCGATCGCGCAGAACCTCCCCCTCGATCAGGCGGTCATCGCCCCGCGCGGCACGGTCGTCAGCTACGCCAACAACGGCGGTGACTCGATCACGCTCGACATCCGTCCGCACATGGGGCTCAACACGCGGCTCCAGTTCATGCTGCTCTACACGGTCGGTGACGCTGCGCTCCACGCCGCGGCCGAGGACATCACCGCAGCGATCGAGGACGGCGCGCTCCACGTCGGTGAGGACCACGGTCTGGCGTTGACGGTGTTCCCGCTCGCCGAGACGGCTGCGGCCCACGCCGCCGTCGAGGACGACACGGTCGGGAAGGTCCTCATCGACGTCACCGCATGACGTACGTCACCGCCAGGTGAGGTGATCAGGGGCGGTACTGGGTGGCCAGTGCCGCCCCTGCCGCACGCAGGTGGACGAGCGGTTCGGCCATCGCCGCCTCGACGCCGCCGGCCAGCTCCGTGAGCGAGGCAGCTGCGAGGAAGATGCCCTCGGTGGGTGCCTGGATCGCCCCGGCGACGAGCATGGTCCGGTCCGCCGCGAGCCCGGCGACCCAGGAGGCGACTTTGCCGTCGGCCGTCTGGTCGTCGAAGCGGCCCTCGCCCGTGATCACGATCGATGCCGCCGCGGCCGCCTCCGGGAGGGCGATCGCCTCACCGACGCCGCGCGCGCCCGAAGTGGCGGTGGCGCCCCAGAGCAGGAGGCCGAAGCCCGCACCGCCCGCGGCACCGGCGCCGGGTTCGACCGCTGCTCGTGTCGTTCGGTCCGACCCGAACGCGTCCGCAGCGCGGCTCACGAACCGGGCCAGGTTGGCGTCGAGGACCGCGACGTCGGCGGTGGTCGCACCCTTCTGCGGACCGAAGACCGCAGCGGCACCGCGGTCGCCGAGCAGCGGGTTGGTCACGTCGCTGAGGATGACCGCGCCGTCCGGCGGCAGCGCACGGAGTCCGGCGGTGTCGATGTCGCGGAGCGTCGCGAGCCCGGCGTTACCGGCGGCCACCGGTCCGCCGTCGGCGTCCACCAGCCGCGCTCCGAGCGCGGTGAGCAGCCCGGCTCCGCCGTCCGTGCTGGAGCTTCCGCCGATCGCGAGCAGGAGGCGTCGCGCACCGTGGTCCAGGGCGGCCGCGATGGCCTCACCGAAGCCGACGGTGTGCGCCGCGAACGGCTGCAGGGGGTCGAGCAGGGTCAGCCCGCTCGTCTGGGCGAGCTCCACGACCGCCGAACCGTCGGGCAGCTCGAGCCACTCGGCGTCCACCGGGTCGCCGACCGGGCCGGTGACCGTGATCGGGTGCCGACGCGCCCCGGGCACGGCGGCCGCGAAGGCGTCGAGCGTGCCCTCGCCGCCGTCGGCCATGGGGAGCGAGTGCAGGAGATCGTCGGGCCGAATGGTCCGCCACCCGTCGGCGATCGCCTCGGCGACCTCCGCGGCGGTCGCCGTGCCCTTGAACGAGTCCGGTGCGATCACGATGTGCCGGGTCATGTCTTCAGCCTCCCACGGTGGACGGGGTCGGGTGGGTCGAGGCCGTGCTCGTCGTCAGCACCTCGACACCGTCCGGCGTGACCACGACCGTGTCCTCGACCTTCACGCCGGGGGCGGTCGGGTTCCAGGCGAAGGCTTGCCAGAGCTGGACGACGTCGGTCGCCTCAGGCGTGGCGCGCGGATCGCGTCCCGCGTAGCCGGCCGCACCGCCCTGATGGTGCCTCGTCCACTCGTCGGCGTCGAAGCCCTGCTCGGCGTACGCCGCACTCCCCGTGCGGAGGATGTCGGCGAGCGAAGCACCTGGCACGGTGGCGTCGAGATAGGCGCGTTCGACGGCGCGGATGCGCTGCATGTCCGTGGCGAACGGCTCCGCCGGGGTGCCGCCCTCGTCGAACCACCGCGTGAGGTTCACGATGAGCCCGTCGCGGCGGCCGCAGGCGACGAGCATCGCCCGGGAACCGAGTCGCCCCTCGGTCGGCAGCGGGTGCCGGTGGGCGAGTCTGCCCTCCCCGGCGACGAGGAGGACGAGCGGGTCGATCCCGGCTGCGACGAGGCGCCCGGCGAGGTCCGCAGCGACCGCGCGTTCCGTCCGGGCGGGGTCGAGCTCGTCGACGAGCGTCTCGAGCGCCGACGTCGTCTCCCGCCCGAGCGAACGGAAGCGCGCGAGTTCGGCCGGGAGGAGCGACGCACGTGCGGCGCGCAGCTCGGCGGCGATGTCGGCCTCCTGCAGCACCCCGTCCCCACTCGGCAGCACCGCGTCGATCGGCGTGTGCCACGGCACCGTCCGAACGCGGACGTCGGGCAGCTCCTCGGCCTGCAGCCGGTCCACCTCGTTGGAGGTCGCGACGAGCCACGCGTCGCCCGGCGAGACCACGACCGCGACGATCGGGTCGGCCGCGAGGCTCACGTGGACGCGCGAGCCGTCGAGGTACCAGCTGACCGCTGCGGCGGACCGCAGCACGATCGTGCCTGCTCCGCGGGCCTCCAGGAGCGACGCGAGTCGGGCGTGTTTGCGACGGCGGTCGTCCTCGTCCGGACCGGGCCGCTCGTGGTTCATCGCCGGGCCCAATCGGTCCCGAGCTCGGCGAAGGTGCTGCCGGTGGCGGCCGCTTCCGCGACGAGCTCCTCGATCCTCGGAATGACGGGGCGGCGCTCGTCGCCCGCCCCGAGCCACTCGACGAGATCAGCGGGGATGCGGTGTGGCGCTGGGGCCGACCGGACCGCGTCGAGGACGGCGGTGAAGGCGGACGCGTCGGCCAGGGAGCTGACGAGTGCGGCATCCTCACCAGCCCGGACCGCCTGGCGCGCGCGGAGGAGGTCGGGGAGCAGGTCGGTCCGGCCCGTCGTCCAGCGTCGCCGGGTGACGCCGTCGACGACCAGCTCGACCTCGTCGCGTGTGTAGTGGAACCGGATCGAGCCGAGCTCTCCGTGGACCGTGACCATCGGGTCGGTCGTCTCCTGCGCGCACAGGGTGAGCGCCGCGGTCATGATCGGACCGCGCTGTGGGGTGATGCGGACGACCGAGGTGTCGTCGGCCTCGATGTCGTTCGCCCGGTACTGGTCGAGGTCGATGGTGGCGATCGCCGCGCGGTCGGTCGTGCCGCCGAGTCGGAGCATGGTCTGGACCGCGTGCGCGAAGGGGTTGGTGACGACGCCGTCCACGACGGGTGTGCCGTCGAGCGTGCGCCGGCCCGACCACGCGGCACGCGTCCAGTACCCGACGGTGCGGACCCAGGTGCCTCTCGCCTCGAGCGCCGTCACGGCCCCGATCTCCCCGCCGGCGACGACGTCGGCGATCTCGCCGATCGCGTGCGATCCGAGGCTCTGGAACCCGACCTGGACGAGCCCGCCGGTCCGGGCGGCGGTGGCCTGCAGCCGGTCGAGTTCGTCGTTCGAGGTGACCGGCGGCTTCTCGAGCAGGACGTCGGCGCCGTGCTCGAGAGCGGCGACGGCGAGGTCCAGGTGCGTGTGGATCGGGGTCGAGAGGATGACCACGTCCACCCGCCCGGCGGCGAAGCACTCCTCGAGCGAGTCGCGGAGCGGCGCGTCCCCGGCAGCGCGGTCCTCCTCGGTGAAGGTCCGGTCGACGAGTCCGACGAGGCGGATCGCGCCGGTCGCGGCGAGCGCCCTGGCTGCCGCCACGTGACTGGCGCCATGGCCGTGGATCCCGACGACCACGACGGTCGGGGCGGTGGTGGCGGTGGCGTGGTCGGTGCTGGTCATGCGTCACTCCCTGTGCTGCGCGGTTCAATACTGCGCGGTTCGGTGCTGCGTTCCTCGGCGGTGAGGAGCGCGCGGTGGATGGCGTCCGCCTGCTGCGCGTCCAGAGCGCCGTCGACGACGACCGCCTCCAGACCGGTGACGAGCGGGGTGTCGGCGGTGATGGTGGTGCGGCTGGTGGCGGCGAGCGAGACCCCGATACCCGGGTACTCGGCCGCACGGACGAACCAGGGGAGGGCGTTCGCTGCGGGCTGTCGAAACAGGACCGTGGTGGGGCGTCGAGGCGGCGTCGGGGCGGGCTCGGTGGTGTCGCCCGTCTGTGTGTCAGCGCTCCCGTCGGCGTCGAGGACGAAGGCGACCCAGGCCGCACGCGAGCCGTGCGCGGTCGACTCCCCCGGTCCGTCAGCGCTGAGGACGGACCGGTGGGCGTCCGCGGGCAACCGCCAGAACCATCCGCCGTAGCCGGCACCTTCACGACCGTTCGTGGCCGGCGATCCGATCGTCACCGTCGATCCCGTCGTCTGGAGGACGCTGGAGACGGCGACGCGGAGCGCCGACCTCCCGCTCCCGACGCCGGGCACGGCGAACTCCTCGACGACCGTGCGGCGCGACTCCTTCAGCTGCGTCGTCCCGTCGCGTCCGATCCAGTCGAGCGAATGACGCAGCACACCGGCGTCCACCTCGGTCTCGGTGACGCGCTGGACCCCGTGGTTGTCGAGCATCGTCGACCCCTGCCCGGCGACGTAGGTGCGACCGCCCCAGTAGGAGACGCCGTCGACGTCGGCGACGGCCATCGAGAGTCCGACATGGTGGGGGTGGTCCTCGGGAGCGGATTCCGTGACGACGGTCCCGCCGAGCGACGTGACGGGGTGTGCGAACGGTCGCGGGGCGTCGGTCGGTTCGAGGCCGCTGCCGTCGTGGAGGACGAGGACCTCGCGGTCGCCGAGCCAGGCGGTCAGCTCCGGTGAGATGGGGTGGTCGGTTCCACGCCAGACCGGCGGACTCGCGGCCGGGCGGGCGGCGGTGCTCTCCCGGGCGACGAACCGGGGCCGGAAGACGAGCGGGTGTCCACCCTCCGCACCGCCGATCGTGTCCCGCAGTCTGGTCCACGCCTCGGCGCCGAGCTCGCGTCGCGGGACGGACACCGTACTGAGCGCCGGCACCGCGAACGCCGCGAACGGGATGTCGTCGAAGCCGACCACACTGAGCGCCGAGGGGACGGACACACCGGCACCGCGGAGCGCCGAGACGAGCCCGAGGGCGACGAGGTCGTTGAAGGCGACCACGGCGGTCGCGTCGTGCTGCACCACCGTGTCGACGACCGACGCGCCGTCCACCAGCGCTGATCCGGCCGTCACGATGTCGACGGAGAGGTCGTCGTGGTCCGAGCACGCGCGGGCGATGCCGACCCGTCGGAGACGATCGCCCTGACTCGCGGTGGGACCCGCGAGGTACAGGATGTGCCGGTGCCCGAGTGCGTGCAGTTCGGCGAGCACCTGCTCCATGCCGCTGGCGTAGTCGATGGACACCGACGGCACGGGCGAGTCGGCGAGCTCGCGGTTGACGAGCACGACCGGGTGGAGTTCGGCGAGCAGCGCTCGAAGCTCCGGCTCGGCCAGACGGGGTGAGCAGAGGACGATCGCGTCGCAGCGACGACGGGCTTCGCGGGCCGCCGCCGCCTCGTCGGTCGGGTCCTCCTCGGTGTCGGTCACG
The DNA here is from genome assembly GCF_050031945.1 of Plantibacter sp. 2H11-2. Taxonomy (NCBI): domain Bacteria; kingdom Bacillati; phylum Actinomycetota; class Actinomycetes; order Micrococcales; family Microbacteriaceae; genus Plantibacter; species Plantibacter sp. 2H11-2. Next base: position 426,624 of record NZ_JBNBBL010000002.1, on the reverse strand, counting down.
AGGACGCGGTAGCCGTCGGCCGCCGCGGCCCGGGTGACCCCGCGCAGGATCTCCTGGAACATCGGGTTCTCGAGGTCGGGCACGACGACCCCGATGGTGTTCGTGCGGCCGAGCGACAGGCTTCGGGCGAGCATGCTCGGGCGGTAGCCGAGTGCGTCCACCGCGGCGAGGACGCGGTCGGCGATCGCCGCGTCGACGGTCGCCTTCCCGTTGAGCACCCGCGACACGGTGGCCTTCGAGACGCCCGCCTCCACGGCGACGTCCGAGATCGTCGGCGTCGGGCCAGCACTGGGGAACCGGTTGCTCATACGTCCTCGTTCGACTCGTGACGGGTGGTGCCGTTCTCAATCATCCTATAGGCTCGCTCCGAGAAACCGGTTTCCCGGTAGCGTGGTCGACCCGGTCGACCCGGTCGACCCGGACGTGGTCAGAGAGGACACCGATGCGCATCATCGTCACCGGCGGTGCAGGACGACTCGGGCGGAGCGTCGCGAGCGCCCTCGCCCAAGCAGGCCACGAGGTCGTCTCCGTCGATCGGACCGACCCCGGACTCCCCGGTGTCGAGGGCCGGACCGCAGACCTCCTCGACCACGATGCGACCCACGAGCTCTTCGCCACCCTGCGGCCCGACGCCGTGGTGCACCTGGCGGCGATCGCGGTGCCGTTCAGCGCGCCGGAGCACGTCATCCTGGCGACCAACCAGACGCTCGCCTTCACCGCCCTCACCGCCGGGATCGCCGCCGGGGCGACCAGGCTGCTGGCCGCGAGCAGCCCGACCGTCATCGGCTACGGTGCCCCGCACGGGTGGACGCCCGAGGCGCTCCCCATCACCGAGGAGCACCGGGTCGCCCCGTGGAACGCCTACGCGCTGTCGAAGGTCGCGATCGAGTCGACGGTCGCGATGCTCGCCCGAGCCCACGGCGACGCCGTCGTGACCGGTGCGTTCCGGCCGTGCTTCGTCGTCTCCCCGGAGGAGTGGGAGGGCGCGCCGACGCAGCAGGGGCACACCATCGTCGACCGGCTCGCCGATCCCGCACTCGCGGCCGTCTCCCTCTACAACTACGTGGACGCGCGTGACGCCGGCCGGTTCGTCGCCGCCTGGATCGATCGTGCCGAAGCCCGACACTCCGGTGAGGTGTACTTCGTCGGCGCCGACGACGCCCTGGCCCTCGCACCCCTGTCCACCCTGCTGCCCGCGCAGGTCCCGAGCACCGCCGGATTCGCCGACGGACTCGTCGACCGAGCCGCCGCCTTCAGCAGCGCGAAGGCGACCGCCCACCTCGGGTGGCGCCCGGAGCACGACTGGCGGTCCGCACTCAGCCCCGCCGAGGCGGCCCGGCTCACCGATCTGCTCGCCGCCGACACCGGCCGGCCGGCCACCACGCCTGTTCCAGCCCCAGCCCCACGATGACGAGGACCTCCACCATGCCAGCACCGCTCGCCTTCGACGGCGTCCTGTACTTCCCGATCACCCCCTTCGACGCCGCGGGCGAGGTCGACCTTGGGCTCCTCGGCACCCACCTCGAGTCGCGACTCGAACACCGGCCCGGTGGGGTGTTCCCCGCCTGCGGCACCGGCGAGCTGCACGCGATGTCGCCGTCGGAGGCCGCCCGCGTCGTCCGACGGACCGTCGAGGTCGTCGACGGTGCCGTCCCGGTCATCGGTGGCGCCGGAGGAGGCGTGGCGACCGCCAAGGAGCTCGCGGTGGCCGCCGAAGAGGCGGGAGCCGACGCGATCCTGCTCATGCCGCCGTACCTCGTCTCCGGGCCGGCGGCCGGTCTGCAGGCGTACGTCGAGGACGTCCTCTCGGCGACGAGCCTCCCGGCGATCGTCTACCACCGGAACAACGCCCGGTACACGACGGCGACGATGCGCCACCTCGCCCGCAACCCGCAGGTCGTCGGTTTCAAGGACGGCGTCGGCGACGTCGCGGCCGCCCAGGACATCGTGCTGGCCGTGCACGAGGAGGGACGCGATGACTTCGCCTTCTTCAACGGCCTCCTCACCGCCGAGCTCACGCAGGCCGCCTACCGCGGCATCGGCATCCCGCTCTACTCCTCGGCCGTCTTCGCCATGCTGCCGGAGCTCGCGACGCTGTTCTACCGCGCGTACACCGAGCACGACGAACCGCTGCGCGAGCGCCTGCTCCGCGAGTTCTACCGGCCGCTGGTCGCCCTCCGCGACGAGACCCCCGGCTTCGCCGTGTCGCTCATCAAGGCCGGCGTCCGGCTCGACGGCCTGCCGGTCGGTTCCGTGCGGTCGCCCTTCGTCGACCCGACCCCCGAGCAGACCGACCGCCTGGAGGCGCTGCTCGCGACCGGTGCCGACCTCGTCGCCGAGCACGCGACGCTGGCCGCAGGGCGCTGACGATGCCCGGGATCGCCTCCATCACCACCTCGCTCGGCCGGTTCACCATGCCGCGCCCCTGGGTGCCCGAGGCACCGTGGCTGCATCTCATCCGTGTGGACGTCGTCGACGACGAGGGGGCGACCGGGTCGGGCTTCACGTGGACGCCGACCATCGGGGCCACGGCCGTCCGGGCGTTGCTCGACGACGACATCACCGCCGCCGCCGTCGGATCGACGACCGACCCCGAAACGCTCTGGCCGCGGCTGTGGGCGCATCTGCACGAGGCCGGTGGCGGCGGGATCACGACGATCGCGCTCGCCGGGCTCGACACCGCACTCTGGGACCTCCGTGGACGACGGGCCGGTCTCGGGCTCGCCGACCTCCTCGGCCGTCGACGCGACACGGTCCGGGCGTACGGCAGCGGGGTGAACCTCCACCTCGACGCCGCCTCGCTCGCCGCGCAGGTCGAGCGGTGGATCGCGGCGGGCTACGACGCCGTCAAGATCAAGGTCGGCAAGCCCGACCTCGCCGAGGACGTCGACCGCGTGACGATGGTGCGCGAACTGCTCGGACCGGACCGCCGGCTCATGATCGACGCGAACCAGCGCTGGGACGTCGACCAAGCGGTCTCCTCCCTGGAACGGCTCGGTGTCGTCGACCCGGCCTGGATCGAGGAGCCGCTGCGCTCCGACGACACCGCGGGATACGAACGGCTGCGTCAGGCGACCGACATCCCGATCGCTCTGGGCGAGAACGTGCACACGATCCACCGGTTCCGCGACCTCGTCGACCGTGGCGTCGCCGACGTCCTGCAACCGAACGTGGTCCGCGTCGGTGGCATCACCCCCTTCCTCGCGATCGCCGCGCTCGTCGACGACGCCGGGCTGACGCTCGCGCCGCACCTGCTCCCCGACCTCTCCGGACAGCTCGCCCTCGCCCTCCCGCAGCGCACCGAGGTCGAGGACGTCGAGGACGCGGGCTTCGTCGCGATCGGCGCCATCGACCCGCCCGGGCCGGTCACCATCGCCGAGGGCCGGGTGCAGGTCGAGCAGCGACCCGGCCTCGGCTTCGTGATCCGCGACCGGGCCGCGGAGACCGCTGCCGTCGCGCACTGACCCCGTCCGCCGCCCGGCCCGCCGGCCGACCAGACGCCCAAATCATCACCTGTCGCATCCGCATCCTCGAGGAGCCATCACCATGCACGACACCGACCACAGCACCGGCACGATCGACCACACCACCCCCGCCAGGGCGCGCACCGACGACCCGAACGGCGTCGGCGGCCGTATCGACGACAACGACGGCAACGACGGCAACGACGGCAACGACGGCAACGACGGCAACGACAACGGTACCGACGGCCGCGGCAACGGCAACGGCAACGGAAGCAGCAGCAGCAGCAGCAGCAGCAGCAGCAGCAGCGTGGGCCCCGGCGGCGGCACCGTCACGCCCGCAGGTCACGCTGGCGACGCCGCGTCCGACACGGGCCGTGCCGCCGTTCCGGCCGTCGACGAGGTCGCCGCGGCAGCAGCCGCGGCCTCCTCCGAGCTCGCATCCACGGTGCCCTCGACCCGGGCCGCCTGGCTCGAGGCCGTCGCCGACGCCCTCGACGCCCGGGTCGACGAGCTCGTCGCACTCGCCGACGAGGAGTCCCACCTCGGAACCACGCGCCTCACTGGCGAGGTCGCGCGGACGACAGGCCAGCTGCGACTGTTCGCCGCCGTCCTCCGCGACGGGGCCTTCCTCGAGGTCGTCATCGACCACGCCGACGCCTCCGCCACCCCGCCCAAGCCGGAGCTGCGACGGATGCTCCGGCCGACGGGACCGGTGGCGGTCTTCAGCGCGTCGAACTTCCCGTTCGCGTTCTCGGTCGCCGGCGGCGACACGGCGTCGGCGCTGGCTGCCGGATGTCCGGTCATCGTCAAAGCGCACTCCGCCCACCCGCGGCTCTCGCGGCTGACCGCGGCGATCGTGGTCGAGGCGTTGCGCTCGGCCGGCGCCCCGGACGGCACGTTCGCGCTCGTCGAGGGTCGTGAGCAGGGCACCGCCCTCGTGCAGCACCCGGCGATCACCGCAGTCGGGTTCACCGGCTCACTCGTCGGCGGGCGCGCCCTGTTCGACCTGGCGTCGCAGCGGCCGGCCCCGATCCTCTTCTACGGCGAGCTCGGCAGCACGAACCCGGTCGTCATCACCGAGGCCGCACTGCAGGGCGAGGCGGCGGCGGAACTCGCGCGTGGGCTGGCGGCGTCGTTCACCCTCGGTGTGGGGCAGTTCTGCACGAACCCCGGCCTCGTCCTCGTGCCGAGCGGCAGCGGGTTCGCCGAGCTCGTCGCGCAGGCCGCGGCGGACACCGTCGCCGGGCGCATGCTGACGCCGGGCATCGCCGAGGCGTATGCCGCGGGCACCGCTCGCGCCGCCGGCCATCCCGGGGTGCGGACGCTCCTCGGCGGCGAGACGGCGGCTGCGGATTCCGGCGTTCCGACCGTCCTCGCGACCACCGCCGCGACGGTGCTCGACGCGCCCGACGTCCTGCTCGAGGAGATCTTCGGGCCGGCGACGCTCGTCATCGAGGTCGCGGACGACGCCGAGCTGCACGCGGTCCTGGCCGAGGTCGGAGGCGCGCTCACCGCGACCGTGCACGCGGCGCCCGGTGAGGACGTCACCGGTCTCGTGTCACGGCTCGAGCCGATCGCCGGCCGGGTGCTCTTCGGTGGCTGGCCGACGGGTGTCGCGGTCGGCTGGGCGCAGCACCACGGCGGACCGTGGCCGGCGACGACCTCGCTCCACACCTCGGTGGGCGCGTCGGCGGTGCGCCGCTTCCAACGTCCGATCGTCTACCAGGACGCACCCGAGCGTGTGCTCCCCGAGGCCCTGCACGAGGCGAACCCGCTCCGTCTCCCCCGCCGCGTCGACGGCGTCCTCGAGCTCCCCGACGCAGCCCGCGCCTGACCGCCGTCCGGTCCGTCCCCAACTCAGGACTCCCCCGGCGTGCCGCCCCAACCCGGGCACGACACACCCGAGGTCTCCTGAGTTGGGGACACTCCACCGCCCACGTTCACAACTCAGGACGCACCCGGCGCGCCACCCACCCAGCCCCGTCCCACACCCCAACACGCCGCAACCATCCTGAATTGCGAACACCGCAACCACCGTCCCTAACTCAGGGCTCCCCCGGCGCGCCGCCCCAGCCCAGCCCCGGCACACCGGACATCTCCTGAGTTGGGGACACTCCACCGCCCACGTTCACAATTCAGGACGCACCCGGCGCGCCGTGCGCCACAGCACCCGCCCCGGGCCCAACACGCCGCACCTGTCCTGAATTGCGAACACCGTGACCACCGTCCCCAACTCAGGACTCCCCCGGCATGCCGCCCCAGCCCAGCCCCGACACACCGGACATCTCCTGAGTTGGGGACACTCCACCGCCCACGTTCACAATTCAGGACGCACCCGGCGCGCCGTGCGCCACAGCACCCGCCCCGGGCCCGACACGCCGCACCTGTCCTGAATTGCGAACACCGTGACCACCGTCCCCAACTCAGGACTCCCCCGGCGCGCCACCGTAACCGCGACACGACACACCGGACGACTCCTGAGTTGGGGACGAATACCAGGGCGAGTCAGGCGAGGGTGGCGGCGAGCCAGGTGCGCAGCTCGGCCTGCATCGGTGCCGACCAACTGTGCGGTTCGTCGTGGAAGGTGCCCGTGTAGGCCGAGTGCTCGGCACCGACCCGGTACCGCTCCATGAGCATCGCGTGCGCTTCACGCATACCGGCCGGCTCGAAGAGCTCGTCGCGCTCGGCGTACTGGACGAGGAGCGGCAAGCGGGGGCGCAGGGATGCGAGCTCCGGCCAGTCGCCGACCCGTGACAGTCCTGGTGAGAGGAACGACCACGAGTGCTGATCGGCGTGCCCGTCGAGCACACCGTCAAACGTCGACATCATCGCGACCACGCCCGCAACACGGATCCGGTCGTCCATGGCTGCGAGCAGAACGGCCCGGGCACCGCCACCGGAGAGACCGAAGCACGCGACGGCTCCGGAACGGACCCCGGGCGCGGCCGCCAGCTGGTCGAGCGCGATGAGGTCGTCGCGGAGGACGAGACCGGCGAGCGAGGTGCCCAGGACGCCCAGTTCCTTCGCGAGCTGCGGCTCGTTCGCCGCCGCGAGGAGCTCGGACCGCTGCCCAGGCGACACCGCCGCGACCTCCATCCCGCGTCGGATCGACTCAGCCCGACGACCGGCGAGCTGCAGGTCGACGGTCCGATGGAAGCGTTCGGCGACGGCCTCGTCCGGGATCCGACGGGAGCCCCACCCGAACGCATCGTGGACGAGCACGGCGAACCCGTCGCGCGCGAGGTCGGACGCGACGGCGCGGCCTCCGTAGTAGCGGTCGCGGAACGCCTGCAACTCCTCGCGCGTGACGGCCGAGGTGGCAGGGACACCATCGGGTCCGTCAGCGAGTTTCTCCCGCCCGACGCGTGTGAACCCACCGTGGTCGTGCAGCGCCACCGCACCCGGGAGCACGCCCGTCTCGCCGGCCGGCCGTAAGAGCCACGCCGACGTCGACGCGCCGAACCCGGTCGACCAGCGGAGTTCGACCCCGTCGACGCCGTCGCGGGTCCAGCTGCCGAGCTCCTCGGGCGGTTCGGGCTGCGCCGGTCGTGGGAGGACACCGAGGACCTCGGCGAGGCGCGTGCGCGTCCTACCGAGCGACCGGTCGCCCGGGTTGCTCTGGTGCGGGGATGCGCGGAAGCGAGCGGCGAGCGCCCGCAGACCGGGGTCGCGCGCAGGTGGCGGTGTGACCGGTCGGGACCGCACTTCGACGGGCTCGGCGACCGGGACATGGTCCACGACCGGGACGTGGCTAACGACCGGGACGCCGACCGGTACGGGACCGTTCCGCAAGGCAGCATCCGGGACCGGGACCGACCCTGTCCGGGACCGGACCTCGACAGGCTCGGCGACCGGGACGGACTCGGTGATCGGGGCGGGCTCGGTCACCGGCTCAGTGGCCGGGGTCGACCCGACGTCCGCGTCAGTGCCGGTGCCGGCCTCCGGGCCGGAGCTCACGGCGCGATCGTCGCGACCGGACGCCCGGTCAGCAGCGACTCGTTCCCGGCGATGCCCACCGAGATCGCGCGCACGCCGTCGTCGTAGCCGGCGGGCCGTCCCAGTTCGTCCTCGGTGACGCGGTCGAAGAGGTGCCGCAGCAGGAATGCGTCGCCGCCGCCGTGTCCGCCGACGCCCTCGGGGATCTCGATCTCCCGGGCCTCCTCCCAGTGGCGTTGCAGCACGAGGCGTTCCCCACGCGAGCGCACCGGCGCGACGGACGCGACGCCGTCCGCGGTCTCGCCGTCGCCGCTCAGGCTCGGGTCGAGGACGACGCGCCCGTCGGCCCCCACGAGCACGGCGGCGCGCTCCACGACCTCGAGCTCGACCCGGCCCTCCGTCCCGTTGATGGCGACGCGATACCCCTCCCACGGCGCGTGGGCGTTCAGGGAGTAGCTGAGCGAGGCGCCACCGTCGTACTCGACGAGGACGGACAGGTTGTCCTCGATGTCGATCCCGGGCGAGAAGACGTCGCGGTCGCGTAGGTACCCGTCGTGCTGCTCGGCCCGCAGGTAGAGCGACTCGAGCCGCGGGTCGTCACGGAGGTCGAGGGCGAACGGGTCGTTCGAGCGCCCGCGAGCCGCCGCCTCGGCGTCGTCCGGCACCGATCCACGCCCGGGACGCCCCGCGAGCCCGCGCTCGGCCGCGTTGGCGTCACCGTAGAAGCGGAGTCCTCCGGTGGCGTAGACGGAGGCCGGCCGAGCCCCGATCCACCAGTTGACGAGGTCGAAGTGATGCGACGCCTTGTGGATGAGGAGCCCGCCGGAGTGCTCCTTCTCGCGGTGCCAGCGACGGAAGTAGTCGGCGCCGTGCACGGTGTCGAGCACCCACTCGAAGTGCACGCTCGTCACCCGTCCGATCCCACCGTCCTGCACGATGCGGCGCAGCTCCGAGTTCCGCGGGCTGTACCGGTAGTTGAAGGTCGTCACGACGTTCCGGCCGCTCTCGGCCACGGCCGCCGCGATGCGCTCGACACCCTCGCGATCGATGGTGAGCGGCTTCTCGACGACGACGTCGGCGCCTGCGAGGAGCGCGCGCGAGACGATCTCGGCGTGCGTGAAGTCGGGGGTCGTCACGATCACCCGGTCGACGCGCTGCTCGGCGATGAGCCGCTCGACATCGTCAGGGCCGTATCGAGCCGGCAGCGGGACACCCTGCTCGGCGAGGACCGCCTCGTAGTGGTCGAGTCGGCCGGGGTTGCTGTCGCTCCAGGCGACGAGCTCGGCGACGTCGGCGTGCGGGCCGACGATGGCGTCGAGGTACATCTGCGAGCGGTGTCCGGTGCCGATGAGGGCGTAGCGTTCGCGGGTCGTGGTCATGCGTATGGGTCCTTCCGGGTCGGTGCGGCGGGCGCTGTGGTCGGCGCGCTGTCGTGGTGATCGGCACGGCCCGAACGCGACCGTTCGAGCGCGTCTCGACCTGATGCGGCGAGCGCCGCAGCCCGACCGTCACCGGCTGGACCGTCGGCGACGACGACGGCGTAGCGGAACTCGAGGGTCTCGCCGGCTCCGAAGGGCAGTTCCTCACTGAAGAACGGGGCCGGGCAGAGGCCGGCGAACTCCTCGGTGCGCGCGAACCACTGCGGTGGGTGCGCGGGGTTCCGCTCGTCGTCGACGATGACGATGCTCGACGCCGCGGCCGTTCCGTCGTGGAGGCCGGTGAACCCCATCCACGCGTGGCGGGTGCCGCGGAGCTCCTCACCGCCGCTCCCGTCGGGGGTGTGCAGGGTGCCGCCGGTGAAGGATCGCGGGCCGCGCCAGAAGAGCCCTCCGTAGCCGGCGTTCTCCCGCCCCTTCGTCGTGGGCGATCCGATCGACAGGTCCCGGCCGGAGACGTTGCGCATCCGGGTCTCGAAGGTCAGCGTCCAGTCGCCGGCGGCCGGTCGCACGGTGAGCGCGCGCTCCTCGTCGACGAGGTGCCGACCGTCCTCCGTGATCCACCTGAGCGTGTGCGCGAACCGCACCTCGCCCGGGTCGGCACGGGCGTCCGTGACCGCGACGTGCTCGGAGCGACCGTTGTTCGCGAGTTGTTCGTAGGCGGTCCCGGTGAAGGTCGGGCCGCCCCAGAAGTTGTCGTCGCCGACGTGCGGGAGGGCCCAGGCGATCCCGGTGTGCCAGACGTGGTCGTGCGGTTTGGCCAGGGTGACGAGTGCTCCGCCGGCGGTCCGCACCGGGTGGAGATACGGCTTCGGCGACTCGCGCTGGACCGTGTCCGGACGGTAGGTGTACCGCAGGATGTCGATCCCGTCGAGGTGCACGGTGATGGCCGAACCGACCTCGTGCGTCAGCGCGAGACCGGTCGGACGGGGGCGGTGGTCGGTGGTCACGGGATCCCCTCGGATGAAGCGGTGGTGGAGCTGCCGATCGACCGGCTCGGGAACGGACGTCGTTCCCGAGCCGGTCGAGAGGCTGTGGCCGGATCAGCCGGCTGCGACGGCGGCCTTGAGGTCCTTGATGAACCCCTCGGCGGCCTGGTCGGGCGTGTTCTTCCCGAAGAGGACCTGCTCGGTGTACTGCTTGACGAGCGCCTCGATCGCGCTGCCACCGGCAGGCGTGACGGTCGGCGGCTCACCGATGTCGTCGGCGAGCCCGTCGAGGAACTCGACGACCGCCTGGTCGGTCTCGGCCAGCTTCGGCGTGATGTATTCGCGGATCTTCGTGTTGGCCGGGACGCCGCGCTCGGTGAGGAGCGAGTCGGCCGCGGTCTCGCTGTTGGCGAGGAAGTCGATGAACAGCGCCGCCTCGGCGGGGTGCTCGGTCCGGGCGGACGCCGACCAGTACATCGACGGCTTGTAGTAGGCGGAACCATCGGCGCCGCCGTCCACCGTCGGCACCCGCAGGAGCTCGAGCGGCGACCCGCTCGCCTCGGTCAGGGCCGTCAGCTGGCTGTTCCACCAGGGGGCGAACGCGGCCGAGTTGGTCGCGGTGAAGGACTCGGCGAGCCCACCGGCCTGCTTCTCGATGATCGCGGAGGGCGACGGCGTCGCTCCCGAGTTCACGAGGTCGAGGAGGTAGGTCCACCAGGAGGACAGGGTCTCCGGCTTGATGGACACCTCGCCCTTGTCGTTGTACAGCTCGTCGCCGTGCTGACGGGCCCAGTTGTTCAGGCCGCCGTCCTCGAAGCCGAAGGGCTGGAAGCCGTAGATCGATCCGCCACCGGCTGCCGAGACCTGCTCGCTCAGCTCGGTGAAGTCGTCCCACGTCCAGGTCTCGTCGTCGGGCATCTCGATGCCGGCTGAGGCGAGGAGGTCGGGGTTCACGACGAAGGAGTAGCTCGTGATGCCCGAAGGGACGCCGTAGAGCGAGTCGTTGACCGTGCCGGACGTCAGCGTCTCCTTGGGGAAGTCGCCGAGGTCGAGCTGGTCGGTGACCGTGTTCAGGTCGAGGAGCGCGCCCCGGTCGCCGTAGGTGGCGATGTACTTCTCGTCCATCTGGATGATGTCGGGGGTGTCGTTCGCCGCCGTCTCGGTGGCGAGCTTGTCCCAGTAGCCGGCCCAGTCCGTGAACTGCGGCTCGATGGTGATGTTCGGATACTCCTTCTCGAAGGCCGCGATGACCTCCTGGGTGGCCGCCGTACGGGCGTCGTTGCCCCACCAGGTGAAGCGGAGGGTGACGGGCTCGTCGGACAGTTCGGTGGCGGCGTCGCCCCCGGCGCTGCAGCCGGCGAGGAGGAGGGCCGCGACGGCTCCCGTCGCGATGAAGCCGGCGGCTCTGCCGTGCTTGCTGATGCTCATGCTGTTCCCTTTCGAATCGATCGATCCGGATCCGGAGCTGCTGGATCCGGTGGTGCTGGGTCTGGTGCTGGTGGTCTGGTGCGGGTGCTTCGGTGGTGCTGGTCGGTGGGTCGGGCCTCACTTGCCGCCGGTCGTCGCGATGCCCTTCAACAGGAACCGCTGACCGAACAGGAAGACGAGGAAGATCGGCAGGAGCGAGACGACACTCATCGCGAACATCGGCCCCCACGAGGTGGAGGATTGCGCGTCCATGAACGCCCGGAGGGCGAGCGGCACCGTGTACATCTCCGGTTTCGTCAGGTAGAGGAGCTGGCTGAAGAAGTCGTTCCAGGTCCAGATGAAGGTGAAGATGGCGGTCGTCGCGAGCGCCGGCACCATGAGCGGCAGGATGATGACTCCGAAGATGCGGGCGTGACCGCAACCGTCGATGCGTGCCGCCTCGTCGAGTTCCTTCGGGATGCCGCGGATGAACTGCACCATGAGGAAGACGAAGAACGCGTCGGTCGCGAGGATCTTCGGCAGGATCAGCGGCAGGTACGTGTTCACGAAGCCGAGCTGGGAGAACATGATGTACTGCGGCACGATGATGACGTGGATCGGCAGCATGAGCGTCATGAGCATCGCCGCGAACCACCAGCGCTTGCCGCTGAACTTCAGTCGGGCGAAGGCGTAGGCGGCCATCGAGCAGGACACGAGGTTGCCGACGATGCAGCCGAGGACGATGAGCACGGAGTTCAGCAGGAACACGTGGAACGGCTCGGAGAGGGTGTTCCAGCCCTCGCTGTAGTTGCTCACCTCGAAGCTGTCGAGGACGATGCCGGGGTTCCGGAAGATCTCCTCCGTCGGGCGGAGCGAGGAGACGACGAGCCAGATCACCGGGTAGAGCATGATGAAGCCGACGAGGATCAGGCCGATGTGCTTCAGGACCGACTTCCAGGGCGACCACCCACGAGCGCGGCGGTACTGGCGTTCGGCTTCCTTGGCCTCGCGACTGCGGTTCTTGCTGTCCGTCGTGATGGACCGTGTGGTCAGCGTGTCAGTCATCGTAGTTCACCCAGTATTTCGAGGCCCAGAAGTTGATCGCGGTGAAGACTCCGATGATGAGGAGCAGGAACCAGGCCATGGCCGAGGCGTAGCCCATGTCGAAGTTCGAGAAGCCGCGGTTGTAGAGGTACAGCGTGTAGAAGAGCGTCGAGTCGGCCGGGCCGCCCGTTCCGCCCGACACGATGAAGGCCTGCGTGAAGGCCTGGAACGCGTGGATGATCTGCAGCACGAGGTTGAAGAAGATGATCGGCGTGAGCAGCGGCAGGGTGATCTTCGTGAAGCGCTGCCACTTCGTCGCGCCGTCCATCTGCGCCGCCTCGTGGTACATGACGGGGATCTGGCGGAGACCGGCGAGGAAGATCACCATCGGTGCGCCGAAGGTCCACACGTTGAGCGTGATGAGCGTGGAGAGGGCGGTCGACGGGTCGGCGATCCAGCTGCGTCCCTCGATCCCGAAGATCGCGATGAACTGGTTCACGAGGCCTTCGCCGCCGAACACCTGCTTCCAGAGCACCGCGATGGCGACGGAGGAGCCGAGGAGCGACGGCAGGTAGTACACGGACCGGTAGATCGCGAGGCCGCGGAGACCTCGGTCGAGCAGGGCGGCCAGGGCCAGGGCCGCGGCGAGTTGGAGCGGCACCGACACGAAGACGTACACGAAGGTGACGCCGAGCGAGTTGTGGAGGCGCTCGTCGCCCATCATGCGGATGAAGTTGTCGAGGCCGATGAACTTCGGCGCCTGCAGCAGGTTGTACTTCGTAAAGGACAGCGCGAGCGAGGCGACCATCGGACCGACGGTGATGACGGCGAGTCCGATGAGCCACGGGAGAAGGAACAGGTAGGCGGCCTTGTTGTCGCGGCGGTTGTCCTTCTTGATGAAGGCCTTCTCGGCCGCCGTCTGCGGGCGTTTGCCGGCGCTGAGCTTGCGGAGCTCGCCGAGCGCGCTCACCGAACACCCCTCGCGAGTGTCGTCCTGGGCGCTCCTGGAGTTGCACGGACCACGTCGGACCTCCTTGTCGATCGTCGTTGATGACTTCCCGGAAAGCGTTTCCCGGCTGAGCTGCATCAAGTTCTATCACGGCCCCGTCGAACGATGCAACGATTCAATCCGCATCCGTGTCCGATCTGTGATCACCTGCGACCGAATCGGTTCGAACGCTTGCCTTGACCGCGCGCGCCGTTCTACAGTGACCCGGTAAACGCTTTCCGGATGGCCCGCAGCCGCCGGGACCGGAACACGAACCAGAGGAAGAGCCACCGTGTCAGAGCAGACCATCGGGATCATCGTCAACGGCGCCACCGGGCGCATGGGCTACCGGCAGCACCTCGTGCGCTCGCTGCTGGCCATCCAGGAGCAGGGCGGTGTGCAGCTGTCCGACGGCACCCGCCGCCAGATCGAGTTGATCCTCGTCGGCCGCAACCAGGGGACCCTCGACGAGCTCGCCACGCGGCATGGCATCGAGCACACCTCGACCGACCTCGACGCGGTCCTCGCCGACCCCCGCTGGGACATCTACGCCGACTTCCTCGTCACGAAGGCCCGCGCCACCGCGCTGCGCAAGGCGATCGCGGCCGGCAAGACCATCTACACCGAGAAGCCGACGGCGGAGACCTTCGAGGAGGCGCTGGAACTCGCACGCCTCGCCGCCGAGGCCGGTGTGAAGAACGGCGTCGTGCACGACAAGCTCTACCTGCCGGGGCTGCGCAAGCTCAAGCGCCTCATCGACTCGGGCTTCTTCGGTCGGATCCTCTCCGTCCGTGGCGAGTTCGGCTACTGGGTGTTCGAGGGCGACTGGCAGCCGGCGCAGCGCCCGAGCTGGAACTACCGGGCCGAGGACGGCGGCGGCATCGTCGTCGACATGTTCCCGCACTGGAGCTACGTGCTCGAGAACCTCTTCGGTCGGGTCGAGTCGGTGTATGCGAAGGCGACGACGCACATCCCCGAGCGCTTCGACGAGCGGGGCGAGGCCTATGCGGCCACCGCCGACGACGCCGCCTACGGGGTCTTCGAGCTCGAGGGCGGCGTGATCGCCCAGCTCAACTCCAGCTGGACGGTGCGCGTCGACCGCGATGAGCTCGTGCAGTTCCAGGTGGACGGCACGCATGGCTCCGCCGTCGCCGGTCTCTTCGGTTGCAAGGTGCAGCCGCGGAACGTCACCCCGAAGCCGGTGTGGAACCCCGACCTCGCCGACGACCACGACTACGCGGGCGACTGGCAGGACGTGCCGACGAACGACGTGTTCGAGAACGGCTTCAAGACGCAGTGGGAGGAGTTCCTCCGCCACGTCGTCGAGGACGGCCCATACGAGTACGACCTCCTCGCCGGCGCGCGCGGCGTCCTGCTCGCGGAGCTCGGCCTCGAGAGCTCGCGCACCGGCCGCCGCCTCGACCTGCCCGAGGTGACGCTCGGAAGCACGGGCGACACCGCTGGCGCGGACGAGGAGCTGGCGTCGCTCGAGGCCTCGGTCGCACGATGACGTCCGTCCCGCTGCTCTCGACCGACGGCACGGTCACCGCGCTGGAGCTCCGCGAGCCCGTCGTGGCCGAGCGCCCGACCACGCCCCTGACGAGCCGCACCGCCTACGCCGCGGCGCACGTCGTCCCGACGGCCTGGGGCGACAACGTGCCGGGCGCGCCCGCCGAGCTCGACTGGGACGCGACGCTCGCCTACCGCCACCACGTGTGGTCGTACGGCCTCGGCGTCGCGGACGCGATGGACACCGCCCAGCGGAACATGGGGCTCGACACCGCCGCCACGCGCGAGCTGATCACCCGGAGCGCCGCCGAGGCCGCCTCCGTCGGCGGCGCGCTCGTCGTCGGCGTCAACACCGACCACCTCGCCGACGAGACCGTCTCGCTCGACGCGGTCGCCGACGCCTACCTCGAACAACTCGCGTTCGCCGAGGACGCGGGCGCCGGGACCGTGCTCATGGCCAGCCGACACCTGGCGAGGGCCGCGCAGTCCGCCGACGACTACCGTCGCGTCTACGACCGGGTCCTGTCGGCCGCGCAGTCGCCGGTGGTCCTGCACTGGCTCGGCACGGCGTTCGACCCGAGCCTGGAGGGCTACTTCGGCTCAAGTGACGTCGCCGAGGCCTCGGACACGCTGCTGCGCATCATGACCGACAACGTCGACCACGTCGCCGGGGTCAAGATGAGCCTGCTCGACGCCGACGCGGAGATCGCCGTCCGGCGTCGGCTGCCGTCCGGCACGACGATGTTCACCGGTGACGACTTCAACTACGTCGACCTCATCGCCGGTGACGCCGAGGGCCACTCGGACGCGCTGCTCGGTGCGTTCACCACGATCGCTCCGGCCGCGTCCGCCGCGATCCAAGCGCTCGACGCCGGCGACCCGGCCGCCTACGAGCGGATCCTCCGACCGACCGAGGCCCTGTCGCGGCAGATCTTCGCCGCGCCGACCTACTACTACAAGACGGGCATCGCCTTCCTCAGCTGGTTGAACGGCCACCAGCCGGCGTTCTCGATGGTCGGCGGCTTGCACGCGGCCCGGAGCCTGCCGCACCTGTCGGAGATCGTGCGCCTCGCCGACGCGGCCGGGACACTCGAGCACCCGGAGCTCGCCGCCGAGCGTTGGACGGGCCTGCTGCGCACGGCCGGTGTCGTCGGCACGCTGACCACGGCGGGAGGAGCCCGATGAGCGGCACCGCCCTTCGACAGGCTCAGGGACCGGCGGGACAAGCCGAGGGACCGGCGGGACAAGCTCAGGGAGCGGTGAGCGGCCACCTCACCCCGCACCCGCGACTCTCGGTCAACCAGGCCACGATCAAGTACGCCACCCTCCCGGAGGCGGTCGCAGCCGTCACGGCGGCCGGTGTCACGAGCTTCGGCGCCTGGCGCGAGCCCGTGCAGGAGTACGGCGTCGCCGCCTCGGCGAGCCTCCTCACGGACAGCGGCCTGCGTGTCTCGAGCCTGTGCCGTGGTGGCTTCTTCACCATGCCCGAGGGGCCGGCTCGCCGGACGTCGATCGACGACAACCGGACCGCGATCGACGAGGCCGCCGCCCTCGGCGCACCGGCCCTCGTTCTCGTGGTGGGCGGCCTCCCGGCCGGATCCCGTGACCTCATCGGCGCCCGCGAACTCGTCCGAGACGCGATCGGTGAGCTCACCGACCACGCGCTCGAGTCCGGCGTGCAGCTCGCCATCGAGCCGTTGCATCCGATGTACGCCTCGGACCGCGCGGTCGTCTCGACGCTCGGTCAGGCCCTCGACATCGCCGAGCAGTTCGCTCCGGAGGCCGTCGGAGTGGTCGTCGACACCTTCCACATCTGGTGGGACCCGCAGGTGCTCGAGCAGATCGCCCGCGCGGGCGCGACCGGTCGGATCTCCAGCTACCAGGCGTGCGACTGGGCGACGCCGCTCGCCGCGGACGTCCTCCTCTCCCGGCACTATCCGGGCGACGGCGTCGTCGACTTCGGCTCGCTCACCCGTGCCGTCGAGGCGGCGGGGTACACCGGCGACATCGAGGTCGAGCTCTTCAACCAGGACATCTGGGACAGCCCGTTCCAGCAGGTGGTGGATCGCACCGTCGACGCGTTCCAGGCGACGGTCGTCCCGCACCTCGACCACGACGACGCGATCCACCACCCCTGATCGCCGCGGCCGCCCTGTGGCAGAGTGTGTCTCAGCAGCCGCCAGTACGAAGGAGCGCCATGTCGGTCGACGAGCACCGGGTGACGCCGGTCCCACCGACGCTGCACGACGTCGCCCGTGAGGCGGGGGTCTCCCTCGCCACCGCGTCGCGCGCGCTCAACGGGAGCACCCGGACGGTCAACGAGACGTTCCGTCGGCGGGTCCTCGACGCCGCGCTCCGGCTGAACTACACGCCGAACCTGTCGGCCCAGGCGGTCGCGAAGGGCCTGTCGTCGACGATCTCGCTCCTCGTGAGCGACATCGCCGACCCGTACTTCTCGTCCATCGCGGCCGGGGCCATCCGCGCGGCCGACGAGCAGCGCATCGCCACGACCATGGCCGTCACGCACCGCGACCACGAGCGCGAACTCGAACTCGTACGGGTGCTCCGCGGGCAACGGCCACGCGCCATCATCCTGACGGGCAGTCGCTGGGACGGGGTCGCGTCGGAGCACCGGCTGTCGGATGAGCTCGCGGCCTACGAGTCGACGGGCGGACGCGTCGTCCTCGTCTCGCAGCGGACGCTCCCGTTCGCCACGGTGCAGCTCGGCAACGCGACCGGTGCCCGCGAGCTGGCCCGGGAACTCGTCGGTGCCGGGTACCGCCGCTTCGCCGTCATCGCCGGAGACGACCGCCTGCTGACCTCCCGCGAGCGGGTGAGCGGGTTCGCGGAGGGTTTGGCCGAGCACGGCATCGCGATCCATCCGTCGAGGATCGTCCGGGCCGAGTTCACCCGCGACGGCGGGCGCCAGGGTGCCGCCGAACTCCTGCAGCTGGGACTCGACGACGTCGACCTGGTCTTCGCCGTCAACGATGTGATGGCGATCGGGGCGATGTCGGCGTTCCGCGCGGCCGGACTCCGCCTTCCCGAGGACCTCGCGGTCGCCGGCTACGACGACATCGCGACCTCCCGCGACGTCACCCCGGCTCTCACCACGGTCGCTGTGCCGCTCGAGGCGGTCGGTGAGCACGCCGTGCGGCTGGCGCTCGACCCGGCGACGGACAGCACGACGACGGAGCCCGTCGGCGCGACGGTCCTCCTCCGCGAGAGCACGCCGCCGCGCGCCTGACTCGCCAGTCCGTCTCCTCCCCCGGGGCGTTCACCGGGGCACAACTCCTGCAGCTCGCCCCGATCGGGGCGTGCAGCGTCCGGCTCAGTGGCCCTGGGGCCATGCAGCAGGAGTTGCGGACAGCAGCACGCCCTGGGCCTGGTGTCCTCGGAAGGGGACGCGTTCGCCTCCGCACAGCCGAGGTGCGCACTCGTTTCCCGCGCACAACTCCTGCTGAGGGCGGCAGGGCCGCCTGACACGGCGCCGTCAGCCGGGTTCCGGTGCCCGTCCAGCAGGAGTTGTGAACGCGAGACAGCTGCTAGTCGGCGACGTGCTCCTGGAACCACGGCGTGTAGGCGGCGATCTTGGTGCGGTGGCCGGCGCCGGCGACGAGTCGCTTGACGTGCTCGCGGACATTGACCGTCGCGACACCGATCACGGTGACGCGGTCGAACGGCACGGCGTCGGCGACGAGCACCTCCGCGCGTCGGAGGGCCGCGGGGTCCTCGTCGGTCGCGAAGCGCTGCACCATGCGGTCGGCGGTCATCGCGTTCGCGCCGATGCTCGTGAGCACGTGGGAGGCGTCACCGTCGGCGACCACGACCCGCGCGCGGGAGGGCCGGCCGGTGTCGGCGTCGAACTCGCCCGGGTGCACGGCTGCGCCGTCGATCGTGGTGACGAGCACGACGTAGTCGTTGACCGATGACGCGAACGCCTCGGCGGACAGGCGGACGTCCTGCTCGCCCGCGCGGATGCCCGCCCAGAGGTCGGCGTCCGGGGTCAGGAAGAACGGGACGAAGTCGGCGGGCGTGAGGTCGTCGGTGCCGGCGAGCACCATCGTGCGTCGCGCCTCGCGGTGGCTCGCGGCGGCGATGTCGACGACCGGCCCGTCGGGGAGCGCCGGGGAGGCCACCGGCAGGATGCTGCCGGTCTCGAGGATGCGCTCGAGATTGCGGATGTGGGTGACGTGGTACAGCCGCTGCTCACCGACGCGCACCACGGGCAGCGCTGCCGCCGCCTTCGTCACCGTCTTCGTGGTGGCCGCGGTCCGCACGCGGGTCGGGGCCGGCTCGCGGAGCGAGGGAGCGACCGTCGACCGACGGACCTTGGGAGCGGGTGGTTCAGCGACCGGCACCTCGCGGGGCGGCGGCGGGAAGCAGGTCGCGCAGAGGCCGTTGTCGAAACCGTGTTTGCATTCGTCGCTCAAGAGAGTCCTTCTGCAGTCCGGCTCCGAGACACGAGGAGCGGGTCACTGGGGGGACGAGCCGAGACGTACGCATCAAGGGTACGCGGCTTCCGCACCCCTCGTGCACGCGGGCACCCTCAGGCCAGCCCGCGCTGCGCCCGGAACCCCCGGACGCACGACACGGCGAGTGATCCGAAGAACGCCGCCATCAGCACCGGGAGCAGCCAGGGCGCCATCCACGCGGGCACGCCGAGCCAGGTGGTGAGTGCGACGACGGAGATGAGCGCGGCGGTCGCGATCGTCAGATTGCCCAGCAGTCGCCCGGTGGCGTCCAGCGTGGCAGCCGTCACCTCCGGACGAGGCGACAGTTGCGTGGACCACGTCGATGCAGTGGTCGGTGGGTGGGGGTCGACATCCGATCGGGTCGTGCCGGCGAGCGGCAGGCAGGCGGCGACGATCCAGAAGATCGCCACGACCGCGGCCCCGATGATGACCGGCAGCAGGAACCCGCCGAGACGCTTGTCCGACCAGGCGTCCGGCTGGAGTGCGGCGTCGAAGTGCACCGGCATCGGATCAGGAGCAGACGGATACACCACCAGGCCGACGACCAGCGTCGCAGCGACGATGACGAGTGCGACGAGATGCGGCCAGACCGGCGGTCGGCGAGGGGGCCACTCCGGGCGAGTGGTCGTCGGGTCCTGCATCCCACTCCTCATCTGCGCGAGCACCCTGGCGCGCACCCCAGGAATATCTGCATCAATCATACCCGATGCCCTGGTTCTCCACCTCGGGCCCGCCGCCTGGACACTGCAGCGATGCGTGGGCGACGCTACCCCCCACGCACCGCAGCACTATCCAGGCGGCGTCGTCTCGGCTCACCCGGTCGCGGCTGGCTCCGCTGGTCGGCTCACCCGACGCGCGACGACCACCGCCACGACACCGGCGACCAGCGCGATGGCGAAGCATCCGGCGAACGCGATCCCGCCGGGAGCGACCCAGGCCAGCCCTGCGAACGCCCCGGAGCCGTCGAGTGCCGTGAACGCCAGCCCGGTCGCCGCGAGCGCGAGGGCACCGCCGATCGCGTCGCCGATCGACATCGCCGCACTGTTGAACCCCTGCGAGCGCTCGTCGGAGTAGGCGAGCGTCATGACGCTGAGGCGCGGGAACATGAGGCCCATGCCGCCGCCGCTCACCACCCAGGCGACGATCGGCACCACCGGCGGCAGGCCGACGAGGGCGGCGGACAGGGCGATCGCGACGGCGACCGTGACGAGTGACGACCCGATCTGCACGGCGTTCGCATTCGACAGCCGGTCCCCGAGGCGCCCCTGCAACCAGGACGACAGCGACCACGCGATCGCCCCACCGGTGAGCGCGAGTCCGGCGAGCGCCGGCGTGAGCCCGTGCTCGCGGGTCAGCAGGTACGGCACGTACACCTCGGCGCCGAAGAACGCGGCGGAGGTCAGTCCGCGCACCAGGATGACCGTCGGGAGCCCGCGGCGTGCGGTGAGCGTGCCGAGCGGAATCAGGGGGCGGAGGGCGAGGATCGCGACCACGGCACCGACGACCGGGAGCGCCCAGGCGATCCATCCCGAGAACTCCGTCGAGAGGTTGACCGCGAGGACCGCCGCCGCGACGAGCACCGCCCACCCGAGTCGACGCAGCTCCGCGCCCGTGCGCGCGACGGTGGCCACCTCGCCGCTCTCCTTCGCTGACTCCTGCTCGGCGGCCTGCCGCTCCGCGCGTTCGGTGGCGGAGGCGCGCAGCATCCGGAGGGCCGGCAGGAGGAGGAGCGTCGCGACGACCACGAGGCCGACGACCCCGAGGAAGACCCAGTGCCAGCTGAACCGCTCGGCGACCACCCCGGCGAGGAACGGCCCGATCAGGGAGGGGACCACCCAGGCGGCTGCGAACCCGGCGAAGATCCGCGGGTGCAGGGCCGGTGGGTAGATGCGGGCGACGAGGACGTACAGGGCGACGGTCATCGCTCCCGAACCGAGGCTCTGGACGAGGCGTCCAGCGACGACGGCCCACATGGTGGTCGCGGTTCCGGCCAGGAGGAGACCGATGAGGAACAGGACGACTGACGCGAGCAGCGGCTGGACCGGACCGATGCGGTCGGCGACCGAGCCCGCCGCGACCATGCCGATGACACTGACCGCGAGCGGGCCGGCGAAGGCGAGCGCGTAGAGCTGCTCGCCGCCGAGTTCCCCGCTCACGAGCGGCATGATCGTCGTGACGGCGAGGGACTCGAAGGCGCCGAGGAACACGAGCGCGCACGCACCGATGGTGACGAGGACGAACCGGCGGCTGAAAATCCCACGGTCGCGGGGCGTCGGGTCGGCTCCGGTCACTGGCTCGGGGGTCGTCGCTGTGGTCACGATTCCGAGCCTAGAACCTCAACGTGACTTGAGGTCAAGCGCTGACGAACCCCTGCCCGTTCACCATTCAGGACGTGCCCGGCGCGCCGTCGCCGATCGACGGGTTCGGCGCAGGACGCGCCGCAGCCTTCCTGAATTGCGAACGAGCCGGGACCGCCCGCTAGTGCTTGGCGCTCGCCTTCAAGACCTTCGCGAGCGCGCGGTCGAGGTCGGCGATGAGGTCGGCGACGTCCTCGATGCCGACCGACAGCCGGACGACGTTCTCGGGGACCGCCAGCTCCGTGCCCTTCACCGAGGCGTGCGTCATCTGCGCCGGCAGGCCGATGAGCGACTCGACGCCGCCGAGCGACTCGGCGAGCGCGAACAGCTTCGTCTTCTCGACGAGGCGGGTGGCTGCAGCCGGGCCACCGACGAGCGCGAGCGACAGCATGCCGCCGAACCCGGACATCTGGCGGGCAGCGAGCTCGTGACCGGGGTGGCTCTCGAGGCCCGGGTAGTAGACGCGCTCGACGGCGACGTGGCCGTCGAGGAACTCCGCGATCGCCTGCGCGTTCGCACTGTGCTGGCGCATGCGCACCGCGAGGGTCTTGATGCCGCGGGTCGTGAGCCACGCGTCGAGCGGGGCCGAGACCGCGCCCGCGGCGAACTGCACGAAGCCGAGCTGCTCGGCGAGCTCGTCGTCGTTCATGATGATGGCGCCACCGAGGACGTCCGAGTGACCGCCGAGGTACTTGGTCGTCGAGTGCACCACGATGTCGGCCCCGAGCGAGAGCGGCTGCTGCAGCGCCGGCGAGGCGAAGGTGTTGTCCACGACGGAGAGCACCTCGTGGCGGTGCGCGAGGGCCGCGAGTGCCGCGATGTCGCTGATCTTCATGAGCGGGTTGCTCGGCGTCTCGACCCACAGCAGCTTCGTGCGGCCAGGGATGATCGCCGCTTCGACGGCCGCGAGGTCGCCGAGGTCCACGACCGTGTGCTCGACGCCCCAGGCGCCGTGCACCCGGTTGATCAGCCGGTAAGTACCGCCGTAGACGTCGTTGCCGATGACGATGTGGTCGCCGGGGCGGAGTGCCGTGCGGATGAGCGCGTCCTCGGCGGCGAGGCCGGAGGCGAAGGAGAAGCCGTGCTTCGCACCCTCGAGCGCGGCGAGCTGCGTCTCGAGCGCCGTGCGGGTCGGGTTGGCGGAGCGGCTGTACTCGTAGCCGCCGCGGAGCCCGCCGACGCCGTCCTGGACGAAGGTCGACGTCTGGTAGATCGGCGGGATGATCGCCCCGGTGGTGGGGTCGAACTCCTGTCCGGCGTGGATGCTGCGGGTGGCGAAGCCGTGGTCGTGCTTGCTCATGGGTGACTCTTTCGGTTCAGGATTCGGGGAGGTGTCGGGGTGGGCGACCGGTCGGACTGGCCCGGTCACCGGGGTCGGGCGCGGTCGGGACATCGCCCGGACTCCGCCCACACGACCTGCATGCCGCCCACGCTCAACCCGCCAGGTAGGTGAGGAGGTCGTGCCGCGTGATGACGCCGATCGGCTTGCCGCCGTCGGTGACGAGGAACGCCGGGGCGGAACCGAGCGCCGCGCGCGCCGCCGGGATGGACTCACCGAGACCGATGAGCGGCAGCGGGTCGCCGACGAACGCGCTCGCGGCGTCGTTCATCTTGGCCGCGCCGCTGAAGACGGCGTCCATGAGGCTGGCCTCGTCGATCGCACCGACGACCTCGCCCATCACCACGGGCGGCTCGGCGCTCAGCACCGGGAGCTGCGAGACGCCGTACTCGGTCATGATGTCGACGACGTCGCGGACGGTGTCGCTCGGGTGCACGTGCACGAGGTCCGGCATCTCCGAGCCCTTGCCACGGAGGATGTCGCCCACCGTGCGGTCGTCGGCGACCTCGCTGAAGCCGTAGGACTGCAGCCAGGAGTCGTTGAAGATCTTGCCGAGGTAGCCGCGCCCGCCGTCGGGCAGGAGGACGACGACCACGGCCGACGCCGGGAGGTCGCGCGCCGCGACGAGGGCCGCCTGGACCGCCATGCCGCTGGAGCCGCCCACGAGCAGTCCTTCTTCGCGGGCGAGGCGACGTGTCATCGCGAACGACTCGGCGTCGGTGACGGCGATGATCTCGTCGGGGATGGAGGGGTCGTACGCGGTCGGCCAGAAGTCCTCGCCGACGCCCTCGACGAGGTATGGACGCCCGGTGCCGCCCGAGTAGACGGAGCCCTCCGGGTCTGCGCCGATGATGCGCACGCCGCCCTCGGAGACCTCCTTGAGGTACTTGCCCGTCCCGGAGATGGTGCCTCCGGTGCCGACGCCCGCGACGAAGTGGGTGATCTCGCCCTCGGTGTCGCGCCAGATCTCGGGACCGGTCGACTCGTAGTGGCTGCGCGGCCCGTTCGGGTTCGCGTACTGGTTGGGCTTGAACGCGCCCGGGATCTCGGCGGTGAGGCGGTCGGACACGCTGTAGTACGAGTCGGGGCTGTCGGGAGCGACGGAGGTGGGCGTGACGACGATCTCCGCACCGTAGGCGGTGAGCACGTTCCGCTTGTCCTCGCCGACCTTGTCGGGCAGGACGAACACGCAGCGGTACCCGCGCTGCTGGGCGACGAGGGCGAGGCCGACGCCGGTGTTGCCGGAGGTGGGCTCGACGATCGTGCCGCCCGGCTTGAGGTCGCCCGACGCCTCGGCGGCGTCGATGATGCGCGTCGCGATGCGGTCCTTCGAGGAGCCGCCCGGGTTGAGGTACTCGACCTTGACGAGCACGGTGGCCGCGATGCCCTCGGTGACCCGGTTGAGCTTGACGAGGGGCGTGTTCCCGATGAGATCGAGGACGGAGTCTGCGTAGTTCATGTCTGCAATCTGTTCCTGTGGTGCGTCACCGCACGACTCTCGCGTGCGTCACCGGATGGCTGGGGCGGCTGAGGCGGCATCCCGGGCAGGGACGGTTCAGCGGGGACAGCAGGAACACGACAGGCGGAGACGCATGCTGACCACCCTACCCGGCGAGTGCAGGGAACGCAGCCGGATGACGGGGCCGATCCGACGTCAGTGGATCGCGACGAGTCGCTGCCGCGGACCGAGTGCCGAGACAGCCGAGGACACCAGCCGGACGGCGAGGGTCAGCACCATGAGGACACCGATGACCGTGAGCACGACCGCGGCGAGCAGCAGCACCGCGACGAGCGCCGGGAGCCGGCGCAACGCGAGCTCGGCCGGGCGACGACGGGGTGTCCCGTCCGCCCCGGGCGCGTCCAGGTGGCCTTCGCCCGCCATGGCCGCTGCAACGAGTTCGAGCGTGGCGCGCGCGCCGGATCCGAGCCGTGTTGTCGAGGTGCGCAGCGCCTGGGACATCACGTGGCCCTTCTCGTCGGATGGATCGGTGTTCGCGGGTGCGAGGACTCGACCGTAGCAGTCGGGTGCCCTGTTCGGGGGTGCCGGTGCCCATTCTGCCAGGCGGGCGTGAACGCGCGGTGGCCTGCCGGCGGCCGCATGATGGACGCGCACCACGCTCCCTAGACTGGAGGCATGACCGTCTCCGGCCTCTCCGCCGTCTCCCAGGACTACCTCAAGACGATCTGGACGACCTCCGAGTGGGCCGACGAGTCGGCCACCGTCAAACTGCTCGCGGATCGCATGGGCGTCCGTCCCGCGACCGCCTCCGACGCCGTGAAGCGACTCGCCGCCCAGGGACTCGTCGTGCACGAGCCCTACGGCAGCATCGAGCTCACCCCCGCCGGGCAGGCGCACGCGGTCGCGATGGTGCGGCGGCACCGGCTCATCGAGACCTTCCTCGTCGAGATGCTCGGCTACGGCTGGGACGAGGTCCACGATGAGGCGGAGATCCTCGAGCACGCGGCGAGCGACACGATGATCGAGCGCATCGACGCCGCGCTCGGCCACCCGATCCGCGATCCGCACGGCGATCCGATCCCTTCTGCCGACGGCACCCCGCACCGCCCGGACGCGGTCCGGTTGAACGAGGCGCCGTCCGACAGCCCGCTGACGGTGTGTCGCATCTCGGACGCCGACCCGGAGACCCTCCGCCATCTGAGCACCCTCGGCATCGTCCTCGACACCGAACTCAGCGTGGACGACCACCGGGCGTTCGCGGGCGAACTGGAACTCCGGCTCACCGCCACCGGCACCCGCCTCACGCTCGGTCGCCTCGCCGCCGACGCCGTCTGGGTGACGGTCGTCGCCTGATCGCCGGCATCTCCGTTCGCCGATGTTCCGGCGAGCGAACCGCCGGGCTGATCACCCGAAGAACGTCAGCACGATGAGCGCGACGTTCAGCGTGACGATGAGCGCGACCACGATCCAGGCGAACACGCGGGTGGCGAGCTGGTCGACGTGGACACCCATGATCCGCCGGTCGCCCGTGTAGCGCACGAGCGGGATGAGCGCGAAGGGGATGCCGAGGCTGAGGAACACCTGGCTGAGCACGAGCGCGGTGGTCGGGTCGATGCCCGCAGCCAGGATGACGAGTGCCGGGATCAGGGTGATCACGCGTCGGGCGAGCAACGGGATGCGCACCTTGAGGAGCCCGCCCATGATCGCCGCTCCCGCGTAGGCGCCCACCGAGGTCGAGGCGAGCCCCGATGCGAGCAGGCCGATGGCGAAGATCACGCCGATGACCGGCCCGAGCGCAGCGGTGATCGCCGCGTGCGCCCCCTCGATCGAGTCCGTCCCCTCGACACCGCCGAGCGACGCGGCCGCGAGCAGGAGCATCGCGATGTTCACCGCTCCGGCGAGGACGAGTGCCGCCGCGACGTCCCAGCGGGTCGCCACGATGAGCCGACGGATGGCACCGTCGCTCGTCTGGACGCCGTGCCGGTCCCGACTCAGCGAGGAGTGGAGGTAGATCGCGTGCGGCATGACCGTCGCGCCCAGCATGCTCGCGGCGAGCAGGACCGTCGCCGTGCCCTCGAACCGCGGCACCAGCCCACCGGCCGCGGCACCCCAGTCGACGGGACTGACGAACAGGCCGGCGAGGAAGCCGACGGCGATGACGGCGAGGAGCGTCAGGATCGCGAACTCGAAGTGCCGCTGGCCGTACCAGTTCTGCACGGCGAGGAGCACGATCGAGAAGACCCCGACGATGACGCCGCCGAGCACGAGCGGGATCCCGAACAGCAGGTACAGCGCCACGGCACCGCCGATCACTTCGGCGAGGTCGGTCGCGGCGGCGACGAGCTCCGCCTGCACCCAGTAGAGCCGACGCGGCCCGGTGCGCAGTCGCGAGCCGAGCAGCTCGGGCAGGCTCTGCCCGGTGACGAGGCCGAGCTTGGCGGAGAGGTACTGGACGAGCACGGCCATCGCGTTCGCGGCGACGAGCACCCAGACGAGCAGGTAGCCGTACTGGGCTCCCGCCGTGAGGTTGGCCGCGACATTCCCGGGATCGACGTAGGCGATCGCCGCCACGAAGGCGGGCCCGAGGAGGAACAGGAGTCGTGGTCCGCGGGGCGCGCGGGTCGTCGGAGCGGCGAGGTCACTGGTCACGTCGGCCATGTTAGCAAGACCGAGCTACATTTGTTAGACGAGGCTAACTCTTGGATTCACCGGCTGTCTGCTTGGATGAGCCTGAGAATCGACTGCGCATCGTCAGGCGCCGGAACGGCCCCCGGAAGCACATCTGGTTCGATAGTTACGCATACAACTTTTCGAGAGGCCCCCGTGACCCCTGCAGCAGATCGCCCCAAGAACACTCCCGTCCCGCCCGCCGTCAAGCAGCAGAGCGTGAAGCAGGAGCGCGAAGCCCAGCGTCAGGCCAAGGTCGCGGCGTTCAAGCAGGCGCAGAAGCGGAAGAACCGCAACCGCCGCATCGGGATCTGGGCCGGTGTCGTAGGCGGTGTGGCCGTCATCGCGGTCCTCGTCACGAGCGTCGTCCTCACCCTGCCGAAGAACGCCAGCTACCCCGGCGGTGGCACCGGCACCGGCCAGGACATCGCGGGCGTGGAGCTGTTCCAGAACACCTCGGAGCACGTCGAGGGCACGGTCGACTACCCGCAGAACCCGCCGGCCGGTGGCCCGCACAACCAGTACTGGCTGAACTGCGGCATCTACACCGAGGAGCAGACCAACGAGAACGCGGTCCACTCCCTCGAGCACGGCGCGATCTGGGTCACCTACGACCCGTCCCTCAGCGACGCGGAGCTCACGAAGCTCAAGGAGCTGCTCCCCACCACGTACGTCGTCCTGTCGCCGAAGTCCGACCTCCCCTCGCCGATCGTGCTGAGCGGCTGGAACTCCCAGCTGCAGGTCAACAACGCGAGTGACGCGCGCATCGCCGACTTCTTCGAGGAGTTCTGGAAGAGCAACAACGTCCCGGAACCCGGCGCGGCCTGCACCGGCGCGATCGACGGTCCCGGCAAGGTCTGATCCGTTGACCCCGGCGAGCACACCCGACGCCCCGACGACCGGCGAACCGGCCGACGGCGGCGTGACCGACGAGGAACTCGCCGCCTGGGAGGCGCAAGGCTCCCCCGACGGCTCCAGCCGGACGCGCATCGTCATCGCCGCGATGGCCGTCATCGCGATCATGGTCGCCGCGGCGATCGGCTTCTCGGTCGGTCGACTCAGCACGCTCGCCGACCCGACACCCACCACGACGAGCGCCGAGGCGGGCTTCTCGCGCGACATGCAGGTGCACCACAACCAGGGCGTGGAGCTCGCCATGATCATCCGCGACCGGACGGACGCGGTCGACGTTCGCACCCTCGCGTACGACATCGCGACCACCCAGGCGCAGCAGTCGGGCCAGCTGTACGACTGGCTCGTCCAGTGGAACCTGCCGCAGGGTTCGCGGCAGCCGGACATGACGTGGATGACGCTCCCCACGCTCACGGGTGCCAGCGGCCATGCGCACGGCGGCGACACGGCGACCCCCGGGTCCACCCACACCCCTGGCGACCCGATGCCGGGCCTCGCCACACCAGCCCAGATCGACCAGCTGACAGCGGCGTCCGGTCTCCAGGCGGAGCGAGTGTTCCTCACCCTGATGATCGCCCACCACCAGGGCGCGGTCGAGATGGCCGAGGCGCTGCAGCCGCGGACCACGAACGCGACCGCGCTGGCCTTCACGCGCGCGGTCATCGCGAGCCAGCAGGCGGAGATCGAGCTCATGACCCGCATGCTCGACGACCGGGGCGGGCCGGTCGACCTCGCCGGCTGACCCCTCCCGTCGACCGCCCGGGCGACGGGCGGGCTCCGACAAGGGGCTAGCCAGAACCCGGCCGACGGCGAAGAATGATCCCGACGCCCGAACGGGCCCGATGAACAGGAGCGACGAATGGCACTCGACGACATCACCAAGAAGGCTCAGGAATTCCTGAAGGACAACAAGGTCAAGGACGCGCTGAAGAGCGAACAGGCCGAGGACATCAGCGACAAGCTCCTCGGCAGCGTGGCCGACGCGGCCAAGAAGGTCACCGGCGGCAAGTTCGACGAGCAGATCGACGGCGCCCGCGACGCGGCGGACAAGGCCGTCGGCAACGAGTAGTCCCCGGCTCGAAACGCGAGACGGCCGGGTCCCGATGGGCGCCCGGCCGTTCATGTCTGTGCCGGTCAGCGCTCGATCGTCATTCCGGGTCGATCAGTGCCCGTCGACGCCGGCGTCCACGGGATTGCTCCGGAACCGGTCGAGCGCGATGGCCACGAGTTCGGGAGCGGACAGGTGCGTGTCCTGCATGAGGTCCGAGAGGACTTCTGACGCGCGTCCGCTGAGCGTCAGTTGCACGGTCGCGGAGCGGTCTTCATCGACACCGCTCAGCGCACGACGACGTTCACCCAGGCTGAGGATGGCCGACCGCAGATAGGTGCGGCTCGCGACGGTGTCGATCTCCCAGCGGCCGGCGCGACGGTTCGCGACGACATTGCCACGACGGATGTTGGTCATGAGGGACGCTCGGCTCACATGGAGCTTCGCGGCGAGTTCCGCCGTCCGGACCGGACGGGGGAGGTCGTCGATGAAGTCCTCGACGAGCGCCTCCCGGAGGAGCTCCCAGGCGACGTCCGGCGGGAGCGGCGCATCGGGCATGCTGCCGCCGTCCTGCAGCGGACCCACCCACGCGGTCGTGGGGGCGTCGCGTTCGGTCATCGTCATCGCCCCTCCAAGGTTCCGGCGCTCGAACCTCAAGCATGCTCGGTGCCCGTGGAAAGCGCGTCCCCCAATGCGGGTTGCCCGCGTTCGCGGGGTGCCGGCCCGAAACGACGCACCCCGTCCACCAGGGCGGACGGGGTGCGGGCGACGCTCGGACGACTCAGCTGCGGTTCGCGACCGGTCGGGACCCCGCCGGGCGGGTCCCCTCGAACAGGATCCGGTAGCTGAATCCTGCGATCAGCGCGCCGATGATCGGGAACACGATGAACACCCAGACCTGCGCGAGCCAGTCGGCCCCGCCGAAGATGGCGGTCGCGATGGAGCGCGCCGGGTTGAGAGAGCCGTTGTCGATCGGGATCGCGATCAACAGGAACAGCGTGAGCGTGCCGCCGATGGCGATCGGCGCGAAGCCCGCGGCGGCCCGCGTGTGCGTGACGCCGAGGATGACGTAGAGGAAGAGTGCGGTGATGACGACCTCGATCACGATCGCCGAGACGAGTCCGAATCCGCCGGGCGAGAGCTCGCCGAAGCCGTTCGAGACGAAGCCGCTCGCGACGGCCTTGTCGAGGAATCCTGCCGGGCCGCCGGCCGCGAGGCCGAACACCGCGAGTGCGCCGAGGAACGCTCCGACGAGCTGCGCGAGGATGAACGTCCACGTCGCACGCCAGGGGAACCGACCGGCGGCGGCGAGCCCGAGCGTCACCGCCGGGTTGAAGTGCCCGCCGGAGATGGGACCGAACGCGTAGGCGGCGATGGTCACCGAGAGGCCGAGGGCGATCGCCACCCCGAGGAAACCGACGCCGAGGGGGTTGGAGGTCTCCTCGCCGAAGAATGCGGAGAAGGTCGCCGTCCCGACGAGACCGAAGACCAGCAGGAAGGTGCCGGCCAGCTCTGCGAGGAGTTGCGACGCGGTGGTCGGTTCGACGGAGGGTGGGACTTCCGGGGAGGACATCTGGACTCTTCTCGCTCGTGGTGACGACGTGGACGCGGAGCTCTGGCGAGCACCGCGCCATCAGCAGACTATTGCCCCGCGTCCCACCGGCGACAGCCCCGAGGTCAGCATGTCGCCGTCGCTCAGTGCACCTCCAGGTCGTGGAGCGGGACCTGGAGCCGGAAGACGTGCTCGATCGCGAGCTCCGCGCCGACGGCGTCGCCCGAGGCGATCGCGGAGCGGAGGTGCGGGTACCCGACGCGCAGATCCGACCAGTCCACCGTCTGGGCTGACCGCGTCGCCGCGACGCGGTAGATCAGGGCGCCGATCACGTCCTTCGTCGCCGTGACGAGGACCGGGTTCTCGCAGTGCTTCAGGAACCGGTCCACGAGCCCCCAGACGCAGCGGCCGTGCGCATCCGCGTCCTCCGCCGTCACCGTGGTCATCGTGTGCTCGACGAACGCCATGAGCTCGGCCCGTTGCCCAGCGGTCAACGTCGGGACGGTGACCCGGACGACGCCGCTGACGAGCGCTCCGAGGGTCTGCAGCACGGCTGTCCGGTCCTCGGCCCGTGGCTGCGCGACCCGAGTGTGCCGCTGCGGTGCCGTCTCGACCAGCCCGACGCGTTCGAGTTCCCGGAGTGCTCCGACGATCGCGTCCGTCGGCGCGCCGAGCCACTCCCGGAGCTCCTCCTCGATGAGCAGCTCACCGGAGGCGAGCGTCCCGTCGTAGATCGCGTTGCGGATCCGCTCGGTCACGGAATCGCCGACAGGCGACGGCCGCGACCCGGACGGTCCATCGGGGTTCGGCATCGGTTCCTCGCTCGGCTGGGGACGGCTGCTGGCTACCGGCCGATCGTACCGCGGACGATCCCCGCCTCGGCGAGCGCCGCCTGTGCCTGTCGGTGCTTGTTGTCGATCGAGGCACCGATCTCCTGAGCCAGGCGGGGCTTACTGCGAACGAGCTGGTCGATGGTGGACAGCGGCATCCGCAGGACCAGGGTCGTGCCGTCGGCGATCGCGGCGGCCATGGCGACCTCCCTCGTCAGCGCCGTCTGGCCGATGAAGTCGCCGACGCCGAGTCGTTGGAAGGTGATGAGCCCGTCCGTCGTCGGCACGGCGAGATGGACGCCACCCTCGACGAGGAACCGCATCGCGCCGGGGATCGTGCCCGCCTGCTGGATGGTCTCCCCCGGCCCGTACCGCTCGAGTGTGCACGTCCGGGCGAGCTCGTCGTAGTCCTCCTCCCGCGCGTGGAGGGTCGGCGCCAATTCGGCGATGGCACTCCGCAAGCGCTCCGGCGTCGCGACCGGGTCGGAGCCGTCGCCGTCGAGCGCGAGACCGCGGCGCCGCGAGGCGTACCAGAGCCAGGCGCGGAACAGGGCGACGGCGGCGTCGGCGGTGGAGGGCCCGGACACGGGCAGGGTGACGGCGAACCGCGCTGCGCCGAGGTAGGACGCGGACACCACGTCCCCCGGCTCGAGCATCGGTAGGCCCGATCCGACCTCGCGGAGCAGCCGGAGCACATCGTCCGGCGGGTCGTCGGTCGAGAAGGTCACCTCGACGCTCGCGGTGTACGCACCGACCGGTTGGCTGAGGTTCGTGAACGACGCCCCCGCGAGCGAGGAGTTCGGCACGATCTGGATGCCGTTGCCGGTGTCGAGGTGGACCGCACGCCAGTTCACCTCGACCACGCGACCGCGGACGCTTCCGGTGTCGAGCCAGTCGCCGAGCCGGAACGGCTGCTCGAACAGCAGGAGCAGTCCCGAGATGACCCCGCCGACCGCGTTCTGCAGGGCGAGGCCGATCACGATCGACGTCACGCCGAGCGCGGTGACCAGCCCGCCGATGTCGGCGTCCCACACCCAGGAGAACAGGATCGCGAGGCTGATGAGGATGAGGGCCAGCCGCGCGAGATCGACGAAGATCGACGGGATCCGGTCACGCCACGACCCCTCCTCGGCGTTCGCGAACAGGGCGACGTTGAAGGCGGAGAGGATGAGGAGGATCACGAGGAACCCGAGGAGGGTGCCGACGATCCGCACCCAGGTGCTGTCGTCCGCCCGCGCCGTGGCGAACACGAGGAGCGCGAACACCGCGCCGACCGGCACCACGTAGTTGCGCAGCAGACGGATCGGTTTCGCCGCAGCGTGCTTCCGGCGGTTGAGCGCACCGAGCACCTCGGTCAGGACGATGAGCAGCACGGGTACGCCGACGGCCAGCGCCACGGCCCAGGGGAACCACGCCTCCTGCCACACCTGCGTCATGACTTCGGCCCCGAGACGACCTGCCAGACGGCCTGCGGACCGCCGCGCGTCTCCACGGTGCCGGCGGCCTCGAAGGCGACGGTGTCCTGCATGCGGTCGCGGACCCGCTGACTGACGAAGATGCCGGCCGTCCCGGAGACCGACTGCACCTGGTTGGCGAGACTGACCGCGTCACCCCACATGTCGTAGGCGAGGCTCGTCCGGCCGACGAGGCCGCTCGTCACGACACCGGCGTCCACGCCGACCCGCAGGGTGAGGTTCGCCTGGTGCTGCGCATTGAAGCGTTCGACGATCGTGCGCATCTCGAGCGCGAAGTCGAGGGTCCGACGCACGTTGTCGACACGTGGGACGATCAGCCCGCAGCTCGCGAGATACCCCTCCCGCAGCGTCCGCACCTGCTCGATCCCGAGCCGTTCGGCCGCCTCGTCGAAGCTGCGGACCAGCGCGTTGAGCATCGACAGCTCCCGCTCCGGATCGAGGCCGCGGGTCAGGTCGTCGAACCCCACGAGGTCGGCGAAGATGACGGACACGTCCTGGTGGACCTCGGAGATCGTCTCCTCACCGTCCTTGTAGCGCTTGGCGACCGACGCCGGCATGAGGGTGAGCAGCAGCTTCTCGTTCTCCGCTCGCTGCTCCTCGATGAGCTCCTGCTTGAGTCTCAGGCTGCGGCTCATGTCGTTGAAGGCCGTGCCCAGGTCACCGAACTCGTCGCGTCGGGTGTTCGGCACCTCGACGCTGTAGTCGCCACCGGCCACCCGCCGCACCGCGCCGACGAGTGCCCGCACCGGCCGGGCGAACACCTGCGCCAGGAGCAGGGAGAGCAACGACACCACGACCACGATGGCGAGCACCGAGATGACGAGGTTGCGGGTGAAGTCGGTCACCGGCGCGAAGGCCTCGGCGGCGTCGACCCGGGCGACGAGCACCCACTGGAGCCCGTCGATGTCGACCGGGGTGTACGCCGTGAGGTTCTCCTCACCGAGGTAGCCGCGCCCGATGGTGGTGCCGGTCTCGCCCGCGAGCGCACGCTCGACCGAGACGGTGCGGGTCGGTTGGATCTGGATCGTCCCCGCGACGGCAACGGCACGCGCGGCGGTCTCCGGCGGTGTGCCGGCGGCGACCGCGGCCCGCTCGTACGCCTTCGGATCCTCGATCAGCAGACGGGAGGTCGAGCGCATGAGTTGATCGGGCCCGGCGAGGTACGTCTCACCGGTCTCCCCCAGGCCGTCCTGCTCCCACTGGCCGGAGCCGGTCATGATGTCGTTGATCGCCTCGATCGGGACCTGCAGCGCCATCACCCCGTCGACCCGACCGTTCTCGCCGACCGGTGAGAAGATCCACTGCGTCGGGACGTTGAGCGACGGCTGGTAGCGCTCGAAGTCGGTGATGCCCACGTAGTCGATCGCGTTCGACCGGAGCGCCGCGGTGAAGCCGTCCTCGAGCACCCCGCCCTTGTAGGGGCCGGTCAGGACGTTCGTACCGAGGTCCGGACCCTTGTAGGCGCTGTAGACGACGTCGCCCTCGTCATCGATGAGCAGGGCGTCCTCGTACCCGAAACGGTCGATGATCTCGCGGAAGTAGTCGTGGTACTGCGCGTGCACTGACGACCAGGCGCTCCCGTCACCGGCGTCGTCGACGGTGATGGCGGTGTCGTAGTCGAGGTCGCCCGGCGTGTACACCGACTGCAGGTAGGTCTCGGCCGGGTTCGTCGGGATGAACGCAGCCGGGTCCGCCTCGTCTCCGGTGCGTTCGGCGAGCTCCGGAGCGAACGTGTCCTCGTAGAACGACGTCACCGTCGACGCGCGCGCCGGGTCCACCGGCTGCTCCTCCAACTCGTGGAAGGCGTCGTGGAAGCCGTTCATCGCGTCGACCACGGTGGTGCCGCGAGTGTAGACGACGAGCGAGTCGCGCGTCTGGTCGTAGTAGTTCGTGATCTCACGGGCGCGGGACTCCCGGACCTCGGTCAGCCGCTCGAACGACGCCTGGCGCAGCGAGTCACTGCCGGACAGGTACCCGACGATCCCGGTCACGATCGACGCTCCCACGCTGACGAGCAGCAGCATGACGAGCAGCTTCGACTGGATGCTGAAGCCGGGGCGACCGAACCGTCCGCGACCGAACCCGCGGGACCTGGCGGCCGAGGAGGGGGCAGCTGGGATCGGCGGGTCTGACCGGCCTGTCGGCGCGGTGCCGTCTGGCGAGGATCCGGATGGTGCGTCCACAGCTGCGGTCATCGACGAGTCCCCTACTCGATCCGGCGGTGCGCGGGCGCCCCCTCCTTCGGGGGTCACGATGGCGCTCACTCTAGCCACCCGTGCCGCGCGCCCACAATGGCTGGGCCGCGATTCTTCGCCGGCCGGACTGCGCCGCCAGGCCTACTCACGTCAGCGCGTCGTCGACGTGCCCGACGCGACGCGACGTCCTGCTCAGACGGTGACGGCCTGCTGGGCGTAGAGGGTCGCGTACACGCCGCCGGCGGCGAGCAGTTCCTGGTGGGTGCCGCGCTCCACGATGCGCCCGCGATCGAGCACGAAGATGACGTCGGCGTGCACGATGGTCGACAGGCGGTGCGCGATCGACACCGTGGTGCGTCCGCGGGTCGCGTCATCGAGGGCGACCTGGACGACCCGTTCGGAGATCGTGTCGAGGGCGCTCGTCGCCTCGTCGAGGATGAGCACCTCCGGATCCTTCAAGAGCACGCGCGCGATGGCGATGCGCTGCTTCTCGCCGCCGGACAAGCGGTAGCCGCGCTCCCCGACGAGCGTGTCGTAGCCGTCCTCGAAGCGAGCGATCGTCTCGTGGATGTTCGCCGCGCGGCAGGCGGTCTCGAGCTCCTCGAGGGTCGCGTCGGGCTTCGCGTAGCGGAGGTTCTCGGCGATCGTCGCGTGGAAGAGGTAGGTCTCTTGACTGACGATGCCGATGCGGGAGACCAAGGACTCCTGCGTGACATCGCGGACGTCTGCGCCCGCCACCATGACCCGTCCGCCCGAGACCTCCTGGAAGCGCGGGATGAGGTAGGAGATGGTCGTCTTGCCTGCTCCCGACGGTCCGACGAACGCGGCGAACTGTCCGGGTTCGATCGTGAAGGAGACGCCGTCGAGCGTGGGGGTCGAGTCGTCCTGGGCGTCGGCGTAGCGGAAGGTGACGTCGTCGAAGCGGATCTGCGGTGCGACGCTCGGGAGCGGTGCGGCGCCGGGGCGGTCGGCGATCGCGGGCTTGAGGTCGAGGTACTCGAAGATCCGCGCGAAGAGGGCGCCGGAGGTCTGCAGGTCGAGAGCGACGCGCATGACGCCCATGAGCGGGAACAGCAGGCGGGCCTGGATGGTGGTGAATGCCACGATCGAGCCGGCGGTGACGTCCACCGCCCCACCGGTGATGAGCCAGCCGGCCACCAGGTACACGATCGCGGGGATGGACGAGAGGAAGATGTTGACCATCGCGAAGAACCACTGACCACTCATCGCCTGGCTGACCTGGAGGCGGATCTGGGTGCGGTTCTCGGCGCTGTAGCGCTCGACCTCGGTGTCCTGGCGGTTGAAGCTCTTCGCGAGGAGCACGCCGGAGACGCTCAGGGCCTCCTGGGTGATCGCGGTCATCTCCGACAGCGACTCCTGCGTCTTCGTCGCGATCCGTGCCCGGACCTGACCCACGCGGCGCTGCGCGATCACGAGGATCGGCATGAGGATGAGGGCGACGATCGTCAGTTGCCAGTTGAGAATGAGCATCGCGACGAGCGCAGAGATGACCGTCACGGTGTTGCCGAGCACACTCGACACGGTGTTGGTGAGGACGTTCGCGACGCCGCCGACGTCGTTCTGGAGGCGCGACTGGATGATGCCCGTCTTCGTGCGGGTGAAGAAGCTCAGTTCCATCGCCTGCAGTTGCGAGAACAGCTTGATGCGCAGGGCACCCATGACACTGTTGCCGACGGTCGCCGTGAGGTAGGTCTGCCAGACGCCGAGCAGGGCGGCGATGATGAACAGCGCCACCATCACGCCGACGATCTCCGCGAGGGCGACGAGGTTCGGGGTGCCGCCGTCGGTCGGGAACAGGCCGACGTCGAACGCCTGCTTGACCAGCAGCGGAGGGAGCACCGCGAGGGCGGCACCGATGACGACGAGCACCATAGTGAGGATGATCTTGGCGCGGAAGGGTACGAACAGCGCGACGATGCGCTTGCCGAGGTTCGGGATCCTCGGTGCCTCGGCGTTGAGCGCCTTCTGCGCCGCCATGTCGCCACCGCTGACACGGCTGCCCGCTCGAGGCCCGCCGCCCCCGGGTGCACCGCCGCGTGGCCCACCCCGTCCGCCGTGCATGCTCATCCCGCCACCCTATCCCCGCCCACCGTCCTCCCCGCCCCTGTCCCCGTCCCCGTATGCTTCCCGCTCCGTGTCCTTTCTCAGGAGTCCGCTGGCGCGTCGCCTCGCCCGCTCTCCGACCCGCCGCAACTGTCCTGAGAAAGGGTCACCGCCGTGAGTCCGCTCCCCAGGTCCACTGCGGGGCGGATCATCCCCAGATGAGCAGCGTGACTCGGCGGTCCCGCGACACCGGGTGGACGATCGACCAATGACCGGAGGAACCTACGCCTTGGGCCCGGCGTACGGTATCGCCACGGTGCATCAGCTTCGGGCTCGCGGCCATTCCAAACGGTCGCTCCGACTCGCGGTCGAGATGGCCGAGCTGATCAGGGTGAAACGAGGCTGGTACGCGGACCCCGGTGCATCCCCGGAGATCGTCCAAGCCGTTCGGGTCGGCGGGAGACTCGCGTGCATCTCGGCGGCCGCCTGGTTCGGCTGGGCCATACCGGAAGACCGGCGCATACACGTCGCCGTCCCGTCGAACGCGGGACGCCTCCGCGATGTGAGCGACCGCCGATGTCATCCGCCAGCGCAGGACCGGGACGACGCGGTCCTGCACTGGGACGACGATCAACCGGTGGTCCCTCGGGGCGGTTCGATCGCGCCGCTCCTCGTGGTGAGCCGTGAGTCGGCAGTTCGTCAGATCGTCACCTGCCAGCACCCTGACGTCGCCGGCGCGATCTTGGACTCGGTGCTGCACCGAGAACCCCACCGCGGGCGGGCGCTCCGCGCGTGGCTGGACGAACTCCCGCACGCGCGCAGGCGCAGACTCCCTCGGCTGGAGTCGGGATGCGAGAGTTTCCTCGAGAGCATCGGTCGCATCCGCCTCGAACGGGCCGGGATCGCCGGTCGACACCAGGTCGACATCCCCGGTGTCGGACGCGTCGACGAGCTGATCGAGGGCTGGCTGGTGGTCGAGTGGGATGGGCGCGCGTTCCACGACACGCCCGACGCCCATGAACAGGACCGCTGGCGCGACGCCCAGTTGGCGATCCGCGGCTACCGCTCGCTCCGTTTCACCTATCGCATGGTGATGGACGACTGGTACGCGGTCATCGGAGCGG
This sequence comes from Plantibacter sp. 2H11-2, assembly GCF_050031945.1. Classification (NCBI taxonomy): domain Bacteria; kingdom Bacillati; phylum Actinomycetota; class Actinomycetes; order Micrococcales; family Microbacteriaceae; genus Plantibacter; species Plantibacter sp. 2H11-2. The sequence continues at coordinate 388,414 of NZ_JBNBBL010000002.1, read as the reverse complement.
TCCGCGCCGCGCTCGCGCAGGGCCGTCCGAGGCCCCGCTGAGCGGATCCGATCACCCTCGCACCTGCCAGCCTGCACTCCGTCCCTTTCTCAGGACTCCCCCGGCGCGCCGGGCGCACGCCGACACGACGCACCGCAACTCTCCTGAGAAAGGACCATCCCGGTCACTCGTCGGCCAGAATTCAGCTTCGTCCCTTTCTCAGGACTCCCCCGGCGCGCCGGGCGCACGCCGACACGACGCACCGCAACTCTCCTGAGAAAGGACCATCGGGACCAGGAGAACGAACGACCCGCAGACGCACGGACGCCCCGGGAGCGTGAGCTCCCGGGGCGTTCGCGCACCGACGACGCTGTCGATCGGAGGATCGAACCGCGGCGTCGGGTCAGCCCTTCGTCGAACCGGCCAGGAGCCCGCGGACGAAGTACCGCTGCAGCGCGAAGAACACGACGAGCGGGACGAGGATCGAGATGAACGCGCCGGCGGTGAGCAGGTGCCACTCATTGCCACGCGTTCCGGTGATCTCCGCCAGCAGCTTCGTGATCGGTGCGACCTCGCCGTCCGCGAAGATGAGCGCGACCAGCAGGTCGTTCCACACCCACAGGAACTGGAAGATCGCGAACGACGCGATGGCGGGCATCGTCAGCGGCAGCACGATCCGGAAGAAGATCTGACCGTGACCCGCGCCGTCCACGCGTGCCGCCTCGATGACCTCGCCGGGGATCTCCGCGACGAAGTTGTGCAGCAGGAAGATCGCCAGCGGCAGCGCGAACATGGTGTGGGCGATCCACACCTGGGCGAAGGTGCCGCTCGCGTCCAGTCCCTCGCCGACCTGCAGACCGAAGATGTTCAGGCCACGGGAGAAGGTCGACAGCAGCGGGACGAGCGCCATCTGGATCGGCACCACCTGCAGCGCGAACACGAGGATGAACAGGAAGTTCTTGCCGCGGAAGTCGATCCACGCGAACGCGTACGCCGCGAGGCTCGCCACCACCAGCGGGATCAGGGTCGCCGGGACCGCGATGGCGATCGAGTTGACCCACGAGCCCGCGAGGTTCAGCGTCGAGTTGCCGGCCTGCAGCACCTGCACGTAGTTGTCGATGGTGACCTGGAAGTCGGAGAAGATCGTCCACCAACCGGTGGTCTTCACCTGCTGCTCAGGCCGGAACGAGGAGACGAAGAGACCGAAGGTCGGGATCGTCCACAGCACGGCGATGACGACGGCCGCGATGGTCGCGCCACGGCTCGTGAGCCGCTTCTTCGTCCGTCGGCTCGCAGCCTCGATGCCGCGTTCACCCTTCGCGAGCTGGTCCTTCGTGGACTCGTCGATCGGTAGTTCGATCGGCTGCACAGCACTCATCGGATCTCCCTCTGCTTCTTGATCTGCCGTGCGTTGTAGATGACGATCGGCAGCACGAGGATGAACAGGATCACGGCGAACGCCGCACTCCGGCCGTTCTCGAAGTTCTTGAACTGGGTGTACATCTCGTTCGCGATGACCGAGGTGCCGTTGTTGCCGGCGGTCATGGTGCGGACGATGTCGAAGACCTTCAGCGACGCGATGGAGATCGTCGTGACGACGACGACCAGCGAGGAGCGGATGCCGGGGACGATGACGTTGGTGAAGCGCTGCCAGCCGTTCGTGCCGTCGAGCTCGGCGGCCTCGATCTGCTCGGTGGGGACACCCTTGATCGCGGCGGACAGGACGACCATCGCGAACCCGGTCTGCACCCAGATGAGCACGACGATGAGGAACAGCGTGTTCCACGGCTCGTTCTGCAACCACTGCACCGGGGTGCCGCCGAACCACACGACGATCTGATTGAGCAGACCGATCTGGGTCGCGCCGGCCTCACGGTAGGCGTAGATGAAGCGCCAGATGATGGATGCGCCGACGAAGGAGATCGCCATCGGCATGAAGACGAGGATCTTGAAGTACTTCTCGCCGCGGGACTTGTCGATGAACACCGCATAGGCGAGGCCGAAGGCCGTCGACAGCGCCGGGACGAGGAGCACCCAGATGATCGTGTTGATCACGGTGCGGATCGCGCTCGGCTGCGTGAACAACCAGATGAAGTTGTTCAGCCCGACGAAGTTCTTGCCGGACGCCGACATGAATGCGGCGATCGTCGTGTTGATCGACGGCAGGATCAGGCCGATCAGCAGCAGCAGGAACGCCGGTGCGAGGAAGCCGACGAGCTGGACGAGGTACCCGACGCCCTTCTTGGAGCGGTAGTCGAGGAGGAAGAGCACGCCACCCAGAACGGCTGCGACAGCCGCGGCCCACAGGAACGAGCCGAAGAAGAGGACGACGATGACGGGCACCAGGACGCAGAACGCCAGACGGATGACCGTGTAGAGGGTGCCCTTGCGTGGCGCGATGTCCACGAAGAAGAGGAGGAGGGCCACCACCGCGCCGAAGGCGATGACGACGATCGGGATCTGGGCGAGCGGTGGCAGTCCGCCCAACCAGTTGAGGAAACCTGACATAGCTGGCCTTTCGAGTACGGCGTTGGACCCTGAGTGAACACTAGGGGGTTCCACTGCCGAGGCGGAACCGCCGGAGGGTGATCACCCTCCGGCGCTTCCGCTCATGAGCAGCAGTTCCGGATATCGATTACTCGCTGGAGGGCCAGCCGGCTTCGATGTCCTTGAGGACCTGGTCGGTCTCGTCGCCGTTGATCCAGTTCACGAGGCCCTTCCAGAAGGTTCCGGCGCCGACGGCACCGGGCATCAGGTCGGAGGCGTCGAAGCGGAACGTGGTCTTCTCGTCCTGCAGGATCTCGATCGCCTGGCTGAGGATCGGGGTCGAGGCGTTCGCCGGGTCGAGGCCGTTGTTGGCCGAGATGACGCCGCCGAGCTTGACTCGCTTGTTCGCCCACTCAGGGCTCGAGAGGTACTCCTGGACCTTGACGGTGCTCTCGTCGTCGCTGAACGCGCCGACGATCTCGCCACCACCGGTGACAGCGGTCTCGCCCTCCTTAATGCCGGGGGTCACGAAGGCCCACACGTCACCGTCGGGTGCGACGGTCGCGCCGGCGTCCTCGAGGAAGCCGGAGAAGAACGATGCCTGGTGGTGCAGTGCGCAGGCGCCGGAGGCGAGCGCCGGAGCGACGTCACCGAACTCGGTCGAGTTGATCGACGACACGTCGCCGAAGCTCGCGTTCACGTACTCCGGGTTCTTGAGGATCTCGCCGACCGAGTCGAACGCTTCCTTGATCTTCGGGTCAGTGAACTTGACCTTGTTGGCCACCCAGTCGTCGTAGACGTCCGGGCCCTGCTGGCGCAGGACGAGGTCTTCGATCCAGTCGGTGCCGGGCCAGCCCGAGGCGTCGCCGGAGCCGAAGCCGGCGCACCAGGGTGCGGAACCCGTCTTCTCCTGGATCGTCTTGGTCAGCGTGAGCAGCTCGTCCCAGGTCTTCGGGACCTCGACGCCCCATTCCTTGAACTTGGCCGGCTGGTACCAGACGAGGCCCTTGACGCTCGCCATGAGCGGCGCGCCGTAGACGGTGTCGTTGACGGTGCCGTAGGCGGCCCAGTCCTTCGACCAGTACTTCTCGATGTTCGCCTTGACGCTGTCGGGCGCGGGCTTCAGGTAGTCGCGCTTGGCGAGGTCGGCCAGGAGGCCGGGCTGCGGGAAGATCGCGAGGTCGGGCGGGTTACCGCCCTGGGCGCGGATACCGATCTGCGACTCGAACTCCTTGGAGGACTCGTACTTGATCGTGATGCCGCTGTCCTTCTCGAAGTCGGCCCAGCTCTCCTCGAGCAGCTTCGCCTCGGTGTCGGCGATCGTCCCGTAGATGGTGACGGTCTTGTCGTCGTCGCCACCGCCGCTGCTGCCCGATCCGCCTGAACAAGCGGTGAGCGCGACGCCCGCGACGGCCAGGACGGCCAGCGGCAGGGCCGTCCGGCGGGTCCGAATGAAACTCATCTGTGTCCTCCTCATTGAGTGCTGCAGGTTCGAACGTCTCCAGGGTCGAGCCGTTCCGATGATGCACTGGTGCGGAATCGGCCCGGATGCGGAACCGTTTCCATGCGTCAAAGTACTTCACCCGGCGACAGGATGCAAGCACGAGAACATAACGAAATAGACAGTGAGAGCGCTCCCACCGAAATCACGCGGTCGGCCGGACCGTTCGTGTTCCAGATGTTATGGATCAGTTCCAGTCTGCAGTTCCAGGTCTGTTCCAGATTCGCTATGGTGGTGCTACCCAACGGAGGGAGTCGGCATGAGTGGTGCCATCAGTGATGTCGCGGCCCTCGCCGGCGTTTCAAAAGCGACGGCCTCGCGAGCGCTCACCGGGCGTGGATACGTGTCGGCCGAGACCCGGGAACGGGTCGTGCAGGCCGCGGCCACGATCGGGTACGTCGCCTCGCCCATCGCCGCGAGCCTGTCCACCGGACGCACGTTGGCCATCGGCGTCCTCACCTCGTTCCTCAACCGCTGGTACTTCGGGGAGGTCCTCGAGGGCGCCGAGGGGGCACTCCGTGCGCGGGGTTACGACCTGACGCTCCACCATCTGCCGCCCGACTCCCCGGAACGCGACCGCATCTTCGACTCGTACCTCACGAACAAGCGCTTCGACGGCATGATCTCGATCGGGATCGAGGCCTCGCAGGACGAGATCGCGCGCCTGCTCGCCAACCCCCGTCCACTCGTGTCGATCGGCGGCAACATCCGCGGGGCCCACTCCATCAACATCGACGACCAGGCGCTCGGCCGCGAGGCGACGGAGCACCTCATGACGCTCGGGCACACGCGCATCGCCCACATCACCGGTCACGACGCCGAACTGCAGACGGACACCGTGCACGGCAGGCGCCTGGCCGGCTACCTCGCGGCGATGGAGGATGCAGGGCTCACCTCGGCCGTGCACGTCCTGCCCGCGGTCCACTCGTTGCCGGGCGGGTACGAGGCCGCGGCTCAGTTGCTGCGGGACGCGAGGATCCGCCCGACGGCGGTGTTCGCCTCGACGGACGAGGTGGCGATCGGCATCATCATCGCCGCACGACGCCTCGGGATCACCGTTCCCGCGGAGCTGTCGGTCATCGGGATCGACGGGCACTCCTACGCGGAGATGTTCGCGCTCACCACCTTCGAGCAGGAGCCCCGCGCGCAGGGGCGGCATGCCGTCGAGATCCTCCTCCAAGACCTGGAGGACGAGCAACGCGCGCAGGCCCCGGACTCCGGGGAGCCGGGCAGCACCGTCTCCGAGGTGCGATGGCCGACCCGTCTGGTGATCCGACAGACCACGACGCGCCCCGAGTCCGCCGAGTAGACACCCCCGGCTGCACTCCCAGCGCGGCGCGCTGACGCGAGCGCGCCCCACTGACGTGAGCGCGGGCCCCCGGAGGGGAGCGATCGCGTCAGTGGGGCGCGGTGACCGGTCGGATCAGCTCGCGTCGGCTGCGGTGATCGCGATGGCCTCGTCGAGTTCGCTCTCCACCGGACCGTCGACGCGGGCGAGGTGCTTGCGTCCGAGGACGACGATGAGGACCGCGACGATGAGCGAGCCGGCGGCCACGTAGTACGGTGCGGCAGGCGAGAGGAGCTTCGCGATCTCCGCGGCGGCCGGCGGCGCGATGGCCCCACCGAGGAACCGTACGGACGAGTACGCCGAGGATGCGACGTTGCTCGGCAGGTCCGTCGCCTCCATGACCGACTCGGTCAGCACCGTGTTCATGACGCCGAGCAGGAGTCCGCCGACGACGATGCAGACGATGAGGCCGGTGGTGGACTGCACGAGGAGTCCGGCCGCGACGAGGTCCAGCGCCAGCAACGGCAGGACCAGCTTGATCACGGAGGTGCGACGCATCCGAGCCGTGAGCAGCGGTGCGACGAACACGCTCGTGATCGCCAGCGCGACACCCCACCCGAAGAACGTGAACCCGAGACCCATCGCATCGAGGCCGAGCGGGAACGGCGAGTACGCGAGGAGCGTGAAGAAGCCGATGTTGTAGAACAGGGCTGCTGCCGCGAGGATGCCGAGCGACGGGATCGCCAGCGCTTTGAACGGCGCGGACAGCTTGAGCGGCGCGGCCTTCGGCCCCTCGGTCTTCAGCAGGGTCACGATCGCGATGAACCCGACGGCCATGAGCGTCGCGGTGCCGAAGAACGGCCACTTCCAACCGATGCCGCCGAGGAGACCACCCAGGAGCGGACCGATCGCGATGCCGAGCCCGAGTGCTGCTTCGTACAGGATGATCGCGTTGGCGCGGCCGCCCGCTGCAGCACCGACGATGGTGGCGAGTGCCGTCGAGATGAAGAGCGCGTTGCCGAGGCCCCAGCCGGCCCGGAAGCCGATGACGGCTCCGACGGAGTCGGACAGGCCCGCGAGGAGGGCGAACAGGACGACGAGTGCGAGTCCGATGAGGAGCGTGCGTTTGGCACCGATCCGGCTCGACAGCCAGCTCGTGAAGAGCATGGCCACGCCGGTGACGAGCAGGTAGCTCGTGAAGAGCATCTCGGCCTGGGTCGGCGTCGCCTGGAGGTCTTCGGCGATCGCGGGGAGGATCGGGTCGACGAGGCCGATGCCCATGAAGGCGATGACGCTCGCGAAGGCGACCGCCCAGACGGCCTTCGGCTGGTGCAGGATGCCGCCGAGGCCTGCACTGTGGCCGGCGCCGTGGCCGTGGCTCGACGCCGTGGGAGTGGGCACGGAGGACGTGCGTGCGCTGGTGTCGGCGCTCATGCCGTCAGCTCCGAGGCGACCTCGACGGCCACGCGGGCCTGGATGATCTCGACCGTCCTGGCGATCGCAGCGAGGTCGTCGTCCTCGAGGTCGGTGAAGGCCGGCTCCAGGGCGTCGGTGAGCTCGTCGCGCCAGGCGAGGAGGGCGGCCGTCCCCTTGGGGGCGATGGCGATGAGCCACGCGCGGTGGTCGTCGACGTCGGCGATCCGCTTGATCCAGTCGCGCTCGTCGAGGCTCTGCACGAGCTTCGTCATCGTGGGTTGGGACACCCGGCTCTGGCGGGCCAGTTCGCCGACCCGGACGGGGCCGACCGTGGTGAGCACGGAGAGCGTGCGCCAGACGGCGGGCGATTCGGAGGATCCGGTGGCCTGGGCGGCAAGGCGGGTGAGCCGGTGCGATGCCGTGATGAGGTCGCCGAGGATGGTGTGCAGGGGTGAATGCGTACGGTTCTCGGTCATGATCCATCCAGTATACATAGCCAGGCTATGCATTTGCACACGCAGTCCGGTGATCACCATTCAGGAGGCTCCCGGCGCGTCGGCACCAGGAGCCTCCCGCAGGGCGGGACTCGCCCAGGCGGACCTGAAGTGTGAACCGGTCAGCGCATCCAGGTGGTGAAGGACTGGCTGACCCGCGGATCGGGCGGGTGGGCGTCACTCGCCCGTTCCGACTCGGTGAAGGCGGATGCGAGCTGGGCTCGGATCCAGGTGATGGTTGCACGCCAGCGTGCGTGGGTGTTCATGGTGGTGGGTTCTCCCGATTCGGGCACCGCACCGACGGCCCACGCTCACACGGAGCGGGACGACGACGCGGATACCTGCGTGAACCGTCGACGAACGTCGTCGACGGGTGCAGAGCATCCGCGTCCGTGTGGAGTGACGCGACGAATCGCAGGCCCTCCGATTAACTGACGGAGGGCACCGCTCCCGAACGAATCGGGGGCGATGCCCTCCGATCACGGATGTCTCTGCCGAGTGCGTGCAGCACTCGTCTCAAGAAGATCCGCGATCGTCAGCGGCGACCGACCGGAGTCGGTCGCCAGCCCAGTGGTTGTCCCCCGCAGGGGACCGACTACTTGAGCGTGACGGTGGCGCCGGCAGCCTCGAGGGCTTCCTTCGCCTTGTCAGCGGCTTCCTTGTTGGCGCCTTCGAGGACGGCAGCCGGAGCGCCGTCGACGAGAGCCTTGGCCTCGCCGAGGCCGAGCGAGGTGAGCTCGCGGACCGTCTTGATGACCTGGATCTTCTTGTCGCCAGCAGCCTCGAGGATGACGTCGAAGTCGGTCTTCTCTTCGACCTCTTCGACAGCAGCGCCAGCAGCAGCCGGGCCGGCGACGGCGACGGGAGCAGCAGCGGTGACCTCGAAGGTCTCCTCGAACAGCTTGACGAACTCGCTGAGCTCGATGAGCGTGAGCTCCTTGAACGCGTTGATCAGTTCTTCGTTTGACAGCTTTGCCATGATTGTTCTCCTTGTTTCATGCCCTGCAACCGCATCACGCGGCGGACAGGTACGGGGTTGATTGTTCGCGGAACCGAATTACTCGGCCGCGGACTCCTGCTTCTCGCGCAGCGCCTCGACCGTGCGAACGGCCTTCGAGAGCGGTGCGTTGAAGAGGTAGGCAGCTCCGAACAGCGAGGCCTTGACGGCGCCGGCAAGCTTTGCCAGCAGCACTTCACGGGACTCGAGGTCGGCGAGCTTGCCGACTTCTTCAGCGGTCAGCGGGTTACCGTCGAAGTAACCGCCCTTGACCACGAGGAGAGGGTTTGCCTTGGCGAAGTCACGAAGAGCCTTCGCGACGGTGACCGGGTCACCGTGCACGAATGCGATCGCGGACGGACCGGCGAGCTCGTCGTCGAACGACGAGATGCCGGCGTTGTTCGCCGCGATCTTGGTCAGCGTGTTCTTCACCACGGCGTAGGTTGCGTCCGCACTGATGCTCTTGCGCAGGTTCTTGAGCTGAGCAACAGTGAGGCCGCGGTACTCGGTCAGCAGAACGGCAGTCGAGCTCTGGAACTTCTCCGTGAGTTCGGCAACCGAGGCTTCCTTGTTCGCCATGGCCACTCCTTTTCGAATCTTGAATGCATGCAGCGGAGGCCGCACACACCAACCGCCGGGCCGGCGAAGGGTTCGGGCATGAAAAAAGCTCCGGCGCAAGCGCACGGAGCTGGGGAGAGGCGAGCCTCGATCAGATCTTCATACACCTGCGCTGGACGTCTCGTCATGAGAACCTTCGACTGTCTCGTTTGCACGCGACAGTGACCGGCGGTCTTTGGTTTCCACAACCATAACACACCCCCGGCCCCGTTCCGCCAGGCGTGCACCGGGCGCTCACGACCGCCCGTCCGGATGTCCGAGGCGACCGGCACCATGGAGCCATGATCCAGACGCTCGCCATCTCCGGCTACCGGTCCATCCGAGACACCGTGCTGCCGCTGCACGGCCTCGACGTCGTGACCGGCGCGAACGGCACCGGCAAGTCCAACCTCTACCGGGCACTCCGACTCCTCGCGAGTGCGGGCGACGGCGATGTCGTCGGATCCCTCGCGCGCGACGGCGGGCTCTCCTCGACGCTCTGGGCCGGCCCCGAGCACGTGAGTCGAGCCATGGTCGACGGTTCCGTCCCTGTCCAGGGCACGCGCCGCACGGGTCCGATCAGCCTGCGACTCGGGTTCGCGACGGACACGCTGGGGTATCTCGTCGACCTCGGGATCCCGCAGCCGTCCACGACGCTGTTCGGCCGCGACCCCGAGATCAAGCGGGAGCAGATCTTCGCCGGCGCACTGGCCAAACCGAGCAGCCTGCTCGTCGACCGGCACGGTCCGGCGGTCCGGGTCCGCGACGGGTCGTGGCGTCCGATCGGTCGAACGCTCGGCACCTCGGAGAGCATCCTCACCGAGTTCTCGGACGCCGACGCGACGCCCGAGGTCCTCCGCGTGCGCGGCCAGGTGCGCGGCTGGCGGTTCTACGACCAGTTCCGGACCGACCGCGACGCGCCCGCACGTGCGCCACAGGTCGGCACGAGGACGCCGGTCCTCGGCCACGACGGCGCGGACCTCGCCGCCGCGGTGCAGACGATCATCGAGTCCGGCGGTCGGGACCGGCTCGACGCCGCCGTCGACGACGCGTTCCCCGGCAGCGTGCTGCGCGTGCGCGCCGACGACGGGGTGTTCCGACTGGAGCTCGAACAGCCCGGGATGCTCCGTCCGCTCTCGGCCGGCGAGCTGTCCGACGGCACGCTCCGCTACCTGCTGCTCGTCGCGGCGCTCCTCACTCCGCGCCCGCCCGAGCTCATGGTGCTGAACGAACCCGAGACGAGCCTGCACGGCGACCTCCTCCCCCAGCTCGCTCGGCTCATCACCGCGGCCAGCGCCGACACACAGCTCGTGGTCGTCTCCCACGCCCGCCCACTCATCGAGGCCATGCTCGAGGCCGGCGAGGTGCATGAGCACCGGCTGGTGAAGCGACTCGGCGAGACGACCGTCGAGGATCAGGGCCTGCTGTCGACGCCGCCGTGGTCGTGGCCGTCCCGGTGAGCGTCCGGCCCAGGTGACCGCCGGCTAGGCGCGGTCGGCCTGCTTGCCCAGGTAGCGGTCCGAACCGTAGCTGAGGATGAAGAACCCGATCAGCTGGAACAGGACGAGTCCGAAGATCCGGAACACCGTGCTCTTGTCGAACTGCTTGCCGATGTGCCATCCGACGATCCACCCGAACACGATGTTCACGAGCGGGATGAAGTAGAGGATGGTCGCCGCACCCGTGAAGCCGGCGAGCTTCACGACGACGTACCAGTTGTAGATCGGGATGATCGCGGTCCAGCCGGAGCGGCCAGACTTCTCGAACATCCCCCAGACGGAGGCGACGAACAAGGCGTAGCCGATGATGCCGCCGAAGACGTTGGCGGGGGCGTTCATGAACTCGATGGCGGCACGACCGTTGTCGTCAGCGGCGAGCAGGATGGTGTCGATCACGGTGGTGGCGCTCCTTGTCGTCATCGCGGTCGACCGACCGCCTCATCCGACGAATGTAGCGCGCGGGTCGCACCCCGGACCAGCGGGTGTCCCGCAGACGCTCAGACGGCCCGGGCGGTGCGGGCGGCGTGCACGAACGAGCGGATGAGCTCCGGCGACTTCACCCCGCGCGAGGACTCGACCCCGCTGGACACGTCGACCCCCCAGGGCCGGAGTTCCGCGATGAGGCCCTGGACGTTCTCCGGCGTGAGACCGCCGGCGAGGATCCACGTGCGGGTGGGTGGGTTCGCCACCAGGGCGATCGTGTCGAAGGTCTTCCCGGCTCCCGGGTCAGGTGCATCGAGGAGCAACAGCTCCTCGGCGTAGGCGGCGCGCTCGGCGGCGTTCTCGGAGGCGTAGTGCACCGCCGAGGTCGCCCGGAGCGTCCGCCATCCCATCGCCTGCAGCTCCTGGAACGCCTCGGGTGGTTCGTCACCGTGGAGCTGGACAGCCTGCACCCCGGCAGCACCGGCGATCCGCGAGACCTCCTCGACCGACTGGCGCCGGAAGACGCCGACCGTGAGCACCGACTCGGGGACGTCGGCGAGCAGCGAGGCGACGCGTTCGGGCTCGACGGTCCGGGGCGACCCCGGCGCGAAGACGAATCCGATCGCGTCGACTCCGGCGTCCACCGCCGCAGCGACGTCGGACGCCTCGGACAGACCGCACACCTTCACCCACATGGGGACCACGCTACCCGGCCGCACGGATCACTCCGCCGTCGGGACGAGGACGTCCGGGGTGGCGACGGCCGGCAGCTCGACGCGGAACACCGTCCGTCCTGGTGTGCTCTCACACCTGACCGTGCCGTGGTGCGCGGCCACGACGGCGTGCACGATCGCGAGCCCGAGGCCGGTGCTCCCGGTGGCCCGGGAGCGGGAGTCGTCACCGCGGACGAAGCGCTCGAAGAGGTTGGGCTGCAGCGCAGGGTCGATGCCGGGGCCGTCATCCGACACGGTCAGCACGGCGATCTCGCCCGCAGGACCGCTCTCGACCGCCAGCCCCGTCCGCACGGTCGTCCCGGCGGGCGTGTGGGTCCGCGCGTTGGCGAGCAGGTTGACGATCACCTGTTGCAGTCGGGACGCGTCACCCGTGACGAGGACGGGCTCCTCGGGGAAGTCCAGTTCGAACACGTGGTCCGGCCCGGCGACATGGGCGTCGCCGACGGTGTGGATGACGAGTTCGGTGAGGTCGACGGGGCGCTTCGCGAGTTCGCGTCCCTCGTCCAACCGCGCCAGCAGCAGCAGGTCCTCGACGATCGTGGTCATGCGACCGGCCTCGGAGCGGATCCGGCCGAGGGAGTGGGTGACGTCCTCCGGCAGCGCGTCCGACTTCCGGGCGGCGAGTTCCGAGTATCCGGCGATGGACGCCAGCGGGGTCCGGAGCTCGTGGCTCGCGTCCGAGACGAACCGGCGCACCTTGTTCTCGCTCGCCTGCCGGGCGTTCAGCGCGGACGAGACGTGCCCGAGCATGCGGTTGATCGCCGATCCGACGCGTCCGACCTCGGTGCGCGGGTCGGTGTCGGACTCCGGTACGCGGACGGCGAGCGCCACCTCACCGCGGTCGAGGGGCAGTTCGGCGACGACCGCGGCCGTCGCGACGACCCGGTCGAGCGGGCGGAGCGAGTACCGCACGATCGCGAACGCGGCCAGCCCGGCGAGCAGCAGGACCACGACGCTCATGATCGCGATGAGGGTGACGAGCTGCATGACCGTCGACCCGACCTCGGCGAGCGGCAGCCCGATGATCCTCGTCGCGCCGCTCGCGTCGGTGACGGCGACGACGCGGTAGTCGCCGAGGTGCTCCCCGAGGTTGATGGTCGACGGTCGGTCACCGGCCGACACCGTGAGGATCATGGCGTCCTGACTCTCGGTGCACGGGACCGTGCTGCCGTCGGCGTTGAGGTATCCGGCGCTGACGATGGTGCCGTCGACGACGATCGCCCCGAGTGCGCCGGGGCCGAGGCCCGGAGCGCCGATGAAGGCGGGCGGCTCGCGCGTGCCCGAGCCACCGCCGTAGCCGTCCGGGATCGCGGCGTCGGGGATGGACTCCGGCGTGGGGAGTTGACCGTTGCGACCGTAGTCGACGATCCGCTCGGCGGCCTTCGTGAGCTGGTTGTCGACGCCCTCGGTGAGGAGGCCGCTCACCGCTACCGCGCTCGCGACTCCGACGACGGCGCTGCCGAGGGCGAGGAGCCCGACGACGACGACCATGAGGCGTCGACGGAGCGTCCACGGAGCGCGCTTGGGGTGGGTGGAGTCGGTGGTCGTCGCTGCCGGGTCGGTGACGGGGGCGCTCGTGGTCACGAACCGACCGTCGGGATCTTCAACATGTAGCCGGCGCCGCGCACGGTGTGGATCATGGGCTCGCGCCCGGCGTCGATCTTCTTCCGCAGGTAGGAGATGTAGATCTCGACGACGCTCGCACGACCGCCGAAGTCGTAGCTCCACACCCGGTCGAGGATCTGGGCCTTGCTCAGCACCCGGCGCGGGTTCCGCATGAGGAACCGCAGCAACTCGAACTCGGTCGCGGTGAGTTCGATGGGCTCGCCGTCGCGCGTCACCTCGTGGCTGTCCTCGTTCAGCACGAGGTCGCCGACCACGATGTCCGGGCCGGACTCGTCGGCGGCCAGCAGGGTCGAGCGGCGGATGAGCCCGCGCAGCCGGGCGACGACCTCCTCGAGGCTGAAGGGCTTGGTCACGTAGTCGTCGCCGCCGGCGGTGAGGCCCGCGATGCGGTCGTCGAGCGAGTCCTTGGCGGTGAGGAACAGGACGGGGACGTCGCTCCCCGAGGTCCGCAGGCGGTTCAGCACCTGCAGGCCGTCCAGGTCGGGCAGCATGATGTCGAGCACGATGGCGTCCGGGCGGAAGTCGCGGGCGGTCGTGAGGGCCTCGCGGCCGTCGGCGGCGGTCCGGATCTCCCAGCCCTCGTAGCGCAGGGCCATCTGCAGGAGGTCCGTGAGCGTCGCCTCGTCGTCGACGACGAGCACTCGGACGGCGGTGCCGTCGGCCCGTTTGAGTGCGCTTCGCGCGGCACCGGGCGCCTGGGTCGGGATGTTCACGGGTTCAGTATTCGCCTCCGCCCTATGAGCTGTCTATGAACCGACCAGACGGATGCTGTGCCCTCCCCGAGCCGGCGAAGCGCCCGCATCGACCTGGGCCGATTCATAGCATCGCCGAGGCGCAGGCCAAGCGGGCCTCCGTAGCGTCCGGTCCAAGTCATCCGCGACGTGCGGATCGTCGGCGTCGTGCAACGGGGACGCCGGCACGTGCACCAGAGCAGAAGGAAACGCAGACATGTTCGGAACCTATCTCCGGCGGGAACTCGTCGGTCGTCGCAAACAGACCATCATCATCGCCATCGGGATGGCACTCGCCATCGCCCTCGTGATCATCGTCAACTCGGTCGCAGCCGGCGTGAAGACCGCGCAGGCGTCGGTGCTGGAGTCCGTCTACGGAGTCGGAACGGACATCACCGTCAGTCAGGCCGCCGAGGCACCGACGGAGGGCAGCGGCCCCGGCCAGAACTTCGACTTCGGCTCGGGCGACGGGTCGACGAGTGACGGCACGACGACCGTCAACCAGTCGCGGCTCGAGGCGGCGCGCGGCACCTCGACCTTCGACGCGACGGCGCTCGGCACGATCACCGACGTCGCCAACGTCGAAGCCGCCGCAGCCACCCTGTCGCTGACGAACACGACCTTCACGGGCGAGCTGCCCGACTTCTCGCAGGCGCAGGGATCCGACGGTACGGCAGGCGTGCCCGGCGGTGACACGACCGGCGCGACCCCGCCGCAGGGCGGTCCGGACGGCGCAGGCGGGAGCTCCTTCGGCGTCGACTCCTTCACGGTCCTCGGTCTCGACCCCTCGAGCGACGCCGTCGGTCCGCTCTCGGCCGTCACCCTCAGCGACGGTCGCTCGCTCGCAGCCGACGACACGGGCACGGACGTCGCCGTCCTCGACGCCTCCTACGCGACCGAGGCCGGGATCGCCACCGGCGACACGATCGACATCGCGGGCACCACGTTCAGCGTGGTCGGCACGGTGACCGCCTCCGGAGCCGACGCCACGACCGCCTCGAACGTCTACATCCCCCTCGACGTCGCGCAGACGCTCGCCGGACTCGACCGCCAGGTCAGCGACGTGTACGTGCAGGCCGCCTCGTCGACCGACATCACACAGGTGCAGACGGACATCGAGACGGCACTGCCTGACGCGACCGTGAGCACGCAGGAGGACCTCGCGTCCACCGTGTCCGGCTCGCTCGCCTCGGCGTCGACGCTCGTGTCGAACCTCGGCACCTGGCTGTCGCTCATCGTGCTCGCCGCCGCGTTCCTCATCGCGATCCTGTTCACGATCTCCGGAGTCACGCGCCGCACCCGCGAGTTCGGCACGCTCAAGGCGATCGGCTGGAGTGACCGGCGCATCGTCGGCCAGGTCGCCGGTGAGTCCGTCGTGCAGTCGCTCATCGGCGGCGCCGTCGGTGTCGCGGTCGGCCTCGCCGGCATCCTCGTCGTGAACCTCGTCGCTCCGACGCTCAGCGCGGCGGCGACGACCTCGGCCGGTGGCGGACTCGGCGGCCCGGGCGGTGCCGCGGGCATGCCGTCGGATGCGGCGGCGGGAGCGGCCGGTGGGTTCGGCGGCGCCCCGGGCGCTGCGGCCGCGACCACCACCGACATCGTCCTCCAGGCTCCCGTGACCGCGTGGATCATCGTCATCGCCGTCGGGATCGCCATCCTCGGCGGGCTCCTCGCCGGTGCCATCGGCGGGTGGCGCGCCTCACGACTGCGCCCGGCCGAGGCGCTCCGCTCCGTCGCCTAGGCGACGCACCAGACGCCGCCGGGTGGTCGTCTCCCCCGCGACCACCCGGCGGTCCCCCTCCTCACTCCAGCCAGCAGAACGAAGGACCCCATGTACACGATCACCGGCCTCACCAAGCAGTACCGCCAGGCGAAGCGCTCCGTCACGGCGCTCGACGGCGTCGACCTCGACATCCCCGACGGACAGCTCGTCGCCATCCAAGGTCCGACCGGCGGCGGCAAGTCGACGCTCCTCCAGATGCTCGGCGCGCTGGACCGACCGACCGCCGGCAGCATCTCCCTCGCCGGCGACGACCTCTCGACGCTCAGCGAGACGAAGCTCGGCAGGATCCGCGCCACGGAGATCGGCTTCGTGTTCCAGGGGTTCAACCTCATCCCGACGCTGACGGCACAGGAGAACGTCGAGATGGCCCTGGTCCCGATCGGGACCCCTCGGGCCGAACGCGAGACCAGGGCTCGGGCGGCGCTCGCGTCCGTCGGACTCTCCGAGCGGGGATCGCACCTCCCCGCCGAGTTGTCCGGCGGGCAGCAGCAGCGGGTCGCGATCGCCCGTGCGCTCGTCAAAGAGCCCGAGGTGCTGCTCGCCGACGAACCGACCGGCAACCTCGACGAGGAGACCCGCGACGAGATCATGGACCTCCTCGAGGGTCTGTGGCGCGACCGCGGGCTCACGGTCATCGTGGTGACGCACGACACCGCGGTCGCCAAGCGCGCCGAGCGTCGTCTCCACATCGCGAACGGGAAGCTCAAGGACGTCACGACTCGGCGCTGATCGGCCACTCGGCAGGCTCGGGGAGCGGCTCACATCCGCTCCCCGAGCCACCTACACCCTGTCGAAGGGCCACGGGAATACCCCGTCGTCGTGATTGGTTGACACTGATCAACTACTTCTCATATAGTTGACGCATATCAACTAGCTGACGTCATCACGATCGCGGAGCCCATGTCACACACCACTTCAACACCCGCCACGCCCGCTCGCGCGGACAACGGCATGACGCATCGCCAGGTGCTCGAGGCCCTCTCCGGCCTCCTCCTCGGCATGTTCGTGTCGATCCTCGCCGGAACCGTCGTCTCGACCTCCCTTCCCCGGATCATCTCCGACCTGAACGGCGACCAGACGGCGTTCACCTGGGTCGTCACGGCCACGTTGCTCGCCACCACCGTCTCGACGCCCATCTGGGGCAAGTTCGCCGACCTCTTCAACCGCAAGCTGCTCATCCAGCTGGCGCTCGGGATCTTCGTCCTCGGCTCGGCGCTCGCGGGCTTCTCCCAGGACACCGGCACGCTCATCGGCTTCCGCGTCCTACAGGGCCTCGGCGCCGGTGGTCTCACGGCGCTCAGCCAGATCATCATGGCCGACATCATCAGCCCGCGTGAGCGTGGCCGGTACATGGGCCTCTTCGGTGCGGTCATGGCGGTCGGCACGGTCGGCGGCCCGCTCTTCGGCGGCCTCCTCACCGACTCGCTCGGCTGGCGCTGGAACTTCTTCGTCGGCGTCCCCTTCGCGATCGCCGCGATCTTCCTCCTGCAGCGCACGCTCCACCTCCCGAAGCGGAACGTCGGCAAGGTCAAGATCGACTACCTGGGCGCCGCCCTCATCGCCGGCGGCGTCTCGCTGCTGCTCATCTGGGTCACCCTGGCGGGGACGCAGTTCGAGTGGGCGAGCTTCACGACGCTCGTCATGGTGGGCATCTCCGTCCTCCTGCTCGCCGCCGCGGTCATCGTCGAGATCAAGGTCGACGAGCCGATCATCCCGATGTCGCTGTTCAAGAACCGCACCTTCACCCTCGCGGTCGTCGCGAGCATCTCGGTGGGTGTGGCGATGTTCGGCACCTCGGTGTTCCTCAGCCAGTACATGCAGCTGGCGCGTGGAGCGACGCCGACCGAGTCGGGCCTGCTGACGCTCCCGATGATCGGCGGCCTCCTGATCGCCTCCATCGTGGTCGGGCAGTTCATCTCCCGCTTCGGCCACTGGAAGCCGTACCTCATCGTGGGTTCGATCCTCCTCACCGTCGGCCTGTTCCTCATGAGCACGATCCACTACGACTCGAACTACCTGCTCGTCTCCGTGTACATGTTCGTCCTCGGCGCCGGTGTCGGCATGGTCATGCAGAACCTCGTGCTCGTGGTCCAGAACGACGTCCTGCCGCAGCAGCTGGGTACGGCGAGCGCGGGTGTCGCGTTCTTCCGCAGCCTCGGCGGCACGATCGGCGTCTCGGTCATGGGCTCGGTGCTCGCGACGAAGGTCACCGACATGCTCTCCGACCGACAGGACGACCTGCAGGCGGCAATCGTCGCCCTCGGTGCTCCCGGCGCCAAGATCGCCGAGACGCTCTCGAGCGGCACGATCCCGAAGGTGAGCACGCTGCCCGAGTCGGTGCGGACCATCATCGAATCCGTCTACGGTGACGCGGTCGCCGACATCTTCCTCGTCGCCGCACCACTCGCGATCCTGACGATCATCGCCGTGATCTTCCTGCCGAACAAGAAGCTCGGTTCGAAGAACGCCGTGCAGCGCATGGCCGAGCAGGGCACCGGAGCGCCGGCCCTCGTCGGCGCGGCCACCGGTTCCGTCACGACGGCCACCGCGTCCACGTCGACCCAGTCGTTCGCGACCGGTGCGCTGGACGTGGCCGAGGCCATGATCGGTGGCGAGGCGGACACCCGACTCGAGCGAGGACGGGACGAGACCGCCGACGCCGACAGCGGCTCGGAAGCTGAGGCACACAGCCCCCGCCACGGCCGCTAGTCCGTACAATGCGAACGATGTCCATCGATCACGACGCCCAGGCCGGGCCGGCCGCTGCCGACGACGCAGCGGCCGGCACCGCGCACGACCTCGCGATCGGTGCCGTGGAGGAGCAGTTCGCGCTGCTCATCAACCGCATCCGCAACGGCATCCGCGACCGCGCCGAGCGGATCTCCCCCGGACTCCAGCCGGCCGGCTACAAGCTGCTCAGCATGGTCTCGCGCTCCGGAGCGATCCGCGCCGGTGCCCTGGCCGAGATGCTCGCGACGGACAAGAGCGCGGTGAGCCGCCTCATCCACCAGCTGGAGACGCTCGGCCTCGTGACGAGGACGCCGGACCCCGAGGACGGCCGCGCGAGCCTCGTCGTCGCGACCGCCGAGGGCGAGCGCCGGATGGAGTCGACACGGGCCAACGACCAGGCGATGCTCTACCAGCAGCTCTCGTCCTGGGACGAGGCCGAGGTGCGGCGGCTCGCCGAACTCCTCGCGAAGCTCAACGGCGCCCTCTAAAGTCCCTTTCTCAGGAGTCCCCCGGAGCGCCGGGCTTGCGAGCGAGCGACGCGCCGAGGAACTCCTGAGAACGGGCTAGCGCCAGCTGTGCTTCGGGTCGTACCCGAGGACCTGGCGGGCGTGGTCGATCGAGAGCAGCGTCCCGTTGCCGGCGATGTCGCCGGTGACGGGCACGTCCGGGAAGACCTCCGCGACGAGCTCGACGTTGTCGCGCGACATGACCGTGTCGGCCGCTGCGATGATGAACCGGTCGAACCCGGTGGCCTGGTGCTCGAGCGCGAGCCGCACGGCCTGCGCGCCGTCGCGGCCGTCGATGTAGCCCCAGAGGTTCCACTTGCGGAGGGTGGCGTCGGCGTCGAACGACGGGAACGCCGCGTAGTCGGCCTCGTCCATCACGTTGGAGAAGCGGAGGGCGATGATCTTGAGCTCGGGGTGCCACCGCGTGAGTTCGATCGCCAGCTGCTCCTCGAGGTGCTTCGAGAGCGAGTACGTCGACTCGGGTCGCGCCGCGTAGGCCTCGTCGACGGGGATGTAGGGCGGCGGGGTGTCGAACGGCAGCCCGAGGACGGTCTCGCTCGACGCCGTGACGATGTTCGTGATGCCGGCCTTGATGGCGGCGTTGAACACGTTGTAGGTGCTGAGGATGTTGTTCTGGAAGGTCGCCGTGTTCGTCGAGAGCCCCGGCGCGGGGATGGCGCTCAGGTGGACGACCGCGTCGAACCCGTCCGGCGCCTGCTCGTCGACACCGGTGAGGGCGTCGAACACTTGGCCCGCATCACGCAGGTCAATACGGACGAAGCCGTCACCCCGCTCCCCTGCCTGGTCGAAGTTGATCACCAGGTGACCGTGCTCCCGAAGGTGGCCGACCACTGTTCGCCCGAGCTTGCCCGAGCCTCCCGTCACTGCGATTCTCATGACGCCCATCCTGGTCCATCAACCCGAGATCGCGTGGACGATTGACAACTCCCCCAGGATCGGGCGACCGAAGCGGAATGGTCGACCGCCGGGTCGCGTTGGACGAGACGTGAAGCTCACCCTGTACACCTCCGCGTTCTGCGCTCCCTGCATGCAGGCTCGCGCCGTCCTGGCCGAGGTCCCGGCGCTCGTGGCCGGTGCCGTCGTCGAGGAGCGCGACGTCGCCTTCCGTGCGGCGGAGGCGGAGGCCGACGGCATCCGCTCCACCCCCACGGTCATCATCACGGCCGACGACGGCACCGAGGTGTTCCGTGCGACCGGCGCGCCCACGCTCAACCAGGTGCTCGTCGCGGCGGCGAAGGCGTTGTAGCCCTTCGACAGGCTCAGGGACCGAAGAGGCGGCTCAGGGGCCGAAGAGGCGGCTCAGGGACCGAAGAGCAGCTCAGGATCCGAAAGAGGCAGCTCAGGGTCCGGGGCTACTGGGTGCTGAACGCCGCGTCGAAGGACTGCTCGGGCAGCTTCCAGAGCAGGTTCCGGATGTATCCGACGGCCTCCTCGGCTCCGTGGAGGCGGTCCATGCCGGCGTCCTCCCACTCGATCGAGATCGGCCCGGCGTAGCCGATGCTCGAGAGGGCACGGAAGGCGTCCTCCCACGGCACGTCGCCGTGACCGGTCGACACGAAGTCCCAGCCGCGTCGCGGGTCGCCCCAGCGCAGGTGCGAGCCGACGATGCCGGCGTGACCGGTGGCCGGCCGGATCCGGGTGTCCTTGCAGTCGACGTGGTAGATCCGGTTCGCGAACTCGACGATGAACCCGACCGGGTCGACGCCCTGCCACATCATGTGCGACGGGTCCCAGTTGAAACCGAACGCCGGGCGGTGGTCGATCGCCTCGAGGGTCCGGACACTCGTCCAGTAGTCGTAGGCGATCTCGGACGGGTGCACCTCGTGTGCGAAGCGGACACCTTCGGCGTCGAAGACGTCGAGGATCGGGTTCCAGCGGGTCGCGAAGTCCTCGTACCCGGCGTCGATGACGGAGGCCGGCACCGGCGGGAACATCGCGGAGTACTGCCAGATCTTCGACCCCGTGAAACCGACGACCGTGTCGACGCCGAGCTTGCGCGCGACCCGTGCGGACCGCTTCATGTCCTCGGCCGCCCGCTGGCGCACCCCCTCCGCGTCGCCGTCGCCCCAGGTGTAGTCGCGCACGATCGCCTGGTGGCGGAAGTCGATCGGGTCGTCGCACACGGCCTGGCCGGTGAGGTGGTTCGAGATCGCGAAGACCTCGAGGCCGTGCCGGTCGAGGATGTCGAGGCGGGACTGCAGGTAGGCGTCGTCCTCATCCGCGCGCTTCAGGTCGAGGTGGTCGCCCGAGGCCGCGATCTCGAGGCCGTCGTAGCCCCAGGAGGCGGCGAGGCGGGCGACCTCTTCGAAGGGGAGATCCGCCCACTGTCCGGTGAACAGGGTCACCGGGAGGCGGCTGGCGTACTGCTTGTCGGTGGTGTCAGTCATGCGGTGATCCTCTGCTCGTCGTCGGTGGAGGTGGCGATCGCTTCCCAGCGGCCGGTTTCGGCCGCGTCGAGGACGGCCTCGGTGATGCGCGCGGTGCGGAGTCCGTCGGCGAAGACGGGCAAGCCGTCCGGCGACTGCCCGGCCATCGCCGCGTAGCTGTCGGCCACGAACGCGTTGAAGGCGTCCTGGTAGCCCATCGGGTGCCCCGAGGGGACGATGGACAGGCGTGCGGCGTCCGGGTGCAGCTGGTCGGCGTCGCGCGGCAACACCTGCGTGCCCGACCGACGGCCGAGCCAGAGCGTCTCCGGCGCTTCCTGGTCGAAACCGATGCTGAGCTCGGTCCCGGCGACCTCGAGGTGCAGCCGGTTCTTCCGACCGGGCGCGACCTGCGAGACGAGCAGCGTGCCGATGGCGCCACCCTCGAGCCGGATCACGACCGCGGCCGCGTCCTCGGTCGTGACCTCCGGAGTGTTCGCGCGCTCGGCGAAGAAGGTGCGGACCGTCGAACTGAGCTCCGTGATGCGCGCGCCGGTGATGAACTCGAGGAGGTCGACGAGGTGCGAACCGATGTCGGCGAAGGCGCGCGAACGGCCACCGGCCGCCGAGTCGACCCGCCAGTTGTCGTCGGCCTGCGCGAGCAACCAGTCCTGGAGGTACGACCCGCTGATCGTGAGCAGGGTCCCGAGGTCACCGGCGGCGACACGCGCCCGGGCCTCCCGGACGAGCGGGTGGAAGCGGTACACGAACGGCACCGTGCCGACGACACCGGCCTCGGCCGCGGCGGCGACGAGACGCTCGGCGGTCGCGGCGTCGGTCGCGAGGGGTTTCTCACAGACGACGTGCTTGCCCGCCGCGATGGCCGCGAGTGCCTGCTCGGCGTGGAGCGCGTTCGGCGTGCAGACGTGCACCACGTCGACCGAAGGGTCGGCCAGCAGCTCGTCGAGCGAGCCGTATCCACGCTCGAACCCGAGGCTCGCGGCGACCTCCCGCGAGCGTTCGGGTGTCGAGGCGACGACACCGACCAGCCGGGCACCCGCAGCGCGGGCCGCCCGGCTGTGGACGGTGGCCATGAAGCCACCGCCCACCACCGCGATGCCGGGACCGGCCACGGTCATGCTCCGAAGGTGCCGTCCGCCGGGGTCCACGACTCCGGCAGTGCGGGAGCGAGCTCCACGGTGCTGACGACGTCCACCGAGGTACGGCTCAGGCCCGACTCGGCCGTCGAGACCATGACGTCGAGCACGTGGTAGGCGAGCTCACCGGAGGCACGCTCGGGACGACCGGCGCGGATCGCCTGGGCGAGCTCGACCACCCCGGTTCCGCGACCCTGCGTCGGACCGGTCGACGGGATCGACTCGGGCTCCTCGCCACCGCCGTAGACGAGCAGGTCGCCCTCGAAGGTGTTCGGGTCGGGGACGACGAGCGTGCCGGTCGAGCCGGCGACCTCGAACTGCGTGCGGCCGAGCTTGGAGTCGAAGCTGAAGACGCTCTGCGCGAGCTGGCCGCTCTCGAACTCGAAGAGGGCGCTCACGTGCGTCGGCACCGTCACATCGAACGACTGACCGGCGCGCGGGCCGGATCCGATCGTCCGCTGCGGGAAGGCCTGCGAAGCCAGCGCGGTGACGCGGGCGATCGGACCGAACAGCTGCACGAGCGCCGTGATGTAGTACGGGCCGATGTCGAAGAGCGGACCGGCGCCGTCCTGGAACAGGAAGTCGGGGTTCGGGTGCCACGACTCCGGGCCGGGACTCTGCATGAGGGTCAGCGCGGTGAGGGGCTGGCCGATGCCACCGGCCTCCACGAGCCGGCGGGCGGATTGGATGCCGGCGCCGAGGAAGGTGTCCGGAGCCGTGGCGACGCGGAGCCCCTTCTCCTTCGCGGCGGCCAGCAGGGCCTGCCCGCTCTCACGGTCGAGCGCGAAGGGCTTCTCGCTCCACACGTGCTTACCGGCGTCGAGGATCTGCATGGCGACCTCGACGTGGACCTTCGGGATGGTCAGGTTGACGACGATCTCGATCTCGGGGTCGGCCAGGAGTTCGGCGACCGAGCCGTGGCCGGGCACCCCGTACTTCTCGGCCTGCGTCTTCGCCCGCTCGAGGTCGAGGTCCGCGACGAACCGGACGTCGAGGTCGGGGAAGGTGACCATATTGCTGAGGTACTGGTCGCTGATGACGCCGGCGCCGATGAGGCCGACACCGACCGTTCCGGTGCTGTTGCTCATGCCTGGACTCCGTTCGTGGTGAGGTACGTGAAGCTCTGCTCGAGCCCCTGGAAGATGTCGCCGTCGAACGCGTCGAACTCGACGACGCGGAGGGCCTGCGGTGCCGCGGCGAGGATGTCGAGCACCGGGACGACCCCGGCGCCCGCGGGCAGCTGCTTCAGCGTGTCGCGGGAGGCGTCGCCGTCCTTGACGTGGATGAAGCGCACACGATCGCCGATCGCAGCGAGGACGTCGACCGCGCGGCGTCCGCCGACCTCGACCCAGTAGGTGTCGACCTCGAACACGACGGCCGGGTCGGTGAGCGCGGCGAGGTGCTCGAGCGGGCTGGTGCCCGCGACGTCGCCCTCGAGCTCCCACCAGTGGTTGTGGTAGCCCACCTGGACCCCGTGACCGGCGGCGACCGCCGCCGCGGCGTTCAGCTCGTCGGCGATCGAAGCGACCGTCTCCGCCGTGGCGAAGCGCTCTTCGGCGATGGCTGGGTCGATGAGGACCTGCACGCCCTGCTCCGCCGCCGCGCCGAAGGCCGCCGACAGGTCGATGTCGTCGGCGATGACCTTGCCGTGCGCGCTCGGGGTGGCGAGGCCGGCATCGTGGATGTCCTGCAGGCTGACGCCGGGACCGAAGCCGAACGGCTCAGCCTGGCGGAAACCGATCTCGGTCAGGCGCTGCAGCGCTGCGGCACGATCCGCGGTGAGCGGCTCCCGTACCGAGTAGAGCTGGACAGAGAGTTGGGAAGTCGACACGATGCTCCTCAATGATGATGGTGTCAGGCAGCCGCTGCTGCGAGATCCAGGCTAACCACACTTCTGTCGGTGGTCAAACAAAAGTCTCCCACCGGTCGCCGCTCCCCCGGCGACGAATACCGCAGGAGTCGGAAGCGTGGGGGACAATGGAGAGGTGAACTCAGCTCTGCTCTCCCGGATCGTCGCTGACTCCAGCGACCGCATCTCGTGGTTGCGGGCTCGTTCGCGCGGGATCACCGCGACCGACGTCGCCACCCTCTCGACCCCGGCCTCGATCCAGCGGGCGGCCGACGCGAAGCTCGGCGGGACGGGCTTCTCCGGCAACGCCTTCACCGACCACGGTCGCGCCCGCGAGCCGGAGATCGCCCGGTGGGTCGCCGCGACGCACGGGATCAACCCCTCGTCGGCGCTCTTCCGGGCCGAGGTCGAACACCGTCACCTCGCCACCCCCGACGGCATCGCCGCGACCGAGCGCGGGGCCGTCGTGCTCGCGGAGATCAAGACCACGACGAAGTCCTGGCGCTCGATCCCCCGCAACTACCTGCGTCAGGTGTGGTGGCAGCAGTACGTGATCGGCGCGGAGCGGACGCTCGTCGTCTGGGAGGAGCATAAGGACTTCGTCCCCATCGACGACGAACCGCTCTGTCGATGGGTCGAGCGGGATGACGTCGAGATCGCGAAGCTTGTGGGCCTTGCGAACGCACTCATCGACGAGCTGTACCACCGCACCAATCCAGCCGCCCGGCGCCCGGTCCTCCCGGAGCCTGCGCCCGTCACTCGGCAGCTCCGGGAACCACTGCTGAGCGCCGACTTCTGACGACAAGTCGACAGAAGTCGGCCGAGGTGGTTGACTGTCGCCATGACCGAGCCGCTACGCCCCTCCCCCGGAGCACCGGGCGCCGGCGACCTCTTCCAACTCTTCCGCGGCGGTGAGGCACGCACGAAGTCGGAGTTGTGCGCCCTGACCGGCCTGGCCCGCTCCACCGTCTCCCTCCGGATCGACGCCCTCGTGGCCGCAGACCTGCTCCGTCCCGCTGGAGAGGCAGCCTCCTCGGGTGGTCGCCCGCCCGCACGGATCGCATTCAACCCGCTCGCGCGCGTCGTCGTCGCCGTCGACCTGGGGGCGACGCACGGGACGGTGGCCGTCACCGACCTGGCCGGCGCGATCCTCGCGACGAGCCGCGCGGAGCTGCAGATCGCCGCAGGACCCGAGCCCGTCCTCGACTGGGTGGTCGAAGCGGCGTCGGCCCTGCTGGCCGCTCCGCAGACCTGGACCACACCCCAGCCGGTCGCGCCCCCGGTCATCGGGATCGGGATCGGGCTTCCGGGGCCGGTCGAGCACTCGACCGGACGGCCGACGAACCCGCCGATCATGCCGGGCTGGGACCGTTTCGACGTCCCCGCCTACATCCGTCGGACCATCGACGTCCCGGTCCTCGTCGACAATGACGTCAACGTCCTCGCGCTCGGCGAGCACGCGATCTCCTGGCCGGACACCGACGACCTCGTCTACGTGAAGGTGTCCACGGGTATCGGTGCCGGCATCATCGCGGGTGGCGAGCTGCAGCGCGGGGCACTCGGTGCGGCCGGCGACATCGGGCACGTCCAGGTCCCCGTCGGCCGAGACTCCCCGCGCGCTGCGGACGACGAGCGCGACCTCGAGGCCATCGCGAGCGGGCCGGCGATCGCGACCGAGCTCCGCGCCCGCGGAATCGACGCCGTCAGCAGTCGCGACGTCGCAGCACTCATCCGCGCGGGCGACCGTACGGCCATCGAGACCACGCGGCAGGCCGGCCGGGAGATCGGTGAGGTGCTCAGTGTCGTGGTGAACCTCCTGAACCCCTCGGTGATCGTGCTCGGCGGGACGATGACCCGGGCGGGTGAACATCTCCTCACCGGTGTCCGCGAGGTGGTCTACCGCCGATCGATGCCGCTCGCCACCGGACACCTCGGCATCGTCACCTCGACGGCCGGCGAGGAGGCCGGGGTGTTGGGAGCGGCGATCATGGTGCTGCGCGACGCCCTGTCCGCACCGGCGATCGACGCGATGACTCAGCCCCGGGCGCTCGAGGCCGCGTCGACCTGACGCGCGTCCTCCAGTGCGGAACCAGGGCGCCCGACGTCGTCCGCCTTCCCGACGGCGAGGACTTCCGCCAGGCCGTACCCGACGAGCCAGAACAGGGCGATGGTCATCGCCGCGAACTCCAGCCAACTGCCGACCTGCTGCCCGACCTCCGCGAGTGAGAGCAGGCCACCGAGCCCCGCGACCACCGCGACGGCGGATCCGGCGAACCAGGACAGCCGCCGGACGGCGCGCAGCCGCGACCCGAGGGCCGACCCGATCATCGCCAGGCAGGCGAGGGCGAAGCCCAGCACGGCGAAGGAGATGTGCACCGCGTCCTGGAGCGTGAACAGCGGATTCGACGGGATCGGGCACTCGTAAGTGCAGGTCACCCGGGACGCCACGAGGAAGCACAGGCTCGACAGTCCGACGAGCAGCCAGGGGATGAGCAGCAGTCCAACCCTCGTGCGGCGCTGACCGGGCTCGCGGGACGGGACGGCTCGCTGCAGCGCCACAGCGATGCTGAGACCACCGACCGCGACCATGAGCAGTGCGGCGTTGAAGACCGGAGCCGTCACCTCGCCGGTGGCACCGAGGCCGCTCACGTAGCTGTTCTTGCCGAGGCTGAGTCGTGCGGCCCAGATCATGATCGTGGCGACCACGAGGAGCACGCCACCGATGATCGCGAACCCGAGGGCGACAGATCGGCGCCGACGGACGGCCGACGGGCGAGAGACCCGCTGGTCTGATGTGGCCCCCGTCATCCGCGGATGAGCCTCGTCCGGCTCAACGCGATGACGGCGCAGCCCATCAGGCCGATGAACCCGGCGATGGCGATCATGTAGACGACGACGGCTCCCCAGCCGCCGGGCTGCGCCGGGTTGAGGAACGGATACGGGTACCAGCCGACGATCGATCCGCGGATCATCGTGTAGACGGTCCAGACGAGGGGGAACGCGATGATCGCCCACACCTGACGCCATTCCAGGCGGGACTTGCCGGGCGTCACGATCCAGACGAGCACCAGGTAGATCGGTGCGATGAGGTGCAACACCTCGTTCGACCAACCGAGAGTGTGCCCCTGGTCGAGAGCGATGCCGCGCAGCAACAGGTTGTAGACGACGCCGGTGGTCGCCATGTAGGTCACGACGCAGCCGAGGACCAGGTTGTACCAGGCCGGATCGCGTCGCAGCCGGAAGCAGAACCCGGCACCGACCAACAGGACGATCGCACTCAGCGCGTTCGACAGGATCGTGAAGTAGCTGAAGAAGTTGACGAAGAAGTCGTCGGGCGCATCACCGAAGGACAGGGTGTAGACGAACTGGCCGACGATGGCGGCGATGATCACCCCACCCGCGATGATCCTGATGACTCCGAACAGTGCGCGCATTGCGCCACTGTATCGGAAGCACGCGCCCGAGGATCGGGTGACAGTCGGGCCGCCGTGTCCCCCGAAGAGAGGGAATCGTTTCCAGCCAATTGACACCCCCGTAACAGCGCCGACTCATTCGACGGCTTTGATGAGAACAGAGCCGGACCACGCACCGGAGCGAGACTCGTCGCCGAGCCGACCTCCGCCGGGTGGAGCTTTCGGGGGATGAACGACGAAGGAGTACTCGATGCGTCAAGGAGTCGGACACTCCTGGTCTCTGGCGACAACCGCGGACGCGGTGAAGCCGGCACCGGAGACCATGCGAGCCGCGGTGATCGACGCCGTCGGCAGCCCAGAGGTCCTCCGGATGGAGACCGTACCGACACCGCGTCCGGTCATGGCGGAGTTCCTCGTGAAGGTCGTCGCGGCCGGCGTGAACCCGGTCGACGCCAAGACCCGCGCGGGCCGGGGCGTCTCCTCTGCCATCACGGCGATGCCGGCCGTCCTCGGGTACGACTTCAGCGGCATCGTGGTCGAGTCACCGTTTGCAGCTGCCGGCCTCCTGCCCGGCGACGAGGTCTACGGCATGACGAGTTTCCCGCGGACGGGCGGCAGCTACGCCGAGTACGTCGCGGTGTCCTCCCTGAGCCTGACGCGGAAGCCGACGACACTGTCGCACGTCGAGGCAGCCGGGGTCCCTCTCGCCGCGCTCACCGCGTGGGGCATGGTCGTCGACGTCGCGAAGGCGCACGAGGGGCAGCGCATCCTCATCCACGCCGGGAGCGGCGGTGTCGGGCACTTCGCCGTGCAGTTCGCCACCTATTTCGGCGCGCGGGTGATCGCCACCGGCTCCGGTCGCAACGTCGGTTGGCTGCGCGAACTCGGCGCCCATCAGGCGGTCGACCACGAGTTGCACCGGTTCGAGGACGTCGTCGACCAGGTCGACGTCGTGATCGACCTCGTGGGCAACGCCGTGGACGACACGGGGTCGCGTTCCCTGCGGGTCCTCCGCCCTGGCGGGCTCATCATCAACGCGCCGACCGGTTCCTGGCCGACACTCGAGGAGGAGGCCCGGGCCGCGGGCGTCCGCGCGACGCGGTTCACCGTGGCCCCCGACGGCGCCACACTCGACACCATCAGCAGGCTGCTGGAGTCCGGGGACGTCAGGGTGTTCGTCGACCAGGTGTTCGACCTCGACGCCGTCCGGCAGGCCCACGTGCTTCTCGAGGGCGGTCACTCACGCGGCAAGATCGTCCTCAAGGTCGCTGACGGCTGACGACCGAGACCGTCGGGTGACGACGCCGCCACGGCGCCGCCACCCGACGCTCAGCGGACGAGGGTGAAGTCGTAGGGCAGCGTCCTGACGACCGTGCCCCCCACGGCTTCCGTCACCGTGCCGCCCGAGTACCGAGCAGGCAGGTAGTCCGACGGCCAGGTGATGCTCCAGTCGCCCTGCGGCCCGGCCGTGACACTCCCGAGGTCCGTGCCCCAGGCCCCGCGGATCCGGATCAGGGCGCCGGGGTTCGCGCGGCCGGAGAACACCGGCCGCGTTCCGGCGATGGTGCCGTCGAGCGCGGGCGAGACCACCTCGAGGCGTGGGACGACGATGGTGAAGTCGTAGACGACCGAGTGGGTCTGCTCGCCGTCCACGAACTGCCGGACGGTGCCGCCGACGTACCGTGCGGGCAGCAGGGTCTTGTTCCAGGTGATGGTCCATCGGCCGTCGTCGGCGACGCGGTCGACGGCGCCCAGGAGGTCTCCCGACGCACCGCGGATCTCGATCGCCGCACCCGGCTGCGCGGTGCCCGTGAACACGGGGTTGGTCTCCAAGACGATCGCCCCGACCGACGGGGAGGTCACGACGAGGGGCGCCACCCGCCAGTCGACTCGGAAGTCGTACGGGACGCTCGTGAACGGCTTGCCGTCGAGGTACTGCCGGACCGAACCGCCCGAGTAGGTCCCGGGCGTCAGCGCCTTGTTCCAGGTGAGCGTCCAGGTGGCGTCCGTCTCCACGCGGGTCTCACCCAGGAGCGAACCCCACGCTCCGTAGACCTGGATCAGTGCGCCGGGCTGACCGGTCCCGGAGAACACCGGGGCGCCGGGCTCGAGGACCCCACCGATCGCCGGCGAGAGCAGGACGACCGGGGCGTCGGGAACCGGCGCACCGGCCTCGATCGTCGCGGTCCACACCTGGTCGATCCCTGTGGCGCGCACGGCGCCGTCGAACACGCCGACGGCGGCATCGGCGTTCGCAGTCAGAGCCAGGGTGAACGATCGGTTCGCGGCCGTGATCGTACCCCGGTAGCTGTTGCTCGCGGGGTACCAGGTGAATCCGGCCGGCGCATCGCCGGTGGGCCTGAGCCCGGCTGGGACGACGATCTCCGCGGATCCGGACACCGATTCGGTGAAGGCGACGGGGACCTCGACGGCATCCCCCTGTCGTACGGTGACGTTCGGCATGGCGACACCAGGCGCGATGGGTGCCGCGAGAACGTTCGCCGTGAAGTCCGCGAGCTTCACCCGGTTCGTGGACCAGCTGACGCTCCCGCCGGTGGCCAGGCCGAGCCGCGCGTCGGCGTCGGCAGTGAGGGTGAAGGTGACGGCGGTGGTGCCGATCGGCAGGGTGCCGCCGGCACCGGTGCCGTCGAGCGCGAATGCCGGGTTCGCCACGGCGGTGATCCTGGTACCGAGCGGCGGCACGATGTCGATCCGTTGACCGCCCGCATCGGTGTTGAAGGTCGCCTGGACCTGGACCGATTCGCCCTGCCGGAGCGACGGGGTCGGCACGGAGGCCGACGGCGACAGGTCCGGCACCAGCTGGCTCATCACCAGCTTGCTGACGTCTGCGTCGTTGTTCGGCCCGAATCCGAGTTGCATGTCCTTCGTGCCGACGCCGAGGACGTTCAGGCGCCGCCCGGACGGATCGGTGAGGAACCCGTCGGCGGCCAGCGTGTACTGCGTGCTCGCCGAGGAGCAGCTCGCCACGCGCACGAGATCGGTCCTCGTGCCGCCCCGGTCCGTGGTGAGGCACTGTCCGTTGATCTCGATCCGACCGCTGGTGCCGACGGCAGGGAAGGTCGCGGTGGCGGCGGCGGCCAGCGCTGCCTCGTACGACAACCCGTAGGGCCCGCCGGTGCCGATCGACTGCGGGTGGGTGAGCCACTGCGAGGACCCCCGCGGCGCCCATCCGTGGAATCCGGTGGACCACGCCGGATCGGTCACGAACTTGCCGCGCAACCGCGGCTGCGTGGCGGTCACCGACGTCTCCGCGTCTGATCCGGCCTGACCGACGGGCGCGGCCGATGCCGGACCGGACACCAGTGCTGTGGCGGCGACGGCCGTCAGGACGACCATCGAGAGGGCTGTGTGGGGCTTCATGGGGGGGCGTCCTTTCGTGATCGGGCCTGTCGGCCCGCGCCGCCTCGGCCTCCACCAGGAGGGAGACGTGCTTGGGAGGATCGAGGGCGCAGCTCACCGAGCGCCGCTCATGTCGTCCACAAACATATCAGTCGAACAGCTTGCTCGTCCGCACTCCTACCGAGGCCTGCCAGGGCTAGCCGATCGGGCCCCGTTCCGACATCCGCTCCATCACGAAGTCGTCGTGCCGCTCGGGCCCGACCAGGAACGTCTTCGTCCCCACCACCTCGAAGCCGCTCTTGCCGTAGAACCGGATCGCCCTGGCGTTCTGCTGGTTCACCCCGAGCCACACCGACGTGACGCCTCGGGACCGGGCGTCGTCGAGCGTCGCCTCCATGAGCATGCGCGCTCCGCCGGCACCGTGGCTCGCGGGGAGCACGTACAGCTTGCTGAGTTCCGCTGTCGGGCGGTGCGTGACCGCGGCGAGCACGTCGGGGTCGATCGGATCACCGAAGACGAGCATCGTGTAGCCGATGGCCGTGCCGTCATCGTCGTCGACGAGGAGCCGGAGCGCGCGTCCGGGATCTGCCAGGTAGCCGGTGAACCGGTCGAGGGTGAAGTGCTCGGCGATGAACGCGTCGATGTGCTCCTGCGCGGTGCCGGGTGGGCAAGCGAGGGCGAAGGTCGCTGCGGCGAGCGTGCCGAGGGTGGCGGCGTCGTCGGCCTGAGCAGTGCGGGTGGAGACCATCCCTGCATCGTACGACGCCACCCCGGAGAACGACGAAGGCCCGGTCGCGTGACGCGACCGGGCCTTCGTACTGGTGAGACTAGATGGAGTTGACGTCCAGCGGGATGCCGGGGCCGAACGTGGTCGACACGGCGCCCTTCTGGATGTAACGGCCCTTCGAGGAGGACGGCTTGAGGCGGAGGATCTCCTCGAGCGCGGTGTTGATGTTCTCCTCGAGCTGCGATGCGTCGAACGAGGCCTTGCCGACGACGAAGTGCACGTTGGAGTGCTTGTCGACGCGGAACTCGATCTTGCCGCCCTTGATGTCGGACACGGCCTTGGCCACGTCCGGCGTCACGGTGCCGGTCTTGGGGTTCGGCATGAGGCCACGGGGACCGAGGACCTTACCGAGACGACCGACCTTACCCATGAGCTCCGGGGTGGAGACCGCGGAGTCGAACGAGGTGTAGCCCTCGGCGACCTTCGCGATGAGCTCGTCGCCGCCGACCTCGTCAGCACCGGCCGCGATCGCGGCCTCTGCTGCCGGGCCCGTCGCGAAGACGATGACGCGGGCGGTCTTGCCCGTGCCGTGCGGGAGGATGACCGTGCCGCGGACCATCTGGTCCGCCTTGCGCGGGTCGACACCGAGCTTGAGGGCGACCTCGACGGTGCTGTTGAACTTGGCGGAACCGGTCTCCTTGGCGAGGGCGACGGCCTCGTTCGGGGTGTAGAACTTGTCAGCCTCGATCTTCTCGGCTGCGGCCCGGTAGGCCTTCGACTTCTGTGCCATGTGTGTTCTCCTATGAGAAATGTGGTCATCTGCGCCTGGCCGGCGCTGCCACGAGTGAAAAAGAAAGGTGCGAGGGTGTGGCCTGGACGGCTCACCCCGTGCGGTTCGGAAGGACTAGCCCTCGACCGTGATGCCCATGGAGCGGGCGGTGCCGGCGATGATCTTCGCGGCTGCGTCGATGTCGTTCGAGTTCAGGTCAGGAGCCTTCTGCTCGGCGATCTGACGGACCTGCTCCTTGGTGAGCTTCGCGACCTTGACGGTGTGCGGGGTACCGGAGCCCTTGGCGACGCCGGCGGCCTTCTTGATGAGCTCCGCTGCGGGCGGGGTCTTCAGGATGAAGGTGAACGAACGGTCCTCGTAGACGGTGATCTCGACGGGGATGACGTTGCCGCGCTGCGACTCGGTGGCCGCGTTGTACGCCTTGCAGAATTCCATGATGTTGACGCCGTGCTGACCAAGGGCGGGGCCGATGGGGGGAGCAGGGTTTGCGGCGCCGGCCTGGATCTGCAGCTTGATGAGACCCGTGACCTTCTTCTTCGGTGCCATGTTTCTTCCTTCTTCTGGGGTTCGAACGCCATCGGATGATGTGCGCTCTCCCGCGCGCCCGTCGGGCGGCGGTGGACTGTGGAGCCGTGTGGCTTAGAGCTTGGTGACCTGGTCGAAGCTGAGCTCGACCGGCGTCTCGCGCTCGAAGAGGGAGACGAGCACCGTGAGCTTGCCGCTCTCGGGCTTGATCTCGCTGATGGAGCCGGGGAGGCCCGCGAACGAGCCTTCCTTGATCGTGATGGTCTCGCCGATCTCGAAGTCGACCTCGGCGGGGATGACACGCTGCTGCGTGGCGCTGCCCTTGGTGCCGGAGCCCTTGACGGGCGCGGTCTCCTTGACCTCGACGAGCGACTTCAACATGTTGAAGGACTCTTCGAAGCGGAGCGGCGTGGGGTTGTGCGCGTTGCCGACGAAGCCGGTGACGCCAGGCGTGTGGCGGACGACCGACCAGCTGTCCTCGTTGAGGTCCATGCGGACGAGCACGTAGCCGGGGATGCGGACGCGGGTGACCATCTTGCGCTGGCCGTTCTTGATCTCGACCACGTCTTCCATGGGGACCTCGACCTGGTAGATGTAGTCCGCGACCTCGAGCGTCGACTTGCGCTGCTCGATGTTGGCCTTCACCTTGCGCTCGAAACCGGCGTAGGAGTGGATGACGTACCACTTGCCGGGCAGGAAGCGGAGTTCCTTGCGGAACGCGTCGTAAGGGTCTTCCTCGGACTCCTCGGCGGGCTCGGCGTCGGCGTCGGTGGGGTCTGCCTCTTCTTCGGCGATGGCCTCTGCTGCGGCTTCGACCTCGGCTGCCTCGTCGAGTTCGAGGGCGTCGTCGACGACGGCGTCGGCCTCGGGGTCGACGGCCTCGGCCATCGCGTCGAGCACGGCGTCGAGGTCGACCTCGGTGTCGCCGGTCTCCTCGACGTGGACGGCGTTGTGCTCAGCGGGGTCGACGGAGTGCTCGTCGGCCGAGAGCACGTTGCCCTCCTGGGCCTCGTCGTCCTCCGAGGACTGCTCGGCAGCGGTTGCCCAGTCGACGTCGTTCGAGTTTCGCTCAGACACTGATTTCCATTCCGTTTCTGTTGTGCGGATCGTGGGTGATCCCCGACCGCGGCGCCAGATCCTGGCGCGTGACGACTGCGTCGCCGTCTGTGATTGTGGAACCCGGGTACCGGGCCGGAGCACCGGAACCTGAGCGGAACTAGCTCGCGGTACCGAACACCAGCGTGACGACCCAGGCGAAGACGAAGTCGATGCCGTAGACGAGCGCCATCATGATGCAGACGAAGACGAGCACCACAGCCGTGTAGCTGAGGAGTTCCTTCCGCGTCGGCGTGACGACCTTCTTGAGTTCCGCGAAGACCTGCTTCAGGAACAGGACGATGCCCGAGAAGAAGCCGCGCCGTTCGGCACGGTCCGCCTTCGCCTTGACGACGACGTCCTCGCCGGGCGTGTCGGTACTCTTCGGGGCCACTCGTTACACCTTTCGTGTGCCGGTGCATACGCACCGACTCGCAGGGCGGACAGGACTTGAACCTGCAACCTGCGGTTTTGGAGACCGCTGCTCTACCAATTGAGCCACCGCCCTTCAGTGCTGACGCACCGGAGGGGTCGAAGCTACCCTGACCTCCTGAGCGCTGCCTCACCACACGGGTGAAAACAGGCGCAGAAAATCATGGCAGATTTCAACTACCTCCATCCAGTGTACGGCACGGTCGCCCGGCTGTAAAACCGGCGTCGGCCTGCGCGCGGCCGCACGCCTCACGGGCGCCCGAGCGCTGCGTGCTCGGCAGCCTCCTCGGCCGACAGCACCCGCGAGTGGATCCCGACGCCGTCGAGATCTCCGGCGAACCAAGCGGAGGAGGGCGCACCAGGCCAGGTGGACGCGATCGTGTCGTGGCCGATGCGCCAATAGCCACGGTAGCTCTGCAGCACCGTGTTCGAATTCGTTCCGACCAGGGCGCCGTCGAGGTAGAGGCGCATGCCGTCCGTGGTCGACATGGTCGCCATGACGTGGCGCCACCGTCCGTCCGTGACCGCGTCCGGCGTCACGATCGTCTGCGGCGAACCGCTCCACGTCCCGAAGACGAGGCGGCCGTCCCGGTCGATGTAGAGGTGGCGGTCATGGGCGCTGGACGGGACGGTCTGCGCGTTCCCGAAGCCGATCAGCTTGCCCTGCGACTCCGTGGTCCGGAACCAGGTCTCCAGCGTGAAGGTGGTCTGCTGCGGAAGCTGCGGCATGGTGACCACCTGACCGGCCTGGCCGTCGAGTCGGACGAACGGACTGTCGCCGCAGCTACCGCCGACGCGCTCCGCCGTGCCGCCCAGCTGCGCGATGCCACTGCCGGTTCCGCTGTTCACGACCTCGGCCCCGTCGGCCTCGCTGAAGTCCAGTCGGAACTCGGGCGAGCCCAACGGCTGCCCGAGGCACGAGAAGGGCCCCGCGCCGAGTCGGTTGTCGGAAGCGCCGGCGAAGCTCTGCCAGTTCGCGCCAGCGGTCGGCAGCACCGACACGACGGCCAGGACCCCAGCCAGGGCGGCGCCACCGATCGGGGCGGCCCGACGCACCCGACCGATCGGCGCGGTGGCTTCGCGGTCCTCGACGAGGTACCGCCGCGTGGCCGCGATCGCCCCGAGGATCGCTGCCGCGAACGCCGCGGAGAGTGCCAGGGGACCCCAGGCACCCTCGTTCACCCAGACGACGGGGAGACCGATGTACGGGACTCGGAGGACGCCGACGCCACGAACGGCGTCGTCCTGGACGAGCTGTCGATCCGGTTGCCGGTTCGCGTCACCCTTCAGGCGGAGTCCCTCCGCCTCTCGCTCGACGACGCGGTGCAGGAGCAGCGCGTCGTCCTCGCCCGGTCCGTCGACGAGGACCACCTGCCCTGCCGCGGCGTCGGCGCCGTCGATCGGCATCGAGACGACGACGTCGCCGGTCCTGATGCGCGGCTCCATGGAACCTGACGCCACGGTGGTCGGAACCCACCCGACGAGCTTCGGCGCAGCGGCCCACGCCAGGAGGCACAGCGCGAGCAACGCGAGGACGCGCGCACCGAGGGCGACGACCACGATGCCGGACGACACGATGCGCCGGCGGGCGGATGACGGTTCCATGAGAGCTCCCGGAGGGACGAGGTGGACGGGGACAGGCGGGCCGCGGTGCTCCCGTCAGCGGGACGAGAGCACCGGGATCGCCTAGGAGGTGCGACCCTCCCAGACGAGGTCGACCGCCGCCGTGCCGCCCTGGACGGTGTTCGGCGCATCCGGGGACAGCGTGTACGTGACCTTGAAGACGCGCTCCTCGCCGCCGCCGACGGAGGCCCACGAGCCGAGTCCGGACGCGTGGTCGAACGCAGTGTTCGCGAGGCCGGCGAGGGTGCCGCTGTAGACGGACGCGCCCGTGGTCGCGGGGACGAAGTCCTCGCAGGACCCGTAGCCGCCGCCGGCGCCCTGGACGATGTCGAGCTGCAGGTGCTGGTCGAGGTCCTGCGTCTGCGCCGCGTTGTCCGCGTAGAGACGGATGTCGGACGACAGCGAACCGTCCGAGGTGACGGCGATGCAGTTCACACCGGTCGAGCCGGGCTGCAGGTCGTCCGCGGCGAACATCGCGGCGCCGGAGTCGTCATCGCTCAGCGCAATCGCTCCGGCACTCCAGGCGTTACCGGAGTTGTCGGTCGACGAGGTGAAGGCGGCGTAGGAGGCGGTCGAGACGATGACGCCGCTCGCCAGGACGGCGACGGGCAGTGCGGCCCAGCGGACGAGACGGCGGGATCGAGGGGACAGGGCGGTGGTCATGGTGATTCTCCAGGGTCGGGGCCGAAATCGGCACGTGTTGTACAACTAATATTTCATATGTTGTTCTGAAATACAACATGTGCTGGCGATGTCGGTAGGGTGGACGCACGAATGCACGACGACTCGACCCAGGGGGACCGATGAGCAGCGCAGACGAACACGCAGTGACCGCGAACGCGGCGGAGACGGACCGCAAGGACGATCGCCGGATCCCGGCCCGGTTCGCGGATGACAGCCCGCTCCCGGGCGCCGGCCCGATCCAGGCGTTCCTCCGCTTCTGGAAGCGGTATCCGATCTTCACCGGGCGGGCCAGCCGGAGCGAGTTCTGGTGGTGGGTGGTCGTCCACGCCGTCATCGTCACCGCGCTCCTGGTGATCGGACGCGGTGTCGACGTCGCGACCGGGGTGACGGCCGGTTTCTGGGAGGGTCAGGTCACCGAAGGACCCGCCTGGGGCGTCCAGAGCATCCTGTCCGGGATCTGGGGCCTCGCGACGATCATCCCGGGGCTGTCGCTGAACGCCCGTCGCATGCATGACACGGACCACAGCGGCTGGTGGCAGCTCATCAACCTGGTCCCGATCTTCGGCTGGTTCTTCTTCATCTGGCTCGCGGCGCAGCCGAGCGACCGGGGCGGTGCCCGCTACGACACAGGGCCGCACCGCGAGGGCGCCCAGATCAAGCCTGGCGACGCTCCGCAGTGACCCGCCGGTCCGGGAGGACCGTGTCGGCGATCGCGGCGAGGACGAGCACCAGCGTGCAGAGACACCCGAGGACGAGTTCCCCGAGCTGCGGCACGAGGAACGCGGCGACCGCGCAGCCAGCGAGCATCGCGAGGCCGATGACCGGCGCGAGTGGAACGGCGCGGTCGACGACGAACCGGAACAGCGACAGTCCGAGCAGGTAGAGGGCCGGTCCGCCGAGGATCACGACGCCCCCGGCGAGTTCCACGGCGTCGGCCGGTCGGTCGAGGATCTCCTTGTCCCCCACCGAGACGAGCACGATCCCGGCGACGATCACGACGTGGGCGTAGCTGTATCCGTCGCGCGCGATGCGTCCGAGACGTCCCGGCCCCCGTCGACCGGGACGACCCTCGTCACCGTCGGCGCGGTCGGCCTCCTCCTCGGCGGCCTCGACCGCTCGGCGTCCCGCCGTCTCCGTGCGGTGGAAGTACAACCACCACAGCGCGACCGCGGAGACGAAGGCGCTCAGCATCCCGACGACGGCGGCGACCGACGTCTCGAGCTCGACGAACGCGAACCCGGTGACGAGCAGTGACTCGCCGATCGCGATGATGATGAAGAGCGACGCCCGCTCCGAGAGGTGCGCACCGGAGAGCTCCCAGCTCTCGACCTCCGAGGTCCGCACACCCGGCAGCCGGAATCCGAGGGCCCCGCCGCCGTACTCGATGGCGACGGCGCAGATCCAGAACGCCAGTTGCCAGTCGGCCGGCACCAGCGCTCCGGCGATCCAGAAGACCGCGGCGAACGCGGTCCAGACGAGGACGCGTGCGAAGCTCAGGGCCACGTCGCGGTCGTGCCGCCAGGTCGCCACGACCATGAACAGCGTCCGGATGAGCTGGAGCACGACGTAGGCGACGGCGAACGCCAGCGCGCGGTCGGTGAACGACGCCGACACCGACACCGCCGCGACGAACGCCAACAGGCCGAAGCCGATGAGCGCGAGTCGCACCGCGAGCCGTTCCGGGTCGAGCCAGTTCGTCACCCAGCTCGTGGACACCCAGGACCACCAGAGCGCCAGGATGAGGACGATCGACTCGAGCGCGGCGGTGACGCTCTGGTCGTCGGCGATGAGCTTGCTCAGCTGGGTGAGCGCGAAGACGAAGACGAGGTCGAAGAACAACTCGACGAAGGTGACGCGCTCGGCGCGTTCACCGGACTCCGGACGACGGAGGTCGGAGACGAGGCCGAATCTGGGGGCGGGCATCTTCGTATCCTGGCAGGGTTCCCGGTGCCGACGCCTCCCCCTCGGATTCGTCGACACCGGGTCGTGCTCGTCGCGAGCTGCGGGGACAGAGCCCGACGACCACACCGTGAGCCTAGCAAGAAGCATTCCAGATGCACAAGGTCCAGAAGCATCACCGGAATATCGACGGCCGCAGCCGGGTTGCGTCCGGAGGCCGCGTCCTCCGCGAGCCGCATCCCCCACGAAAGGCATCACCCGTATGGATCTCTTCGCGCCCGTCCGACTCGGCGACCTCGAACTCGCCAACCGCGTCGTCATGGCCCCGCTCACCCGCATGCGGTCCGGAGCCGACGGCGTCCCCGGCGAACTCGTCGCAGAGCACTACAGCCAGCGCGCAGGACTCGGACTCATCATCACGGAGGGCACCTACCCGAGCGCCGAGTCGCGCTCCTACCCGGGCCAGCCCGGCATCGTCACCCCCGAGCAGGTCGAGGGTTGGCGTGGCGTCGCGAAGGCCGTGCACGGAGCGGGCGGGCTCATCGTCATGCAGCTCATGAACGGCGGCCGCGTCTCGCACACCGACATCACGGGCACCGACCGCATCGTCGCGCCGAGCGCGATCGCCATCGCCGGCGAGGTCCGGACGCCGGCGGGCGCCCAGCCGTACCCCGTCCCGCACGCGCTGAGCACCGAGGAGCTCGACACGGTCCGCGAGGAGTTCGTCCAGGCCGCCCGCAACGCGATCGAGGCAGGCCTCGACGGCGTCGAGCTCCACGCCGCGAACGGCTACCTGCTGCACCAGTTCCTCTCCCCGGTCTCCAACGTGCGCGACGACCGCGCCGGAGGCAGCCCGGAGGCCCGCGCGTCGTACGTCGCCGAGGTCGTCAGCGCCGTCGCCGAGGCGGTCGGTGCAGCGCGCGTCGGCATCCGCATCTCCCCGATGAACGGCGCCGGTGACACGGCGGAGACCGACGAGGCCGACGTCCGCGCGACCTACGAGGCACTGCTCGACGCCCTGGCACCGCTCGGCCTCGCCTACGTCAGCATCCTCCACGAGGACCCGGCCGGCGCGCTCGTCCAGGACCTGCGCGGTCACTTCGGCGGCAAGCTCATCGTCAACAGCGGCTTCGGCACCGTCACGACGCGCGACGAGGCGATCGCCCTCGTCGAGCACGCGCACGCCGACGCCGTCGCCGTCGGGCGTCTCGCCATCGCGAACCCCGACCTCGTCGAGCGTTGGGCGGGCGAGCACGAGGAGAACACCCCGAACCCGGCCACCTTCTACGGCCCGGGCGCCGAGGGCTACACGGACTACCCGCGCCTCGCGAGCTGATCACGCTGAGGTGAGGCACCTCGTCGCTCGACACCTCGTCGCGCGACGAGGTGCCTCACCTCAGTCCGCTCGTGGCGCGTGCGACTCGAGGAACTCGTACACCTCGACGGAGTCGACCCCCGGGAAGGATCCGGTCGGCAGCGCGGCCAGCAGACTCGTCGGCGTCCGCGCCGCCGGCCAGGCCTTCCCCTCCCACCTTTCGGCGAGCGCCGGCGACGCCCGACGACAGCATCGCTCGTCGGGGCAGTTCGAGGTCGACCGATGCGGCGTCTCGCGTCCGCGGAACCACTTCACGTGCGCGAACGGGACGCCGACGCTGACCGAGTACTCGCCCTCCTTGGCCTTCTCGATCCGCGAGGTGCACCAGAAGGTGCCGGTGTCCATGTCGGTGTACTGATACCAGGGGCTGAAGCGGTCCTCGACGTCGAAGACGGTCCTGGCCGTCCAGTTGCGGCAGACGAGCGAGCCCTCCACTGCTCCGAGGACGTCGGACGGGAACGTGACCCCGTCGTTCTCGTACGCCTTGATGATCGTCCCCGACTCGTGCACCTTCATGAAGTGCACCGGGAGCCCGAGGTGCCTCGTCGCGAGGTTCGTGAAGCGGTGCGCGGCGGTCTCGTACGACACCGCGAACGCGTCGCGCAGGTCCTCCATCGAGATGCGCCGGAGCTGTTTCGCCTCGCCGAGGACGCGCACGGCGTCGCGCTCGGGCAGCAGGATGGCCGCCGTCAGGTAGTTGGTCTCGACGCGCTGCCGCAGAAAGTCCGCGTAGTTTCCCGGCTCCTCGTGTCCGCACAGGTGACTGGCGAACGCCTGGAGGATGGGTGATCGCGAATCACGGGACATCGAGGGTTCGGTCGGCAGGTAGATCCGACCGTTGCGCCGGTCGGTGACCGAACGCGTCGAGTGCGGCAGGTCGCCGACGTAGTGGAGCGAGAACCCGAGGTGCTGTGCCATCTCCGCGACCGTCTGGTGCGAGACCGGCCCTCCGGTGTAGCCGACGGCGTCGAGCAGTCCTTTCGCGACGGCCTCGAGCTCGGGGAAGTGGTTGTCGGCCGCGCGCATGTCCGCCCGGAGGACCGCGTTGGCCCGGCGCGCCTCCTCGGGTGTCGCCGCTCGCTCCCGATGCAGGCGGGCGACCTCGTCGTGCAGCGCCAGCACGGTGCGCAGCGTCTCGTCAGCTGTCCCTTTCGAGACGCGGATGGGCGCGATCCCGAGGGCGGAGAAGACGGGCCCCCGCTGGGCACGCTCGACGGCGATCTCGAGCGCGGCCCGGTCGCTCGGCGGTTCGTCACGGAGGAGGTCGTCGACGGTGGTGCCGAGGGCCGCGGCGATGACGCGGAGCATCGACAGGCTCGGCTCCCGATGCCCGTTCTCGATCGCCGACGCCTGCGACGGTGCGCGGTCGATCGCCTGTGCCAGTTCGTCGAGGGTGAGACCCGCACGGGATCGGGCATCGCGGATCCGGCGACCGAGGACGAGGGCGTCCGCGTGCGGAGCAGGTCCGTCACCAGGGGTGGCGGAGACGGGTGGAGCAGCGGCGGTGCTGGTCATGGTGATCATGCTCACACGCGCCGGTTGTTCCGGCAAACAGAAGGTCGGCCGTTCTTCTGTCCACGGATGACGTCCGTCGGGGTTGCGGCGAGCGCAGGATCGTTCCCACAGCACGACCCGCCCCACCGACCTCGACACCACAGGAGTCATCGTGAGCAACGAAGCCACCCGACCGACCGACCACCGCACGCCCCTCCGCGCCGGCGACCAGACGCAGACGGCCGAGGAACTGCAGCGCGAGTGGGACACCGACCCGCGCTGGGACGGGGTCCGCCGCGACTACACCGCCGAGGACGTCGTCCGCCTGCGCGGCGGTGTCCGGGAGGAGCCGACGCTCGCCCGCCGGGGGGCGGAGCGCTTGTGGAACCTCCTCCACACCGAGGAGTGGGTGCCTGCCCTCGGCGCGCTGACCGGCAACCAGGCCGTGCAGCAGGTCCGTGCTGGCCTGCAGGCGATCTACCTCTCCGGCTGGCAGGTCGCCGCCGACGCGAACCTCTCCGGGCAGACCTACCCCGATCAGAGCCTCTACCCGGCGAACTCGGTTCCGGCGGTCGTCCGGCGGATCAACAACGCGCTGCTCCGGGCCGAACAGATCGACTTCGCCGAGCGAGCCGTCGGGGAGACGCCGGGACCCGAGGCGATCGACTGGCTCGCGCCGATCGTCGCCGACGCCGAAGCCGGCTTCGGTGGACCGCTCAACGCCTACGAACTCATGGCCGGCATGATCCAGGCCGGCGCCGCGGGCGTCCACTGGGAGGACCAGCTCGCGGCTGAGAAGAAGTGCGGCCACATGGGCGGCAAGGTGCTGGTACCGACGAGCCAGCACATCCGGACCCTCAATGCGGCCCGGCTGGCGGCGGACGTCGCCGGCGTCCCGACCATCGTCATCGCCCGCACCGATGCGCTGGCCGCCACCCTCCTCACGAGCGACATCGACGAGCGCGATCTGCCGTTCCTGAACGGGAACCGGACCCCGGAGGGCTTCTACGAGGTGGAGAACGGCATCGGTCCGGTGCTCGCTCGCGGCCTCGCCTACGCGGAGTACGCCGACCTGCTCTGGGTCGAGTCGGCGGAACCCGACCTCGACCTCGCCCGTCGGTTCGCCGAGGCCGTCCACGAGCGATTCCCGGGCAAGCTGCTCGCCTACAACTGCTCGCCGTCGTTCAACTGGAAGTCGCACCTCGACGATGCGCAGATCGCGTCCTTCCAGCGCGAGCTCGCCGCCATGGGATACGCATTCCAGTTCATCACCCTCGCCGGCTTCCACGCACTGAACCACTCGATGTTCACCCTGGCGAGCGACTACCGGGAGCGGGCGATGAGCGCCTACGTCGACCTCCAGGAAGCCGAGTTCGCCGCAGAAGCCAGCGGCTACACCGCCACCAAGCACCAGCGGGAAGTCGGTACCGGCTACTTCGACCTGGTCGCGACCGCCCTCAACCCCGGCAGCGCCACCCTCGCCCTCGCCGGATCGACCGAGGAACAACAGTTCCACTGATCCACACCAGCCCCGCCCTTCGACAAGCTCAGGGACCGCTCGAAGGACCCATCCGACGCACGACCATCCGAAACGGAGCCACCCCATGAACACCCTGCTCGCTTCCCCGTCCACACCCACCACCGGGCCGGTGCCCACGCAGCGCACCGGCCCCGCCATCGAGGTCGTCGGTCGTCTCGGTGACCGGTACGAGGAGATCCTCACCCCCGACGCCCTCGCCTTCCTCGCGGACCTGCACCAGCGGTTCGCGGGTGCGCGGCACGACCGCCTCGCCGAGCGCATGCGACGACGCTTCGAGATCGGGAACGGCCGCGACCCGCGGTTCCGCGACGACACCGCGGCGATCCGGGAGGACCGCTCCTGGCGCGTCGCCGGCGCCGGGCCCGGTC
The DNA here is from genome assembly GCF_050031945.1 of Plantibacter sp. 2H11-2. Lineage (NCBI taxonomy): Bacteria > Bacillati > Actinomycetota > Actinomycetes > Micrococcales > Microbacteriaceae > Plantibacter > Plantibacter sp. 2H11-2. The sequence continues at coordinate 344,908 of NZ_JBNBBL010000002.1, read as the reverse complement.
TCGAGGACCGCCGGGTCGAGATCACCGGCCCCACGGACCCGAAGATGACGATCAACGCCCTCAACTCCGGTGCGAACGTCTGGCTCGCCGACCAGGAGGACGCGACGAGCCCGACGTGGGCCAACGTCATCGGTGGTCAGCTCTCGCTGCGCGACGCCGTCCGCGGTGAGCTGACGTTCACGAACGAGGCGGGGAAGGTGTACCGCGTCACCGCGACGGAGACGCCGACGATCGTCATGCGACCGCGCGGCTGGCACCTCGTGGAGAAGCACCTGCGGTTCATCGACCGATCCGGGGCGGCGATGGCCGCCTCGGGGAGCCTCGTCGACTACGGCCTCTACGTCTTCCACAACGCCCGACCGCTCATCGACGCCGGCCGCGGGCCGTACTTCTACCTCCCGAAGTTGGAATCGAGCGAGGAGGCGCAGCTCTGGGACGACGTCTTCACGTTCACCGAGGAACGCCTGGGTCTCGACCACGGCACGATCCGCGCCACCGTGCTCATCGAGACGCTCCCCGCGGCGTTCGAGATGGACGAGATCCTGTACGCGCTCCGCGACCACTGCGCCGGCCTCAACGCCGGTCGGTGGGACTACATCTTCTCGATCATCAAGAACTACCGGGGGCGCGGTGCCCGGTTCGTCCTGCCCGACCGCAGCGAGGTGACGATGACGGTGCCGTTCATGCGGGCCTACACCGAGCTCCTCGTGCAGACGTGCCACCGCCGCGGTGCGCACGCGATCGGAGGGATGTCCGCGTTCATCCCGAACCGGCGCGATCCGGAGGCGACGGCGCGCGCGATCGAGAAGGTCTCAGCCGACAAGCGCCGCGAGGCGGGCGACGGCTTCGACGGGACCTGGGTGGCGCACCCGGACCTCATCGAGACAGCCAGGGCCGAGTTCGACGCGGTCCTCGGTGATCGTCCGAACCAGCTCGACCGCCTGCGGGAGGACGTGTCGGTGACACCGTCGCAGCTCCTCGACGTCCGCATCGGTCGCGCGGTCACGGACGCCGGTCTCCGCGACAACGTGTCGATCGCCGTCCGCTACCTCGACTCCTGGCTCCGCGGGATCGGCGCCGCGGCGATCGACGGACTCATGGAGGACGCGGCGACGGCGGAGATCAGTCGATCGCAGGTCTGGCAGTGGATCCACCAGGACGTCGCGACCGACGACGGCCGCCCGATCACGCGCGATCGGGTCGAGGACCTCCTCGACGAGCTCCTCGCCTCGCTCCCCCGCACCGCCGACGACCGCTTCGACGACGCTGCCGAGCTGTTCCGCGAGGTGGCACTCCGCGACGAGTTCCCGACCTTCCTCACCGTCCCGGCGTACACGCGGTACCTCGTCGACCCGGCGTAGGTGCCCGGCGTCCACAACTCCTGCTCACCATGGACCGTCAGCTCCGGCCCGCGCGCCATCCACGCGCGGCGGTCGAGGCCCTCGGTGCTGGAGCAGGAGTTGTGGACCGGCGCACGGCGGTTCCGGCGCCCTTGTCCGGTCCGCTCGGGCCCCCGTAGAGTCGGGCGTATGACCCGGAACGTGCAGGAAGCATCGACCGTCGGGACCATGTCGCCGGGTGGGCCGTCGTCGGCACTCCAGCAGGCGCATCGATGGAACGCCTCGAGCCGCTACGGCGCCTCGCTCGTGGCCATCGTCCTGGGCGGATACCTCGCCATGCGCGCCGGGCTGAACGTCATGTGGCTCCAGTCGGACGCCGACGTCATCGGCGCACTGCTCCTCCAGTTCTTCGTGGGCGGCGCGGTTCTCGTAGCCGGCGCCCTGATCGCCCCGGCCTCCCTGGCGCGCCGCGTGCTCGCCTCCGCCGTCGTCGTGGCCGGGCTCACGGTCCATGCGGTCGGGTCGGCGTCGGTGACCAACGCGACGCCGCCGTTCCTGCTCTACGGATCGATGTCGGTCACGATCGGCGCCTTCACCGCTGCCGCGGTCTGGTTGATCGTCCGTGGTCGATCCCTGCCGACCTTCGTCCTGCTCCTCGGGTTCGCCACCGTGCCACTGCTGACCGAGCGCCTGACCCACACCGGGTGGTCGGGCGTCACCCGAGACGACCTGCTCACGGCAGCCTCAGCCGCCATCGGCGTCGGGGTGGCCTGGGCGGCAGCGGCCGTCGACGGCGCCCGGTCCCGATAGGCTCCGCCCCCGACAAGGTCCGGTCCGCGTCACGCACTGTCCTCTCGATGCCGGGTTCGGTACGCTCGGACTCGTGCCTGAATCGACTCCCACGCCCCGCCTGTCCACGAAGATCTCAGCGATCGCCGAGTCCGCCACGCTGAAGGTGGACGCGAAGGCGAAGGCGCTGCAGGCGCAAGGCCGACCCGTGATCTCCTACGCGGCGGGCGAGCCGGACTTCCCGACGCCCGAGCACATCGTCGAAGCGGCGCTCGTCGCCGCCCGCGACCCGAAGGCGCACCGGTACACCCCAGCGGCCGGCCTGCCGGACCTCCGCGCCGCCATCGCGGAGAAGACGCTCCGCGACTCCGGTCTCGAGGTCGACCCGAGCCGGGTCATCGTCACCAACGGCGGCAAGCAGTCGGTGTACGAGGCGTTCCAGGTCCTCCTGAACCCGGGCGACGAGGTCATCGTGCCGACGCCCTTCTGGACCACCTACCCCGAGGCCATCGCGCTCGCCGACGGTGTCGCGGTCGACGTCTTCGCCGACGCCTCGCAGAACTACCAGGTCACCGTCGAGCAGCTCGAGGCGGCGCGCACCCCGCGCACCAAGGTCCTCCTGTTCGTCTCCCCCTCGAACCCGACCGGGTCCGTCTACTCCCCGGAGCAGACGAAGGCGATCGGCGAGTGGGCGCTCGAGCACGGCATCTGGGTCATCACCGACGAGATCTACCAGAACCTCACCTACGACGGCGTCCGCGCGACGTCGATCGTGGAAGCGGTGCCCGAGCTCGCCGAGCAGACGCTCCTCGTCAACGGCGTCGCCAAGACGTACGCGATGACGGGCTGGCGCGTCGGGTGGACCGTCGGCCCGGCGGACGCGATCAAGGCGCTCGGCAACCTCCAGTCGCACCTCTCCGGCAACGTGAACAACATCGCGCAGCGCGCGGCGATCGCGGCCCTCACCGGTCCGCAGGACGCCGCTGAGGCGATGCGTGAGGCGTTCGACCGCCGCCGCAAGCTCATCGTCGGTGAGCTCAACAAGATCGACGGCTTCGAGACGCCGACCCCGCAGGGCGCCTTCTACGTCTACCCCGACGTCACGGCGCTGCTCGGCCGGACGTTCGGCGGGGTGACGCCCAAGACGTCGCTCGAACTCGCCGACCTCATGCTCGACCAGGCCGAGGTCGCGGCAGTGCCCGGCGAGGCGTTCGGGCCGTCCGGCTACCTGCGCTTCAGCTACGCGCTCGGCGACGACCAGCTCCTCGAGGGCGTCCAGCGCCTCCAGCGCCTGTTCGCATCCTGACCCGAGGTCCGCTCGCTCGTCCCCGGGCGAGCGGACCTCGCATCAGCGTCAGATCGTGACGCCGACCACGACGGGCTCGGGCTGCAGGAGGACGCCGAATTCGGCGTGGACGCGCGCCTGCACGAATCGCGCGAGCTCGGCGATCTCGGTGGCGGTCGCCCCGCCACGGTTCGTCAGGGCGAGCGTGTGCTTCGTGGAGACCGCGGCGTGCGATCCGGGGAGTGCGAACCCGCGACGGACGCCGGCCCGCTCGATCAGCCAGGCGGCCGAGAGCTTCGCGAGGCGCTCCACGGGAGCCGGTCGGGGCGGGTTGACGACCTCGCCGAGCGGGAAGACGTACTCGGTGTCGTCGTCGGCCGGCGGGTCGACGGGCCACCAGGGAGCATCGCCGGGGAGCGAGCGGGCGACGTGCTCCGACACGATCGGGTTCGTGAAGAACGACCCGGCGCTGGCGGTGTCGGGGTCGTCGGGATCGAGCACCATGCCCTTCGACGTCCGGAGTGCGAGCACCGTCGTGCGCACCTGGGCCAGGCGGACCTGCTCGCCGACCTCCACGCCGAGCGCGAAGGCGAGCTGCTGATAGGCGATCGGTGCGGCCAGGCCGTCGGCGCCGACGTCGTCGAGGTCGATGATGATCGCCACGACCACGCCGGAGCGCTCGGGCTCTCCGCCACCGTGGCGCTTCAAGACCGACGTCCGGTACCCGAGACCGAGCTCCGTGGCGGGAACGCGCTCGACGGTCTGCGACTCCTCGTCGAGCAGGTCGACGGCGACGAGCGACGACACGATCTCCTGCCCGTAGGCGCCGATGTTCTGGACGGGGGCCGCCCCGCAGGATCCCGGGATGCCGGAGAGCGCCTCGATGCCCGCCCAGCCGTGCTCCACGGTGAAGGCGACGAGCGCGTCCCAGTCCTCACCGGCCTGCACCCGCAGGCGGACACGGCCGGACGGCGCGTCGAGGCGTTCGATGCCGCGGTTGGCCGCCCGGATGACGGTCGCGTCGACGGGCTCGTCGCCGATCAGCAGGTTCGACCCGCCGCCGAGCAACAGCCACGGCTGGTCGGTGTTCCAGACGTCGAGCACAGCCTCGATCAGCGCTGCCTCGCTCGTGCACTCCGCGAAGGCTGCGGCGGGCCCGCCCACCCCGAGGGTGGTGAGCTCGCTCAGACGGATGGCGTCGTTCATGGTCCTCCGGGTCAGGCGAAGCTGACGACGAGCTGCGCCTTGCCGAGCACCGTCTGCTCGGCGTAGGTGACGGTGAGGTCGACGCGCGCGGTGCGGGCTTCCTCGTCGATCTTGCCGACCTTGGCGACGATCTGGAGGTCGGCGCCGGTCTCGGGGTCGACGACGACCGGTCGGGTGAACCGCACCTGGTACTCGAGCACCCGACCGGGGTCGCCGATCCAGTCGACCACCGGCTGGGCGGCGATCCCCATCGTCAGCATGCCGTGGGCGAGCACGCCCGGCAGCCCGACGGAGGCCGCGACATCGTCGCGGTAGTGGATGGGGTTGAAGTCTCCGGAGGCGCCGGCGTACCGCACGAGGGCGTCGCGCGTCAGGTGGACGGTCCGCTCCGCGACGACGTCGCCGACAGCCGGCATGGTCGGGGTCTGCTGCACGTCGCTCATCCTTCGTCTCCTCGCACCACGAGCGTCGAGGTCGCGGTGACCACGGGCTCGCCGGCGGCATCGGTCATGACCGAGTCGCACGTCACCATCGAGTGGCCACCCAGGGACTTCACCGCGGTGACGGTCAGCTGCGCGGTGAGCTCGTCACCGGCGACGATCGGTCGATGGTGCACGAAACGCTGGTCGCCGTGGACCACCCGGCTGAAGTCGATACCCGCGTCGGGTGCGGCGAGCAGTTGCTGGAGCGTGTGCTCCTGGACGAGGACGGCGAAGGTGGGCGGCGCCACGACGTCGGCGTATCCTGCGGCGCGCGCCGCCTCCGGGTCGAGGTTGATCGGGTTCGTCGCGAAGACGGCCCGCGAGAACTCGCGGATCTTCTCGCGTCCGACCAGGTACGGGGCGACGGGCGGGAAGACCCGACCGGCGAGCTCTGGGTTCACTGACACGCCCTCCAGCCTACCCGCTGCCCTGACGCGACGGCCGGGCACGGACGGACCGGGAGCGGGCTGTCAGGAGCGCTTGAGCGCCTGGAACACCATGCGGATGGCGATGACCACGAGGAACGCTGCGAAGAGCAGGTTGCCGACGAACGGCGGGACGACCGACGCGACGATGGCGCCGAGGGCCGTGGTCGTGCAGGCGGCGACACCGATGATCGCTGCGGCCGTCAGGTCGACGTTGCCTCGCCGGACGTTGCCGATGGTGCCGGAGATCGCGGTCGGCACCATCATGAGCAGCGAGGTGCCCTTCGCGATGAGGTCGCTCGCGCCGAACAGCAGGATGAGCATCGGCACGACGACGACCCCGCCGCCGATGCCGAGCAGCCCCGACAGGACGCCGGTCAGGAAGCCGAGCACGATGAGGCCGATGATCGATCCGACGTGCAGATCGATCTCGGCGGTGCGAGACGGGACGATGAGGAACAGCGAGACCACCACGACGAGCAGGAAGCCAATGAAGCCCCACTGGAGCGCCTTCTTGGGAAGCTTGGAGAGGAGGTAGCTGCCGAGTTGTGCACCGCCGATCGCACCGATCGCCAGCAGGATCGCCGCCACCCAGTCGACGGTGCCGTTCACCGCGTAGGACACGACGCCGACGAGCGAGGTCGGGACGATCGCGGCCAGTGAGGTCCCCGCGGCGAGCCGCTGGCCGAAGCCGAGCAGGAAGACGACGGCGGGGACGATGAGGATGCCACCGCCGACCCCGAACAGCCCGGAGAGGAATCCGGCGGTCAGTCCGATGCCGATGAGCCAGGCGATGCCCGACGGGGAGCGGACCGGACGGCCGATCGAGTCGTTCCCGCTCACTGCGCGCTGGAGCCGGACAGCGCGGTCTCGAGCGAGGGCGTGGTGCGAGCGGTACCGGCGTCCAGGAGGGACCAGCCGGCGTCGGTCGCCTCGATGACCGAGACGGAACAGTTCTCCAGCGGTGGGACCGTCGTACCGGAGAGGTGACTGAGGGTGAGGCGGATGAGGGTGCCGTGGCTCACGACGAGGACGTTCTGCCCGGGGAAGTCGCGTGCGATGGCGTCGATGCCGCGGAGTCCGCGTTCGATGACCGACTCCTCGGTCTCGAGGTTCGGGTACCGGTGGTCGGGCCAGTTCTCGAGGACCATCTGCGCCGTCGCGCCCTCGGCGTCGCCGTAGTGCCGCTCGATGACGTCGGGATAGGACGGGCCGAGCTCCAGTCCGAGCGCGTCGGCGATGATCTGCGCGGTCTCGCGTGCGCGCCCCAGTGGGGAGCTGACGACGACGTCCCAGGTGCCGGTGAGCCGAGGGGCGACCGTGGCCGCCTGCTCCCGCCCGGTGTCGTTCAGGGGGATGTCCGTCGTGCCCTGCAGCCGTCGTTCGAAGTTCCAGGCGGTCTGTCCGTGACGGATGAGGGCGATGGTCATGTCTCAAGCCTAACCGGCGTCGGACCGAGGTCTTCCGGCCTTCACCGCGACACGGAGCTCACTGCTCGTCGACGGCGTCCTTCGCCAATCGGATCCGGATGGGTCCGCGGACCGTCGCGCGGTCGACCGCCTCGTCGCCCTGCGTGATCCGCACCCGGCCTTCGTCGACCAAGCGCCAGGCGACCCGGCGGGTGTCGTCCATCAGCGCTCGCCAGTCGTCGCCACCGACCGCTCGTGCGACGTCGGACGGACAGATGGACGAGGTCGCGGCCCGCTTCCCCAGCAGGTCGAGCATCGTCGACTCCAGGAGGTCGTCGTCCACAGCTGCCGCAGGCGTCGGGTCCGGTGCGGCTTCGTCGGTCATGGTCCCAGTATGCGCGCGCCGCTAGGCGAGGCCGGCGTGCCGGGACAGATCCGCATGCTGCGCGACGAACGCCCGGGCCAGGCGCTTCGTGACGCCGAGTTCGGCGACGAGATGCTCGAGGTCCGGTGCCCAACGCGCGATGGCTCGGAACTCGTCGAGGTCGATGAGGTTCGACGCGGCGAAGCGGTCGGCCTGCACCTCGTGCTTCGGTCGGTCGTCCTCGTGGCCGAGCACGCAGTGCGCGATGCCATGGGCGAGGGCGTTCCGCCGATGCACGGACCGGAGCGACTCCTGGATGACGATCGTGTGCGCGGACGGCAGCCAGCGCTCGTGGGACACCCGCAGGGGCCGGAAGATCACCGCGAGACCGAGCTCCTCCGCGTGCGCATACGGGTCGTAGGCGCGTCCACGCTCACGGGGCTTCCGGCTCGGGTTGCTCCAGTTCTCCATCGGTGATTGCCGCCCCACGTTCCCCCTCCAACTGCTCCGTCGTCCACGACGCAGCTTCCCTCTGCCGGCGTCTGCGATCCAGCTCGTCATTCGTAGCAGTGGTGTCCGACACCGGAGCCACACGCTCGTCGTCGCTCGCCCGCAGTTCGGCCTCGATCCGACTCATCCCCCCGACGGCTTGCAGCGCGTCGGCCAGGAGGCGCACCGGATCGGCGCCGGTCGCCGCGCAGAGCATGACGAAGGTCGGGCCACTGATCTCGCTGCGACCGGCGAGGACACGTTGCAGCGTCGTCGGACTCATCCCCGTCGCCTCAGCCAGGGCGCGCTGATTCATGCGTCGCCGCTTGTAGGCGGCCACGAGTTCGTCCGCCAACGCCTGATTGACCATCGCCTCTGCTGCGTTCACGTTCCGATTGTAGCCAGAAACCCTGTCGGGAACGGCAGAAAATCTACCTCATGCGCTCTATAGTGTCACCTCCGACCTGAATGATGCCAGATGAGACAACTTTTGGGAACCATCCGGGTCGCATACCACCACCCACGACGCCTGAGGAGGCACCATGACCGAACACCGGACCTCACCGGAACCACCGCCCACACCACCGACACCGCCGCCCGTCCCGTTTCCGGCCCAGCGGATCATCCGCACCGTGATCCAGACGACCGCGGCCGTGATCCTGAGCTCGGTGGCCTGCATCACGACCGCGAGCATCATCGCGCCACAACTCCTGGAGGCGATCCGAGAACTCCTTCCGGACGACGTCTACGCCTGGGCGGCGGCAGCCGTGGCCACGACGGCGGCGATCGCCGCAGCGCTGGCCCGCATCATGGCGATCCCGGGCGTGAACGGGTTCCTGACGAGACTGAGCGCAGGATCCACTCCCCGCCACGCACAAGTCGATTCAGGCACTGAATCTGCCACTCAAGAAAGAATTTCATGAATGTTTGGCAAGATGAACTGGACAAGACGACGAGATCGTCATAGAGTCTTACTCGAACACACGTTCGAATGTCGGAGGACGCTTCCTCCATCAACAGAAAGGAGAGCTCATGGTTTTGAAGTACCAATACCCGTATGACCTCAGTCATTACGACAGCAGCGACGGGTACAACGCTCCACGAGCCGGCGGCTCAAACCATCGGGGTGCCGACTTCAACGGCTTCCCGGAGGGCACGCCGATTCCCGCGGTCGCAGCCGGAACCGTCGTCGAGAACTACCGGAGCGGAGGGCTCGGATGGCTTGTCGTCCTGGCGCACTCTGACGGCGCGTTCTCGGGGTACTGCCACATGTACCAGCAGTCCCCGCTCGCCATCGGCACCGCCGTCACGCGAGGGCAGATCCTCGGAGGAATCGGTGACACCGGCGAGTACTCCGAAGGCGCCCACCTCCACCTCACCATCGGGCTCAACCAGTCCGGCGCGACGGGCGGAGGCTCCCACTGGATCGATCACACCGATCCGATCCAGTTCATCAACGATCGCCTCAACGGCGACGACCCAGGCAACACCGGCGGACCGACCGCCCCGACTCAGGAAGAAATCGACGAAATGGCAGCTACGAAGAACGCATCGATCGTCCGCGACTACCAGAAGGAGAACGCGGGCACCCTCGCGATCGCCCTCGTGTACCCGGACGGCAAGGCCGTGAAGCTCGCGGGCAACATGGACGTGGACGGAGCGATCACCGCTCACGTGCAGGTCTACGGCATCTCGCCCACCAACCCGAACAACACGGCGCTGCGCGACAAGTACGCGTCCCAGCTGACCACTGCTCAGTGGAACGCGTTCTGGGCCGTCTACCCGGGCACCAAGATCGGCTTCTGAGCCGAGGAGCCCCACCCGATGCCCCCGAGCAGACCGTAACTGCTCGGGGGCATCCCCATTGGCACCACGAAAGGAGCCTCATGGTTCTCAAGTATCAGCACCCGTTCGCTCAGATCGACCTCGCCGACGGCTGGGGATCGATGGCCGGCGGACGGCCCCAACCGCACCGCGGGCTGGACTACCAGCCCGGCGCCGGAGCCGCGATCCCGGCGGTCGCAGCGGGCGTCGTCTCCGCCAACCGGTGGAACGCGGCCCTGGGGAACGTCCTGGTCATCGCCCACCCCGACGGCATGTACTCGGGCTACTCGCACCTGGCGGCCGCCTCACCGCATCAGGTCGGCGCGGCGATCGTCCGTGGTGAACCCGTCGGCGTCGTCGGGAACACCGGATCCGCTTCCAGCGGAGCCCATCTGCACCTCACCATCACCTTCACCGCGGACGGCACGTGGAACAACGCCGACATCGGCGTCACCACCGATCCGTATCCGTTCATCAATGCTCGCCTGAACGGCGAGGACCCCGTCCAACCACTCAAGGAGTCAGACATGCCCAAGATCATCAGCGTGCCAGGCGGCACCATCGCACTCGTCACCGAGACGTTCGGCACGATGTACACCTCCACCAGCGGCGGGCAGGGGTTCTCCATCGCCGCCAACACGAAGGCGTACGGCCAGGTCACCGGCCTGACCCAGGACCAGGTCACGACGCTCGTCGCCGAGGCTAACGCCCGAGGCCAGCGCATCGCCGACCTCGTCGCGGCCGCGCGATAACCCACGCCGGCGTGAGGAAGCCCCCGAGCAGACCGTAACTGCTCGGGGGCTTCGTCCATTCTGCACCGTGCACGTCTCGTGCACAGCGCCCAGGCTCGATGCTCAGGCGAACTGCGCGTAGAACGCGTCAGGGTCGTGGGCGAGCGAGGCCTTGACCATGGCACTCCACTCGTCGACGACGACCTCGGAAACGCCGTCCGCGACGCCGTCGAGGCTCGCCCGTGCGACGTCCGCGGGGTCGACCATGGGGCCGTCGTAGCCGGCCATGATGTCGGTGTCGGCGGCCCCGAGGTGGAGCCCCTGCGCCGTGATGCCCTTCGAGGCGAGTTCCAAGCGGACCGCGTTCGTCATGTTCCACTCCGCCGCCTTGGCAGCGGCGTATCCGCCGGAGCCGGGGTGGGCGAACCAGCTCAGGGCGGAGAGCACGTTGACGATCGTCCCTCCGCCGTTCGCCTCGATCACCGGCGCGAACGCACGCACCATGGCGAGGTTGCCCCAGTAGTGCGTGTCCATCTCGCGCCGAGCGTTCGCGAGGTCGTCGGTCAGCATCGAGCCCTGCGTGGCGATCCCGGCGTTGTTGACGAGCAACGTGACGTCGGTCGCGATCTCGGCCGCCGCAGCGACGGACGCCTGATCGGTGATGTCGAGCTGCAGCACCTCCACGCCCGGGATGTCGACGAGTTCCGGGCGCCGCGCGGTCGCGTACACCTTCGAGGCCCCGCGCTCGAGCAGCTGCACGACGAACCTGCGCCCGATGCCCCGATTCGAGCCGGTGACGAGTGCGACGGATCCTGCGATGTCCATGATTCCCTTCCGCGTGTGGGGCGATCCCACAGCAGCCTGGTTAGGCTAAGACCTCACATCAATGTCAGGTGCAAGCCAGGAACGGAAGCTCGATGCGCATCGGAGATCTCGCGGCTCGGACCGGGGTGAGCGTCCGCTCGCTCCGCTACTACGAGGAGCAGGGTTTGCTTGCCGCCACCCGCACGACGAGTGGCCAGCGGACCTATGAACGGGCGGCGGTGGAACGCGTCGAGCTCGTGCAGCAGCTCTTCGCGGCCGGCCTGCCGAGCCGCACCATCGTCCAACTGCTCCCCTGTGTCGATGCGGGAGTCGCGACGCCGGAGTCGCTCGAGCTGCTCCGGACCGAACGCGACCGCATCACCGCGCAGATGGCCGACCTCGAAGCAGCACGCGCCCGCTTGGAAGCGGTCATCGACATCACCCTCCACCCGACGCCGGAGCACTGCCCCGCGCTGCGGGAGGAGCTTCCCGCCGAGCTGGACGCCGCCTGACGCCACTCGGCACGGCTCCGGCAGGGTCGGCCCATCGCGGCTACCATGACCACGTCGGAGGTCGAGGGCTACCGGTCGCTCGCCTTCGCGGCAGCCGAGTCGGGCACGCCTGAGCCCGACTCCCGATCCGGGGGTCAGCGATGAGTGAATCAGCGAAGCAGGGGTCAGCGAAGCAGGGACCAGCGACCGCAACCGAGTCGGTCGCCGCCCAGGCGGCGCGCACCCGGCTCGAGGAGCGCGTGGCGGGCATCGAGTCGATCCTGATCTCGGTCCCGATGCTGCTGCTCGAGATCGCCCTCATCCTCTCGCTGTTCGTCCCCTACGCGAGCCAGACGAAGACGGATGAGGACCCTGAGTCCTTCAACCTGTTCTTCTTCCTTGCGGGATTCGCCGATCGCGACGACGACGGCGACCCGGAGGCCGCCTCGATCCTGTTCGCGAGTGCGTTCCTGATACTCATCGTCGTGATCGTCGGCACGATCTGCACCGCGCCGACCCTCGCGGGCAAGCGGGTCTCGTCGCGAGCGGGAGCGACCGCGGTGACCTTCATCATCGTGCTCATCCTCGGCAACATCGGCGCCTGGATGGTCATGCTGATGGGGGTCTACGCCGACTCGCCCTGGACCATCGGTCCAGCTCTGCCACTGCTCAACCTCGGCACCCTGCTCGCGGCGATGATCGCCTTCATGCCCGGCTACCGTCGCATCTGGGAGCGATGAGGCAGCCCAGTCCCCCGCCGATGCGATCAGCTAGTGCGCCTGGAGGACCGCCCAGGCGATGAGGCTGTCCAGACGACGGACGTCCACGCCCTTCGCGAGTTTGACCTTGATGTGCCCGGCCCGGGTCCAGAGCTCGATCTCGGAGTTCCAGTCGAGCGTTCCGGCGTTCTCCGATGACCACATGTTGATCGAGCTGTACGGCAGGGAGTAGATCTCGACCTTCTTGCCGGAGATGCCCTGCGCATCGCGCACAATCAGGCGCTTGGTCGTGAACACCGCGGAGTCGCGGAACGTCTTGAACGCTGCAACGGCCTGCTCACCCTGCACGAGCAGCTGTGTCACATCGGCGGGGATCGGAATCTCGTTCTGCAGTGTCCAGGCCATGATCGGTGCGCTTTCCATGGCCTGAGTGTGGCAGAGGATGGCGGTGGTGCGGTCGCATCGGGATGGGGACCTCTCCCCATCCGTCATTCACCTCGCAGTCCCGCGCCGTTGACATACTTGCTGCATGCCCGGAACCGACGACACCCGATGAGTGTGCTCGAGGACTATCAGTGGGCCGTGGACGCCGAGCTGCAGAACACCCCATTCACCGTCACCAGCCTCCCCGACGGGTTCCAGGTCGGATACGACCTGGCGGACGCCCGCTGGTGGAACGTCCTCCAGCTGAACGAGGTGTCCGACAGCATCACCTACACCGTGCGGGTCGATGAGCGACGGCGGCGGTTCAGCATCACCGACACGGTCAAGCGGATGAGCTGGTCGGCTGGTGTCTCCGGCTTCGTGCCGCGCCTCTCCTGGTCGTTCTCCTGGCAGTCCGGCCGTGTCCGGTACGGCAGGGTCATCATGCTCGGGACCTCTTCCGGCGGGTTCGAGATCGCGTTCAGCCCCGAGAACGAACGCGCGCGTATCAAGGAGATCGGCGAAGAACTCGGTCTGCGTCCTCGCATGAGCCCCCATGTCAGCATCGGGCTCTGGGCGGCGGCCGGTGGCGTCGCGATCGGCCTGATCGTGCCCGCCATCATCATGCTGAGTCTTTCCCTCACCGGGAACCAATGATGCAGGAGCTTCGAATCGGGACGGTGGCGCACTGGTGATGGCAAGCAAGCGCGCGGCGGGCGACACACGGGGCTTCCTGCACAGCAGGGTGTTCCAGACGGCGGCGATCGTCCTGATGCTGTTGGCCGGTCCGGTGGCCGTGGTCGTCGGCTCCTTCATGATGGCTGCCGACAGCGACCTGTTGCAGAACGGGGAGCGGACGAGTGGGACGGTCACCGAGGTGGATGACGGCAGGCAGGCGTCGGACCACCGGTTCAGGACCGACTACCTGGCACCCGACGGTACGGAGCAGCGCGTCTGGGCGGACTGGCCCCTCGACGGTAAACCCGCCGTCGGCGACGTCGTCACGGTGATCTACCGCGCGGACGACCCCGGCACGGCGGTGCTCGAGGGCTATGACGGACCGGGGACCTCGGTCGTCGGGATCGGTGTCGTGCTGACCGGCGTGAGTCTCCTGATCGGCACCGCGATGCTCGTCGGGGTCTTGCTTCGAGCAGGCCGCGGGCCCGACCCCGAGGAGATCTCGAAGCCGTGACCGTGCGGTGACCGAGGTCGCCGCCCGTCCGAGCATCTCGCCACCGGGTCGACTCGCACAGCTCCTCGCTCTTGACGGACCAGGTCTGCATGCGCCAGGGTCGACATCACGATGTGAGCGATCACAATCCGTGACCCTGATCCCGAGACGATGGAGTTTCCAGGTGAGTCCACAACGCCTATCGACCACGCGACCCCGGCACGGGGCGTCGCTGACCGGCTTCAAGCACTACTCGCAGTCGTGCGCGATTCAGCGATCGCCGCAGCAAAAGAGAAAAGCACCGAAGAAATCTCCGGTGCTTTTCTCTTGAACAGCTGATCTGGTAGCAGGAGAGAGATTCGAACTCTCGACCTCACGATTATGAGTCGTGCGCTCTCACCAACTGAGCTACCCTGCCACGTCTCTCCGTATGCCGGCGAGAGCAGTGACGGAGAGAACGAGCCCCGAGCGGGACTTGAACCCGCGACCTCTTCCTTACCAAGGAAGTGCTCTACCACTGAGCTATCGGAGCGCGAACCAGACCGCTCACGCGGAAATGGCACCAGTAGAGACTAGCATCCCGCGAGGGGTGCTTCGTACACCGGATCGGGATCAGTTCGCGGTGAAGGTGTCCGCGGCGTGGACGATCTTCTGCAGGTACGACGCGGCCCCGTTGTACGAGCCGATCGCCGCGATCCAATCGGCCTCGATGCGGAGGTCCCGGCCACCGTGGCACAGGTAGTGCGCTGCGGCGAGCGCCGCGTCGTCGATCTGTTGCGGGTCCGCGACACCGTCGCCGTTCCCGTCCGCGCCCCACCGCTGCCAGGTCGACGGGATGAACTGCATGGGCCCGACCGCACGATCCCATCTGGCGTCGCCGTCGAAGGCGCCGCGGTCCGTGTCGGTGACGGCGTCGAACTCGGTGCCGGTGAGCGCCGGGCCGACGATGGGTGGAACGGCCCGCCCGGCGTCGTCGAGCGCACCGCCGAAGATCGTGCCGTGGCCGGACTCGACGCTGCCGAGCGCGGCCAGCGTGTTCCAGGCGATCCCGCAGCCCGGCTGCGTCTCCGCGACGGCGAGCGCCGCACCGGCGTAGGCGGCCATCGCCCGCTCGGGGATGCCGAGGCGGAGCGCCGTGGCCGCCGACCAGGCACGGTCCACCCGGTCGGTGACAGCCGCCGGCGCTGTTCCAGCCGAGCCCGCGGCGGGGATGCCCGGTCCCTCGACGGCAGCATGTGGCGCGGTTCCGAGGGTCGAGTCCCGTGCTTCCGCCCGACTGATGAGCTCCGGTCCCCAGACGACCGCCGCCACGATGACGGCGAGACCGACGATCGCGACCGCTCCGCCGGCGACGAGCCATCCCACGCGGATGCTCGACCGCCGGTTCCGGCGTGTCGGTGCGACGGGGCGCCGGGAGCCGTTGCGCGCGCCGGACGGTCGGGACCGCGGCTTCCGCGTCGAGCGGGTGGCGCTGGTCGTGCGTCGTCCGGGCGCAGCGGTCTTGCGTTGTGCGGGCCGACGCGCACCACTCCCCTTCGCCGACGTCCCCACCGGTCCACCGTACCCGCGCGTCGGTCAGCGATGCGCCGCAGGTTCAGTGCTCCTGGGCGGCCTTCGCAGCCTGCTTGGCCTGACGCTTCGCCCGAAGGTCCTTCGCGACGGCGACACCCTTCTTGGCGGCGGCGTTCGCCTTCGTGCTGGCCTGCTTCGCACCCTCGAACTCCGAGGCCAGGACGGCGAGCCCGCCGACGGCGATCAATGCTCCCGGTCCGGGAAGCGGGATCAGGGCCACGCCGAGGGCCACGGTGCCACCGCCGACGACACCGACGCCCGCCCGGTACACCCGGTTCGCGGTCGGATTCCGACGGATGATGCCACGCGTCGTCCGGGCCGCTGATCCGGCGACGCCTGCCGCCTGCGAGGCGACGCGCTTCGCCGTGCTGCGGGCCGAGCCGTCCGATTCCGTGGTCATGTCCCCACTCTAAGCAGGGCGGGCGGGTCGGTGGCCGGGAATCCGGTCCGAATCGACGCGTCTCCCGTGTGACCGAACCGGCGTGAGAGCGGGGTGCCAGCGCGACCGCACCCCTCTGGAGCGCCGCGCTCGCCGCCATGCATCGCACTAGTGTCAGCGCACCGCGCTGGCCAGTCCACGAGCGGCGACGGGCCCCGTGAATGGCCTAGGGTAGCGACATGGACTCCGCCCTCCCGACCACGTCGGCGACCGCAGCTCAGCATGCCTCCCCCGCAGGAGGCTCCACCCCCGGTTCGGAGTGGTGGCGCTCCGCCGTCATCTACCAGATCTACCCGCGATCGTTCGCGGACGCGAACGGCGACGGCCTCGGCGACCTGCCCGGGATCACCTCCCGCCTCGGCGCCCTGCAGGAGCTCGGCGTCGACGCCATCTGGCTGTCCCCCTTCATGACGAGCCCGCAGAAGGACGCCGGCTACGACGTCGCCGACTACTGCGACGTCGACCCCATCTTCGGCACGCTCGCCGACTTCGACGCGATGACCGCCGCTGCGCACGCTGCCGACATCCGCGTCATCGTCGACCTCGTCCCCAACCACTCCTCGAGCGCCCACCGCTGGTTCCAGGAGGCCCTCGCGGCCGGGCCCGGCTCGGCGGAGCGCGCCCGGTACATGTTCCGCGACGGCAAGGGCGAGAACGGCGAGATCGCCCCCAACAACTGGGAGTCCGTCTTCGGCGGTCCGGCCTGGACGCGGGTCACCGAGGCCGACGGCACGCCTGGCCAGTGGTACCTGCACATCTTCGACTCCTCGCAGCCCGACTTCGACTGGACGAACCCGTGGGTCCGCGAGCAGTTCCGCGACATCCTCCGGTTCTGGCTCGACCGCGGCGTCGACGGGTTCCGCGTCGACGTGGCGCACGGCATGATCAAGGCCGACGGCCTGCCCGACTACACCCCACCGGCCGAGGGCGGCAGCATGGGTGGCGCCTCGGCGGGCGTCGCACTCGAACCCGGCATCAGCACCGGGCCCGCCTCGTGGCCGGAGACCGCGCCGTACTGGGGTCAGGACGGCGTGCACGAGATCTACCGCGACTGGCACGAGCTCCTGGAGACGTACGACGGCGACCGTGTGCTGTGCGCCGAGGCCTGGGTCGACCCGCTCGACAAGATGGCCCTGTGGGTGCGCCCCGACGAGATGCAGCAGGCGTTCAACTTCCCATACCTCGAGACCCCGTGGAACGCCGCAGACCTCAAGGCGGTCATCAGCGAGTCGCTGCGGGCGTTCGCGCAGGTCGGCGCTCCGAGCACGTGGGTGCTGTCCAACCACGACGTCGTCCGGCACGCGTCCCGCCTCGCGCTCACGGAGGAGAACCCCCAGGGCTACGGCGTCGGTCCGAACACCCCCGGCCAGCCGGACCGGGCCCTCGGGTTGCAGCGGGCCAGGGCGGCGACCGCCCTCATGCTGAGCCTGCCCGGTGGGGCGTACCTCTACCAGGGCGAGGAGCTCGGGCTCCCCGAGGTCATCGACCTGCCGGATGACGCCCGACAGGACCCGACGTGGTTCCGCACGAACCACGAGCGGTACGGCCGCGACGGCTGCCGCGTGCCGATCCCGTGGGAGGCCGGCCACCCCGCGTACGGCTTCAACACGACCGGTGCGTCCTGGCTGCCGCAGCCCGACGACTGGAACGACTACTCGCGCGACGCACAGGCCGGTATCCCCGGTTCGACGCTGGAGCTGTACCGCACGCTGCTCCGCCTGCGCCGCGAGCACACGCTGGGACTCGGCTCGATCGCCTGGATCGAAGGGGCTCCCGACACCATCCTCGCGCTGACGAACGGTGCGGTCACGGTCGTCGCGAACACCGGTGCCGACGACATCGCCGTGCCCTCGTCGCTCGCGGACTCGGCCGTGCTCGTCGCGAGCGGACCCTTCGACGGCAGGACCATCCACGGCGACACGACGGTCTGGTTCACGACGCCGTCGACCCTGCCCGTCGGCTGAGACACTCCGCCGGCCGGTGCGCCAGCGCGGTGCGCCGACGTGGCCGCGCGCGTTCCGGCGTCGGCGCGGTGCGCTGACGCGAGCGCGCCGGAATCGGCCCCGCCGCGGGGCGTGCGCGTGAGCGCGCCCCACCGGAGGGGCGCGCTCACGCCGTAGACCCGCGCTCGCGTCAGCGCACCGCGCTGGCCCAAGGGCAGGTCAGGTCAGTGGTGCAGGATGGCGACGGAGTGCGCTCCGAGCCGCAGTGACCCCTCCGTCGTGACGACCTCGCCGAAGCTGTCGAGCAGCTCACCGACCCGCTGGGTGAGCTCCACCGGTTCCGTCCCGAAGTTCACCGCGAGCATCGCAGAGCCACGACGCAGGACGAACGAGCCGGTCGCCTCGTCGACGATCGCGGTCGTGTCGGCGAACGCCGGATCGGTGAACGCCGGGACCGTCCGCCGCAGCTCGATCACCCGTCGGTACCAGGTCAGCAGCGTCGCGTGCCGCCCACGGGACCGCTCCGACCAGTCGAGCCCCGACCGACGGTAGGTCTCGGGATCCTGGGGATCCGGCACGTCGGCCTCGTTCCAACCCATCCGGGCGAACTCGGCGATCCGGCCCTTCGCCGTCGCCTCACCGAGCTCGGGCTCCGGGTGCGAGGTGAAGAACTGCCAGGGCGTCGAGGCGGCCCACTCCTCCCCCATGAACAGCATCGGGGTGAACGGTCCGAGCAGCGTGACGGCGGCGGCGATGGCGAGCTGCCCGTCGTCGAGGGTCGCGGCCAGCCGGTCGCCCGTCGCGCGGTTCCCGATCTGGTCGTGGTTCTGGTCGGAGACGACAAGCCGCCAGCTCGGCGTCCGTTCGAGGTCGATGCGGCGGCCGTGGTGGCGCTTGCGGAAGCTCGACCAGGTGCCGTTGTGGAAGAACCCCTCCTCCATGACCTTGCCGAGGGCACCGAGCGGCGCGAAGTCCGCGTAGTAGCCGGACACCTCGCCGGTGAGCGCCACGTGCAGTGCGTGGTGGAAGTCGTCGCTCCACTGCGCGTCGAGACCGTACCCGCCAGCACCGCCGGGGCCCCGGGGCGTGATGAGTTTCGGATCGTTCAGGTCCGATTCCGCGATCAGCGTGAACGGTCGGTCGAGGTCGGCGCTGAGCGCATCCACCGCGGCGTCGAGTTCCTCGAGGAGGTGGATCGCACGGGTGTCGTGCAGGGCGTGTACGGCGTCGAGGCGAAGGCCGTCCACCCCGTACTCCTCGAACCACAGCAGCGCGCTGTCGATGATGTACCGACGCACCTCGTCGGAGTCCGGCCCGTCGAGGTTGAGGCTGTCGCCCCAGGTGTTGCCGGCGCCGTCCGCGAGGTACGGGCCGAAGCGGGGCAGGACATTGCCGGAGGGACCGAGGTGGTTGTACACGACGTCCTGGATGACGGCGAGCCCGCGCTCATGGCACGCGGCGACGAAGCGACGGTAGCCGTCCGGTCCGCCGTAGGCCTCGTGGACAGCCGACCAGAAGACGCCGTCGTAGCCCCAGTTCCAGACACCGTTGAACGCGTTGACCGGCAGGACCTCGACGGCGTCGACGCCCAGCTCGACCAGCTCGTCGAGGCGTTCGATCGCCCCGTCGAAGGTGGCCGCCTCGGTGAAGGTGCCGATGTGGAGTTCGTAGAGCACGGCACCGATGAGGGAGCGACCCCGCCAGCCGGTCCCGTCGCACGGCACGGGGTCGGAAGCGACGACGCGTGACGGGCCGTGGACGCCCTCCGGCTGCCGACGCGAGCGCGGATCGGCGAACGGACCCTCACCGTCGACGAGATAGCGGTAGTCGCTGTCGACGACCGCCGCGCGGGGCTCGGCACCGTCGAGCGCGATCCACCATCCCTCGGCGACGTCGCGGTCCATCGGGTGCTGCTCACCGTCCAGGACGAGGTCGACGCGCTGGGCCTCGGGTGCCCAGACACGGAACCCGTCAGCCGGACTCGTGGTGCTGGTCGTCATCGTGCTCACTCCTCGCTCGCGGCCTCGGCCGCATCGTCAGGCCGCGTCAGGACGGCGACGGGATACTGCTCCAGCAGCGCCGCGAGACGGACCTCGCCGCCCTGCAGCTCACGGCCGGTCAGCACGTCGACGAGCCGGCCCTCCGGCAGGGTGACCGTGGTCGACTTCCATCCACCGTGCTCCGCGAGCCGGAGCGAGAGCCGGGTCGCGACCGTGGTGACGCCACCGCGTGAGAACGCGACGACGTGGTCGGCGGCCGGTCCGTCCGCCCCGATGGGGGTGTACTCGGCGAACCGCGACGGGTGCTCGCGTCGCAGGCGGAGGAGCCGGCTGGTCACGAGGAGCTTCGCGGCTCCGTCGGCGTCGACCGGCGGCAGCCAGCCCTCGTCGAGACGGGCCAGCACCGCGCGACGCTCGGCGTAGTCGACCGGGCGACGGTTGTCGGGGTCCACGAGCGATCGGTCCCAGAGCTCGCTGCCCTGGTACACGTCCGGCACGCCCGGCATCGTGAGCTGGATCGCCTTGGCGACCAGACTGTTCGTCCATCCGGCCGCCTCGACGTCCGCGACGGCGTCGAGCAGCGCGGCGTTCGCACGACGGCTGTCGTACAGTCCGTCGACCGCTGCATGCAGGGCGGCCTCGAACGTCTCGTCCGGTGCGGTCCACGTGGTCGAGTCGCCTGCCTCACGGGCGGCCTTCTCGACGTAGGCGTGCAGTCGCTCGCGCTCGATCGGCCACGCACCGACGGCCGCCTGCCAGACCAGCTGCTCGAGCTGCCGATCGGGGAAGCCGTTCGAGGTGTGGAGGGCGACGGCGTGCTCCGCCCACCGGTCCGCGACCTCACTCAGGGCGTCGATACGGGCGCGGACGTCTTCGCTGCGCTTCGTGTCGTGCGTGCTGAGCGTCGTCATCGAGGACGGCCACTCCGCCTGCCGCCGTGCCTGGCGGTGGTGGAACTCGGCGACACTGATGTCGGTCTCGGCGGGGTCGCCACCGACCTCGGTCAGCGAGGTGAGCGCCGTGTAGCGGTAGAACGCGGTGTCCTCGACGCCCTTCGCCATCACCATGCCCGAGGTCTGCTGGAACCGCGCGGCGAGCGGATCGGTCGAGCTGCGCAGGCGCGGAGCCAGCGCGGCGAAGGCGTCTGCGAGCTCCGGCCGACGGGTCTCCGCCTCGTCGAGCGCGGCGTCCAGGTACTCGTCGCCGAGCGGCAGGTAGGAGCGGTAGACGGGGAACGCGGTCAGGATCTCGGCGAGGGCGTCCACGGCGTCCGGGACCTCGGGCACGAGCCGTGCAAGGCGTCGCACCTCGGAACCGAGGATCCCGTCGGCGATGCCGCGCTTCGTGGTGTGCACGAGGTCGTCCCAGGCGTCGCGCGTCAGCTCGACCCCCGCGAGTTGACCGAGTGTCGGCAGGCCGTCCGGGTCGACGAGCACCCGGTCGACGTCGCCCAAGGCGTCGTAGCCGGTGGTGCCGAGCGTGGCCCACTCGGCCGGCAGGTCCTCTTCGCCCTCGAGGATCTTCTCCACCCAGATGGGTGCTCCGCCGATGCGCTCGGACAGTCGGTCGAGGTAGGCACCGGGGTCGAGGAGCCCGTCCGGGTGGTCCACGCGGATCCCGTCGGCGAGGCCGTCGTCGAACCAACGACCGATCTCGACGTGCGAGCCGTCGAAGACCGCCGGGTCCTCGACCCGGATCGCTGCGAGCGTGTTGACGGCGAAGAACCGCCGGTAGTTCAGCTCACTGTCGGCGCGGCGCCAGTTGACGAGTTCGTAGTGCTGCCGGTCGTGCACCTCGCGCGGGCTCGCGTCGTCGTCGGCCGTCCCGGGGGCGATCGGCAGTCGGTGGTCGAAGTAGCGGAGCTCGCCGTCGACGATCTCGAGGTCGTCCAGCGCACTTCGGCCGTCCTCGTCGTCCCCGAGGATCGGCACCCGGATCCGACCGTCGCCGGCCTCCCAGTCGACGTCGAACGCGGCCGCGTGCTCTGCGTCCCGACCGTGCTGGAGCAGGTCCCACCACCAGGCGTTCTCCACCGGTGTCGCGACGCCCATGTGGTTCGGGACGGTATCGATGAGGACGCCGAGGCCGGCCGCGTGGGCTGCTTCGGCGAGCGCCGTGAGCCCGTCGGCACCGCCGCGCTCCGGGTCGACCTCGGTGTGGTCGACGACGTCGTAGCCATGGGTGGATCCGGGTTCCGCGCGGAGGAGCGGCGACAGGTAGACCCAATCTGCACCGAGGGCCTGGAGGTAGTCGACGAGCGCCGCGGCGTCCTGGAGTCGGAAGTCCGCGGTCAGCTGGAGACGGTAGGTCGAGACGGGCACGGTGGAACGCTGTGGGCCGCCGCCGGACACGGTGGTCATGATGCGACCCCCGATCGCAGGAGGGTGAAGGAGGTCCCCTGCACGATCACCGTCGTCGACCCCTCGGCGAGCATCTGCTCCGGGTCACTCGATTCGACGAGCGCCCATGGCAGGCCGGGAGCCTTCGGCAGGCTGAACTCCACGCCGTTCTCGGCCGCGTTGAGCAGCAGGGCGAACGACGCCGATCCGGCGTGACGGAACACGAAGGTGATCGAGCGGGCGTCCGGGTTGTCCCAGTCCTCGTCGGCGAAGGGCTCGTCGTCGGACCGGGTGATGAAGACCCGGTCGTCTGCTTTGGAGCCCGGACCCTGGCGGAACCAGTCGGGTCGCAGGGCCGGCTCGGCGAGGCGCAGAGCGATCAGGCGCTTGGTGAAGCCGAGGAGGTCGTGGTCGGCGTGCTCCCAGTCGAACCACGACACCTCGTTGTCCTGGCAGTAGGCGTTGTTGTTGCCGCCCTGGGTGCGGGCGATCTCGTCGCCGCCGAGGATCATCGGGACACCGGCCGACAGCAGGACCGTCGCGAGGAAGTTGCGACGCTGACGGTCGCGGCGCGCGTTCACGGCGGGGTCGTCCGTCGGACCCTCCGCACCGTTGTTGCTGGAGCGGTTGTCGCTCTCGCCGTCGTTGTTGTCCTCGCCGTTCGCCGCGTTGTGCTTCGTCGAGTACGCCGTGAGGTCGGCGAGGGTGAAGCCGTCGTGCGCGGTGACGAAGTTGACGCTGGACAGCGGCGAGCGTCGGGACGCCTCGTAGACGTCGGGGCTGCCGAGGACGCGCTGCGACATGGTGCCGAGCACGCTGTCGGCGCCGTTCCAGAAGTCGCGCACGTCGTCGCGGAACTTCCCGTTCCACTCGGACCAGCTCGCGGGGAAGCCACCGACCTGGTAGCCGGCGGTGTCCCACGGCTCGGCGATCATCTTGATCGGGGCGAGCACCGGGTCCTGCTCGATGAGCGAGAGGAACGCACTGTGGATCTCGGCGGAACCGTCCTGGCGGGTCAGCGTCGTCGCCAGGTCGAAGCGGAAGCCGTCGACGTGCATCTCGGTCACCCAGTAGCGCAGGGAGTCCATGATGAGGCCGAGCGCCGCCGGGTGGCCGACGTTGACGCTGTTGCCCGTGCCCGTGGTGTCGAAGTAGTGCTCGCGGTCCTCGTCGACGAGACGGTAGTAGGCCGCGTTGTCGATGCCCTTGAACGACAGGGTCGGGCCCATGTGGTTGCCCTCGGCCGTGTGGTTGTAGACGACGTCGAGGATGACCTCGAGGCCGGCGGCGTGCATCGCCTTGACCATGGCCTTGAACTCGTCGACCTGCCCACCGGTGTCGCCGGCGGCCGCGTACTCGCCGTGCGGGGCGAAGAAGCCGATGGAGTTGTAGCCCCAGTAGTTGCGGAGGCCCTTCTCCTCGAGGTGGCTGTCCTGCACGAACTGGTGCACCGGGAGGAGTTCGACCGCGGTCACGCCGAGGTCGGTGAGGTAGCGGATGGCCGCCGGGTGGGCGAGGCCGGCGTAGGTGCCGCGGATCTCCTCGGGCACCTCGGCGAGCTGCTTGGTGAAGCCCTTCACGTGGACCTCGTAGACGATCGTCTCGGCGAGCGGGACACGCGGGGCGACGTCCTGGCCGTCGGCGTCCCAGTCGAACGAGGAGGGGTCGGTGACCACACCGAGCGCGACGTGGCCCGCGGAGTCGGTGTCGTCCATCGTCTCCGGAGCGTCGAGGCGGTGGCTGAACTGCGCCTGGCCGAGGTCGTAGCGCCCCGTGACCGCCGTCGCGTGCGGGTCGAGCAGCACCTTCGCCGGGTTGTGGCGGAGACCGTTCGCCGGGTCCCAGGGGCCGTCGACGCGGATGCCGTACCGCGTCCCGGGGACGAGGCCCTCCACCAGTCCGTGGAACACGTGTCCGGTGCGCTGTTCGAGGCGCGTCTGCTGCTCCTCCCCGCCCTCGGGGAAGATGCACACGGTGACGGCGTCGGCGGTCTCCGAGTAGATGGCGACGTTCGCACCATCGCCCCGAAGGGTGACGCCGAGCGGATAGGGGGTCGAGAGCGTCATGGCGCCCTTTCACTCGAAGGGATCGATCGTTGTTGAGACGGTACACCGGCCGGATGACTTCCCCGGTTCCGGACGAAACGTGGTAATGGGCCGATCAGAACGCGAAGATGCCGATCGCGACACCGATGGCGAGCCCCGCAGCGGCCGTCGCGGCGGCGAGGAGTAACGCGATCCGCGGGTCGACGCCCTGGTCGACGACGAGACCGAGCCGTGCACGCACCCGACGGACCCGGCGCACGCGCGACTCCGACCAGATCTCGCGCAGGCTGGCTGCGACCTCGTGGGCGGCGGGTCGGTCCTCCGGCTTGCGGGCGGTCATCGACCGCAGCAGCGGGTGCCAGGCGGCGGGGAGCTCGGGCGGGATCACCGGGTCACGGTGCAGGCGTGCGATGGCGGCCTCGACGAGACCGCCGTCGAACTCCCGGCGCCCGGTGACGGCCTCGAGCAGGACGAGTCCGAGCGAGTAGATGTCCGTCTCGGTGCCGACGGTGTCGCCGAGCGCCTGCTCGGGCGAGAGGTAGGACGCCGTGCCGGAGATGGCCTCGGTGTTCGTGAGGCGCGACCCGCCCACGAAGTGCGCGATCCCGAAGTCGGACAGCTTCACGAGGTTCGCGTGGCCGAACGCGGCGATGTCGCTGAAGAGCATGTTGTCGGGCTTGATGTCGCGGTGCACGATCGACCGCGTGTGGATGAAGGACAGCGCGTCGGCGACCTGCGCACCGAGGGCGGCTGCGTCACGCGGGAGCATCGGGCCGGCCTGCAGCTTGTCGGTGAGCGTGGCGCCCGGGATGTACTCCATGACGAGGAACCGGTGCTCGACGCCGCGGTGG
Organism: Plantibacter sp. 2H11-2; assembly: GCF_050031945.1. Classification (NCBI taxonomy): domain Bacteria; kingdom Bacillati; phylum Actinomycetota; class Actinomycetes; order Micrococcales; family Microbacteriaceae; genus Plantibacter; species Plantibacter sp. 2H11-2. The sequence continues at coordinate 319,767 of NZ_JBNBBL010000002.1, read as the reverse complement.
ACGACGGAACCGGAGTCGTAGAGCTCGACGAGGCCCGGGTGGCGGAGTTCCCCGAGCAGACGGATCTCCCGCTCCTGACGCAGCCGGTCGTTCGCGGTCGCGGCCTCGTCGCGGAAGAGCTTCACGGCGACGGGGCGCGAGAGCAGCTCGTCGCGTGCGCGGTAGACGTTGGCGGACCCGCCGGAGCCGAGCTGCTCACCGATGCTGTAACGCCCGTTCGACAGGCTGACGCCGGTGACGACCGTCTCGGTGTGCTCGGTGAACATCGCAGCTGGATCGGTGATCGATCCGGCGTGTGCCGGCGGTCGGTGCAGGGAGTCGCTCACGGCCGCCCCCTTCACGGTGCAGTCGATGTTGGCCGCGCCACCGTGTTCTCGGCAGGCTGTTCCAGCAACCACGTTACAAGGCGTTCGTCGTTCAGGCGGATTCGTGTCGGAGTGTTGAGAACGGCTAGCGCACCTGGTAGGCGTCTGCAAGACCCCGATGCTCCCTTGCGGGCCCCGAACCGCGACGAGGACCATGGAGAGGGCCGGGGAACCCGGGCCGAGTCGTCTGCTGCGAGGAGCACCCATGTCCACTGTCGCTGAAACCGTCGTCGCCACTCTCCAGGCCAGCGGTGTACAACGCGTCTACGGCCTCCCCGGCGACTCCCTGAACGGCTTCACCGATGCCCTCCGCTCCTCCGGCGGCATCGACTGGGTGCACGTGCGCCACGAGGAGGCGGCCGCCTTCGCCGCGGCGGCGGAAGCGGAGCTGACCGGCGAGCTGGCGGTCGTCGCGGCGAGCTGCGGCCCCGGCAACCTGCACCTCATCAACGGCCTCTTCGACGCGAACCGCTCACGGGTACCGGTGCTCGCGATCGCCGCCCACATCCCGAGCTCCGAGATCGGGACCACCTACTTCCAGGAGACCCACCCGCAGGAGCTGTTCCGTGAGTGCAGCGTCTACGTGGAACTCGTCTCCCAGCCGGAGCAACTGCCGCGGGTGCTCGAGATCGCGATGCGCACCGCGGTCGAGCGCCGCGGCGTGGCCGTCGTGGTCGTCCCGGGCGACGTCATGCTCCAGCACGCGGTCTCGGAGCACGTCGCCGCCATCCGGGCGACGCGACCCCGGATCCTGCCGTCGGAGCACGAACTCGACGAGGCCGCTCAATTGCTCAACGGCGGCAAGCGGGTCACCATCCTTGCCGGAGCCGGAGTCGCCGGAGCGCACGAGCAGCTCATCGCGACCGCGGACGCGCTCGGCGCCCCCATCGTCCACGCCCTGCGCGGCAAGGAGCACGTCGAGTACGACAACCCGTTCGACGTCGGCATGACCGGCCTCCTCGGGTTCGCCAGCGGCTACCACGCCATGCTCTCGTGCGACGTCCTCCTCATGCTGGGCACCGACTTCCCCTATCCGCAGTTCTTCCCCGAGCACGCGACCGTCATCCAGGTCGACATCCGCGGTGAGCAGATCGGCCGGCGTCACCCGGTCGACCTGCCGCTCGTCGGGACCGTCCGGGACACGCTCGAGGCGCTGCTGCCGAAGCTCGAGCGCAAGACGCACCGCAAGCACCTGGAGGAGTCGCTCAAGCACTACCGCAGCTCGCGGAAGGGCCTCGACGACCTCGCGACCGCGGACCACGACGGCCAGGCGATCCACCCGCAGTACCTCGCGAAGGTCGTCGACCAGCTGGCGACGGACGACGCCGTGTTCATCCCCGACGTCGGCTCCCCTGTCGTCTGGGCGTCGCGCTACCTCACCATGAACGGGCGGCGCCGACTCATCGGCTCGTTCAGCCACGGCAGCATGGCGAACGCCGTCTCCCACGGTCTCGGAGCCCAGGCGTCCCACCCCGGCCGCCAGGTCATCGCGCTCGCGGGCGACGGCGGACTCACCATGCTGCTCGGCGAACTCATCTCGCTCACCCAGAACAAGCTGCCCGTGAAGATCATCGTCATCAACAACTCCTCGCTCAACTTCGTGGAGCTGGAGATGAAGGCCGCCGGGTTCGTCAACTTCGGCACCGACCTTGTGAACCCCGACTTCTCGCGTGTGGCGGAGGGCATGGGGATCCACGGCGAACGCGTCGAGCGGGCGAGCGAGTTGGAGGGCGCCATCCGTCGGGCCTTCGATCACGACGGTCCGGCGCTCGTCGACGTCGTGACCGCCAGGCAGGAACTGTCGATCCCGCCGACGATCACCGCCGAGCAGATGAAGGGGTTCACCCTGTACGCGCTCCGGACGGTCATGTCGGGCCGCGGCGACGAACTGCTCGACCTCGCGAACACGAACCTGCTGCGCCGCATCCTGCCCGGTCACTGAGCGACGGCCGGATTCCCCCGCGGTATCCAGGGACCGCCGGGTAGACTCGTCTACCGTGTCCAGACTTCTCGTTACCGGCGGCGCCGGATTCATCGGCTCGAACTTCGTCCACTACGTCCTGAACAACACCGATCACTCGGTGACCGTCCTCGACAAGATGACCTACGCGGGCAACCGCGCCTCACTCGACGGCCTCCCGGCCGATCGTTTCGAGCTCGTCGTCGGCGACATCCAGGACGCGACGCTCGTCGACGAGCTCTTCGCCCGTCACGACGCCGTCGTGCACTACGCGGCGGAGTCGCACAACGACAACTCCCTGCATGACCCGCGCCCGTTCCTCGACACGAACATCATCGGCACGTACACGCTGCTCGAGGCGGCTCGCAAGCACGGCACCCGGTTCCACCACATCTCGACCGACGAGGTCTACGGCGACCTCGAGCTCGACGACCCGGAGCGTTTCACCGAGCAGACGCCGTACAACCCGTCGAGCCCGTACTCCTCCACGAAGGCCGGCAGCGACCTCCTCGTCCGCGCGTGGGTGCGGTCCTTCGGCGTCAAGGCGACGATCTCGAACTGCTCCAACAACTACGGTCCGTACCAGCACGTGGAGAAGTTCATCCCGCGCCAGATCACGAACGTGCTCGGCGGCGAGCGCCCGAAGCTGTACGGCACGGGCGAGAACGTGCGCGACTGGATCCACGCGAACGACCACTCGTCCGCCGTCCTCACGATCCTCGACAAGGGGGTCATCGGCGAGACGTACCTCATCGGTGCCGATGGCGAGAAGAACAACAAGGACGTCGTCGAGCTCATCCTCACCCAGCTCGGTCAGCCGGCGGACGCCTACGACCATGTGAACGACCGTCCCGGCCATGACCTCCGCTACGCGATCGACTCGTCGAAGCTGCGCACGGAGCTCGGCTGGACCCCAGCGTTCAGCGACTTCGAGGCCGGCCTCGCCGACACGATCGCCTGGTACCGCGACAACGAGTCGTGGTGGAAGCCGCAGAAGGCCGCCACCGAGGCGAAGTACCAGGAGCAGGGTCAGTAGCCCTCAGACACCGTCACGAAGGCCCGTCCGGCATCAGCCGGGCGGGCCTTCGCCGTTCCGTGCCCCGGCCCCCGAGCCCCGACACCGGCCCCTGAGCCCCGACACCGGTCCCTGAGCCACAACACCGGTCCCTGAGCCTGTCGAAGGGCACCCGCCCTCGGGGTGAAACACGACTGCCCCGCCCGGAGTCGGGCGAGGCAGTCAATTCATTGGGTTCCGTGGCGTCAGTTGACGTTCGCGTAGAGCCACTCGAGCGGGTCGACCCAGGTGACGCCGTCGAGTCGGATCTCGAAGTGGAGGTGCGGGCCGGTGGACATGCCCGTGCTGCCGGTGAGGCCGAGGATGGTGCCGACCTTGATCGCCTGCCCCTCGACGACGCGGACCGAGCCGTGCTGCATGTGCGCGTAGACGCTCGAGACGAGGCGGCCGTTGATGGTGTGGTCGACGATGACGTTGACGCCGAGCGAGCCTTCGCCGTCTTCGACGTGGCGGACGACGCCGTCGGCGATGACTTGGATGGGCGCACCGTTGCCGGGGTTGAAGTCCTGGCCGTGGTGGTCGCTCGAGCAGCCGGCGCAGTCGCGGGCACCGAAGCGGTCACCGATGGTGACACCGACCGCGAACGGCCACTGGATGGTCCCGTTCGGGTTGTTCGTGAAGGTGTTCGCGGGGCGGATGCCCATCGCGGCGGCGGCTTCCTCGACGGTGCTCGTCGTGTAGTCGTCGCGGGTGAAGGTCAGCTCAGCCGATCCCTCGCTGTCGAGCGACTGCGACGCCTGGTTGCTCAGCCCGTTGCCGTCGCCGAGCTCGGCCTGCGAGGCCTCGGCCACCGACGTCGCGACGTCTTCAGCGGTGAGCAGCGCGTTGGCGGGCACCGAGGTGGCCACGGCCATGAGGGCGACGAAGCCCATCGCGGCACCCGCGAAGATCTTGGTGGTGATGCGACGCTTGCGCGCGATGGTCGTCGGGCGGGGCGACGCCGGTGCGGCGGACGGACGGGACGATGCGCGGGGCTTCGAGGCCGGCTTCGGTGCAGCTGCGCGGCGTGCACGGGGAGCGTCGACGGTGGAGGCGTCGACCGTCACCGTGATGGACTCGGTGGCCTGAGCGGTGTCGGAAGCCACGGCCGGTTCGGCGATGAGCGGCTCTACCTCGACCGGCGCGATGTCGGCGACGTCCGTGACGTGCACGGCGTCGATCGCCTCGGCGATCATCTGGTCGACCGGGTCGATGGCCGCGGCCGTCTCCTCCTGGTCGGCGCTGGCCTCATGCGTCGGCTCCTGCAGCACGGACTCCTGGTGCTCCAGGGCGGCCGCCGCCTGACGCTCGCGTTCGCGCAGTTCACGGCGGCTGAGCGGCGGCGTCTGCACGGGTGCAGCGCTGTTCTCGACAGACGTGTTCTGCGGGTCCTGAGGGTCGGGAAGCACAGGGGTGTCCTCAGGGCTTGCATGGCGTGACAAGGGGGCGGGGGCCTTTCAATGGGCTAGCAGGAAGATCTCGACGTCCGTCCGCGCGGGGGAACGCGAAGGTAACGAATGCATAAATGCTAGCAACGGGAGGCTGAAAAAGCCATGGCAGTGATCGGTTTTATCCGATAAAGGCCTGGTCAGAGGCCATATGAGAGTTCTCTTATGAACGAGTCGCCCCCGGAGCGTTACCGCGAGCGGCGGTGGCGCGCATGGAGTGTCACCCGATCGGCGTCGCGAAGCCCTGCTCGACCAGGAGCCGTTCGAGGACCGCGAGCAGCGGTGCATCGGCGGCCATGATGAGCTGCGTGGTGGCCGGAGCACCGTCGAAACCGGCGACCGTCGCGCCCGCCTCGGCAGCGACCAGCGCGCCCGCGACCTGGTCCCACGGCTTCAGGCCGCTCTCGTAGTAGGCGTCGAGGCGGCCGGAGGCGACGCTGCAGAGGTCGAGTGCGGCGGAGCCGATCCGCCGGACGTCGCGGAAGGTCCCGAGGAGGGCGCCGAGCACGGCAGCCTGCTCCATGCGACGCGAGGCGGTGTAGGAGAAGCCCGTGCCGAGCAGCGCCACGTTCGGTGCCACGCCTCGGTTGACCTCGAGGGCGCGGCCGTTCAGTCGCGCTCCACCGCCGCGGGAGGCGGTGTAGTGCTCACCCAGGACCGGGTTCACCACAGCCCCGGCGAGGGCGGTCCAGGTGGCCGGGTCCGGTTCACCTTCGACGACCCCGATGCTGACGGCGTACGCGGGGATGTCGTAGAGGTAGTTGACGGTGCCGTCGATGGGGTCGACGACCCAGGTCAGGCCGGAGGTCCCCGTCGCGCCGCCTTCCTTGCCGGTCTCCTCGCCGAGGAATCCGTCGTCCGGTCGTGCAGCGAGGAGGCGGTCGCGGATGAACTGCTCGGACTCGCGGTCGGCTCGGGTCACGACGTCCTCGACCGACGACTTGCTCGCCGCGATCTCGACGCCCTCCCGGCGTCGGCGCAGGATCAGTTCGCCGGCCTCTGCGGCGATGTCGGTGGCGATCTGGAGGAGTTCTTCGTGTCCGGTCACCCCACCACCCTATGGCGGCCCCTCCTGCCCTTCGACACGTCGACAGGCTCAGTGCGCCGCAGCTCAGGGACCGAAGCGAACCCGGGCGCACCTCCTCCGCAGACCGAGGCGCCACGACCCGAGTGCCCTTCGACAGGCTCAGGGACCGGAGCGTTCCGGACTTACCTCTCCCCGCTCACCGAGGCAGCGCAACCCGAGTGCCCTTCGACAAGCTCAGGGACCGAAACGTTCCGGACTTACCTCTCCCCGCTCACCGAGGCAGCGCAACCCGAGTGCCCTTCGACAAGCTCAGGGACCGGTGCCTCCCGGGCAAGCCTCTCCCGGTCACTGAGCCTGTCGAAGCGCCCACGAGGAAGCCTCCTCGTTCCGGGCATACCCCTCCCGGTCACTGAGCTTGTCGAAGTGCCCACGAGGACCCACCCCCTTCGACAGGCTCAGGGACCAAAACTGGTCAGAAGGGCGCGGGATCGGGTTCGGTCCGATACTGCTTCCCGTCGGGTGTCGCCCACTCGAGGACCCCACCGGGTCCGTGGTCGAGGTTCCACCCGGGCAGGTGCTTCATTCGGTGGTGATGTCGGCAGAGACAGGCGAGGTTCCCGACATCTGTTGTGCCGCCGTCTTCCCACGCCACGGAATGGTCGAGGTCACAGACCCTGGCGCGTCGCCCGCAGCCCGGTGCGCGACAGGTGCCGTCCCGGAGGCGGACTGCCCGTTGGAGGTCGGCCGGAACGCGGTACTGGTTGCGCCCGACCGAGAGGACCGCACCGGTTTCGGGCTGGACGAGGACCCGGGTGAAGCTGGGCGCGTTCACCGCGATCCGGGCGGCGGTCTCGGGGTCGATCGGACCATAGCCATCGAGCATGCCGGGTGCGTCGGAGACGCCAGCCACGGTGAGCGCCGGGACGGTGATCTGCACGGTGGGCTTGATGTGCTCCTGGACCTCGATCGGGTGCGGGAGCACCGGGCTCGACATGACGTCTTCCGGCGTGACGCCGGTGAGGGCGAGGGCTGCGAGGGCGTCGGCCTGGAGTTGTGCGCAGGTGCGGGTGTCGCCAGCTGCGCGTGACTCGGCCGCGGCGGCTTCAACGCGCTCGATGATGCCCTGCGCGATCGGCGCCCTCGTGAACAGGTGCACCCACGCCATGCCGTCCGCTGCGGGTTCGAACTCCGCCCGGCGGTCCGCCTCCGAGCGGGTTGCGCGCGCGGTGATGGACTCGGGGTGGAGGCGCTCGCGCAGGACGCGGGCACGCCTCCGGAGGTTCGCGTCGGTCAGCTGCTCCGCGGCCGGCAACACCGCCTCCAGGAACGCCGCCCGCCCTGCAGCCGGCACATCACTGAGCTGGTCGATGATCGTCCGCGCGTGCCGCGCCGAGATACGACCCGCCTCGAGCGAGGCAAGCACGGCAGGTGCTTCGTTCACGAGACGCTCGGCGCCGTTCGTCGCCCGCTGCACGGTCTGCTCGGGCGTGCGCGTCGCCATCGCGAGGGCCGCGCAGGTGGAGCGGCGGGAGAGCGCCTGCCGCTCCGCGGGCGGAAAGATCGCCGGGACGGTGGCATCTGCGAAGGCGTCCGCGTAGGCAGCAGAACGGGCGAGTAGGCGAGCCTCCTCGGCGTCCAGAGCCGCGCGGCGACGCTGGATGTCCGCGTAGTGATCCGAGAACTCCGCGAGCCGCGCGGCATACGCATCGCCAGCTCGAACTGCGGAGGCGGTGGTCTCGGTCATGGAACAAGTCCACCATGAACCACTGACATTCCAGATGCCGAGTTGCGCCGATTGTGGAAGGTTCCTCGTGTGCCCTTCGACAAGCTCAGGGACCGGGAGAAGATCACCGGACTCGTGTGCCCTTCGACAAGCTCAGGGACCGGGAGAAGATCACCAGAGCGGGAGGTCACTCATGTGCCCTTCGACAAGCTCAGGGACCGGAGGAGGCATGCCGGATTGGCGGGGTTCTGCATGGGCCCTTCGACAAGCTCAGGGACCGGAGAGGGTTACTGAGGGACCGGAGGAGGCATGTCGGGTTCGTGGGGTTCTCCGTTGGCACGTCGACGCTTCGACAGGCTCAGGGCGGCGCAGCTCAGGGACCGGCGGGGGTTCCCGCCAGACGCTCGCCAGCACGACGAAAAATCGCCCCATCCGAGGATGAGGCGATTTGTCCGTGGCGAGTGAGGGATTCGAACCCCCGAAGGCTGAGCCGTCTGATTTACAGTCAGATCCCTTTGGCCGCTAGGGTAACTCGCCAAGCGCGCCCGACCGACTTTCGAACAGCCAACCGAAAGCGCTTGACCAATATAGCCGTCAGACCGCCGGACGCGAAATCAGCATCGGCATCCGTCACCGGGCCGCTCAGCGATTGTCGGACGGCGCAGCTTCGGCGTACTCGTTCGCCGCTGCGGCGACCCGGCGAAGGTACTCGGGTGACGAGTTGTACGCCCGGATCCCGCTCAGCCAGCCGTCCTCCGTCCGCATGTCGTAGTCGCTCGCCCGGCAGAGGTAGTTCGCAGCCGCCATCGCCGCGTCGTCGAGGTTCTGCGGGTCGAGCACGCCGTCACCGCTCGCGTCGGTCCCCCAGTTCTCCCACGACTGCGGGATGAACTGGAACGGCCCGACGGCACGGTCATGGACCGGGTCGCCGTCGATGACCCCCTGGTCGGTGTCGGTGATCTCCTCGGTCTCGCCACCCTTCAGCGGCACACCGAAGATCGGCGGCGTCACGACACCGTCCTCGCCGAGCTTCGAGCCGTCGTGGCGACCGTGGTCGCTCTCGGCGAACCCGACGGCCGCGATCGTCGTCCAGCCGATACCGCACTCCGGCGTCAGCTCGGCCTTGCGGATGGCGGCACCGGCATAGGAACGCAGGGCGCGCTCGGGGATGCCACTCGCCTCGGCGACCTCGGTGATCCACTGGGAGTCGGCGAGGTCGACGTTCGCGACACCGCCGTCAGGGGCGTCGCTCTTCGGCGGGAGCTCGACGGGGACCGCATACGGGACGGGGTCCGGCTCGGGAGCGCAACCGCTCAACACGAGCACACCGATCGCCAGGGTCGCTCCGGCGAGCGCCCCTCGTCGTCCGACGATGGTCCGCTGGTCCTGCTTCACCGGGCTGCGCATCGCACCCACCCAACCACACCTGCCTGAGCGACACCGGCGCTACCATGGTCCACATGGCAGATTCATCGTTTGACGTCGTGAGCAAGGTCGACAAGATGGAGGCGGACAACGCCCTCAACCAGGCGCACAAGGAGGTCGAGCAGCGGTACGACTTCAAGAACGTCGGTGCCTCGATCGCCTGGAGCGGCGAGAAGATCCTCATGAAGGCCAACACCGAGGAGCGCGTGAAGGCGATCCTCGACGTCTTCGAGTCCAAGCTCATCAAGCGCGGCATCTCGCTCAAGAGCCTCGAGGTCGGCGACCCGTTCGCGAGCGGCAAGGAGTACCGGATCGAGGCGACCCTCAAGGAGGGCATCAGCCAGGAGATCGCGAAGAAGGCCAACAAGCTCATCCGCGACGTGGGCCCGAAGTCGGTCAAGTCGCAGATCCAGGGCGACGAGCTCCGCGTCTCGTCCAAGAGTCGTGACGATCTCCAGGCCACCATGGCGCTGCTCAAGGGTGCCGACCTCGACATCGACCTCCAGTTCGTCAACTACCGCTAGCGGGCCGGACGCGGTCGATCACCTCGATCGCGTCATGATCGGCCCCCGCACCACTCTCTTCACCGGAGCACCCGCACGAGCGGGCTCGATGGTTGGAGTGGAGCAGTGGATCACCAGAGACCCGCGGACGGGTCGCATCTCGAACTCTTCCGGACCTCGCGCGCCGGCCAGGAGGTCGGTGTCCCGTGTTGGTGCGCGATCGGCGCGAATCACAGCTACGCCGACTGGCTCGCCGCCGGCCGACCGGATCCGCGGCGTCCGATGGGCTCGCGACGGCGCCTCCCGCCCGCTGAACGCTAACGGCCGACGGTCGGCGGCTTCGTGAGGTAGCCACGTCCCCACGCGGCGATCTGCTCGAACGCACGCTGTCGGACGGGCTCCTCGGACAGGAAGACGTCGTGCAAGGCGCCGTCGAGGCGCACGATCGTGACGGTCTCGCCGAGATCGAGTGCGCGTTCCGCGACCGCGTCGACGTCGAGCGCCGTGTCACTGCGCATCATCGCGTCGTTCCACCGCGGCAGCAGGACACTCCGCGCCGACAGCAGCGTGAGTGCCGGCACACGCAGCTGCAGGCCCGCGTCGACGAGCCGATGCCCTCGCAGGATCGCGTTCAACCATCCCGGATGCAACGGGAAGCCGTGGAGCGGACGCCAGGCGAAGTCATAGTCCCAGGCGCCGTCCATCGTGCTCGACACGGAGCGGGTGTAGAACCCGAGGTCGACGACAGGGAGCTGCGCACGTGGGTCGATCCGCGATCCGGCTTGGACGAGCGGGGCGATCGCGAGCCGCCCGAGCTGTCTCGCCTGGAATTCGAGCCACGGGCTGTTCAAGACGAGACCGGCGACGCGATCCTGGTTCCTGGCCGTCCAGAGACTCAGGGTGAGCCCGCCGGTCGAGTGGCCGAGGAGGACGAGTCGGCGCCGGTTCCGACGCCCGATGGCATGGTCTTCGGGGCCGTGCCCCATCACGGCGAGTGCGGCCTCGATGTCCTCGTCGTAGGTCCGGAGGTCGTCGACGTACCCCGACGTCTGGTGCGGACGGAGACTCCGGCCGTACTTGCGCAGGTCGAGCGCGTAGAACCGCGCACCGAGCCTGGCCCAGAATCGCGCGAGGTGACGTTGGAAGAAGTAGTCGGACCAGCCGTGGACGTAGAGGACGTCGATACCGTCCGCGACGTCGGGCAGGAGGAACTCGCCCAGCTGTTCGAGGGGGGGCATCCGGTAGCGGACGAGGGTCGCGACGACCTCGCCCTCGTCATCCGGTTCGAGGTTCAGCGTGCGCTGCTGGAAGCCCTCGCCGAGGATGTCGGCGGTCCACCCTCGAGATCCGGCCATACCGTCACGTTACCGCGCCCGCTGATCGGTGGTCGGATGGTCGGGCACCCGCGCCGACCACCCGACCTCCGACTACTGCTGGTACGGGTTGTGCTGCTGCGGAGCCTGCGGCTGCTGTCCGTAGGGCTGCTGCGCCTGACCGTGCTGTTGCGAGCCCTGGTCGTGCTGACCCTGCTGGTGCTGCTCATGCTGCTCATGCTGCTCATGCTGCTCATGCTGGAACTGCTGACCGTGCTGCTGACCACTGTGCTGCTCGCGCGGAGCGTCGGCGAGGCCCTCGGGTGCGACGAACCGCGTCACGAGCACGGCGCCGATCGTGAGGAAGCCGGCGAGGGTGATCCCGTAGAGGATCGGCGAGAGGAAGCCCTGATTGACGAAGAACGCCGGCGTGCCGTACTGCTCGACCACGCCGCGCACGATGGTGACGATGAGCACGATGAGCAGCATGACGCCGGTGCCGACGGCCGCGGCGATGCCCACCGACTGGATCAGGTCTCGGGCGGTGCGGACCCGGGTGAGCGGACGGACCATGATGAGGATGAGAGCTGCTCCCGCACCCCAGAGGGCGATGTTGACGAGATTCGCGCCGAAGCTCAACAGGACGTCGCCGATGGGGTAGAACTCCGAGATGCTGAAGAACGACCCGATGAGGCTCACCAGGGCGACGGCCGCGGCGATACCCGCTGCGATCCCGACCGACACGAGGGCGAGACGCGTCTCGCGTGCACGGGGGTTCGGCGCCTTCGGAGCCTGCGCGTACTGCTGCGGCTGACCGTACTGGCCCTGCTGCGGCTGACCGTACTGACCCTGGGGGGCTCCGTACTGACCGGTCTGCTGCGGCTGGCCGTACTGGCCGGTGTCCTGGCCGTACTGGCCGGTGTGCTGCGGCTGGCCCGGGTGCTGCGGCTGGCCGTACTGGCCCTGCTGCGGCTGACCCCACTGGCCCGCCTGCTCACCCGTCTGCGGCTGACCCCACTGGCCACCCTGCTGCGGAGCCGGGGTCTGCTGGCTCGTCTGGTCCCACTGCTGCTGCACGGGGTCCGGGTGCATCTCGCCGTAGCGCGGCTGCTGCTGTTGCTGCTGCTGGCCGTCGGCGACGAATGCCGGCGGCTCGGACGGCGGTACGGACGTCGGCTGCTCCGACGGGACGTTCTGGGGCGCGTTGGGGTCGGTCATCCGTCCAGCATAGTGACCGACTCGCGCCGAAACCGGGTTCCGTGAAGCGGCTTGACTCGCGGCGATCGGCCGGATTGCGACCGTCGCGGGCGCGGCTCAGGCGGACGGTGTCCCGTCATCAGACGACTGCGCCCGCGAGATCGCCACCATCTCCTCGCGCGGCACCACCTTGATGCGGGCACGACCCTGTGGTTCACCGAGCGCGATCTCGTGCTGATCGAGGAGGTGCCAGCCCTCGAGGTCCGTGTAGGCGACGCCACGCGACTCGAGCAGCGCGACGACGGCCTCCTCCTCGGGTTCCGCGGGCGCCCACCAGTCCGCCTGATCGTTGATGACGTGACTGATGGTCTCCATCGCGTCCGACTTCGTGTGGCCGATGAGGCCGACCGGACCACGCTTGATCCACCCGGTCGCGTAGACGCCTGGGACGCGCTCGTTGCTCTCGGGGTGGAGGACCTTGCCCTCGTGGTTGGGGATGACGCCGTGCCGCGAGTCGAAGGGCACGCCGGGCAGCGGGCTTCCGAAGTACCCCACCGCGCGATAGAGCGCCTGGATCGGGACCTCGCGGATCTCACCCGTGCCCTCGACCCCGCCCTGTCCGTCTGGTCTCGTCCGCTCGTACCGGAAGGCGGCGACCTTGCCGGAACCGTCGTCGACGACTTCGAGCGGCTTCGCGTAGAAGTGCAGGTGCAGTCGGCGCGAGGCCTGGCCGGTCTCGCGCTTGCGCCACTGCTGCAGGACGCGGTCGATGACCATGACCTGCTTGTTGCTCGCCACCGCCGCCTTCGACGCCTCGTCGTAGTCGAAGTCCTCGTCGGCCAGGATCATGTCGACGTCGTTGAGTTCCCCGAGCTCGCGGAGTTCCAGCGGCGTGAACTTCACCTGCGCGGGCCCGCGACGCCCGAAGACGTGCACGTCGGTCACGGGCGACTGCTGCAGCCCCTCGTGGACGTTGGCCGGGATCTCGGTCGGGAGCAGGTCCTCCGGGTGCTTCGCGAGCATACGTGCGACGTCGAGCGCGACGTTGCCGTTGCCGATCACGGCGATCGACTCCGCCTCGAGCGGCCAGGTGCGGGGGACGTCGGGGTGTCCGTCGAACCAGCTCACGAACTCGGCGGCGCCGTACGACCCGTCGAGGTCGATGCCCGGGATGTCGAGCGGGGCGTCCTCGACGGCGCCCGTGGAGAAGATCACGGCGTTGTAGTGGTGCTTGAGGTCGTCGAGCGTGATGTCGACGCCGAAGCGGACGTTGCCGAAGATCCGGATGTCGCCTCGGTCGAGGACGTCGCGGAGCGCGTTGATGATCCCCTTGATACGCGGGTGGTCGGGCGCGACGCCGTAGCGGACCAGGCCGTACGGGGCCGGCAGCTGCTCGAAGAGGTCGATGGAGACGTCGAACTTCCGTTCCGCCTTCAGGAGGATGTCCGCCGCGTAGATGCCTGCGGGTCCTGCGCCGACGATGGCCAGCCTCAGCTTGGTCACGGTGGTTCCTTTCGTGTCCCCGTGCGGGGTTCCGGGTGCGGCCGGTTGAGCGCTCCGGCCGTCATGCATGCGCGTCTGGGATGCCGTGCCGCTCCGGTGGAGCGGCGCCGCCATCAACTCCTTCGGTCGACGATCGCCTTCGCGAAGTGCACGAGCGCCTTCTTGACCGAGCCGTCGGGCAGCGGGGCCAGTGCCGCGATCGCTTCGTCGGCCCACTGCCGCGCCTCAGCGAAGGTCCGTGCGGTCACGGCGTGGTCGCGCAGGGTGGCGACGAGCGCGGCGAACCGGACGGGGTCGTGGTCCGTCTCCGTGACCTCGGCGTCGAGACGGGCGACGAGGGCCGCGGCTTCGGGGTCGGCGACCGCCTCGCGGCGCAGGTAGAGCATGGGGAGGGTGACGACGCCGGCCCGCAGGTCGGTGCCGGGGACCTTGCCGGTCTCCTCTGGTTGCGGCGACAGGTCGATGACGTCGTCGATGAGCTGGAAGGCGATGCCGACCTTCTCGCCGAACTCGACGACCGCGCTCTCGTACACCTCGGGGGCGTTGGAGAAGATGACGCCGCTCCGGGCCGCGGCGGCGATGAGCGAGCCGGTCTTGTCGGCGAGGACCTGGATGTAGTGCTCGACCTCGTCCTGACCCTCGCGAGGGCCGGTGGTCTCGTGCAGCTGCCCCAGCACGAGGCGCTCGAACGTGGCGGCCTGGATCCGGATCGCCCGCTCGCCGAGGTCGGCCATGATCTGGCTGGCGCGCGCGAACAGGAGGTCGCCGGTGAGGATGGCGGTGTTGTTGCCGAACACCTGGTGGGCGCTGGGGACGCCGCGACGCTTGTCGGCGTCGTCCATGACGTCGTCGTGGTACAGCGAGCCGAGGTGGGTGATCTCGATCGCCTCGGCCGCCCGCAGGACGTTGTCGGTGATGCCGTCGCCGAGCTGGGCGATGAGCATGGTGAGCAGCGGGCGGACCCGCTTGCCGCCGGCCTCGAGCAGATAGCGCGCGGTGACGTCGACGAGGTCGTCGGTGAACCCGAGCTGCTCCTCCAGACCGATCTCGAGGCGGGCCACGCCGTCGTCGATGGTCTTGGCGAGCTTGCGGTCTGCACCGGTCGCGAACATGCGTTCGGCAAGCCCGGCCTGGCTGGCCAGGTTGCTGACACGGCGGGTCGCGCTGGGATTCACAGCTCTAGCCTAGCCGGGGCAGCCCGTCACCTGTGCCGGAGGACCGGAATCCACGGGCGCGATCAGGCGATTGGCAGCTGTGGTCGGACCACATGACTCGGTTCAGCGGAGTCGCACGCCCTCGGCGTCGTAGAACGCCAGATGCGGGAACTCGTGCGCGAGGTCGAGCAGCATCGAGTATCCGTCGGTGTTGAGCGGCGGCCAGGTCCAGGCGTCGACGCCCTGGGCGGTCGGCAACGCGGCGCGGAAGAGGCCCGCTTCGACGCCGGTCCCGAGGTGTTTCGGCGGCACGACGACGAGGGCGATCCTGGCCGACGGCCCGGACGCCACGAACTGGAGCCGCGCACCGGTCGCGTCGTCTCGCACGATGAACTCACGGGTACCCGGGGTGTCCGGCGGGATCTCGGTGGTGTCATAGCGCTCGTACGGCTTCGCGAACGCGGACTTCGCCCGCCTGGCGTTCAGGAGGATGACGACGAGCACGAGACCGACGATCGCGACGCCCCAGATCCACGGGCCGCCTGGCAGGGTGTCCAACATCCCACCAGTATGCCCGGCCCGCCTGGACGACCCCGGGAGATGTGCCCTTCGACAGGCTCAGGGACCGGAGGGGGCTCAGGGACCGGAGGGGAGATTCAGGGACCGGAGTGAGACTCAGGGACCGGAGTGAGGCTCAGGGACCGGAGTGAGGCTCAGGGACCGGAGGTCAGGCGAGACCGCCGTCGACGGAGCGGCCGTACTCGATCGGCTCGTCGGGCACGAGGACCTCGGTGTCGCGGTTGAGGCTCTCCCCGCGGAAGAAGGGCCGCGAGGACTTCCGGCTGTACCAGAGCAGCATGAGCACGAAACCGAAGGCCAGCGAACCGACGCCGATGACGAACGTGCCGCCGACGCCGAACAGGACCGTGTAGCCGTAGTCGACGTCGAACATGTCGATGCAGCTCTGCACGAAGGCGAAGGTGAGCATGAGCGCCCCGAGGAGCGGGAAGAGGCCCTTGAAGAAGAAGTCCTGCGCGGAGCGGAAGAGCACCTTCCGGAAGTACCAGACGCACGCGTACCCGGTGATGCCGTAGTAGAAGGCGATCGCGAGTCCGAGGGAGAGGATCGAGTCCGCCAGGATGTTCTCGCTCACGAGCGTCATGCCGACGTAGTAGACGATCGCGACGATGCCCATGACGAGCGTCGAGAAGGACGGCGTCTTGAAGGTCGGGTGGACGGTCGCGAACCGTTTCGACAGCGCCTTGTAGGCAGCCATCGCGAGCGTGCCGCGCGCCGTCGGGAGGATCGTCGTCTGCGTCGACGACACCGCCGAGATGAGCACGGCGACGACCAGGATCCACGTCCACGGTCCGAGCACGAGGTCCTTCAGCGCCAGGAAGATGTCGTTCGCGTTGTCCTCGTTGGCGAGGCCGGTGCCCGTGGTACCGAGTCCGGCGTAGACCATGGCGGCGACCGTGACGGTGACGTAGGTGACCAGCAGGATGACCGTGGAGATGACCGCCGCGCGGCCCGGGATCTTCTGCGGGTCCTTCGTCTCCTCGTTCAGGGCGAGGCAGGTGTCCCAACCCCAGTAGATGAAGAGTGCGAGCAGCACCGCCTCGATGAAGCCGTGGTAATCGGTGAACGCGAACGGGTTGAACCAGTCGAGCGAGATCGGCGTCGCGTCGGGCGCGGTGCCGTTCGACGCTCCGATGAAGGCGAACACGGCGAACAGCACCAGTGCGAGGTACTGGACCGCGAGGAGGATGTTCTGGATCCGCTCCCCCAGCTCGATGCCGCGGTACGACACCCACGTCATGAGGGCGATGAACACGACACCGGTCGCGGTGACGAGCGGGACGTTCGAGGCGAGGGACCCGTCACCGATGAGCAACCACAGGTACTGCCCCGCGATCTGTGCGAGGTTGGCGAGCACGACGATGCCGGCGAGCGCGACGCCCCACCCGCCGATCCAGCCGGTGACCGGGCCGAAGGCCTTCGTCGCCCAGGTGAAGGTGGTGCCGCAGTCCGGTACGTCGCGGTTCAGCTCGCGGTAGGCGAACGCGATGAACAGCATCGGGATGAATGCGACGATGAAGGCGATCGGCGCCTGGGCACCCACGGCGAGCACGACGAACCCGAGCGTCGCGACGAGCGAGTACACCGGCGCGGTCGACGCCAAGCCGATGATCACGGAGCCGAAGAGGCCGAGGGTGCCGGTGGCGAGACCCTTGCCGCCGGTGGGTGATGCCGGCTGGGACCCGCGGGCCGTGTCCTGTGCTGTCATGACGGAACGGTAGGGCCGGGCGCACCCGTGTGTCAATGCTCCCGTTCGGGACCGGGCTACGGAATCAGTCGCGCCGACTCGCGGGAAGTGACGGGATCAACAGGTTCCACCCCTCGAGAATGCCGAGACGAACCCCGACGGTGTCGAGACTCAGGCCGGCTTGAGTCCGCGGTGTAGGGCGACGATCCCGCCGGTGAGGTTGCGGTACGCGACGTGCTCGTAGCCCGCTTCACGCAGCCAGGCGGCCAGCTCCGGCTGGCTCGGCCAGGCGCGGATCGAGTCGTTGAGGTAGGTGTACGCCTCGGCGTTCGACGATGCGACGCCGGCGACGAGCGGCATCACGCGCTCGAGGTAGAGGTTGTAGGCGGCGCGCATCGGGGCGAGGGTCGGCGTGGAGAACTCGCAGATGACGATCCGGCCACCGGGCTTCGTGACCCGGAGCATCTCGGCGAGGGCGTCCTTCGGGCGGACGACGTTGCGGAGGCCGAAGGAGATCGTCGTCGCGTCGAACTCCTCGTCGGCGAAGGGGAGGTCGGTCGCGTCGGCCTCGACGAACTGGATGTCGGAGCGGTCGGCGTACTTGTCGCGACCCACGGCGATCATGCCGGGCGAGAAGTCGGCAGCCACGACCTGTGCACCGTTGCGTGCCAGCGCCGCGGAGGACGTGCCCGTGCCGGCCGCGAGGTCGAGGATGCGCTCACCGGCGGCCGGACCGACCGCACGAGTGGTCGCGATGCGCCACAGGGCGTCGTTCCCGACGGAGAGGACCGCGTTCATGCGGTCGTACTTCGTCGAGACGTCGTCGAACATGGCCGAGACCTGCTCGGGCTGCTTGGAGAGGTCGGCGCGGTTCACCCGTCCATCCTACGTCCGCGCCGCTGGGAGCCGGCCGTCCGAGCACGGCTCCCAGGCTCGCGCTCAGTAGTCGATGCGTCCGTGCCGGTTGTGGAACTCCCCGGTGGGACCGTCCGGACCGAGCAGGGCGAGCGCGACGGTCGCGTCCGTCCCCTCGGTCACCGTCTGATGGCCACCGTGTCCGTTGAAATCGGTCGCGGTGTAGCCCGGGTCGCTCACGTTCACCCGGAACCCGGGCAGGTTCTTCGCGTACTGCACGGTGAGTGTGATGACGGCCGCCTTCGACGCGGCGTACGGGATCGTCGGTACCGCGAACTCGTCGGCCTCCTCGGAGGTGAGGAAGCGGGGCCATCCCACTCCCGAGGCGACGTTCACGATGACGGGTCGGGACGATCGGCGCAGGAGGGGCAACGCGGCCTGGGTGACGCGGACGACACCGACGACGTTCGTGTCGAGGACGTCCTGCATCGACTCTGGGGTGAGGTCGTCCACGCCGAAGGACGTGCCGAGCACGCCGGCGTTGTTGACGAGCACGTCGAGCTCCGGGAGCGCTGCGAGCGCCGCGTCGACGCTCGCCTGGTCGGTGACGTCGAGCTGGACGGGGTGGGCGCCGAGCGCGGCGACGGCATCGCCGCGGCCCAGGTCGCGCATGCCGGCGTAGACGGTGTGGCCGGCGTCGATCAGTCGGCGTGCGGTTTCGAGTCCGAGGCTCTTGTTGGCCCCGGTGATGAGTGTGGTGGTCATGGGTCCATGCTCCGCCCGGCATGGTCGGTCCGCCAGGCCCCGGTCGACAGGGGGACCGGCAGTACCAGGATGCGGACCGACACCGGGGACACAATGGCCGGATGGACGAATTCGCCGGTGTGCTCCGGGCCTGGCGCGAACGGGTCTCCCCTGCCGAGGTCGGTCTCCCCGCCGGCCCAGGAAGACGGACGGCCGGCCTGCGCCGCGAGGAGCTCTCGGCCCTCGCCGGCATCAGCGTGGACTACATCGTCAGGCTCGAGCAGGGCCGCGCCCGTAATCCCTCGCCGCAACTGCTGCGGGCCCTCGCAGTCGCACTGCGACTGACGGATCAGGAGCGCGACCACCTCTACCGGGTCGCCGGAGCCGCGCCACCACCGCCCGGGGTCGTCCCGCGGCACATCGGTCCGGGAGTGCAGCGCATCGTCGACCGGCTCGGCGACGTGCCGCTGGCGGTCTTCTCCGCCGCTCACGACATCCTGCTCTGGAACCCGCTGTGGGCCGCGGTGAACGGCGATCCCTCCACCCTCGTCGGTGACGATCGCAACCTGGTGTGGCGGCACTTCACCGCGGGGCACGACGGCACGGACTTCGACGAGCAGCACGAGGAGGAGTTCGCGAGCGACCTCGCCGCAGACCTCCGGGCGGCGGTCGGGCGCTACCCGCGGGACGACGAGCTCGCACGACTCGTCGCCCGGCTGCGATCGGTGTCACCCGAGTTCGAGCGGCGCTGGGCGGAGGCCAGGGTCGCGGAGCACCGGGCGAGCCGGAAGACGGTCACGCGGACGCCGGTCGGAGCGATCACCGTCGACTGCGACGTCCTGTCCACGCCGGGCGGCGACCTGCGCATCGTCGTGTACACGGCGGCACCGGGCACCGAGGACGCGGCGAAACTCGCACTGCTCGGGGTCACCGGGTTGCAGACGATCGGCACGTCCGGCCGGTGAACGGCCCGCCGACGAGGCGGTGACCGACCCTCCGCCAGTCGGGCTTCGGCGGGGAGGGACCCCTCCTGCGCGGGCGTAGGGTTGAACGGTGACCATTCCCCTGACCTCGTCACTGGTCGCCCAGACCGTCGCCATCGACGACCCGCGCCAGCTCCTCCCGTTCGCCGACCAGACCTCGCCGCTCCTCTGGGTGCGGAAGGGACACGGGCTGGTCGGACTTGGTGAGGCGCTCCGCCTGGAGTTCTCGGGCCCCGACCGGTTCACGCGCGCCGCGGCTGCCTGGCGGGACGTCTGCGCCGCAGCAGTGGTGACGGACGAGGTACGACGGCCCGGGACCGGCCTGGTCGCCTTCGGCACGTTCGCCTTCGACGACGAGTCCTCCGCGACGAGCGTCCTCATCGTGCCGCGCACGATCATCGGCCGGTACCCCGACGCGAGCTTCATCACGCGGGTCTCCCTCGGCGACGGCGCCGAGGACGTCGATCCCGTGACCACGGCGTACGGGCCCGAGTACCGCATCCAGCTGACCCCCGGTGTGCAGAGCCGCGACGGCTACCTCGACTCGGCCGAGCGCGCCATCGCCCGCATCCAGGCCGGCGGCCTGAGCAAGGTCGTGCTCGCACGCGACCTGGCCGGGCACCTCCCCGCGGAAGCGGACCGCCGCCGAGTGCTCCACGACCTCGCCCTCGGCTACCCCGACTGCTGGACCTACGCGGTCGACGGCTTCATCGGCTCGAGCCCGGAGACGCTCGTCCGAGTGGATCGGGGTGCCGTCTCGGCACGCGTCCTCGCCGGCACGATCTCGCGTGGTCCCGACGCCGAGAGCGACCACGACCAGGCCGTCGCACTCATGACGAGCGCGAAGGACCAGGGTGAGCACCAGTTCGCCGTGCAGTCGGTGCTGACCGCCCTGCAGGCACACAGCCCCCAGTTGCGCCGCAGCGAGGCCCCGTTCACCCTCAAGCTGCCGAACCTCTGGCACCTCGCGACCGACATCGACGGTCGGCTCTCGGACGGCTCGTCCTCGCTCGACCTCATGGACGGCCTGCACCCGACGGCCGCCGTCGCCGGGACCCCGACGCGCGACGCCGTCGCCCTCATCCGCGAGCTGGAACCGTTCGACCGCGGTCGCTACGCCGGTCCGGTCGGGTGGGTGGACGCCTCGGGTGACGGCGAGTGGGCGGTGGCCCTCCGCTGTGCGCAGATCGCGCCGGACGGTGACATCACTGCCTACGCCGGCTGTGGCATCGTCGCCGACTCGGACGCTGCGACGGAGCTCGTCGAGACGAAGATGAAGTTCCGTCCGATCGTGGAAGCCTTCGGCTGAGCCGAAGAACCTCGGCTCAGCTCGCCGCGAGTCGTGCCTGCTCGACGGCGATGTCGTAGTCGGCCGCCGGCCACTGCGGATCGATGTCCTCGAGGGCGTCGAGCAGCAGCCGTTGGACCGCGATGCGCGCGTACCACTTGCGGTCCGCCGGCACGACGAACCAGGGGGCGGCCTCGGTGCTCGTCCGCTCGAACGCCACCTGGTAGGCGTCCTGATAGGCCGGCCACAGCTCGCGTTCGTCCACATCGCCCGGGTTGTACTTCCAGTGCTTGTCCGGACGCGCGAGCCGGTCGGCGAGCCGTTCCTTCTGCTCGTCGGCGCTGATCTGCAGCATCACCTTGACGATGCGGGTCCCGCTCGCGACGATGCCCGCCTCGAAGTCGTTGATCGCCCCGTACCGACGCTCGATCTCGTCCGGCGCGGCGAGCTGACGCACCCGACCGATGAGGACGTCCTCGTAGTGCGAACGGTCGAAGACGCCGATCTGACCGGGCTTCGGCAGGTGCGGCTCAACCCGCCAGAGGAAGTCGTGGGAGCGCTCCTCCTCCGTGGGCTTCTTGAAGGCGTGGTGGTGCACGCCCTGCGGGTCGACCGAGCCGACGACGTGCTTGACGATGCCACCCTTGCCCGCCGTGTCCATCGCCTGCAGGACGAGGAGCACCGCTTCCGGGGCTCCCTGCGTGCTCGCCGCGAAGAGTCGCTCCTGCAGCTCGGACAGCGCGGGCACCCCTGCGTCGAGCTCGACCCGGCCCTGCTGCTTGTCACCGTCGAAGCCCGGCGTCGATGAGGGATCGACGTCGGCGAGGCTGAACCCCTCCCCCACGCGCAGCGTGTCTCGGGGTGGTGCCGTCCAGGTCGATGCGTGCTTCGATGCCGTCATCCGCCCATTCTGGCTGCAGGTCGCTGCGGAAGTCGACCCCTGGCAGGACCGGCGGGTCAGGCTCGCGGCAGCGGGACCTCGATGAGGACGGGACCGGTCACCGGCGCGGTGAACGCCTGGTCGAGTTCCGTGCGCGTGCGGGCCGAGCGGTACTCCCACCCGTAGGCGGTCGCGAGCGACTCCAGCCGGACGTGCTGTGGCGTGTACTGGACGCGGTCGAAGAGCGCTCCAGGGGCACTCTGGGCGACCTCGAGCGCGTCGAAGATGGTGCCGCCCCCGTCGTTGCCGACGATCACCTGGAGACGCGGCGCGGCGCCGTCGTCCAGGAGCATCGCGCCGACGTCGTGGAGGAAGGCGAGGTCGCCGAGGAGCACCCGCGTCACACCTGGGCCTCCGTCGGCCTGGCTCGCCAGCGCGATCCCCGTGGCGGTGGCGATGGTGCCGTCGATACCCGCGAGTCCGCGGTTGGCGTGCACGCTGATCTTGCGGCCGGGGACGAGACCGTCGGCCACGCGGATGAGCCTCGACGCGCCGACGACGAGGCGGTCGTGCGGCCAGGTGGCACGCCAGACCGCGTCGACGAGGACCTCGCGGGTGACTGGGAGGCGGACGGCGTCGAGCTCGGCCCGGACGGAGGCCAGCCGCTCGGCGGGAGTCGTCGAGTGCAGCCCGTCGAGATCGGGGGCTGCAGGCGAGGGGTCCACCACCCGTTCTCGGGATCCGACGACCCAGGCTCCGAGCCAAGCGCGATCCGCGGGCCCCGCCTCGACGGAGACGGAGGACACGATCCGGTCGGCCCGTCGTCCGGGGTTGTAGACCTCGGCTCCGGCCGGGGCGACGACGATCGTCTCGACCTGCGGCTGCTGGAGCAGGAGCGGGACCTCGCGACTGAGGGTCGGGTGGCCGAAGACGACGACGCGCTCGACGGCCTCGCGGTAATCGTCCTCGCGGAGCAGCTCCCGGTAGGCGGCGATGACGTTCCGCCCGAACCGGGATCCGCTCGACACCTCCGCGATCAGCGGCCATCCGCCGTCCGCCGCGAGCTGCTCGGCGGCCGGGCCGGCATGGTGCCCGGCGACGACGAGGGTCCTGGGTCCGCGCTCGAGGACGAGATGCGGTCGCCCCGGGTAGAGCGGTGCTTCCGCGGTTGCGTCCGTCTCGACCGGGACGTCGGGGGTCGCCCCGGCGACGACCGGGTCGAAGCCACCCGAGAGTGGCTCCCGGAAGGCGAGGTTCAGGTGCACCGGGCCCGGATCGAGGACGTCCGTCGCGGCGCGGTACGCCCGCTGGGCGAGATCGCGGGCGGCGTCCTGCTCACCGTCGGCACCGGTCGGGGCCTCGACGACCACGGCGAGGCGCGCGGCGAACCCGTAGAGGTCGTCCTGCTTCGTCGTCTGGTTCGCCCGGATGCCGTGCGCCTCGGCCGGCCGGTCGGCGGTGAGGACGATGAGCGGCACGCGCGAGTGATGCGCTTCGAGGACCGCCGGATGCAGGTTCGCGGTCGCCGTCCCCGAGGTCGTGATCACGACGGCCGGACGGTCGGTCTCGACGCCGAGGCCCAAGGCGAGGAAGCCGGCGACCCGCTCGTCGATTCGCACATGCAGGGTGATCCGTCCGGAGGCCGCCAGCTCGGCAGCGGCGAGCGCGAGCGCCTGCGACCGGGAACCTGGGCAGACGACGACGTCGGAGACACCCACGGCGACGAGCGCGTCGAGGAGTGCCCACGCGGACGCGCTGGCCGGGCTCGACGAGGGAGCCGAGCCGACGGGCTCGGGAGCGGCGGACGGGTTCACGAGGCGCTCGGGGCGCCAGGCGGTCTGCGGCCGGAACCGTCGTCGGGCGTGTCGGATCCCGGGGTGGGGTCGTCGTGCGTCGTCGCATCCGGGCTGTCGCCCGACTCGTCGTCGAAGCGGTTGAGCTCGTCCTCGAGGTCGCGGATGCGCTTCGTCTGCGCACGGTCGGCGTCGAGCTTCTTGAGGAAGTCGGGGTCGTCGTCCGGCGCTGAGCCGCGGGGCACGGCCTTCGGAGCGCGAACCCGGCCGATGATCCACCAGAGGACTCCGCCGATGACCGGCAGGAGGAGGATGGCGATGATCCACGAGGTCTTGCTGATCCCTCGGACGCGGTCGCGCGGCATCGTGGCGCAGTCAACCACCGAATACACGATGAAGACGACTGCCGCGACGGCGAGGCCGATCCAGAGACGAACCATGTCTCCATCGTAAACGCCAGGTGACGTGATTACCTGGGGTTGCCTTCAGGCGGGACGCCTAGACTTGTCTGGTGAAACGCGTTCCCGCCGCCGTCCGGTACACCATCCTCCGCCTGTTGGCGTTCGTGGTGCCGCTCCTGCTCCTCGTCTTCCTCACGGGTCTGCAGCCCTGGGTCGCCGCGATCATCGCCGCGATCATCGGACTCTGCGTGTCCTACATCTTCCTGCGCACCCCGCGGGAGACCGTCGCGCAGGAGCTCTACGCCCGTCGGCACGGCGACAAGCCGACGCCGCACGACGATGAGGACTCCGAGGACGCGGCGCTCGATGCGAGCGCGGCGGCACCGGAAGCGTCGTCAGCCGGCGATGCCGGGCGTGTAGAAGAACGCCAGACCGAGGATCACCCCGAACGCTAGCTGCACGAGCCCCGTCAGCTTGAGCACCAGGATCTGCTCCCTGGCCGTCGTGGAGAACAGCACGATCACGCACGCCGGGATGGCGGCGAGCAGCGCGAACATGGTGAACCAGGCGATCGGGTAGAACAGCGCGAGGAACGCGGCGATGCCGAACGGCACGAGCAGCAGGACGCAGTAGAGCACCTTCGACGCGATCCGGCCGATGAACGTCGACAGGGTGCGCTTCCCGACCGCCTTGTCCTGTTCGAGGTCGCGGAGGTTGTTGACGACGAGCGCCGCGCAGGCGATGAGGCCGGCGCCGATCGCACCGAACCATGCTTCCTGGTTCACGGTCCCGACCTGGACGAAGGTCGTGCCGAGCGTGGCGACGAGGCCGAAGAACACGAAGACGAAGACCTCGCCGAGCGCGAAGTACCCGTAGGGACGTTTCCCGCCCGTGTAGAACCAGGCGGCGACGATCGCGACCGCCCCGACGAGGAGCAGCCACCAGAACTGGGTGAGGATCGTGAGGACGATGCCGGCCACCGCCGCGATACCGAAGAACACGAGCGCGACGGTCAGGACCGTCTTGGGCTTCGCCGCACCGGAACCGGTCAGTCGGCTCGGGCCGACCCGTAGGTCGTCCGTTCCGCGGATGCCGTCGGAGTAGTCGTTGGCGTAGTTGACGCCGATCTGCAGCGCGAGCGCGACGACGAGGCAGAGCAGCGCACGGACCGGGTGGTAGACCCCGGGGCCTGCGATGATCGTCGCGGCACCGGTGCCGATGAGCACGGGGGCGACGGCCATCGGCAGCGTGCGGATCCGGGCCGCACCGACCCAGTCACCGAAGGTCGCCGGCTTCGCGAGCGGGACCTTGCGACCGCCACCGCGTGCGGGGTTGCCGGATCGTCCACCGTTCGCGCCACGACCCGCCGTGCTGCGCGGTGCGGACGTCTTCTGCTGTTTCGGCGCTGCCGGCCGTGCTCCATGTGCCACGACGGCGAGTCTACCCGCGGAGCCTCGGGGCGGACGGTGTCACAGGGCCCCGGCGACCTGGAGCGTCTGGAGGATCGCCGGAGCGATGTGCTCGGCGAACGCCGGGGTGAGGTGCACGCTGTCGTACTTCGTCGGCGTCGTCCCGGCGAACGCCGGGCAGACGCCATCCGCGCAGCTGAACGGGAGCGACGAGACGAAGCGTTCCCCGGCTGCTCCCGCCGCCGACTCGGTCGCCGCGGCGAAGTCGTTCCAGGCGGCGTCGACGCCGACGGCGCAGTCCTGCGGACTGGACACCCGCGAGTAGCAGGAACCGAGATCGGCACCGAGCGGCGGCGGCGCGAGGAACACGACGCGGCCGGGGACCTGATACCCCGCCGTCTCGGCGAGCGCTGACGCGACCATCGATGTCGTGTCGAGCGATCGGCCGTCGGTGGTACGGCCTGCGGCGAACGCGTTCGAGACGATCACGAGGTCGGGCTGGTCCGCGGCGATGCGTTCGGCGATGTCGTGCTTGCGCGTCGGGCAGTCGTCCATGACCCCGGCGCCGCTGTTCTGAATGAGGTCCTGCGT
This sequence comes from Plantibacter sp. 2H11-2, assembly GCF_050031945.1. NCBI lineage: Bacteria > Bacillati > Actinomycetota > Actinomycetes > Micrococcales > Microbacteriaceae > Plantibacter > Plantibacter sp. 2H11-2. Next base: position 293,885 of record NZ_JBNBBL010000002.1, on the reverse strand, counting down.
GAAGCGGCACCCGTAGAGACCGATGGTGGTGATCCGCACCGCACCGCCGCTCTGGTCCGCGATCGCACGGAACGCCGGCGCGTAGGCGAGCGCGGTCGAGTCGCCGACGAGGTAGACGTGCTTCGGCGCAGCGGCATCCCCCCAGGTGCACGAGCCGTCGTCGGGCGTCGCACCCAGGTCGAAGCAGGCCCGTGCGGGGTTGGTGCTCGAGGTCGCGCGGATCGCGTCGTCGAGGCTCGGCGAGAGGTTGTCGGGCCACGCGGACGCCTGGCTCGCAAGTTGCAGCTCGGCGGCGATGCCCTGGAGCGGGTCTCCGGCCGGTGCCGCGACGGCCGCCGGTCCCCCGGTGGTCACCGGCATGCGGAGCGCGGGGCCGATGGCGATCACTGCGAGCCCGGCGACGATCACGAGTCCGACCGCCGAGTAGAGGAACTGGGAGGCGAACCGCTCGCGCCAGGCGGCCCAGGCGGCGTCCCTGGCGTCGCGGTCGCCGTGGAAGGAACCCACGAGTGGCGTGCGGTGCAACGGCTGTTCGATGAGCAGGAAGGAGAGCACCGAGACCCCGAGGATGAGCCCGAGCATCCCCGGGACCGTGCTGAGGGCGGTGTCGGGGACGAGCATCGGCACGAACACGAGGATCGGGAGGTGCCAGAGGTAGAGCGAATAGGAGATCGCTCCGACGCCACGGCTCAGCGGGTTCGCGAGCGGGAACATCCAGCGCGGGTACGCCGGGCCGGCTCCGGTCCCGGCGGCGATGAGCAGCATCGCGGCGACGACGGGGGCGACCGCCCAGGGGCCGGGGAACCCGATCGACCCGGTGATGAGCAGCGCGGATGCGACGATGCCGACGAGCCCCGCCCATCCGGCGACCACCCGGAGCGCCAGCGGCAGCCGGCCGAGGAGCGGCGCGGACACGGCCAGGAGTGCGCCAGCCCCCAGCTCCCAGACCCGCGCGCCGGTCGCGAAGTAGGCGGCCTGCGGAGCCGCCCCGGACTGCCATACGGCGACGGCGAACGAGGCCGCGATGAGGACGACGAGGACGCCACCGACGACGAGGCGCGAGCGCAGCACGGGTCTGGCTCCGCGGGCCGCGACGGCGAGCAGGACGACGAGCAGCACCGGCCACACGAGGTAGAACTGCTCCTCGATCGAGAGGGACCAGAAGTGCTGCAGCGGTGACGCGGCGTCCGTCGCGTGGAAGTAGTCGGTGCCCGACGCCTCGAAACGCCAGTTCGAGACGAGCAGTGCGGCCGACACCGCGTCCCACCAGGTCGCGAGCGCCCGCGGGGCGTTGAACAGCCACGACGCCAGCGCGACGGTCGCGGCCAGGACGACGAGCGACGCGGGCAGGATCCGCTTGATCCGCCGCCCGAAGAAGGCCGGCAGGGAGATGCGTCCGGAACGCTCGTGCTCGCGCAGGAGCAACCCGGTGATGAGGAAGCCGGAGATCACGAAGAACACGTCCACGCCCACGAAGCCGCCGGCCGGCCAGCCGGTCGCATGGGCGAGGATCACCGCGGTCACGGCGAGCGCCCGCATCCCCTGGATGTCGGCGCGGAACGCCGTGGTCGGCCTCGTGGGCGCAGCGCCCATGTCGGTCCCCGTTGTCACCTGTCGTCGTCCCCCGGCTGCGGTCGCTCGTCGACACGCATGGGAGAGCATGCCCTATGCGACAACCGCCTGCAAACCGGCCCTCGCGGTCACGCGGAGGACGGGCTCAACCCAATCGTGAGCGGAGTGCGACGAGGTCGGGTTTGCCGCTCGCGAGCAGCGGCAGCTCGGCCAGACGGACCAGTCGGGCGGGGCGCGCCGGGCGGCCGAGCGCCTCCGCGACGGCGTCTCGGGCGGTCTGCAGCAGCGCGTCGTCCGGGCGCTGGTCCAAGGGGGTCCCGACCCCCGTCACGATCACGGACGCCTGGCCGAACCGCTCATCGGGGACGGCGACGACGACGGCCTCGGCCAGCCCCGGCACCGACCGGACGACCGCTTGCACTCGGTCGAGGGAGATGTTCACCCCGCCGCTGATGATCACGTTGTCGGCCCGCCCGGTCACCCGGACGACGCCGTCGACGAGCTCGGCGGTGTCGCCGGTGCGGTACCACCGGCGGCCGCCGTCGTCCGGGAAGGCGGTCGCCGTGCGGTCCGGTTCGCCGAGGTAGCCCTCGGCAAGGACCGGTCCGGCGATGAGGAGCTCCCCGTTCACCAGCCGGGGTTCGACACCGGCGAACGGCACGCCGTCGTACAGACAGCCGCCGGAGGTCTCGCTCGAGCCGTAACTCCGCACGACGCGGATGCCGAGCGCCGCGGACCGCTCGAGCAGCGGAGCGGGGGTGGCCTGTCCCCCGACGAGCAGCCCGGCGAGTCCGGCGAGCGCGTCACGCACGGAGGTGCTCGTCTCGGCGGCGTCGACGAGCATGCGCAGTTGTGCCGGTACGAGGGCAGCGAATCCGGCATCGGCGTCGAGCCGCTCGACGAGTCCGCAGAACGCCCGGGCGTCGAACGACCCTGCCGGTGCCTCGAGCGGCCTGGTCCCGGCGACGATCGACCGGAGTAGCACGTTGACGCCGGCGATGTAGTGCGTCGGGAGCGCCAGGATCCACTGGGACGAACGGCGATGGGCCTCAGGGCCACCCAGAGCCACCGCGGAACCCGCCGCGCTGGCCAGGAGGGCCTCAGCCGAGAGGGCGACCCGCTTCGGCACGCCCGTCGAGCCGGACGTCTCGATCACGAGGGCCACCCGGTCGTCGACCACGGCCGGTGCCGCGGACGATCCGGGTTGCATCGGGAGGACCGCGGGTCCGGAGCCGTCGAGCGCCGTCTCCAGGGCTGCGAGCATCGCCGAGGCGGACGCGTCGACGGGGAGCAGCTGACGGGTCATGGATTCAGCGTACGCCGGGTGCGTCGGCGCTCCGCCGACTCCTCGCGGTCAGGCAGCTCAGAACTGCCAGGGGAACGGAGCCCAGTCCGGCTTGCGCTTCTCCAGGAAGGCGTCGCGCCCCTCCACCGCCTCGTCGGTGCCGTAGGCGAGGCGGGTGGCCTCGCCCGCGAAGACCTGCTGGCCGACGAGACCGTCGTCGACGGCGTTGAAGGCGAACTTCAGCATGCGGATGGCGGTCGGTGACTTGCCGAGGATGGTGCGGGCCCAGGCGACGCCCGTCTGCTCGAGCTCGGCGTGCGGGACGACCGCGTTGATCGCGCCCGCCTGCAGCGCGCGCTCCGCGTCGTACTCCTGGGCGAGGAAGAACACCTCGCGGGCGAACTTCTGACCCACCTGCTTGGCGAAGTACGCGCTCCCGTACCCCGCGTCGAAGGAACCGACGTCGGCGTCGGTCTGCTTGAACCGCGCGTGTTCCCGACTCGCGATCGACAGGTCGCACACGACGCCGAGGGAGTGCCCACCGCCCGCGGACCACCCGGGAACGAGGTTGATGACGACCTTCGGCATGAAGCGGATGAGGCGCTGGACCTCGAGGATGTGCAGGCGACCGTTGCGCGCGGCGTCGATGCCGCTCGCCGTCTCGTCGTCCGCGGCGTCGTCGCTCGCGTACCGGTAGCCGTCGCGACCACGGATGCGCTGGTCGCCGCCCGAGCAGAACGCCCAGCCGCCGTCCTTCGCGCTCGGACCGTTGCCGGTGAGCAGCACCACTCCGACCGTCGGGCTCTGGCGAGCGTGGTCGAGCGCGCGGTACAGCTCGTCGACGGTGTGCGGGCGGAAGGCGTTGCGCACCTCGGGGCGGTCGAACGCGATGCGCACGAAGCCGCCCTCGCGCGCGACGTGGTACGTCAGATCGGTGAGGTCCTCGAACCCCGGTACGACGTCCCAGATCTCCGGGTCGAACAGTTCGGACACTCGATCGCTCATGCGTCCAGCCTAGGCACTACTTCGGCTTGTCGAGGTCCGCATAGGGCTTGAGCGCCTCCAGGTAGTCGGCGCGGTCCGCCTCCTTCAGGAGCGCATACGAGTCGAGGTGCAGCTCGATACCCTCCGCCGCCATGTCGTAGTAGTCGACGTCGAACTCGCGGTCCTTCGCGACCGTGCCGGCCGAGTCGAGCGTGAGGTCGACGATGCTCGTCCGGAAGTCGCCGGCCCCCGTGATGGCGTTGTAGGTGTGCAGGTCCCACAGTGCCTGAGTGTCGAGGGTCTCACCGCCGTACCGCTCGGTGAGCTCGCCCGGCTCACGCCAGGAGGACGGTGCGTTCTGCATGTCGAGGTTCGCGATGCCGTACCGGAGCAGCACCTGCCGGATCAGCTCGACGACCCGCGACTTCTCCTCGAAGGTGCGCACGGTCGTCGTCGTCTGCCACACCGGTGCCGTGTACTCGAAGAGCATGGAGTCCCCGCCGTACCCGTTCTGATCGACCTCCGTCTCGGCGGGCTGTCGCTCCACCCAGTCGAAGCCGAACTCGGCGGTCAGGGCCGTCCGGATCTCCGCGAGCATCTCGTCGGACGTCCCGACGAAGTCCTCGTAGCTCGGCCCGTCGAGGGTCTCCTTCGCGTCGACGTAGGCGGATCCCGGGTAGGTGTCCCAGATCGGGTCGTGCTCCTCGTCGCCGCTGCCACCGGCGGAGGCACCATTCCCGGCCCGATCCGTGGAGAGACCGCCGACCGCCATCGCCGTGACGGGGTTGACGACGAGGATGAGCACCAGCGCCAGCACACCCCAGCGGCGCCGCACCTTCCGGCGGATGACGATGACACTCCCGATGAGCAGCACGATCTGCACGACGACGACGAGGACGAACGCCACGAGGATGGCCCAGGCACCCTCGCCGGGCCGGTAGCTCACGGCCAGTAGGACGGTGAAGAGGGTGACGGCCACCACCGCGCCGAGCAGGGCGAGCGGCGAGAAGGAGGCGACGACACCCCGACTCCGCGCGCCGAGCTCGTCCCGCCCGGTCGGGGACGCACCGCCGGCAGGCGGGTGGGCCGCCGGACTCCGCTCGCCGCCGTCGGCCGGGATCGCCGCGGACTCGGGTCGCGAAGCGGCCGCGCGCGCCGCCGCCTTCCGTTGACGGCGCGACGACGGCTTCCGTGATGCGGGCTGCCGTGGCGCCCGTCGTCCTCGGGACCCCGGACGACGGAACCTTGCGGTCTCCGCCGCCAGTTCCTCGGGCGTGCGCTCCGGGGCGGCAGGCGCTGGCGCGCTCGAGGACACGGCTGCCGGCGGCGCTCCGGGGATCGGCGGGGCGTTCGGATCGCGCGGCTCGTCGGAGGATCCGCCGGGCGCTTCCTCGACCACCGGGAGCACCTCGGCCTCAGGGCTCGGCTCGAAGATCGGCTCGGGCACCGAGAAGGCGGCGGGTTCGTCCGCGGGCACGCTTCGCCGATCGCCTGGCGTCGGCTTGCGTCGGGAGAACAGCGGCACGGGATCGATTGTGTCATGGGCGTCCCGCGACGGCTTCCGACGTCCGGGTGCAGGATGGGGTCATGCAAGCGAACCTCGACGACGTCCTCGCCACCGCCCGCGTGGTCTCCATCCCCCTCCGCGTCCGGTTCCGGGGCATCGACACCCGCGAGGCCGTCCTCTTCCGCGGGCCCGCCGGGTGGACGGAGTTCTCCCCCTTCGTCGAGTACGACGACCAGGAGTCAGCCGCGTGGCTGCGGGCCGCCATCGACTTCGGCTGGTCGGACCTCCCGCCCCTCCACCGGGATCGCATCCTCGTGAACGCGACGGTCCCGGCGGTGGACGCGGCGGACGTGCCGTCGATCCTCTCCCGCTTCCCGGGCTGCCGGACCGCGAAGGTGAAGGTGGCCGAGCGCGGGCAGGTGCTGGCCGACGACGTCGCGCGCGTCGCCGCCGTCCGGCGGGCCATCGGACCCGAGGGTCGACTCCGCGTGGACGCCAACACCAACTGGAACGTCGACGAGGCCGAACACGCCATCCGCGCTCTCGAACCCTTCGACCTCGAGTACGTCGAGCAACCCTGCGCGACCGTCGCGGAACTCGCCGAGATCCGTGTACGGGTCTCCTCCCTGGACGTCGCCATCGCGGCGGACGAGAGCGTCCGCAAAGCCGAGGACCCCCTCGCCGTAGCTCGCGCCGGCGCCGCCGACCTGCTCGTCGTGAAGGCGCAGCCGCTCGGCGGCGTGCACGCCGCGCTCCGCATCGCGGGCGAGGCCGGCCTGCCGATCGTCGTCTCGAGCGCGCTGGACACCTCCGTCGGCATCTCCATGGGGGCCCACCTCGCGGCGGCCCTGCCGGAACTCGACTACGACTGCGGGCTCGCCACCACCGCGCTCCTCGGCGGCGACGTGACGACCGCACCGCTCGATCCCGTGGACGGCGGCATCGCCGTTCGGCGCGTCGAGGTGGACGTCGATCTCCTCGAGCACTTCACGGCGTCACCGGAGCGGACCGCCTGGTGGCTCGACCGGCTCCGTCGCACGCACGCGTTGCTCGGCTGAGGACCGGCGCAGGGGCTTACAGGCCGCTGTAGGCGTGCAGACCCTTGAAGAACACGTTGACCACGACGAAGTTGAACATCACGGCACTGAAGCCGATGATGGCGAGCGTGGCCGCGCGTGATCCGCGCCAGCCGCGCGTCGCCCTGGCATGGATGTACCCGGCGAAGATCACCCAGATGATGAAGGTCCACACCTCTTTGGTGTCCCAGCCCCAGTACCGACCCCAGGCGCGCTCAGCCCAGATGGCACCGGCCATGAGCGTGAACGTCCAGAAGATGAAGCCGATGATGTTGACGCGGTAGGCGAGGTTCTCGAGGCGCTCCGCGTTCGGGAGGGTGAGCAGGAAGCGGAGACGCCCGGAGCTCTGGGTGGGCTGCACGAGCCCGAGCCGTCGCTCGCGACGCCCCTGCAGGAGCTGCACGACGCTCAACGCGAAGCCGATGGCGAAGAACGCCGTGCCGAGGCTCGCGACGAACACGTGGATGACGAGCCACGCCGACTGCAGCGCCGGCGGCAGCGGGACGACCTCGACGTAGAAGTTCGCGGTCGCGAGGCCGAGGAGCACGGTCACGAGGCCGATCACGAAGCTGCCGAGGAACCGGAGGTCCACGCGCGCGATGACCACGAGGAACACCGCGACGATGAGCAGCGTGCCCGTCATCGCGAACTCGTACATGTTCGCCCACGGGACACGACCGGCGGCGATACCGCGCGTCACGTCCGCGACGAGGTGGAGGAGGAAGGCGATGACGGTGAGCGAGACTCCGACCCGGAGGCTCGGCGACTTGCGCGACGCCTGCTGCTCGGGCTCGTCCGAGGGGCGGCGGGTCTTGCGCGGGACACCGTCGCTCGTGACGATCGGTGCGGCGGTCCGCGCCGCGGCGGAGGCGAGTGCACCGACGCGTTCCTCGGCGGCTGCCGACCGTTCCAGCTCGGCCCGCTCGGCCGCGTCGATCGCCGCGGTGACCTCGGCGCTGCGGCGCGCGAGGTCGAACGTGAAGGCGATGAACGCCAGCGCGTAGACGGCGACGGCCGACCAGAGGCAGAGGTTCGAGATTTCGACGAGGGTCACGGGGTGATTCTACCTTCGGGTTCGGACGGGACAGGCGTTGGACTGTGCGCTTCGGCGATCGCCGCGACGGCCGCTTCGAGGCCGGGGTCCTCACCGCGGGCGAGCCCGGCGTATTCGAGGGAGACGGTGCCGTCGCTCCCGGTCACGGCCTTCACCCAGACGCGGCGTCTGGCGACGAAGAGTGAGGTGATGAGGCCGGACAGGGCGAGGATGGCGAACGCGAGCACCCACAGCTGGGTCGGGTCGTGGTGGACGTCGAACGAGGCGAATCGCTTGACGGAGCCGGCGTAGTTCTCGGTCGACGGGTTGGCGGCGACGTTGTCGAAGGACACCGTGCCGAGGCCGTTCGGCAGGTCCGTGATCTGGCCAGGCGTGAGTTCGATCGACTCGACGCCGGTGTCGCCGCCCGTGAGCTGCTTCATGTCGTCGACGTCGAGCGCGTAGACCGACTTCGGAGCACCGGCGTTGATCCCGAGGTCGCCGGAGTAGACGTTGAGCGTCAGCACCGGGTAGGCGAGGTCGGGGTAGGACGAGAAGAACGGCGGCTTGGACGCGGCCTGCGTCGGGTAGAAGAACCCGATCATGCCGAGCTGCTCCGCCAGGCCGTCCGGGACCTTGACGATGCCGAGCGAGGTGAGCTGGGCGTCCTGCGGCAGGAACGGGATGGAGTCGCTGAACACGACCTTGCCCTCGGGATCGCGGACGGTGATCGTCGGCGCGTAACCGTTGCCGAGCAGGTAGACGTCGGTGCCCTCGAACCGGAGCGGATCGTTGACCTTGATCGTCGCGTCCTGCGGCTTCCCGCCGGGCGAGGTCGTCGTGACCTTCGCGCGGTAGTCGATCGCCTGCCCGTACGCGTCGAGGTTCTCGGTCTCGTAGGTGACGCCGAACTCGTCGAGCGTCAACTTGTAGGGGGCCAGCTCCGACTCGTTGAAGAAGCGGCCGGGGTTGAATGAGTCGTAGTCGAGCAGGGTGTTGACGAAGGTCTGACCCTCGACGAGCACGCGCTGACCGGAGAAGCCGAAACCGCCGCCGAAACCGACCGTCACGAGGATGCCGACGAGTGCCGAGTGGAAGACGAGATTACCGGTCTCGCGGAGGAAGCCGCGCTCGGCGGACACCGATGCGGACCCCTCGGCGTCGTAGCGTTCGACGCGGTAGCCCTGGCGCTTCAACTGCTTCGTCGCGTCGTCGATGAGCTCGGTGGCGGTCGCGCCGCTGTCGTCGCTGCGACGCTCGAACGCGGAGAGCCGCGACAGGCGCGCGGGCGTCCGCGGCGGGCGGGAGCGCAGGGCGAGCCAGTGGTGCTTCGTCCGCGGGATCACGCAGCCGATGAGCGAGATGAACAGCAGCAGGTAGATCGCGGAGAACCAGGCCGAGCTGTAGACGTCGAACGCCTGCACCTTGTCGAGGATGGGCGCGAGGTCCGGGTTGTCGGTGAAGTACTGGGTGACGCCGTTCGGGTCGCTCGACCGTTGCGGGACGAGCGAACCGGGCACCGCGGCGATGGCGAGGAGCAGCAGCAGGAAGAGCGCCGTGCGCATGCTCGTGAGCTGACGCCAGAAGAAGCGGAGCCAACCGACGAAGCCGAGCTTCGGCTGGTTGATGCCGTCGGCCGGAGCCGGTGCGGCGGAATCGATGTGATCAGAGGGGCGTGACAAGGCCGCTCATCACCCCCTGCAACGAGTACATCCAAGCGGACCAGAGACCAGACACCATCAACACACCGATCACGATGAGGAGCACGCCGCCGATGATGTTGATCGTGCGGATGTGCCGTTTGAGGAACGCCAACGACCCCGTGACCCAACCGAGTCCGAGCGCGACGAGCAGGAAGGGGATGCCGAGACCGAGGCAGTAGAACAGCCCGAGGAGGGCCCCGCGCCAGGCGGAGCCGCCCGAGAGGGAGAGCGCGCTGATCGCGGTGAGGGTCGGGCCGAGGCAGGGCGTCCAGCCGATGGCGAAGACGAAGCCGAGCAGTGGCGCGCCGGCGAGGCCGGTGGCGGGCGCCCAGCTGGTACGCACCGTGCGCTGCAGCCGCGAGAACTGTCCGATGAAGATGAGCCCCATGAGGATGACGACGGCGCCGAGGACGCGGGTGATGACGCCCTCCCACTCGACGAACCAGGCGCCGATCGTTCCGACGAACGCCGCGATCGCCACGAACACGACGGTGAAGCCGAGGATGAAGAGGCTGACGCCGAGCAGCACGCGCCGGCGACCCGCACCGGAGCGCCCCTCCTCGACCGTCGTCATGCCGCCGACGTATCCGAGGTAGCCGGGGACGAGTGGCAGGACGCACGGCGAGAGGAAGGACAGCAGACCGGCCGCGATGGCGATCGGGATCGCCACGAGGAGCTGGCCGCCGTAGACGAGCTCGCCGGGGCTCACTCTGGGGCGCTCTCGGCGATCGTGTCGCGGATAAGGGTGTCGAGGATGGTGCGGTCCTGCAGCTGCCCGAGGATGCGTGCGGCGACCCGACCTTCGGCGTCGAGGACGATGGTGGTCGGCACCGCGTTCGGCGGGACACTGCCCGTGAAGGCGAGCTTCGCCTCCCCGCTGTCGACGTCGAGGATGGAGGGGTAGGTGATGCCGAAGGTGCCGTTGAACGCCTTCGCGGTGTCGGCCGTGTCGCGGACGTTGACGCCGATGAAGGTGGCGCCCTTGTCGGTGTAGGCCTCGTTGAGCGCCTGCAGGTCCTTCGCCTCCGCGCGGCAGGGGGCGCAGGCGGCGTACCAGAAGTTCACGACGAGGACCTGGCCCGCGTGGTCGGCGGAGGAGATCTGCTCGCCGTCCTCGCCGACGCCTGAGAAGCTGATCGACTCACCGCGGTCGTCGAGCGCGACCTCGGTCACGCTGCCGTCGCCCGCGACGTACCCCTTGCTGCTGCCCTCGCGGTACTGCTCGGCGAGCGGGTCGCTCCCGCACGCCGTGAGCAGGAGTGCCCCGACGGCCAGCACGGCGGCGACGGCGGACGTCCTCGATCGGCGGGCCATCAGACGGCCCCGACATCGGTCGCGCCGGACGACAGACGGGCCGCCGGATCGACGTAGCCGACCTCGAGGAAGCCCTGCTCGGTCCGCTCGAAGGTGGTGATGCTCGACAGGGCGCACCGCCGCTTCCGCGGGTCGTGACGATACGGCGCCCCGACGACGGAGCTGTGCAGCATCCAGATCGGCAGCTGGTGACTGACGATGACGACGTCGCCCGACGGCGTCGCCCGCCAGGCGTCCTCGACGGCCGCGGTCATGCGGTTGACGATCGACGCGTACGGCTCGCCCCAGCTCGGACGGGACGGGTTGCGGAGCTTGGACCAGTTGAGCGGGTTCTTCAAGGCGCGGCTCATGCGCTTGCCCTCGAACTCGTTGAACGGTTCGATCACGCGCGGCTCGGAGACAACGGCGAGCCCGAACGCGGCGGCGACCGGCGCTGCGGACTCCTGGGTGCGCTGCAGCGGGGACGCGTAGAGCGCGCCCACTGTGCGATCACGGCTCACGAGGTCGTCTGCGGCGGCCTGCGCCATGCGCTCGCCGAGCTCCGACAGTCGGAATGCGGGGAGTCGACCGTAGAGCACACGAGAAGGATTGTGCACCTCGCCGTGACGCACGAGATGGATCTGGTCGGCTACCACCCTTCAAGTGTACGTTTCCCCAAGCTGCGGATTCACCGTGACCTCCGTCCAGGTCCGAGCCACGAGCGACGGCTAAGCTGTCGGGGTGAGTGAACGCGTCGTTGTGAAGAACCTGGCCGCCCTGTCCGACGGTCCCGTCACCGTCTCCGGATGGGTCGAGACCGTCCGCGACCAGAAGAAGGTGCAGTTCGTCGTCCTCCGCGACGAGAGCGGCGCCGTCCAGCTGGTGAACCCGGCTGTCCGCGAGGTCGACCCGGAGGTCGAGGGCTCCGCCGAGCGCCTCGCCACCACCGAGGCGATCTCCGCCCTCGCGCACGGCTCCTTCATCACCGTCACCGGCGAGCTCAAGCACGACGAGCGCGTCAAGCTCGGCGGCATCGAGGTCAAGGTCGCCACGCTCGAGGTCGTCACCGCCGCCAACCCCGAGACGCCGATCGCTGCGGACTCCTCGCTCGACAAGCGGCTCGACTGGCGTTTCCTCGACCTGCGCCAGCCGAAGCAGGCCCTGATCTTCCGCATCCAGACGACGTTCGAGCACGCACTGCGCCAGTACTGGATCGACAACGACTTCATCGAGATCCACACCCCGAAGCTCATGGCGAGCGCGAGCGAGTCGCGCGCCGAGCTCTTCGAGGTCGACTACTTCGAGGGCAAGGCGTACCTCGCGCAGTCCCCGCAGTTCTTCAAGCAGATGGCGCAGTCCGCCGGCTTCGGCAAGGTGTTCGAGGTCGGACCCGCATTCCGCGCCGACCCGTCGTTCACCAGCCGACACGCGACCGAGTTCACGAGCGTCGACGCCGAGATCAGCTGGATCGAGTCCCACGAGGACGTCATGCAGCTGCACGAGGAGCTCCTCGTCGCCGGCTTCGCGGCGGTCAAGGACAAGCACGGCGAGCAGATCTCCGAGCTCTTCGGCATCGAGCTCGAGGTCCCGTCGCGTCCGTTCCCGCGCATCCCGCTGGCCGAGGCCAAGCGCATCGTCGCCGAGCGCGGCTACGAGATCCCCCGCGCCGACGACGACATGGACCCCGAGGGCGAGCGTCAGATCGCGGCCTACGTCAAGGAGACCTTCGGTCACGACTTCGTCTTCCTGACCGACTACGCGTCGAGCATCCGGCCGTTCTACCACATGCGCAACGCCGAGGACGGCTCGCTCACCAACAGCTACGACCTCATCTACAACGGCGTCGAGATCTCCACGGGCGCGCAGCGCGAGCACCGCGTCGACGTCCTCGTCGAGCAGGCCAAGGAGAAGGGCCTGGAGCCCGAGGAACTCGAGTTCTACCTCGACTTCTTCCGCTACGGCGTCCCGGCGCACGGCGGCTTCGGGATGGGCCTCGCCCGCGTGCTCATGCTCATGCTGCACGAGACCTCCATCCGCGAGGTCACCTACCTGTTCCGCGGCCCGACCCGCCTCGCCCCGTAACCCCGCAAGAAGGACGCCATGCAGATCGTCATCCTGTACGGGACCGAATCCGGCAACGCCGAACGCCTCGCCGGCGACATCGGCAAGGCCATCGGCTCGCAGCACCAGTGGCGCGTCGCCGATCTCGGCGACGTCGACCCGGCGGAGCTGTCGACCGACGAGATCCACATCTTCATCACGTCGACGTACGGCGACGGCCTCCTCGGTGAGACCGGCCAGATCTTCTACGAGGCGCTCGAGGAGTCCGACGTCGAGCTCGACGGGCTCCGGTACGCCATCTTCGGGCTGGGCGACAGCAGCTACGAGGACACGTACAACCAGGGCAGCTCGCTGCTCGACGCCATCCTCACCGAGCACGGCGCGACCCGCTTCGGCGAGTTCGGTCTGCACGACGACGGCGGGTTCGAGCGCAAGAAGGACGTCGCGCTCGCCTGGCTGCCCGGCGTGCTCGCCGCAGCAGAACAGCTCTGACCTCCGCTCTGGTGCGTGCCAGGACGCGACGGTAGCCTGACTCGCACCGGCCGTGCGGCGTCCTCGCACGTGAGCGAGGGGTGAGCCAGATGAACGCGACCGCCGGATCCGTGGTCCTGCGCCTTCGTGCGGCGGGGTGCGTCTTCGCCGAGGACGAGGCGGCGCTGCTCCTCGCCGAGTCGGATGATCCGGATCGACTCGAACGGATGGTCGCGGCACGGGTCGCCGGCCGGCCGCTCGAACACGTCCTCGGCTGGGTCGCGTTCCGAGGACGCCGGGTCGTCGTCGAGGACGGGGTCTTCGTGCCGCGGCGACGGACCGAGCTCCTGGTCGACGCCGCCCTCCCGCGCCTCCGGAACGGTTCGGTGGTCGTCGAGCTCTGCTGTGGTGCCGCGGCTGTCGGGAGTGCCCTCCTCACCGAGGCACCCGGCCCGATCGACGTCTGGGCGTCGGACATCGACCTCGCCGCGGTGGAGTGCGCACGGCGCAACCTCGAGCCACTCGGTGGGCATGCCCTGCCCGGAGACCTGTTCGACGGGCTGCCCCGGTCGCTCGCGGGGCGCGTCGACCTCCTGCTCGCGAACGCACCCTACGTCCCGACGGCGTCGATGGCGACGATGCCCCCGGAGGCTCGGGAGCACGAGGCCGTGATCGCGCTCGACGGCGGTGCCGACGGGCTCGACGTGCAGCGTCGGATCATCGCGCAGGCCCCGGACTGGCTCGCGCCGACCGGTTCCCTCCTGATCGAGACGAGCGAACGTCAGGCCCCCGAGACCGCCGCGCTCATGCGGGCGGCGGGCCTCACGGCGTCGATCGTCCGCGAGGACGAACTCGACGGCACCGTCGCCGTCGGCGTCATGGCCTGAGCCCTGCGGGTGCCGGGCTCAGTCGAGCTGGAAGTCGACCGCGGAGCGCTCGACCACGAGCTGACGGACGATCTGCACCACGCGGACGTGCTCCGGGTGGACCTGGTACCGCTCCAGGGCTTCGAGGCTCGGGTAGTCGCCGACCAGCACGACGTCCCAGTTGCTCTCGGGGTAGGCGATGTTGCGTCCGACCTGGAGGTGCTCGATGTCGTCCGGCATGAACCCGGCGAGTGCCTCGAGTTCGGACTGCATGGTGGCGAACGCCGCGTCGCGCTCGGCGTCGTCCGTTGCTGCCAGCTTCCAACTGACGATGTGGCGGATGGTCACTGGGCCCCCAAGGGTCGATGTGGATGGATGGACGTGCGGATCAGTCGGCGAGCAACGCGGACCGCAGGCGGTCGGGGTCGATGCGCCAGTAGTTGTGGACCCTACCGTCGATGAGGACGACGGGGATCTCCTCCCAGTGGCGGTCGTGGAGCGCGGGATCGTCGAGGATCGAGAGCTCCTCGCGTTCGATCGTCGGGCCGCCGGACGGGAGGCCTGCGACCACCTCGTCGATCACGGCACGTGCGTCGTCGCAGAGGTGACAGCCGGGCTTGCCGATGAGCGTGACGTGCAGATTGGACACCTCCTCAACTGTACGGGGTGCCCGAGGTCGGAGCACGTCCAAGGAACCGACACGTGTGGTGTTTCACCGAGACATCTGACACGATGCCGGAATGATGATGCCGATGAACCCAAGGTTGAGAACCATGCGTGTCGAATTCGCCGGGCTCAGACACTCTGGCATGCGCCGGTCGAGGTCCGTTGTCATTGTGTGATGCCTACACATTCGGAAGCCGCGACGATCCTCGGCGAGCGGCTGCGTGCCGCGCGCAACGAGCGACAGCTGACCCTCGAGGACCTGGGCGTGCTGGCCGGGATGCACTGGACGAACATCGGCAAGATCGAGCGAGGGCAGGTGCACCCGAGCGTGGAGACGCTCGTCCGGCTGAGTACCGCGCTCGACCTCGACCCGGCCCCGTTCATCACGGGCCTCAACGCCGACATGTACCCGGGGCGGGCGCACAAGCTGACGGCACGCGATCTGCTGGCCGCTCGCCGCGACCAGGAACGCTGAACCGCGCGTCGGAGACCACTCCCCTCCACCCGCCGGCGTCCATCAGAAGGTGACCCGCCAGAGGTACTGGTGACCACCGGGACGGAACCAGGACACCTGCACACTGGTCGCGCGGGCCAGCTCGGTGCCCAGCACCTCGAACTCCAGGGCGCTCCCCGGCGTCAGGCGACACGGTTCCAGTGGAGCGAGGAGTCCGGGCCCGGTCAGGCGCAGCACGACCCAGTGGACGGCTTCGTCACCGACGTTCCGGAGTCGATAGCGAGGTGCGTCGTCTCGTTCGACGACGAACGGCACCCGGTACGCGAGCTCGCGTCGGTTGCGGTGGACGGTAGGCCGGAGATCGCGGGTCATGCGAAGAACCTACGAAGGACCGCCGACGATCTCGGGGCGACGGACCGCGTGCCGCGACGCGCTGTGGATCAGTCCCGTCCGGCCTCGCCTGTGGAGGAACTTCGACGCCGCTCGACCCGCGGAGACCACACGCTCTGACCGACCAACGAGACGATCACCTGGACAACGCCAGAAAGCGCCGTACCCCAATGGGCAGGCGCTTCCGGTGGACGAAGAGTCGTCAGGCGCTCCGAACGGAGCAGCCGGCTACTTCTTGTTGCGGCGCTGGTGACGGGTCTTGCGAAGCAGCTTGCGGTGCTTCTTCTTCGCCATACGCTTGCGGCGCTTCTTGATAACAGAACCCACGGATTTACCTCACAGAATTGGGGGGCTTGGCCGCAGGGATCGCGACCGAAGAGAACAAGTCTTGTTGCCAGTCTAGCCGATTGCAGCGCGCGTCGTTCACACGCCGTACGCCTGCAGGCTGCTAGGAGCGGGAAACGCCTCAGCCGACGTCGGCGACCGGGCGCTGCCGGACGGCGTCGACGGCGGTCTCCGGCACTCGGAACGACTTCCCGAACCGGATTGCCGGGAGCTCCCCCGAATGCACCAGGCGATACACGGTCATCTTGGACACCCGCATCATCTCGGCGACTTCGGCCACAGTGAGGAAGCGGACGTCAGCAGTGTCCTGCGTCATCGAACCCCTCCTGCGCCTCTGGAAACCCGCTTGAACGGCGCCCCGAGGACCGGAACGCCGCATGGCAACTCTAGAGGGCCGACGCCCGCCCTGTACATCCCCTGTGTGAACGGTATGGGGGCCGGGCTACGGGCGGAGCTTCTTCGTGACCGACTGCACCGCGTGGGTCACGTCCGCAGCGACCTTGCCGACCGATCCGGCGACCGCCTTGGCCTGGTCCGGGAGTGACAGCGCCGCGAAATCGACACCGTCGTCCTGGTAGTCGACGCTGAGGAACGGGATGAGCCAGTCCTCCACGTCCTCGAGCGGCGCCGAGTCCAGGCTGTAGTAGCGGTGCTGGCCCTCCTCGCGCACCTCCACGAGCTCTGCTTCGCGCAGAACCTTGAGGTGCTTGGACACCGTCGGCTGGCTGAGGCCGAGCTGCGCGACGATCTCGGAGACGCTCGTCCCGGTGCCACCGTGCCGTTCGAGCAGCAGCGCGAGGATGTCCCGCCTGGTGGTGTCAGCGATCACGTCGAAAATGTCGGCCATGCTCCAACGATAGTGATGGAGCGCACGGAGTACCATTGCCTCCGGCGCAGTCCTGAGGTGTTGAGGGGTCAGATGAGCGGCAATGCCATGGGGCGTCGTCCCTCGATCACCGTCCGTCACGGACTCGCGAGGGTCAGGGAGGCCGTCAGCGACTTCGCCGCGAAGTCGACCTCGCGGTTCGCCATCCTCGTGTTCAGCTTCCTGATCTTCGTCTTCACGATGCTGTTCTCGCTCCCCATCGCGAGCGCCGACCGCCAGGTGACCCCGATCGCCGACGCCCTCTTCACCGCCGTCTCCGTCATCTGCGTCACCGGGCTCTCGACCGTCGACATGGCCACGCACTGGTCGCTCTTCGGCCACGTGCTCGTGTTCATCGGCGTCCAGATCGGCGCGCTCGGCGTCCTGACCCTGGCCTCGATCCTCGGGTTCGTGATCGCCCGACGACTCGGGCTCCGCCAGAAGCTCATGGCGGCGAGCGACACGAACCCCCTGCGGTCGCACCACGGCCCCGTCGCCGAGGGTCAGGCGGTCCGCCTCGGGGAGATCGGCAACCTGCTCGTCACCGTCGCCGTCAGCGCCCTCGTGATCGAGGCGGCCCTGGCCGTCCTGCTCTTCCCGCGCATGCTTCTCGACGGCATCAACCCCTGGGACGCCGCCTGGAACAGCGTCTACTACGCGGCCATGGCCTTCACCAACACCGGCTTCACGCCGAACGCCGAGGGGCTCGCGGCCTTCGAGAACGACTACTGGTTCCTCAGCATCCTCATGCTCGGGGTCTTCCTCGGCAGCATCGGCTTCCCGGTCATCTACGCACTGAGCCGCAACTTCCGTCGGCCGAGCCGCTGGTCGCTGCACGTCAAGCTCACGCTCGTCACGACGATCATCCTGTTCTTCGCCGGGGCGCTCGCCTTCATCCTGCTCGAGTTCAACAACCCCGAGACCTGGAACAAGTGGAACCTCTGGGACACGATCTTCCAGGGGTTCTTCCTGTCGGCCATGACGCGGTCGGGCGGCTTCTCCACCGTGGACATCGGCGACCTCAACGGCTCGACCCTGCTCGTCGCCGACATGCTCATGTTCATCGGCGGTGGTTCCGCCTCGACCGCCGGCGGGATCAAGGTCACGACGCTCGCCGTCCTGTTCCTGGCGGCGTTCGCCGAGGCCCGCGGACGCGAGGGCGTGGAGGTCTTCCGCCGCCGGATCCCGCAGGACGTGCTCCGCGTCGCGGTGAGCGTCGTCCTCTGGGGTGCGACGATCGTCGCCCTGTCGACGATCGTCATCCTGCAGATGACGAAGGCCCCGCTCGACCACGTGCTGTTCGACGTCATCTCCGCCTTCGCGACGGTCGGGCTGAGCACCGGCCTCGTCGCGGACCTGCCCGACGCCGGGGTGTACGTCCTCGCCGTCACCATGTTCCTGGGCCGCGTTGGTACAGTGACACTCGCTGCAGCCGTGGCCGCGAGTCAGAGCGGCCAGCTGTTCAAACGACCCGAAGAGAGGCCCATCGTTGGTTGACCGCATCAAGCACGACGCCCCGGTCCTCGTCATCGGACTCGGTCGGTTCGGTGCGGCCTGCGCCGGCGAACTCGACCGGCTCGACCGCGAGGTGCTCGCGATCGACGACAACTCCGACCTCGTGCAGAAGTGGTCCGACCGGGTCACGCACACCGTGCAGGCCGACGCGAAGAACATCGAGGCACTCCGGCAGATCGGCGCGCAGGACTTCTCGGTCGCGGTCGTCGCGGTCGGCTCCTCGATCGAGGCGAGCGTGCTCATCACCGCCAACCTCGTCGACCTCAAGATCCCGCAGATCTGGGCCAAGGCCGTCTCGCAGTCGCATGGCAAGATCCTCGCCCGGGTGGGGGCGAGCCACGTCATCTACCCCGAGCGCGAGGCCGGCGAACGCGTCGCCCACCTCGTGTCGGGCCGCATGCTCGACTTCATCCAGTTCGACGACGACTTCGCGCTCGTCAAGATGTACCCGCCGAAGCCCATCCGCGGGCTGAACCTGACGGAGTCGGGCGTCCGGACGAAGTACCGGATCACGGTCGTCGGGGTGAAGTCACCGGGGAAGCCCTTCACGTACGCGACCGCCGACACCGTCGTGTCGAACCACGACCTCATCATCGTCTCCGGCACGTCGGCCGACATCGAACGCTTCGCCTCACTCGAGGGCTGAAGCCTCCTCAGGTGAGGCTACGCGCGTAGCAGCGCGACTGCGGCTCGTCGACGTACGGGCCGAACGCCTCGATCGGTTGGTACCCCTCGCGCTCGTAGAAGCGCATCGCGTCCGGCTGCTCCGTGCCGGTCTCGAGGAGGAGCTCTGCGAGACCGAGCGACCGCGCTTCGTCCTCCAGTGCCCGCAGGAGCGCGGTGGCGACGCCGGTCCCCCGGGCCTGCTGTACGACGAACATGCGTTTGATCTCAGCCCGGTCCGCGCCGAGCATCCGCAGGCCGCCGCAGCCGAGCGGGGTGTCGTCGACGTCGCTGGCGAGCAGGAAGAGCGTGATGTCGGCTGCGGTCGGCGGTGTCCCGGGTTCGTGATCGTCGCTTCCGTACCGCGCATCGAGTTCGCGGCGTTGGGCGGCCCGCAGCGCGGTTCCCGCCTCGTCGTCCCAGGCCACCCGGCTGATCCTGATCGTCATGCGTGTCCTCCAGTCATTCCGTAACAAGCATTACGGTAACATCGGTTCCGAGGTGACCACGACATGGCAAGAACCAAGGACCCAGCGGCCCAGGCGCGGATCTCGCACGCGGTCTGGGAGGTCCTGGGCGAGCACGGCCCGCACGGGTTGACCCTCCGCGCGGTCGCGGAGCGGGCCGGGTGCACGACGGGCCTCGTCCTCCATCGCTTCCCCGACAAGCGCGCGCTCCTGCTGCACGCTCGCGACCTGCTCCACGAACGGACGGCGGCGCGGACCGAGGCGCTCGAAGCCGCAGCCGAGACCCCGCGTGACGCTCTGCGCGCCGTCCTCCGGCAGGCCCTGTCCCTCACCGACGAGACGCGCCAGGAGGCCCGGGTCTGGCTCGGCTACCTCGCGGCGGCGCTCGACGACGAGGTGCTGGCCGAACGGCACCGTGCGGGTCATGGCGTGTTCGTCGCGCGCACCCGCCGCCTCGTGGCCGAGATCCGCCCCGAGCTCACCGAGGCCGAGGTCGCCGCGACGGCCACCGTCGTCGTCGGATTCATCGAGGGCGTCAGCACCCTGAGCACGGCCGACGACGACCACTACGATGCCGCGGCCCAGCTCGCCGCGCTGGACCGACTGCTGCTCGTCCTCGGGCTCGACGACGAGACGAGCCACGCGTGATCGTCGTGGAACGGTGGGCGGATGCTCCGGCTCATCGTCGCGAGCGATTCGCCGAGCTCCTCGAGGAGTACCACCGCCGGACCGAGCACGAGAAACTCCTCGACCGAGAACCGCGTCCGGAGGATCCCGCTCCGACGATCACCCTCCCCGACCGCTACCGGGTCGAGATCGCCGACCCGAGCACCGCCTTCGCCTCCGACGAGATCCTCCTGGCCGTCGAGGACGACCGGGTGCTCGGCTGCGTCGTCCTGACGGACGGCCCGTCGCCGGAGCTCAAGCGACTCTGGGTCGCCCCCGACGCTCGTCGCCGGGGAGTGGCCGCAACCCTGCTCGAGGCCGCCACGACCGTCTCGCGGCTGCGGGGCGATGACGCCGTGCGTCTCTCCGTGTGGCACTGGCGCTCCGCCGCGATCGCGCTCTACCGGCGGTCCGGCTTCGTGGCGGTCGCTTCCTGGGACGACAGACCCGGCCTCGACTGCTTCGTGCGGTCCTTCGACTGATCGGGCACCACTCGGGTCAGGACGCCGAGAGCTCCTCGGCGCGTGCGACGGCGGCTGCCGCGGCGCGGTCGAACGTCTCGCTGAAGCCCGCCTCGGCGAGCACGGCGAGCGCCTGCTCCGTCGTCCCCTTCGGGCTCGTGACGTTGATCCGCAGCTGCTCGGCGCTCTCCCCCGTCGTCGCGAGGAGTTCCGTCGCGCCGCGGAAGGTTCCGTCGACCATCACGGACGCCTGCTCGGGGGTGAATCCGAGGCCGATCGCCGTACGGGTCAGTTCCTCGATGAGGTAGTAGACGTACGCCGGACCGGAACCGGAGATGGCGCTGAGGGCGTCGATCTTCGATTCGGGGATGACGACCACCTGGCCGACGGTCTCGAAGAGCGCGGTGACGACGGCGAGGTCGTCCTCGCTCGACCGAGTACCCGGCGCGAGCCCGGTGACACCCAGCCCGACGTAGGACGGGGTGTTCGGCATGGAGCGGAGGACCGACACCGACTCCGGCAGGGCGGACTCGAACGCCGCACCACGGATACCGGCTGCAAGGCTCACGACGATCGTGCCCGGCTGCAACGCGTCGGCGATCTCGGCGAGGAGGTCGGCGACCAGGTAGGGCTTCACGCCGATCAGGACGATCTTCGCCGCGGCTGCCGCCCGACGGTTGCCGTCGGTGTCCTGCTCGAGAGCGATCGAGGTGACGCCTGGCAGCTCGGCGAGAGCCTCCGCCTTGGCGATGGTCCGGTTCGTCACCGTGATGCCACCGTCGACCTCGACACCCGGCTGGACGAGACCGCGGAGGACGGCCCCTCCCATCGAACCGGCGCCGAGGATGGCGATGCTGGGCAGGCTGATCGTTTCACTCACCCTGCGAGTCTAAGCACCTGCATGCTCGGCGGCACGTGCCCGGCCGGGTCAGTCGGCGAGGCAGGCGCCCGACGGGACCGCGGACTGCAGTGACCCGGCGAGCGCGACGACGGGCAGGACCTCGTCCATCGCGAGCGCGTACCCGACCGGCGCGGAGTTCGCGTCGCGGGCGAAGATCACGCCCGCAACCTCACCGGACTCGGTGAGGAGCGGGCCACCGGAGTTGCCCGGCTGCACCGTCCCGGACAGCGTCACGACCTGACGGCTCGTCGGGTTGTTCCCGCTGATGTCGGCGACGAGGCTCGGCCCCATCACGATGACCTGCGCGCCACCGGCCGTGTACGGGCCACCGAACGGATACCCGGCGACGACGGCGTTCGAACCGGGCGCCGGATTCGGTGCGAGCGGCAGCGATCGGGTGCCGAGGTCGTCGACGCGGATGACGGCGAGGTCGTCGACCGGGTCGAAGTAGACGATCCGTCCTTCCCTGGGCATGGCCCCCGGGACCTCGACGACCGGGTTCGTCACGCCGGCGAGGACGTGCGCGTTCGTCATGACCAGGTCGTCGGCGAAGACGAAGCCGCTTCCGGTGAGGCTCCGCGAGCAGGACTCGGCGGTGCCGCTGATGCGCACCACGGACGCGGAGGCCGTCTGCAGCGCCGGCGTCGAGGTGTCGAGCTGCGGGGCGGCGGGCACGTCCGCGGTTCCACCGAAGGCCTCGATGACGCGTTGGGCCCCACCGTCGACCACCGTGGAGCGGAGCTGCGCGAGCGTGCTCTTCACCTGCACGGGCGTGACGCGGTCGATCGTGCCGATCACCGCGGACGACCCGACCGCCTGGGCGAGCAGCGGGATGCCGAGGGATCCGACACCGAGTGCCGCGGTCACGAGGACGAGCGCGGTGACGACGAGGTTGAGGGCGGCACCGAGCAGGCGTTCCAGACCGCGCAGGGGGGTCTTGCGGACGACGGAGCCGATGGCCCCACCGATGAACGCACCGATCGTGTAGCCGATGGCGAGGACGACCACCGCCGCCGCGACCGCCGCCCAGCCACGCCACGCCGCGTCCGGCACCCACGAGGCGACGAGCGGGATCGCGAAGAAGGCGCCGACCCCACCGGCCGCCAGCCCGACGAGCCCGCCGAGGCTCCCGAGGAGCCCCGCACGCCACCCGCGGATCAGGAAGCCGATCAGGACGACGACGAGGATGATGTCGAGGATCACGCCGGGTTGCATCCTGCGATCCTGCCATCACCCGCCGACAACGGGCTCCGGAAGTGCTGGGAGCAGCCGCATCCGGTCATCGATCCTGTCGAGGCGCGGCGACCTCCGGGGCCGTGTTCGCCCTCAGGGGGCTCCGACGCCGCCCGCGCCCCGGAAGAAGTCGGTGAGGAGCGCCGAGCAGCGCTCGGCCTCTACCCCCGCATAGACCTCGACACGGTGCTGCAGGCGCCGGTCACGCAGGACGTCGTAGACGGAACCGACCGCACCGGCCTTCTCGTCCCAGGCCCCGAAGACGAGCCGCGGGATCCGGGCGGCGAGGATCGCGCCGGCGCACATGACGCAGGGTTCGAGCGTGACGACGAGCGTCAGCTCCGTGAGGTGCCAGTCGGCCAGCGCGGCCGCTGCGGCGCGGATGGCGACCACCTCGGCGTGGGCGGTCGGATCGGAGTGCAGCTCGCGCTCGTTGCGTCCGACGGAGACCACCGTGCCGTCCGGGGCGACGAGCACCGCGCCCACCGGGACGTCGTCACTGGCCAGTGCCGCCTCGGCCTCGGCGATGGCTATCTCCATCCACACGGCGAACTCGGCCGGTGCGTGCATCCGTCATCTCCCCGAAATCCTGGTCGCCGCGCGAGCGACTAGATTGATCGTATGCGAGTGCACGTAGCCGACCACCCCCTCATCACCCACAAGCTCACGGTGCTCCGCGACAAGACGACACCGTCACCGGTGTTCCGTGCCCTCACCGAGGAGCTCGTCACGCTGCTCGCCTACGAGGCGACGCGCGGCGTCACGGTCGAGGAGATCACGATCCAGACGCCCGTCACCGAGACGGTCGGCGTCAAGATCAGCGAGCCGCGTCCGCTCGTGGTCCCGATCCTGCGGGCCGGCCTCGGCATGCTCGAGGGCATGGTGAAGCTGCTCCCCACCGCCGAGGTCGGCTTCCTCGGCATGGTGCGCAACGAGGAGACCCTCGAACCCACCACGTACGCGGAGCGTCTCCCCGACGACCTGTCCGACCGCCAGTGCTTCGTGCTCGACCCGATGCTCGCGACCGGTGGCTCGCTCGCGGCGGCCATCGACTTCCTCTTCAAGCGTGGCGCGATGCACGTCACCGCCATCTGCCTGCTCGCCGCCCCCGAGGGTCTCGAACGCCTCGAGGCCGAGACGGCCGGCAAGGACGTCACCATCGTCCTGGGCGCCCTCGACGAGAAGCTCGACGAGAACGGGTACATCGTCCCCGGGCTCGGCGACGCCGGCGACCGCCTCTACGGCGTCGTCTGACCCCGGCTCCCGCCGACATGAGGCGGATCGTCGTCCATCCCCGCGATGGACGACGATCCGCCTCATCTCAGTTGTGCCGCCAGCTGACAATTCCCGAGTAACAGAACGTCATCTTCCGCTCGCACTTGACAGGATCCGGGGGATTCCTGTTGTATTGCGGACTATGACGACCAACGCGCCCACCCCGACCTCCTTCGAGGCCCCTGGGAACGCCGGCATGATGATGCCCGGCCGCGCTGTCATGTGCTGTCGAATGTGTCGCTGACCCGACTCCTCCAGCACCGGTAGCGATCCACACGGATCCGCTCCACTGCTCCCAGCACCTCCGAGTCCGCCGCTCCCCCACCAGGTGAGCCGACTCCCGGACGTACCCCGTCCGTACCCGGCCGACGCGCCACTTCCCGGATCGCGGGACCGCAACTGCCCACCGGCAGGCGGGATCACCCCGAGCGCACCGCGCACGATCCGTCGTAGCATCATCACTCCCGAGGACCTCGCACTCATGTCTCTTGCAGCCGTTCAGACCACCCGCCCCACCCGCCAGCTCACCGCCGTCGAGGATGCGCCTCGGGCCGCGACCCCGCACGTCCGCGCCGTTCCAGCCGGCCCTGAAGCCCGAGGCTTCGTCCTCTACGTCGGTCTCGACGAGGCGAAGGCGGCCGCGGCCGGCACGAGCCTCGGTGAGATCGTCGAGGCCATCAAGGCCCTGACGGCCCAGTTCGCTCCGGAGGCCGAGACGCACGCGGCCGTCGCCCTCGCCCCTCGCGGTGCCGGCGGACGCGACCTCGACGTCGTCCGGCTCGCCCTCCAGGACCCCTCGGCACTCGCGGCCCACCGCGACGAGGTCGACGAGGAGGAGCAGGACCGCGCGCACGCCGGTGTCGTCGTCGACATCTCCCGGAAGCGCCTCGTCCTCGACAACGAGGCTGCGCCGCTCACGTACAAGGAGTTCGAGCTCCTCCAGTACCTCGTCCTCCGCGAAGGACGCACGATCGAGCGCGCGGAGCTCATCTCATCGCTGTGGCGCGCCGGCGACGACGAAGAGGTCCCGAACGAGCGGACCATCGACGTCCACGTGCGTCGCCTGCGCGCCAAGCTCGGCCGCTACGAGGACATCGTCCGCACCGTGCGCGGTGTCGGCTACCGCTTCGACCGCCACGCGGACGTCTCCATCCGCTACGCCAGCACCCCGTCGCCCGACCTGTTCTGAGCCGGTTCGGTGGCCCCACCGACGAGACGACGGGCCCGGTGAGTGGGTGTTCCACTCGCCGGGCCCGTCGGACGTCCTGCGTCAGATGACGCGCGGCTTCTTCGGCTTCTCGCCCGGTGCCGGGACCGGGCGCATCGCGAGCTTCCACACGCCGAAGACGGCGATCGCACCGGCGACGACGAAGAGCACGAGCGCGAACCAGGGCGCACTGGCCGCCTCACCGAGCACGACGATGCCGATGCCGACGGCGACGAGTGGGTCGACGACGGTGAGGCCCGCGACCACCAGGTCGGGCTGTCCGCTCTGGTGGGCCTTCTGGACGAAGAACCCACCCACCCCGGCGGCGACGAGCAATGCGATGATGCCGACGACGGTGAGACCCTCGAAGTTCTGCGTGATGACCCGGTTGATGACGACCTTCGCGAGGGTCACGACGAACCCGTACAGCACGCCTGCCGCGACCACGTAGAACACCGTGTGCAGCTTCCGGCGCCACAGCGCGTACGCGCCGGCGAGCGCCAGAGTCACGACCGCGAGCATGATGAGGATGATGATGAGCTGCGGCTGACGGATCGGCTCCTCCACCGCGTAGAGCGCGGCGACGATTACGAAGAGGCCGATGCCGGCGACGCACAGCACCATCGCGCGGGTCTGCTCCTTGGTGATCTTGACCCGGGTGACCCTGGCGTTCAACAGTGCCGTGATCACGAGGGCGATCGCCCCGAGCGGCTGCACGACGATGAGCGGTGCGAAGGCCAGCGCGACGAGCTGGAAGACGATGGCCAGGCCGAGCAGCAGAGTGCCGATGAGCCAGGACGGGCGACCGAGCAGCTGCGGGAGCTGCTTCAGCCCGAACGCCGACGAGGCCGCCTCGACCTTCCCGACGCCCCGGGACTGGAGCTGGGTCCCCACCGCCAGGAAGAAGGCGCCGACGAGCGCGATCGGGATGCCGATCGCCTGGTACGGCGTGACGCTGATCGTCGGGATGTCGAGATCGACCGCGGCCCGAGCGGACTGCGCGACGATGCCGGCCGTACCCGACAGCAGCAGGGCGCCGGCCGCGAGGACCGGGAACGACGTCGCCGCCATCACTTCGCCGCCGCGCTCGTGCCGACGGCCGCCGTCTCGGCGTCACCGAGTTTGTTCTCCGGTACCACCTTGGAGTCCTGGCTCGGGAAGACGACCTTCTGGACGATGATGATGATCGACGCGGCGACCGGGATCGCGACGAGGGCACCGAGGATGCCGCCGAGGGCGCCGCCACCGAAGGCCGCGATGACGACGAGGGCACCGGGGACCGCGACCGCCTTGTTCATGATTCGCGGGCTCAGGACGTACGCCTCGATCTGCATGTAGATCAGGTAGTAGATGATCGCGATGAGCGCCGTGACCGGCGAGACGAAGAGGCAGAGCGCGCTGTTCACGATCGAGGCGCTCAGCGTTCCGACGAGCGGGATCATCGAGCCGATGAACGCCAGCAGGGCGAGCAGCGGCGGGAAGGGCGCTCCGATGATGCTGAGGAAGATGAAGCTCAGCACACCGTTGACGAGCGCGAGCCCGACCTGCCCGACGACGTATCGTCCGACGGCCTGCGTGATCTCCTCGAGCACCTGCGCGAAGCCCTCGCGGCGGTAGGCGGGGAGGAAGCGGTACGTGACGGCCTTCATCGAGCGCAGCGACGCGAGGAAGTACAGGGTCAGGATGAGGACGATGATCGAGCCGGTGATGCCCGATGCGACGCCCGCACCGACCGCGACGATGCCGCCACCGATGTTCAACAGGTTGTTGGGGTCCTTGAGGAAGGAGAACGCGTCGTTGAGCGCCGAGTCGATGTCGAGGGTGTTCCCGATCGTGTTCTGGACCCACGCGACGAAGTCGCTGTTCAGGAACTGCTGCGAGATCCGGGGGTAATCGCTCACGAAGTTCGAGATCTGCGTCACGAGCAGCGGCACGATGGCGAAGATGATGCCGACGAACGCGCCGATCACGGCGAGGAAGACGACGGCGATGGCGAGGCCGCGCGGCAGCTTCTGCTCGAGCCAGGAGACGAGCGGGTCCAGGCCGAGCGCGATGAACAGTGCGACGCCGACGTAGATCAGGGTGGTACTGAGCTGGGTGACGATGCTGCCGATCACGAGCGCGACGAGCACGCCGATACCCCCGACGAGGCCGATGCGGAACGCGTTGATGCGCACGCTCGGAGCCGAGGGCTGGAGGGCCGCGACCACGGCTGCCGACGGTGGCGAGGAGGCTGCGGCCTTCGCCGCGCGCTCCTGCTTGGCCTCCTGGTGCTTGGCGCGCCTGGCCTCGCGCTCCTCCGGGGTGGAGGAGAACCCGGGCAACCGGAGTTTGGGGGTCTTCATCGTGCGGTCTCCTCGGTGGTGATGCGATCGTGGTGCGATCGTGGTGCTGGGGCGTTCACATGGATCGCCGCTCTGTGCCTACAGTAGTGAGACGGAGCCCGGCTCGCAGATGTCACGGTCGGGTGTGACGAAACCGCCGGAAGTTGTCTCGGCCGGCACAGAGAGGCGGCAGGCGGTGGGTGTCGATCCAGTGCGCACGTCGGGCGGCCTCCTCGAGCAGGCGACCGACCGGACGCTCGTCGAACGGTGCGTCGACGGCGACACCCGCGCGTTCCAGGTGCTCATCACGCGCTACGGCAGGATGATGAAGGCGTACGCCGTGCGACTCACGCGATCCTCCGCGGACGGCGACGACGTCGTCCAGGAGGCGCTCATCTCGGCCTGGAAGCGGATCGACACGCTCGATGACGGCGCGATGGTGAAGAGCTGGCTGATGCGCATCGTCAGCCGCCGGGCGATCGACCTCATGCGGCAGCGCAAGGACACCGAGTCGACCGACGACGCCATCATCGAGGCCCCGGAGCGCGACGGTCCCGAACGGCGAGCCGAAGCGTCGTCGCAGCTGGGAGCATTGTCAGCAGCGCTCGACAGACTGCCGCACGGACAGCACCAGGCTTGGGTGCTCCGCGAGATCGGCGGATACTCGTACGAGGAGATCGCCGAACAGCTGGGGCAGAGCGTCGCCAGCGTCCGAGGGAGTCTCGCACGGGCTCGGGCGACACTGGTCAAGGACATGGAGGGGTGGCGATGAACACCGAGATTCCGGGCTCCGGACCGGGCGGGCCAGGCGGTTGCGCGCACGGCATCGACGCCCTCACGGACTACCTCGAACGTGACATGCTGCCGGCCGACCCGTCGATCGACGACTCGCCCGAATGCCAGCGGATCCTCCGGTCCCTGCGGCGGGTCCGCTCGCTCGCCACGCCATTGCGGGAGGCGGACGAGGCGGCGGTCACCGCACTCGACCAGGACTGGATCCGAGGGATCATGGAGAACATCGGCCGTGAGGCGAAGGCCGGACGCGACATCCCGTTCGCCGCGTCCGACGACGCCGCTGCGCTCGTCATCACGGAGGGCACGGTCCGAGGGCTGGTCCGCGGTGCCGGCGACCGCACCCCGGGCGTGCTCGTGGGGCGCTGCGTGCTCGAGGGCGACGTCACCGTGGTCGGTGAACCGATCATGCTCCACGTCACGGTGAGCATCGGTTGGGGGAAGTCGGTCGCCGACACGGTTGCGTTGTTCCGCGAGGAGGTCGCCGCCAGCCTCCGGCAACACACGGACCTCGTCGTGGCAGGTCTCGACATCGTCGTCGACGACCTGCACTTCGAGGCCGACGAGATCGGAGAGGTGGGGGACGATGCATGACCTGACGGAGACGGACGACGACCTCGGATCGCTCGCGAGCTCGCTCGACGGTTTGGTCCTGGCGGTACCGGGCGTCGACGGGTTGACCGCCGTCGAGCCCACCCTGCTCCGGGCCGCGAAGGAGGGCGTCGGTGCCCTGCTCGGCTCGCCCGACCAGCCGGCACGGGTGAGCGTCAAGCGTGTCCGAGGCGTCCTGACCGTGCAGACCAACATCTCCGTCGCCGCGGAGGCGGCATCCCCTGCCGTCGCGCAGGCGGTCCATCGCGCCATCGCGGAGCGGCTCCCCTCGTCCACCGACGAGGGTGCACCGTCCATCACCGTCCGCGTGATCGACGTCGTCCCGAGCGGCTCCCAGGACTGACACGACGGCAGGAGTTCCGCGCCGCGACAGGAGCGCGGATCGGCTTCCGTCCGGCTTTCAGGCGGTCGTCATGCGCTCGCGCTCCGCTCCGGTAGCGCACTCGGACAACTCCCAGTAAAAATAACGTTCTGATAACTACCGCTCGTTACCGATCCGTTATATGGTTTTGGAACGTTAGTTGTTTTGCTGTGGCAGCTGACGGAATGTGATTGCAGGACACTCTTGGTGCAAGGGAAAGAGAGCCGGTCGTAGCCTCTGCGACCGGCTCTCGTCATGTCCGGAGACGATACGGAGCGCAACCACCCCACCTCGACGCACCGCTCGACGGCCGTGCAGGATAGATTCAGGTGGTGGATCGTCGGACGGCAGCGGGAGCGGGTATGGACGAGAGGCGACTCGCGATCGCCGCGTGGGAGTCACTGTTCCGCGCGCAGGTCGACGTGATGCGCCACATCTCGCACGACTTCCCGAGCCACGGCATCTCGCTCAACGAGTACGACGTCCTGCACACGATGTCGCGGGAGCCCGATCGTCGCATCCGTCTGCGCGACCTCAACTCGAGCGTGCTGCTCTCGCAGCCGAGCATCAGTCGCCTGGTCGATCGACTCGTCGCGCGCGGACTGGTCGGCAAATGCCCCGACCCGGACGACGGCCGCGGCACCCTCGTCCGCATGACCGATGCGGGCTACGACGTCTACCGCGCGGTCGCCATCGCCCACGGTGCGACGATCGCCGAACGCGTGACCACGTCGCTCAACCCACAGGAGATGGCGACCCTCGCGGCGCTCAGCGACAAGCTCCGCGGAGCGTGAGCCGCGCCGACTGATCGGGCGCGCACGGCCCCCACTGTCGTGTCCGATTTCCGCTCGTCGGACCCGGTGGCGCATGTCAGACTCGGATCATGGACGACACCCGGAGCATGGACTTCGCCGAACGCTACCGCGCGATCCAAGCCCGCGACCAGCGCTTCGACGGGCAGTTCATCACGGCCGTGAGCTCCACGGGGATCTACTGCCGACCGTCCTGCCCGGCTCGAACCCCGAAGCCGGAGAACGTCACTTTCTACGCGACGAGCGCCGCGGCGCACGAGGCCGGTTTCCGCGCATGCAAGCGGTGCCTTCCTGAAGCGGTCCCGGGCACGCCCGCCTGGAACCTCGGCAACGACGTCGCCGCGCGCAGCATGCGCCTCATCGCCGACGGCGTCGTCGAACGGGAGGGCGTACCCGGACTCGCCTCGCGCCTCGGGTACTCGAGCCGGCATCTGACGCGGATCCTCAGCGCCGAGCTGGGCGCGGGTCCACTCGCCCTGGCGCGGGCCCACCGCGCGCAGGGTGCTCGACAGCTGCTGACCGGCACCGACCTCCCCTTCGGTGACATCGCCTTCGCCGCCGGGTTCTCGAGCATCCGGCAGTTCAACGACACGATGCGGGAGGTGTTCGAGCTCACCCCCGGTGAGCTGCGCGCGAAACACCGGACGGTCGGCGAACACGCCTCCGGCTCGATCACCCTGTCCCTGCCGTTCCGCCGCCCGTTCGACGCAGCGGGCGTCTTCGCCTGGCTCGCACCACGGGCGGTGGACGGCGTCGAGCTCGCGGGGCCCGACCACTACGCCCGGCTCCTCGCCCTCCCCGGCGGCACGGCGTGGTTCGAGGTGCGACAGCTCGGCGACGACCTCCGACTCACCGCCGAGGTGACGGACCTCGCCGACCTGCCGGTGCTCGTCTCGCGGGTCCGTCGGCTCTTCGACCTCGACGCCGACCCGACGTCGGCCGACGCCGTCCTCGCGACGGACCCGCGTCTCGCCGCCTCGGTCGCCGCCACACCCGGCATCCGACTCCCCGGGGCGGTCGACCCGGAGGAGATGCTGGTCCGGGCGATGGTCGGCCAGCAGATCACCGTGGCCGCGGCACGCACCCAGCTCCGTCGTCTCGCGGACGAGGTGAGCACGACGGTCCCCGAACGACACGGGCTGCACCGGCTCTTCCCGACGGCGACGCAGATCGCGAACGGCGGGGAGGCCGCTCTCGTCGGGCCCCGAGCGCGGATCGACAGCCTGCTCGGCGTCGCGCGGGCACTCGTGTCCGGTGAACTCACGATCGGCTTCGGCGACGACCGCGACGAGCTCCGGACGCGCCTGCTCGCCATGAAGGGGATCGGCCCCTGGACGGCCGACTACGTCAGTATGCGGGTGCTCGGCAACCCCGACGCCTTCCTGCCCGGCGACGTCGCCGTCCGCACGGGTGCGGGCCGACTCGGCTTGCCGTCCGACGCCCGCGCCCTCACTGCGGAAGCGGACGCCTTCGCCCCATGGCGCTCCTACCTCTGTCTCCACCTGTGGAAGGCGGCCTCCACACCGGCGCCGTCCGCCGCACCCTCAGCCCTCGAGAAAGGTCCAGCAGCATGACCACCATCATCTCCAGCACGAGCGCCCGCCGCGGTGACGGCCGGGCGTCCGGCGCGCAGCTCACCGCGACCAGCCAGACCGTCGACACTCCGGACGGCCCCTTCACGATTCTCGCGCGGGAGGACGGAGCGGTGCTCTCCTCAGGGTGGTCCGACGACATCGGCGTCATGCTCGAACGGATCCGGCCAGCCGACCGCCCCGGCGAGACCGTGGCGGGGACGATCGCGGCGATGGACGCCGTCCGGGCGTACTACGACGGCGACCTGGCGGCGATCGACCTCGTACCGGTCGCCCAGTTCGGTGGCCCGTTCCGCACGCACGCCTGGACGGTGCTGCGGACGATCGCCGCAGGACACCCGGTGACGTACACGGAGTTCGCCGCGGCGAGCGGTCGGCCGTCGGCGGTCCGCGCTGCGGCGAGCGCCTGCGCGACGAACGCGCCCGCCCTGTTCGTCCCGTGCCACCGTGTCCTCCGGACCGACGGGACGCTCGGCGGGTTCGCGTGGGGACTCGACGTCAAGCGGTCGTTGCTCGACCGCGAGGCCGCGCTGAGCTGAGCGAGCCTTCGACAGGCTCAGGGACCGGAGGAAGAAACACCGGACCACGAGGACACGCGTCCAGACGGAAAGAACCCTCCCACGGTCCCTGAGCCTGTCGAAGGGCTGCGTCACCCCGTGGGCACTTCGACAAGCTCAGTGACCGGAGGAGGAGACAGCGGAGCACGAGGGCACCCGTCCAGACGGGGAGAACCCTCCCACGGTCCCTGAGCCTGTCGAAGGGCTGCGTCACACCGGCGCACTTCGACAAGCTCAGTGACCGGAGGATGGCTCGGTGACCGGAGGATGGCTCGGTGACCGGAGGATGGCTCAGTGACCGGGACGGCACGATGACCGGAACGGGCGGCTCCGGTCAACCCTCCGGTCCGGTTCGATCGTCCGCGTAGGCTGACGGGATGGCTGCTGCCCCGACGATCGTATGGTTCCGCGACGACCTCCGCCTGGCCGACAACCCCGCCCTGCACGCAGCGGTCGAGCTCGGAGCGCCGATCCTCTGCCTGTTCGTCCTCGACGACAGTGAAGAACTGCGACCGCTCGGCGGCGCGTCCCGCTGGTGGTTGCACCACAGCCTCGAGGCGCTCGGCGACGACGTCCGCGGTCTCGGCGGCACGCTACTCCTCCGATCGGGGAGTGCGGCGACCATCGTGCCCGAGCTCGCCCGCTCGATCGGTGCCGGCGCCGTCCTGTGGAACCGTCGCTACGGCGCGGCCGAGCGCGAGATCGACGCCGGGATCAAGTCGGAGCTGAAGGAGGCCGGGCTCGACGCTCGCAGCTTCGCCGCGAACCTCCTCGCTGAGCCGTGGGAGATCGTCACCGGACAGGGGCAGCCGTATTCGGTGTTCACCCCGTTCTGGAAGGCCTCGCTGCAGCGGCACGCGGCGAACCCGCCGAGACACCCCCTCCCCGCGCCGACCGCACTGACCGCCATGGCCGAACCGCCCTCGGGCGACGAGCTCGGCTCCTGGAACCTGCTCCCGACGAAGCCGGACTGGGCGGCCGGAATCCGGGAGCAGTGGACGCCCGGTGAGGCCGGCGCCGACGCGCGGCTCGCCGAGTTCCTCGACGACGGCGTCACGGGCTACGCGGAGGACCGAGACTTCCCGGCCCAGCCGTCGACCTCCGGGCTCTCCCCGCACCTCCGGTTCGGCGAGATCAGCTCGCCGCAGATCTGGCACGCCGCCCGCGACGGCCGCCGGCGTCTCGGCGACGACGGCGCCACCTTCCTCAAAGAACTCGGCTGGCGCGACTTCGCCTACCACTGCCTCTTCGCCTTCCCAGACCTCGCGACGCGCAACTGGCGTCAGGCCTTCGACCGGTTCCCGTGGCCGGACGTCGACCAGGACGCCTTCGACGCCTGGACCGCCGGGAGGACCGGCATCCCGCTCGTCGACGCCGGCATGCGGGAGCTCTGGGCGACGGGCACCATGCACAACCGGATCCGGATGGTGACGGCGTCCTTCCTCACCAAGAACCTGCTCATCCACTGGAAGCTCGGCGAGGACTGGTTCTGGGACACGCTCGTCGACGCCGATCCCGCCTCCAACCCCTTCAACTGGCAGTGGGTGGCCGGCAGCGGCTTCGACGCCTCGCCCTACTTCCGGATCTTCAACCCGGAACGGCAGCGCGAACGCTTCGACGCCGACGACGCGTACATCAAGCGGTGGGTGCCCGAGTTCGGCACGCCCGACTACCCCGAGCCGATCGTCGACCTCGGCGAGACGAGACAGGCTGCGCTCGCGGCGTACGAGCAGGTCAAGGGGGCATAGCTCCGGGCCGTCGTTCTTCGACCCTTCGACAGGCTCAGGGACCGGGGTGGCGCTCAGGGACCGGGATGGGGCTCACCGGGTGCGGAAGAGACCGGCACGCTGGGCCGCGGCGATCGCCGCCGAGCGGTTCGACACGTCGAGCTTCGTGTAGATGTGCGCGAGGTGCGACTTCACCGTCGTCTCCCCGACGTGCAGTCGCCCGGCGATCTCGAGGTTGGTGAGGCCCTCGGCCGCCCGCGCGAGCACCTCGATCTCCCGCGCGCTCAGCGCCTGTTGCGGTGCACTCACCCGAGCGACCAGGCGGGTCGCCACGGCCGGACCGAGCACCGAGTTCCCGCCGGCCGCCGAGCGGATGCCGTCGATGAGGTCTTCCGGGGCGGCGTCCTTCAGCAGATACCCCGCAGCTCCGGCTTCGATCGCGCCGAGGATGTCGGCGTCGGAGTCGTAGTTCGTCAGCACGAGGACCGACGGACCGCCCGGCAGCGACGCGATCTCCCTCGTCGCATCGATCCCCGTCGGACCGTCGCCGAAGCTCAGGTCCATGAGGACGAGGTCGGCGCCGGGTGCGGCGGCGACGGCCTCGGCTGCAGTCGACGCGGTCCCGACCACCTCGATGTCGGCGATCGGCGCGAGGACCGCGAGGAGTCCGGCTCGGACGATCGGGTGGTCGTCCGCCACCACGACCCGGATGACCTGCGGCTCCCCGGCATCCGTCGCATCGTCACGCATGGGCATCCCCTTCCGGTCCTGGTGCCGCGAACCGCACGGTGATGGTCGTGCCGGCACCCGGCGCGCTGCGCACCTCGACCTCGCCACCCAGTTCGGTGATGCGACGACGCATGGACATCATGCCGAACGAACCGCCAGCAGTGCGCTCGGCGACCCTCGCCGGATCGAACCCCACCCCGTCGTCGTCGATGTCGAGGATGACCTCCTCATCGAGGTAGGTGAGGGTGACGTCCGCCCGGCTCGCTCCGGCATGCCGGACGACGTTCGCGAGACTGCCCTGCGCAGCCCGGAGGAGCGCGGTCGTCACCGGCGTGCCGAGGACGAACGCATCGCCGGTGACCGTCGTGGAGACCGGCGTGCCGCTTTCGGCGGTCGTCGTCTCGGCGAGCCGACCGAGCGCGTCCGCGATCGTCGCGCCGACCAACGCCGGCGGGCTCAGCTCGTCGATGAGGCTGCGCGTCTCGGCGAGGGCCGTCGCCGCGGCCTCCCGCGCCAGACCGATGTGCGAGCGCAGCTGCTCCGTGCCCGGCTGCTCGACGGCGGAGCGTTCGGCCGCGTGCAGGAGCAGTTGGATGCTCGACAGGGCCTGGGCGACCGTGTCGTGGAGGTCTGCGGCGAGGCGCTCCCGCTCCGCCAGCTTGCCCGCCTGCCGCCCCCGCTCGGCGAGCTCCTCGCGTGCCGCGACGAGCTCGGCGATGAGTCGCTCCCGCTCGGCCGCCTCCCGAGCCAGCGCCTCGTAGCCGAGTCCGATCGCGACGGCCACGGCCGCACCGACGAGCGGGCCGACGACTCCCCCGACGCTGAAGCCGGCGTGCAGACCGATCGCCACCACCGCGGCGACGGTGGCGATCACGACGGCGGGCACCGCGACGGCCCTGGGGAGGAGGTGCAGATAGAGGAAGAACAACGGGAAGACCAGGTAGGCGGCATCCGGGCTAAGCAGGACGAGGACCACCCACTCGACGCTGAGCAGCACCAGCCAGACGAGGACGGAAACCCGACCTCGACGGACGCCCACCGGCGCGGTGGCGCGATCGGTCCCTCCGCTGGCGGCCACAGCGCGCCGAACCCGACCGCCGAGGATCGCGCCAGCGGCGTAGGTGAGCAGCATGACGACGGCGAGGACGATCGCCGCGAGGGCCGCCTGGCCACCGACCGAGACGGATCGCGCGATCACCAGCACGATGAGCGCGGTGACGAGGCCGTGGAGGCCGAGCTGCAGGCCGGTGAACACGGGGCTGAGTGCCGAGTGCTTCATCCGCCCAGCGTACGGCGGGGATCGTCCTCGCGAATCATCAGAAAGGTGGAACGTCGCCTCCACCTGACCGCGCCGGAGGACCGTCCTGTCCGACGATGCCCGGAGTCGGCGACGCGACGAGGCTGGAATCCTGCCGCACCACGGAGACGCCGTCGGGCGGCTGACAAGGAGTCCCCATGTTCGTCGCCTGGCGCGACATGCGCTTCGCCACCGGTCGCTTCGTGCTGATCGGGGCGGTCGTCGCCCTCATCACCCTGCTCGTCGGATTCCTCAGCGGCCTCACCGCAGGGCTGGCGAACCAGAACATCTCGGCGATCACAGGACTGGGTGCGTCGAGCATCGTCCTCGCGGCCCCGGCCGACGGCGAGCAGGCGACGTTCGCCGACTCCGCGATCGACGCGGACGCGGCCACCACGTGGGCTGCGGTCCCCGGGGTGGACGGTGTCCAGGAACTCGGCATCAGCCAGACGCGGATGACCACGGACGATGCGCGCACCTCCGTGGCACTGTTCGGGATCAGCGGTGACGCCTTCCCGGGTCGCGCCGCCGAGGTGCCCGCTGACCGGACCGCCAGCCTGAGTCGGACCGCCGCGGAGGCCCTCCACGTCTCCCGAGGCGACACCGTCTCGATCGGTGGCAGCGAACTCGAGGTCGGATCGGTCGTCGACGACCAGTGGTACAGCCACACGCCGGTCGTCTGGACGAGCCTGTCGGAGTGGCGGTCGCTACAGGCCGCGCAAGGGTCCCCCGGCGACGGAGCGACCGCGCTCGCCATCACCGGGAACCCGAGCGCCGATGCGGTGACGGGAGCGGAGCAGGCCACCGGCACGGTATCGAAGGACGTCCTGTCGTCCCTGCTCGCGATCGGATCGTTCCGCTCCGAGATCGGATCGCTCCTCCTCATGGTCGCCATGCTGTTCGGGATCTCCGCGCTCGTCATCGGAGCCTTCTTCACGGTGTGGACCATGCAGCGCGCGGGCGACGTCGCGATCCTCAAAGCGTTGGGCGCGACGACCCGTCGGCTCTCGCTGGATGCGCTCGGCCAGGCGCTCGTCCTCCTCGTCCTCGGCGTCGGGCTCGGCATCGGCACCACCGCCGCACTCGGTTCCGCGGCTGGCACGGCGCTGCCCTTCGTGCTCAGCCCACTGACGACGCTCGTGCCCGGGGTGATCACGATCGCCCTCGGCCTGATCGGCGCGGCGTTCGCCCTGCGGTCCATCCTCTCGGCCGACCCGTTGACCGCGCTCGGCGGCAACCGGTGAACGCGCCCACCCTCCCTGCGTCCTTCCTCGCACCCACCCTCGTCACCATCGGAGTCACCGCATGATCTCGCTCACCGACGTCACCCTCACCTTCCCCGACGGCGACCACCGCGTCACCGCCGTCGACCGCGCGACCCTCGCCGTCCCGGCCGGGACCGTCACCGCGCTCACCGGGCCCTCGGGCTCCGGAAAGTCGAGCGTGCTCGCCGTCGCGGCCGGCCTCATCCGGCCCGACAGCGGCCTCGTGGAAGTGGCCGGGGTCGACGTCACCTCCCTCGACCGCCGTGCAGCCACCGACTTCCGCCGCACGAGGCTCGGCATCGTGTTCCAGCAGGCGAACCTGCTGCCGTCGCTCACGGCCCTCGAGCAGCTGTGCGTCCTCGGGACACTCGGCGGCCGCACGTCGCGGGCCGACCGGACGCGCACCCGCGAGCGGGCCGCGACGCTGCTCGCCGCCGTCGGGCTCGCCGACCAGGCCGGCAAGCGGCCGCACCAGCTCTCCGGCGGTCAGCGGCAGCGGGTCAACATCGCGCGCGCCCTCATGAACGAGCCCGACGCCCTCGTCGTGGATGAGCCGACCAGTGCCCTCGACCACGAGCGCGGATCCGCGATCATCGAGCTCATCCTCGAACTCACCGCGACCTCTGGCGCCGCGACGCTGCTGGTCACCCACGATCGGAGCCACCTCGACCGCATGGACCAGGTGCTCGTCATGGAGGACGGTCGGCTCAGCGCCGCCGCCGACTCACTGGCCCTGCAGTCCTGAGGTCCGCCGTCGCCCGGCGGTAGGGTGAGGTCACGTCGAGAGAGGACCGCCATGCGCCGTGCGACCCGTGGGCTGACCGTGATCGCGATCGTCGGCGCCGTGCTCGGCACGAGTGCCTGCACGGGTGGCGCGGACTCGCCCTCCGGTCAGAGCTCCGCGAGCGAGGCCGGCGTGATCGCACCCGTCATCGTGCAGCTCGTCGATCAGGACGGCCGCACCATCACCGTCGGCCTCGACAACGTGGTGGACCTCGTCGCCGTCGATCCGACCGTCTGGTCCGCGAAGGTCGAGGATCCGTCGATCGCGGAGTACGTGCCGGGCGGATCCCGCGGCGGCGCGTCGTTCAACCCCGGTCTGCAGCCGCTCGAGGTCGGGAGCACGACGGTGACGCTGACGAACAGCTCCGACGATTCGACCGTCGTCCTCACGCTCGAGGTCGTCGACCGGTCCTGAGCCGGGACGC
The DNA here is from genome assembly GCF_050031945.1 of Plantibacter sp. 2H11-2. Lineage (NCBI taxonomy): Bacteria > Bacillati > Actinomycetota > Actinomycetes > Micrococcales > Microbacteriaceae > Plantibacter > Plantibacter sp. 2H11-2. The sequence continues at coordinate 255,650 of NZ_JBNBBL010000002.1, read as the reverse complement.
TCGGACGGACCGAACCGGTCCCTGAGCCGGTCGACGGGCGCACCCCGACCGGTCCCTGAGCCGGTCGACACTTCGACAAGCTCAGTGACCAACGTTCAGATGTTGAGGTAGCGGCAGAGGTACGCGGTGGTGACCTCGACCTCGACCTGGAAGCTGCTGCTCCCCGGGACACTGAACTGCGCGTCGGGCCCGAAGTCCTGCCAGGCACTCGTGTTCGGCAGCAGCACGCGGAGCTTGCCGGAGATCACCGACATCTCCTCGGCCTTACCCGTGGTGAAGGTGTACTGCCCCGGCTCCATCACTCCGACGCTGGCCGACTCCGCACCGGGCTCGTTCGTGGTGAAGCCGATCGACTTCACGTTGCCGTCGAAGTACTCGTTGCTCGTCAGCATCAGGGGCCTCTCGTCGTGGTCCGGGACCGCGGCGGCGGATCCGGCCTTCATCGTATCGGCTCGGCGAAGAACGCCTCCTCGTGCGCGGCCGAGGCCAGGAACGCCCGTCGCATCGTCTCCCGGCCGGCCTCGTCCGCACGAGCTGCCGCCCCGGCGACGATCTCGATCGCCCGGGCGTTGGCCGTCGCGAAGGCGGGGTCGGCGTACGTGTCGAGCCACGCCGCGAAGGGGTGCTCCGCGTGCGATGCGCCGACGAGCCGTTCACCGAGATCCTGATAGATCCAGTAGCAGGGCAACACGGCGGCGACCACCCGCCCGTAGTCGCCGTCGACCGTCGCCGCGTGCAGGTGGTCGAGGTACGCCGCGGTCGTCGCCGACGGTTCCACGTCCATACCGCTGACGGCATACGTGCTGAGCCAGGTGCGGTGCAGCTCCATCTCGGCCTCGATGGAGCCCGCCGCACCGGTCGCCCAGAACACCTGCTCCTCGGCCGTCGGTGCCAGTGCACTCGCTCGCGCGAGGACCCGCGAGTAGGCCCGCAGGTAGATCGCGTCCTGCTGCAGGTACCAGGCGAACCGGGCCGGATCGAGGGTGCCGTCCGCGAGCGTCGTCACGAACGGCAGGTGGTCGATCCGGTCCCGCAGCTGGGCGATGTCCTCCCACCAGCCCGTGAGGATGCCGGCGCCGTCCTGCCTACCCGAGGTCATCCCGGCCGACGCCCACAGCTCGGCGAAGTGGCTGATCGGGCCGTTGCCCGAGCCGACCTCGAGCGAATCCCCGTGCCGGAGGCTCGACGTGAGCCACGCCTTCGCCTCGCCGAGGGCCTCGGTCCAGGATCCCGAACGGGCGACGAGGGTGGCCATCGCGCTCGACAGGGAGCACCCGGTTCCGTGGGTGTTCCGCGTGTCGACTCGAAGACCGTCGAACTCGACGAGTGATCGGTCGTCGCCCAGACCACCGGTGGCGTCGACGAGCGCATCCGGGCACGCGGTCGTCCCCGTCAGGTGCCCGCCCTTCACGAGCACGATCACGCCCGCCTGCGCCGAGACCCGTTCCGCCTGGGCGAGTGCGTCGGCCCAGCTCGTCGCCACCGGCTCGTCCGCGAGGACGGCGAGCTCCGGCAGGTTCGGGGTCAGGAGGTCGACGTGTGGCAGGAGCGCGCGCATGGCCGCTTCGGCGTCGCGGTGGAGGAGGCGGTCCCCGCTCGTCGCGACCATCACCGGGTCGAGGACGACGGGTCCGGTCACGGTCTCCTGCAGCCAGGTCGACACGGTGTCGATGATCGCGACGTCGCCCAGCATCCCGATCTTGACCGCGTCGATCACCACGTCGTCCGCGACCGCGTCCAACTGCTCGCGGAGGAACCCGACGGGCGGGGTGTGCACGGATCGGACGCCCCGGGTGTTCTGCGCGACGAGCGCGGTGACGACCGCCATGCCGTATCCGCCGTTCGCGGCGATGCTCTTGAGGTCGGCCTGGATCCCGGCACCGCCGGTCGGGTCGGTCCCGGCGATGCTGAGCACCCGCGGTGTGTCCCGGACCGCGACAGGTCGTCGACCGCGCACCCGGTCCGAGCTCGACGACTCCGGCGTCGTCGTCTGCTCCGCGGCGCTCATGCCGAGACCTCGGTCCAGGCGCTGCGGAACGCCCGGGCGGCGGCCGCCGGATCGTCGGCGGCGCAGATGGCGGAGACGACGGCGAGACCAGCGGCACCGGCAGCGTGGAGCTCGACCGTGTCCTCCAGTGACACCCCACCGATCGCGACGCACGGGAGCGGGGTCGCGGCGGCGATCGCGGCGAACCCCTCCATGCCCAGCGGCTCCGGGTGGTCCGGCTTGGTCGTCGTCGGGCGGATGACGCCGACACCGAGGTAGTCGACGGCCCCGGGAGGCAGCGCTGCGACCGCGTCGAGGTGCGCCGGGGTGTTCGCCGTCAGCCCCACGACGGCGGCCTGCCCCACGATGCGGCGCACGGCGTCGACCGGGAGATCGCTCTGACCCACGTGGACGCCGTGGACGACGGCACCGGCGGAACGGGCGGCGAGGAACACGTCCACCCGGTCGTCGACGAGGAGCAGCGCCCGCCCGGCGACGACCTCCGCCGCACGCACGGTCAGGTCGAACAGCTCTCGCGCCGATGCGGTCTTCTCCCGCAGCTGAACTGCGGTCACCCCGCCGTCGACAGCTCGGCGTACGACGTCGAGGACACCGCGATCCCCGCTGGCCGGAGCATCCGTGACGAGGTAGGTGGCGATACCGCGGCGCACGAGCTCGGCGTGCGAACGGGCCGCGAGGACCAGGTCCGCGGTGGTCGAGGCGCTCACGCGATCACCGCCAGGCTGCGGACGGTGTCGGCATCGAGGAGGTGGAGGCGGTCGAGGAAGGCGGGAGCGAAGGAGCCGGGTCCACGGCTCTCCGCGGCCGCCAGCTGCGCGGCGACCGTGTACGCGGTGGTCGCCGCGAGCGTCGTCAGCAGCCGGTCGTCGTCGAGTGACGCGAAGGCGGCGAGTACGGCACCGAGGGCACAGCCACCGCCCGTCACGAGGGTGAGCCAGGCATGTCCGTTCGAGCAGCGGACGATGCGCTCACCGTCGGTGATGACGTCTGTCGGCCCGGAGATCGCGACGACGGCACCCGAGGTGCGGGCGATCGCGGTGGCCGCCTCGATCGCGCTGTCGACCGAGTCGGTGCTGTCGACGCCGCGACCGCCGGCGCCCAGTCCGGCGAGCGCGATGATCTCGCTGGCGTTGCCGCGCACGATCGTCGGCCGGAGGGCGAGGAGTTCGGTGGCGAGCGCCGTGCGCACCGGCAGGAAGCCGACGGCGACGGGGTCGAGCACCCATGGAGTGCCGGCCTCGTTCGCGGCGGTGGCGGCCTCGACCATGGCCTCGCGCTGCTCAGCCTGCGGCGTCCCGAGGTTGAGGAGCACGCCGGAGGCGATGCGGGCGAACGGTCCGGCCTCGGTGGGGATGTCGGTCATCGCCGGGGCGGCGCCGATGGCGAGCAGGACGTTCGCCGTGAAGTTCGTCACCACGGCGTTCGTGATCGATTGGACGAGCGGCGTGCGCTCGCGCAGGCGGTCGAGGAGGTCCCCGGACGCGCTCGCAAACTCGCCGACGGACGAGTCGTCGGTGGACGGGTGGGCAGACTGCTGCGGTGTGCGAATGCTCATTCGCGACATCCCTTCGCTCGGACTAACGAGATCAGGTTCGACGGGTGTGTTCTCAGCCGATCGTCGTGGGATCGGCACCCCGTGTCACTCGCGACCACCCTAGCGGGTCGGCCCGGCTTCCGGTCCAGCGGGCGGGCGACGATGATGGAGGGATGGACTTCTTCGAGCTGGTCACCATCGTCTTCGAGGTCGCCGGTGTCGGGGCGATGGTCGTGGGCTTCGTGATCGCCGTCACCCTCTCGGCCCGCCTGTGGTGGAGCACGCGCGACGGCGCACGGGCCTTCCGGATGCTGCGGGAGACGATCGGCTCGGTCATCCTGCTCGGGCTGGAGATCCTCGTGGCCGCCGACCTCGTGACGACGGTCACGTCGACGCCCTCACTGACCGACGCACTCGTCCTCGCGATCATCGTCGTCATCCGCACCCTGCTGAGCTTCTCCCTGCAGATCGAGATCGAGGGCACCCTCCCCTGGAGGCGCCTGGCGACGACCGGCCCACAGCTGTTCGACCGTGCCGTCAAGCGCGGTGGCGAACGCACGCGGCGTCGCGCCGAGGAGCAGGACGTGTCGACGTCAGCCGATCCGGCAGCGGCGCCGACGGTCGCGGCGCAGGCCGTCCCTGACGATGAGGACGGCTTCCCCGAGCTCCGCAGTCGCAGCTAGTGCGGCGCGGCTAGCGTGCCGCGGAGGTCGCCCAGGTGTCGCGGATGAGGTCGGGCAGCAAGCGCATGTCGTCGAAGACGTGGGTGCCGTCGCCGATGAGGCGCTCGGCGGGCGTCATGCCGCCGGCGTAGGCGTAGACCGTCATGCCGGCCGCGCGGGCAGCGAGGACGCCGACGACGCTGTCCTCGATGACCGCGCACCGCTCGGGGGCCGTGTCGAAGTCGGCGGCGGCATGAAGGAAGAGGTCGGGTGCGGGCTTGCCGACGGCGACGTCGGTCGCGCTGAAGATGCGCCCGTCGAAGCGGTCGTGGATGCCCACCTGCCCGAGGTTGCGGACGACGTCGTGCAGCATCCCGTTCGAGGCCACGCACAGCGGCACCCCGGTCGCAGCGATACCGTCGAGGGCGTCGACGACCCCGTCGACCGCCTCGAGCTCGCGCTCGCAGATGCCGCGGAACATATCGCTCCAGCGCTGGATCCAATCCGCCTCGAGCGGCTTCCCGAGCCGCTGCTCGACGAGCGTCGCGTAGGTCTCGAGCGAGGCGCCGACGAAGAGCTCCCGCACCTCGGCCTCGGTGTAGTCGCCGCCGACCTCGTTGAGCAGCTGGAGGTTCACCCGGACGGAGATGCGTTCCGTGTCGACGAGCGTCCCGTCGCAGTCGAAGATGACGAGGTCCGGATAGTCGACTGGCATGCTCCGAGCCTAAACGACACCGCCTGCGCTGTGGCCGTGTGCCCTCCGGCGGCGACCTCCGACGGCGGTCGGCGTCATGGTCAGCGGGCCGCGCGGACGCCCTGTCGCTGCCAGGTGACGACCATGCGTCGCGCATACTGGGTCGCCGCGACGAAGTGGCCGAGGAGTCCCAGGAGGATCGCCACGAAGCCGACCCCGCCGAAGACCCGGTAGAGCGCCGACGCCGGATCCCCGCCGCCGAGCGCGAGGCCGATGAGCAGCGCGAAGAAGCCGACGAAGAGGAACACCGTCCGGATCTTGCCGGCGATGCTCACCGGCACCTCGGGCGTCCCGCGGAATGCGACGACGGCGACGAACGCGAGCAGGAGGTCGGGGACGATCATGACCACGAACACCTGCCACGGGATGATCTGCGCGATGGCGAACGACGCGGCGACCACGACCACGGTCAGACGGTCGGCGACCCCGTCGAGCCAGGTGCCGAGCGCGGAGACCGTGCCCATGCGGCGCGCGATCTGCCCGTCGGCGACGTCGCTCAGGAACACCACCGCGCCGACGACGAGCGCAGCCCAGTAGGAGCCGGTGATCACGAGGGCGGCGAACACCGGGAGCAGGACGATGCGCCCCGCCGTGATCGCGTTCGGGAGGTTCTTCCAGTCGTCGTCGGAGAACAGCTGCGTCCGGAGGCGCGCGAGCGGCGTCTTCTCGTGCAGGGTCACCGGGATCATCGCCTCGTCGCCGGGGATCGCGGCACCGCGGCGGAATCGGGCGATCGCGACCACCGTGACCACCACGACGAGCGCGAACAGCAGCACCCAGCCGGTGGCACCGAGGTACTGGCGGACCGTGTCGAGTGTGGCGCGGACGAGGGAGCCGACCCCGACGTAGACGGCGGACCAGAGGAGGGAGCCCAGCAGCGATGCCGCGAGGAACGACCGGTAGGGCACGCGGGCGACCCCGGCGGCGGTCGGTGTCAGGCATCGGAGCACGGGGACGAGCCTCGTGAGGAAGACGGCCTGGGCCCCGCGTCGCTCGAGCGCCTCGACCGCGCGGTCCCAGCCGTCGACGCCGAGCCGTCGGACGATGGCCGAGTCACGGAGGCGACCACCGGAACGCCGACCGAGGAGGTAGCCCAGCTGGTCCCCGAGCGACCCGCCGAGGGCGACCGCGAGGAACAGCACGAGGGCACCGGGGGCGGAGTCGAGCATGGCCGCGAGGAGGAGCACCACCGGTTCACCGGGGACGACGAGGCCGAGCCACAGGCCGGACTCGGCGGTCGAGAACAGGAGCCCGAGGAGCCAGATCAGCGGATCGGGCAGCGCCGTCGCGGCGTCGTTCACCCACCCGATGATGTCCACGGATCCCCGTTCAGCAGTGCGATCCGCACTCCTGGGTGGGGCGCGGCTCGCCCAAGTCTACGGACGAGCCGCGCCCTCCCATCCCCGAGGGGTCGTTCAAACGGTCATTCGCCGGACAGCTCGTCCCGATTCGCGCGTCGACGACGCAGGACGGCCGCGGTGACGACACCTGCGGCACCGAGCACGAAGAGCGCTCCGGCAGCGACGATCCACGGCATCGCGTCCGCGCCGGTCGAGGGCAGACGACCCGCGTTGCTGGGAACGGCGGGGTTGCTCGGAACGGCGGGGTCGCTCGGCGTCGCCGTTGGGACGGGCGGCACCGGAGCGACCTCATCGGCGACGAGCACGAAGGTGGGCACCGTCTGGACCGCGCCGTCCGTACCGACCACGACGGTGGCCGTCGTGGCACCACCCGCGGGCACCGAATACCCGGCCGGGACGGTCAGCGTGACCTCGTAGCTGCCCGGCGCCAGGTCGGCGAGCCCGTAGGAGCCCTCGGCCGTCGTGGTCAGGGCGACCGGGCCGCCCGGCGTCGTCACCGTGACCGTCGCTGCGGGCACGGGGGCGTCGGTGTCCGTCCGGACGTCGCCGATGACGGTGCCGAGCCGAGCGAGCTCGAAGTCGACCGCGTCCAGATCGGCGCCGGCGAGCTCCTCCGCCCGGGTTGCGGCTCCGGAGACGACGTACCCCTCCGGGGCGACGACCGAGACCTCGTAGGAGCCAGCGGGCAGGAGCGGGAAGCGGTAAGAACCGTCGGCGGCCGTGACGGCGCTCTCGACCCCGTTCGGACCGTCGACGCTCACGGTGACACCGGCCACACCGACTCCACCGGACGTGATCACCCCGCCGAGACTGGGATTCGCGACGAGCACGAAGTCCTGCTCGGTGATGGGTGTCTCGCTCCCGACCGGGACCGTGAAGACGTTCGGCGGGCTCTGCACCGCGTAACCCGCGGGCGGCGTGATGACGACCGTGTGCTCGCCGACCGGCACGGTGTCGAAGAGGTAGTTCCCGTCGGTGTCGGTGGTGACGCTGCCCGCGCCGTCGATCGTGACCGTGGCTCCGACGATCGGCATACCGTCCGTGTCGAGCGCGGTGCCGGACACGGCGACGGGCACGATGTCCCGGACGGTGAAGTCCGCGACGGCGTCGGCGTCCGTGAGGTCCGCGGCGGCTCGTGCGGGACCGTCGGCGATCTTGCCGGCCGGCGGGACGAGTTGCACGGTGTAGCCGTCGGTCGCGAAGTAGCCGGCGAAGGTGTAGGCGCCGCCACCGGCGGTCGTGGTCGAAGCCACCACCCGACCGTCGCGGTCGATGAGGCGGACGCCGACACCGTCCAGCGGGCCGGTGGTCTGCTCGGTCACGGTGCCGGTCACGTCGCGCGCGATCGACGCGAACCATGCCTGGTAGACGGGCGCGCCGAGGCGCTGCTGGAAGGTGAACGTGAGGCTGGAGATCGGGGCGGAGGGTTCGAACCAACCCGCCGCGCCGGCGGTGTCCGCGGCGGCGGCGTTGCCGCGGAGCACCTGCGTCGCCGGGTCCCAGGTGGGGACGTCCGTGGCGGAACCGGTGCAGGACGGCTTGCCGGCCAGACCGGGAGCGCAGTAGTTGAAGCCACCGTTGAACCCGAGCTCGTCAGGGGTGAGCGCGGAACCGTCGGGGCCGATCGCCGTCACGGTGACCTGGTCGGCGTCGATGTCGCCGAGGACGAACGTCCAGCCGGACGGCGGTGTCGGCGTCGCGAAGGAGTAGGTCGTGGTCGAGGGCGACGCCGCGTTGTTCGCCTTCGGCCGGAGGTTCAGGTAGGCCTGACCGCGGCTGCTGCCGTACTTCGCACCGACGGGGGTGGACGCGGCCAGCCAAGTCGTGGTGCCGGGGATGACGCCGATGCCACCGCCGCCGACCGAGTCGCTCGTCAACGCCGCCGTGAGGGCGGGCTGACCGGCCAGGGTCATCGTGCCCTGGTACGACCCCGATCCGCCGGAGAGCTCGGACCACGTCGCCCAACTCGAGGTGGTCGCGGCGGAGGCTGCCGGGACGGCTGCGGTGAGGGCGAGCGCGGAGGCTCCGAGCAGGGCGAGCACAGCGGCTCCGATGCGGCGGGTCACAGGCGTCAGGATAAACACACATCGGTCGCCCGCGGAAGCCCGGTGTCCCGTTTCCGAGGGTCAGCCGAAACAGTGGTACCGACGGGCGCGGCACCGCAGACCCATGGACCGGACGCGCAGGATCATCCCGCGGGAGGACGGGAGATCGGGCGCGCGGGCGACGCGCCCCGGCGGCGATCCGAGGAGGCTGGAACCATCAACCGATCAGCTCCGCACACCGCGGAGGAAGCTCCGCACCTCGCGGAGGAAGGAACCCCACCTCATGTCCGCCTCAGCCACCACCGAGTCCCCCACGATCTCGCCCGCCGAGGACGTGACCCTGGCAGACGCCCCGACCGAAGCGTTCGGCCCCGAGCCCCTCACCCAGGCCACGCCCGTGCAGGAGGTCGCGCCGACTCAGCCGACGGCCCCGCTGCCCCTCGCACCCGTTCCTGCTGCGACGACCGCCGACCGCGAGAGCTCGACCCAGACGCTGTCGATCATCGCGTTCGCCCTGTCGATCGCCGCGGTCGTGGCCCCGTCGTTCGTGCTCCTGCCGATCGCCTCGCTCGTGCTCGGCATCATCGCGCTCGCCCGCAAGCCGAAGTCGAAGGGCTTCGCCCTCACCGCCGTCATCATCTCCGGTACCATGCTGGCGCTCGCCCTGATCGTCGCAGCCGGTGCAGCCCTGCTGCTCGGGGTGTCGGTGATCAGCAGCGGCTACGCCGGCTGACCCGATCTCCCGCCCGACGCCCGTCCGCTCCTCGAGCGGGCGGGCGTCGTGGCGTGTGTCCCGGACATCCCGGACAGCCGTTGATTGTTACACAATCCTGCGGCAGGCTGTCCCCATGACCCGTTCGCCGACCGAAACCCAGACGACCGGCACCAGCACTGCCGCGGGGCGCCTGCCCGTCGCAGCCGCGATCCTCGCCGCCGTGTGCTTCGGGACGACGGGCACGGCTCACGCGCTCCTACCGATCGAGGTGGGATCGGTCGCGTTCGGCGCTGCACGCATCGTCTTCGGCGGAGCGCTCCTCGTCCTCGTGTGGGCGGTATTCGCCCGCCGCTCGAGGTCCACTCCACCTCGGACCCGCGCAGCGGAACTCGGGAGGCCCGCGCTGGTCGTCGCCGTCGTCGTCGGCACGATCGGCGTCACCGCGTACCAGCCGTTCTTCTTCCTCGGAGTGGAGCGCAACGGTGTCGCGATCGGGACCCTCACGGCGCTCGGCTCCGCACCCGCGATCACCGGCCTCCTCGAATGGGCGATCCACCGCCGGCGCCCGAGCGGCCGCTGGTTCCTGGCCACGATCGTCGCCGCAGCCGGTGTCGCCGTCCTGTCCGGGGTGACGGGCGGCGGGATCGGGACCGTCTCGGTGGGCGGGTTGCTCGCGTCCGTCGGAGCCGGAGCCTCCTACGCCCTGTACACGCTCTGCAGCAAGGCGCTCATCGAGCACGGATGGACACCGCTCGGCACCATGGCGGCGCTCTTCGGCGGAGCGGCGCTCGTCTCGGTGCCGATCCTCCTCGCCACTGAGACCGCCTGGATCCTCACCGTGCCCGGCGCCCTCGCGGTCGCGTGGCTCGCGCTCGTGAACACGGTGGCGGGGTACCTGCTGTTCGGCTACGCGCTCGGCGGGCTGCCCGCGTCTCGGGTCGCGACGCTCACGCTCTTCGAACCACTGACGGCGACGCTCCTCGGCATCTTGCTCCTCGGAGAGTCCTTCGGGCCGTCCACCGTCGTCGGTGCCGCGCTGCTCGTGACCGGACTCGGGATCCTCGTCCTACCGAAGCGCATCGACCGTCGCGAGGTCGCCCGATGACCGCGGTCGACGCCGTCGCGGACGCGCTGCGGGAGGACATCCTCGACGGACGGCTCGGCGCGGACGAGCCGTTGCGGGAGACCGCCCTCACCGCCCGGTTCGGCGTCAACCGGCACACCGTCCGAGCGGCGCTCCGGGCGCTCGCGGCGGAGCGCCTGGTCACGTTCGAGGCCTACCGCGGCGCCCGGGTGCGGTCGTTCAGTGATGCCGACGTGCTCGCCCTCATGGAGTACCGGACGGCGATCGAGGCCGAGGCGGTCCGGCTGCTGCGAACGCGTGCGGAGCCGTCGTCGCGCCCACCGACCTCGATCATCGCGGCGAACGACAGTCTCCGACGCATCTGCCTCGACCGACCCGGCGATCACCGCGCCATCGAGGTCGCGCACGCCGAGCTGCACCACGCGATCGTCGCCGCGGCCCGGAGCCCTCGACTGAGCGAGGCGCACGCCGGCCTGCTCGCCGAGCTCGGCCTGTTCATGGTGCAGCTCCGGAGCGTCCTCCCGCCCGAGGAACTCATCGACCAGCACGACCGACTCGTCGACGCCCTCAGCGGCGACCAGGGCGAGGCGGAGCTCCGCGCGCACCTCGCGCACTCGGCGGAGCAGCTCATCGCCCCGCGCCGGTCGGCCCCCTGAACTCGGCCCCTGAGCCCCCCCTTCTCCGATCCCTGAGCCGCCCCTTCCGGTCCCTGAGCCACCCCTTCCGGTCCCTGAGCCACCCCTTCCGGTCCCTGAGCCACCCCTTCCGGTCCCTGAGCCACCCCTTCCGGTCCCTGAGCTTGTCGAAGGGCACCTCGACAAGCTCGGTGACCGGGTGGCGCTCGGCGACCGGGTGCGGCTCGACGACCGGACGGGCCGTCAGCCTCGCGTCGAGGTGACCGCCTCCGGCCGCGTCGCGGTGGCGTCGGCCGCCGGCCGGACGGCGGGGTGCTCCTCGGACGGGCCCGACCACGGCAGCGTCACCGTGAACGTGGTACCGGCGGATGACGAGGCGACCTCGATCGATCCTTCGTGGCCCTCGGCGATGGACAGCGCGATCGCCAGGCCGAGGCCCGTGCTGCCGGCGGCACGCGAGCGCGACGAGTCGGCCCGGGCGAACCGGTTGAAGAGTTCGGGGAGGAAGGCCTCGTCGATGCCGGGTCCGTCGTCGGCGATCGTCAGCGAGGCGCGCTGCGGCTCGTCGGGACTCTTCGGTGCGCTGATGCGGGTGACCACGGAGGTGCCGGCCGGGGTGTGCACGGCGGCGTTCGACAGCAGGTTCACGACGAGCTGGTGCAAGCGCTCGCGGTCGCCGCGCACGATGATCGCGCGCTCCGGCACGTCGACCGACCAGTGGTGTGCCGGTGCCGAGACGGCCGCGTCGCTCACGGCGGCGGCGACGAGGTCGCTCAGGTCCACGTCGTCGAGGTGCAGGTCCTGGCCCTCGTCGAGACGCGCCAACAGGAGCAACTCACTGACGAGCGAACTCATCCGGGTCGCCTCCGACTCGATGCGGGCGAGCGCGTGCTCCGTCATGGGCGGGAGGTTCTCGCTGTCCTGGCGGGTGAGCTCGGCGTAGCCCTGGATCGCAGCGAGCGGCGTCCGGAGTTCGTGGCTCGCGTCGGTGACGAACCGGCGCATGCGCTTGTCGGTCGCGGCTCGGACGGCGAGTGCGCGGTCGACGTGGTCGATGAGGCCGTTGAGCGCCTCGCCCACCTTGCCGATCTCCGTCCGGGGATCCGTGTCGGCCTGATCGACCCGCACGTCGATCCCGGTGTCGCCACGCTCGAGTTGCAGGGTGGACACCTCCTCGGCGGCGGCGGCCACGCGGGACAACGGTCGGAGCCCGAGGCGGACCACGATGATCGCCCCGACGATGGTGACCGCGAGCGCGAGCACGGCAAGGATCGCGATGACGATCGCCTCCTGCTGCACGGCGGCACGCGGGGTGGCGAGCGAGACGCCGGCCACGAGGGTCTCGCCGTCGCCGTGGTCGAGGAACTCGAGTCGGTACCCGCCGAGCGACCCCAGCTCGATGTTCTGTCGCTCGGAGCTGTCGACCGCGACGGCCTCCTCGATGAGCGCCTTCGTCCGCACGTCGAGCGCCGTCGCGTTGGACTGGGTGAAGCGCGCGGAATCGACGACCCCACCGTCCGCGACGAGCGCGATGAGCGTCCCGGGCCCGTGGCCGACGTAGTCCACGAACGGCTTGACGTAGCCGGGCTCACCGCGCGTGGCATCGGGGTCCACCACGGCTCCCCCGCCCGCCTGCTGATCGTGGAACTTCACCACGGAGTGCTCGAAGGCCTCCATCGATCCGGTGAGCTGGGTGTCGACGACGGCGGTGACCGACCCTTCGACCGTGACGATCGTCAGGATGCCCGACACCGCGAGGACCGCTGCGATGACCGCCGCGATGCCCGTCACCAACCGTCGCTGGAGCGTCCACGGGTGCCGCCGGTTCGCCCGAGGCGTCGGCACGCCCGCAGTCGGAACCGATGCGGTGCTCATTCGACCGGCCGCAGCACGTATCCGACACCGCGGACGGTGTGGATCATCGGCGCACGGTCGGCGTCGATCTTCTTGCGGAGGTAGGAGACGTAGAGGTCGACGATGCTGGCCTTGCCGGCGAAGTCGTAGTTCCACACGCGGTCGAGGATCTGGGCGCGGCTCAGCACGCGCTTCGGATTGCGCATGAAGTAGCGCAGCAGTTCGAACTCCGTCGTGGTGAGCGCCACCGGCTCGCCGTCGCGGCTGACCTCGTAGCTGCGCTCGTCGAGGAAGAGCCCGCCGATCGTGATGCGGGAGTCGTCGTCGGACACGACGTGCGCGGTGCGGCGGAGGAGACCGCGGAGACGGGCCACGAGCTCCTCCAGCGAGAACGGCTTCGTCATGTAGTCGTCGCCGCCGGCGGTGAGTCCCATGATGCGGTCGTCCACCGAGTCGCGAGCGGTGAGGAACAGCGTCGGGGTGCCCGATTCCGGCTCCCCCTGCGAGAAGCTGCGGAGCTGGCGCAAGACGCTCAACCCGTCCATGTCGGGCAGCATGATGTCGAGGACCACGACGTCCGGACGTTCCGTGCGGTAGCGCTGGACGGCCTCGCGACCATTGGTGGCGACGTCCACGACCCACCCCTCGTAGCCGAGGGCCAGGCTCACGAGGTCGGTCAGGACCGCTTCGTCGTCGACGAGGAGGACGCGGATGGGTGAACCGTCGGCCCGGTACATCCGCGGTAGCTTGGCGAGGACCGCCCGGCGGCGCCCCGAGTCGACGATCTGCGTTGGCAGGTCGGAGGGCATGGGTCGATTATCCGTCGTCGAGCTGCGAGGCGCGGGGAGCGACGGGCGATTCATAGAGGCCTCATATCTTTTCAGGCCGAGCCCATGGGTGCGGTGCCTACCGTGGAGGGCATGACCCGAGCAGAGCCCCTGGGCACGTCGTTCGCCCCCCGCCGTCGTCGGACGGCCGGAGCGACGGCCGAGCCTGCGGACCGGATCCGGAGCGGCCTCGCCGCCGCCGTCCGTGCTCTGCGTCCCCTGTTCCCGGCAGGTGTCTCACGTCCTCGATTCCTCCGCGGGCCGCGGATCGAGGCTCCCGTCGACGCGCACCCGATCAGCACCGACCGTCTCGTCCTGCGTCGCCACCGGTTGGAGGACGCCGAGGCCTGGTACCGCATCCAGTCCACACCGGCGGTCGTCGAGCACCTGCCGTGGCCGGTCCGCGACCGCGAGGCGTCCCGTGAGCACCTGCGGCACCGCGTCGGGCACCACCGCCTCTGGCAGTCGGGCGACTTCCTCGCCCTGGCCGTGGAGCACGACGGGCGGCTCGTCGGCGATGTCTCCCTGCATCTCCGGGAGGTCCACCCCGCCGAGCGCTCGGTCGAGATCGGATGGGTCCTCGACCCCGCCGTCGGCGGACGCGGTCTCGCGAGCGAGGCCTCCGAGGCGATGATCGACCTGGCCTTCCGCGAGCTCGGGGCGAAGACCGTGACAGCCGTCATCGAGCCGGAGAACACCAGGTCCATCGCCCTCGCCGAGCGGCTCGGCTTCCTGCGGGCGACCGCGCCGCGCCGGTCGTCGAGCATCACCTTCGCGATCACGCCCTCGCTCCTCGCCGCGCGTCGTGCAGAACGCGTCGAAGCCACGCACACGGGGTCCACCGTCACGCGCCCCTGATGGCCGGCGTCCCGATCGCCGAACCTGCCGGGGCTGAGTCTCCCCCACTCCAGCCTCGGCAGGTTCAGCCGTCGGGACGCCGGCGACGTGCGTCGCTCGTGTCACACGTTCACAACTCAGGTGCCCCCGGCGCGTCGCCTCCGGCTGCCGCCCGAGGGCGCCGACCCGCCCGTAGCGTCCTGAGTTGGGAGCAGTCCAGGGTTCCGGTCGGTTCCAATATCCTATAGGATTATTGCGATGTGCCGGCTTGCGCCGGATCGACGGACTCGATGACGAGGAGATGCAGATGACCAGGCTCTGGAACCGACCGGCCGACTTCGCGGACGAGATGGTGGACGGCTTCGTCCGCGCCAACGGACGCTGGGTACGCAAGGTCTCCGGCGGGGTGTCGCGCTCCACCAGGTCCGCGGAACCGGAGGTCGCCCTCGTGATCGGTGGCGGCTCCGGGCACTACCCCGCCTTCGCCGGCCTCGTCGGACCGGGACTCGCCCACGGTGCGGCCATGGGCAACCTCTTCGCGTCGCCGTCCGCACACCAGGTGGAGAGCGTCGTCCGCGCGAGCGAGCAGGGACGGGGCGTCCTCCTCAGCTACGGCAATTACGCCGGTGACGTCCTGCACTTCACCGCGGCGCAGGACGCCGTGAAGGCCGACGGCATCGACTGCCGCACGGTCACCGTGACCGACGACATCTTCAGCGCCCCGCCCACCGAACTCGAGAAGCGGCGCGGGATCGCGGGCGACCTCACTGTCTTCAAGGTCGCTGGCGGTGCGGCATCGGGTGGGTACTCCATCGACGACGTCGAGCGCGTGGCGATCCTCGCCAACGCCCGGACCCGTTCGATGGGCGTCGCGTTCTCCGGGTGCACGCTGCCCGGTGCCGACGAGCCGTTGTTCTCCGTGCCGGAGGGGCGGATGGCCGTCGGGCTCGGCATCCACGGCGAGCCCGGTATCGACGAGACCGACATCCCCTCCGCCGACGGGTTGGCGGAGTTGTTCGTGCACCACCTCCTGAATGAGGCCGAGATCCCGGACGGCGTCACGCCGAACGGCGCACGCGTCGTCCCGATCCTCAACGGCCTCGGCTCCGTGAAGTCGGAGGAGTTGTTCGTCGTCTACGACCGCATCGCCTCCCTACTGGAGGACGCCGGGATCACCCTCGTCGATCCGCAGGTCGGTGAGTTCTGCACGAGCTTCGACATGGCCGGCGTCTCGCTCACCCTGCTCTGGGTGGACGAGGAGCTGGAGCCACTGTGGAGTGCCGCTGCGGACACGCCCGCGTTCCGCACGGGCGCCGTCGACTCCGGCGCGCTCGAGACCGTCGCCGCCGACGACACCGAGGACGTCGCCTTCGTCGTGCCGGACGCCTCGCCCGAGTCGCAGGAGTCGGCAGCCGTCGTGGCCGACGCGATCTCCGCGATCCAGGAGCTCCTCGCGGAGCACGCGGACGAGCTGGGACGCCTCGACGCCATCGTCGGCGACGGCGACCACGGCATCGGCATGGACCGCGGGGCGACCGCTGCCGCCGCCGAGGCCGAGCGCCTGCGTGAGGCCGGTGCCGGCGTCGCGACGCTGCTCGACCGCTCGGGCGACGCCTGGTCCGACCGCGCCGGTGGCACCTCGGGCGCTCTGTGGGGCGTCATGCTCCGCACCCTCGGCGAGCGCCTCGGCGACGCCGAGCGCCCGACCGCCACCGCCGTGAGCGAGGGTGTGACCGCAGCGAAGGACGCCGTCATGCGCTACGGCAAGGCCTCCGTCGGCGACAAGACGCTCGTCGACGCCCTGGTCCCGTTCGCCGACACCCTCGCAGAACGCGTCGCCGCCGGCGAGGACCTCTCCACCGCGTGGACCACGGCGGCGGCAGCGGCCACCACCGCGGCCCACGACACGGCCGGTCTCATGCCCGGCATGGGTCGCGCCCGCTCGCACGGCTCGAAGGCCGTCGGCGTCGAGGACCCCGGGGCCGTCTCCCTCGCCCTCATCGTCGAGCGCGTCGGTACCCTCCTCGCCGAGCACTGAACGTCCGATCCACCGACAGACACCCCACTCCCTCAACAGACACCCCGCTCCTTGAGCAGACACCCCGCTCCCTGAAGCGACACACCGGTCCCTGAGCTTGTCGAAGGGCCAGCAACGAAAGGCACACCATGACCCGCACCTGGCGAATCGTCATCGGCTCCGATGACGCCGGTTACGACTACAAGGAGATCCTCAAGCGCGACCTCGAGGCGAGCGACCTGGTCGCCTCCGTGGTCGATGTCGGGGTCGACGCCGACGGCCACACCAACTACCCGACCGTCGCGGTGACCGCGGCCGAGATCGTCGCCCGCGGCGAGGCCGACCGCGCGCTGCTCATCTGCGGCACGGGCCTCGGCGTCGCGATCGCGGCCAACAAGGTCCAGGGCATCCGAGCCGTCACCGCGCACGACGGCTTCTCCGTCGAACGTGGGGTGCTCTCGAACGACGCCCAGGTGCTCTGCATGGGCCAACGCGTCGTCGGCATCGAACTCGCCCGCCGCAACGTGCGCGAGTGGCTCACCTACGAGTTCGACGCCTCGAGCGCGTCGAACGACAAGGTGCAGGAGATCAGCGCGTACGAAGCGTCCTGATGTCAGGACGTCCCAGACTCGTCGGCGTGAGCCTGAAGATGTACTTCGGGCACGCGCAGACGCTCGACTGGTGCTCGGTCGTCGCGGGGGTGTCGGCCGAGCACCACGCACTCCGATCCGGCGCGGCGGAGCTGTTCGTCATCCCCGGATACCTCTCGGTGACCGGCGCGGTCGAGCGGCTCCGCGGCGTCGCAGCCGTGGGGGCTCAGGACCTCGCGACCGAGGACACCGGGGCGTTCACCGGCGAGGTGAGCGGCGCCGAGCTCCGCGAGGTCGGCTGCGAGGTCGTCGAGGTCGGGCACGCGGAGCGGCGCCGACTGTTCGGTGAGACGCCCGACGTCGTCCGCGCGAAGACGACCGCCGCGCTCCGCAACGGTCTCGCGCCGGTGCTGTGCATCGGCGAGGCCGAGCACGGACACGCCGAGGTGGCGGCCGCGGAGTGCGTCGCACAGCTCGACGACGCCCTGGCAGGGGCGGTCGCCGCCGGGATCGTGGGCCGCGTCATCGTCGCCTACGAACCACACTGGGCCATCGGCGCCACCGAGGCCGCGAGGCCAGCCCACATCCGCACGGTGTGCCTCCGGCTGCGCGGCCACCTCGACGCGCTCGCCGCGGCCGGGCACATCGACACCTCCTCAGCCGTCATCTACGGCGGGAGCGCCGGACCCGGCCTGCTGACCACGATCGGCGACGCGGTCGACGGGGTCTTCCTCGGCCGCTTCGCCCACGATCCGGCAGCCCTCTCGCTGGTGCTCGACGAGGTGGCCGGCCTCGACCGCGCGGGCTCCGACCTGCCGCGATGACGCCTGGAGGCCCCGTAAACTGGTCCTCGACGATCATCGCGGCCGCTCGACCGGAGGTTCCCCTCCGTGACGACGCCTCGAGCACACCCTTCGGAGGCTGCCGTGGTTGATGCCGTCTTCCCGCTCGGCGCCTCCTCCTCGCTCGAACGCCGCGGTCTGCGCGACCGCGTCTACGAGCTGGTGCTCGACATGCTCCTGAGCTCCGGTATCGAACCGGGTGCCCGCCTGTCGATCGACGCGATCGCCCGCGACCTCGACGTCTCGCCGACGCCGGTCCGCGAGGCGCTCGTCCAGCTCGAGCGCACCGGCCTCGTCACCCGGGTCACCCACAAGGGCTACCGGGTGGCACCGCCGCTCGCCGACGACCAGCTCGAGTCGCTGTTCGACGCCCGCATCGTGCTCGAGAGCGGCGCCACCGCGCTGGCCGCCGCCCACGCCGACGAGCTCGTCCCGGCCCTCGAGGTCGCCCTCGCACAGCACGTCGAGATGACCGCCAGGGTGCGCGCCGCGGCGTCGGCCGGCGAGATCCCCGTCGCACTCCTCCGCGAGTACTTCGCGGTCGACTGGAACTTCCACCACCTCATCTTCGAGGGCACCCGCAACCCCTTCCTCCTCGACATGTCCGAGGGCATCTCCACCCGCGTGCACCGCATGCGCCAGACGGTCGAGACGGGCGTCACCGACGCCGACCAAGCGGTCGTCGAACATCGAGCCATCCTCGACGCGTTCTCCGACGGCCCCGAGACCGCCGCGGCGGCCATGCGCTCGCACATCGAGCTCGTGCGCACCCGCGCCCGCAGCGACGCCGAGCACTGAACCGCCCTTCGACACGCTCAGGGACCGGAGTCTGACAGGCGCCGGGCCAGGCATGCACCCTTCGACAGGCTCAGGGACCGAGTCCTCCGGTCCCCGAGCCGCCCTCCTCCGGTCCCTGAGCCGCCCTCCTCCGGTCCCTGAGCCTGTCGAAGGGCAGAACGGGGCCGACCGCCTGAGCGATCGACCCCGTCCGGGTGTTGCGGTGAGATTAGTGCGCCGTGCGGTTCGCCGTCGTCTCGAGCAGCTCGTCCGCCTTCGCCCCACGGAAGAACCGGGTGCAGTAGAGCATGGCGGCCGCGAGGAAGGCGAACACCCCGAGCGAGACCACGCCCCACACGCCGCTGTCGGTCGGCACGCTCTCGTTGATCCCGGTGCGCATGATCGGTGCCACGAAGCCGCCGAGGTTACCGAGCGAGTTGATGAGGCCGATGCCCGCCGCTGCAGCCGTTCCGGTGAGGAACGCCGTCGGGTAGGCCCACGTGATCGGCCCGACCGAGAGGAAGCTCGCCACGGCGATCGTGATGAACAGGATGCCGAGGATGGGCTGGTTGTTCGCGCCCGCCCAGGCCGAGGCCAGGATGAAGACGCCGGTCGAGATGTAGAACCACGTGCCCCAGGTGCGCCGACGGACGACGGTGTTCGCGTTCCGTCCCACGTAGTAGCAGGCGAAGAGGCCGACGAGCCACGGTATGGCCGCCACGAGGCCGACCTGCCAGCCGACGTCCTGACCGATGAGGTTCGAGACCTGCTGCGGCAGGTAGAACGTCGTGCCGTACACCGCGATCTGGAGGCAGAAGTAGATGATGGTGAAGTACCACACCTTCCAACTCGTCATCGCCTTCGCGATACCGGTCGGGCCGTCCGACTGCCGCACGGTGTCCTCGCGTTCCATCGCGGCCGTCAGCGAGTCCTTCTCCTGTTGGTCCAGCCATTTCGCCTGTTGTGGCGAGTTGGTGAGGAAGTAGAGCGCTGCGAAGCCGGCTAGGACCGCGAGCATGCCCTCGGCGAAGAACATCACCTGCCAGCCGTGCCACGGGGTCAGGGCGTCGCCGAAGCTGATGAGGCCACCACTCAGCGGGGCGCCGAGCATCTGTGAGAACGGCTGCGCCAGGTAGAAGATCGAGAACATCTGGACACGGACCTTGTTCGGGAACCACTCCGACAGGAACATGATGACGCCGGGGAAGAGCCCGGCCTCGGTCACGCCGAGCAGGAACCGCAGGACGATGAACATCGTGTCGTTCGTCGTGAAGGCGAACAGGGCGGCGACGATGCCCCAGGTCACCGCAATGCGGGCGAGCCAGAACCGGGCGCCGAACTTCTTCAGCAGCAGGTTGCTCGGGATCTCGAAGATCGCGTAGCCGATGAAGAAGATGCCGGCGCCGAGGGCGAAGGCACCGTTCGAGATGCCGCGGTCGACGCTGAGCGCCTCCTCGGCGAAGCCGACGTTCGTGCGGTCCAGGAACGCGACGAAGTACAGGATGACGAGCATCGGCATGAGGTGCTTCGACGCCTTGCGGATCGCCGACTTCAGCGCCGGATCGTTGGTCGATCCGATCGCCGGCGGATTGGGTGTGGACAAGACACTCTCCTTTGAGATGACTGGTGCGGGTGGGTGCTGCTGGTGCTACTGCTGCTGCTGGCGGTGGTCAGGAGACCATCGAGGGGATGATCATCCAGAGGCCGATGCCGACGAAGACGACGCCGAGACCGAGGAAGATCAACCGGGATTTGGTCCACTGACCGGTGAGGTGCTGCATGGTGCTGCTCCGTTCGCTCGTGGTGCGTGTGGTGGATCAGTGCATGTAGAGGCCGCCGTCGACGTTCAGCGTCTGACCGGTGACGAAGCCGGCGTCCTCACTGATGAGGTAGGCGATGGCGGCGGCGATGTCGCGTGGGGTGCCGATGCGGGGCAGGACGCCGTCGGCGGCCATGGCCGTCTTGCGCTCCTCGGTGAGGGTGCCGCCCATGATGTCGGTGTCGATCGGTCCGGGCGAGATGGCGTTGACCGTGATGCCGTCGTGGCCGAGCTCACGGGCGACGCTGCGGGTGAAGCCGATCACGCCGGCCTTCGCCGCCGAGTAGGCCGTCTTGCTGAAGGTGCCGCCGCCGCGCTGGGCGGAGACGGATGACAGGCTGACGACCCGACCGACACCGTTCGCGACCATCGACTCCACCGCACGGCGGGTCGTGTAGTGGACGCCGTTGAGGTTGATGTCGATGACGCGCTTCCACTCGTCGGCGCTCACCTCGAGGTAGGGCACCGGTGAGGCGACGCCCGCGAGGTTCACGAGGGCGACGAGCTGTGGGAGGGCGGTCTCGAGTGCGTCGAACGCGGCACGCACCTGCGCCTCGTCGGCGACGTTCGCGCCGGCGCCGGCCGCCTGCACCCCGTGCTGCTCCGCGATCTCGGCGGCGACCGCCTGCGCCGCAGCCTCGTCGAGGTCGATGATCCCGATGTTCCAGCCGAGTTCGGCGAGGTGGTGGGCGGAGGCGCGACCGATGCCGCGCGGGGAGGCTGCACCGGTGAGGACGACGGTCTTGGATTTGGGGAAGCTGGTGGCGGTCATGGCCGGCCTTTCTGCGTGGGAGTGGTGAAGTCGGTGTCCGATCGAGCCGGACGGTGCGCTCGGTCGGCGCCGCGCTCAGTTGATGGGCGCGGGGCCGAGCTCGTCCATGAGCTGCTTGATCGCGACGTAGGCCTTGTTGCGGTAGGCGATCAGCTCGGGCGTGCGGTCGGCCGGGACGTCGAGGTAGCCGGCACCCGACTTGGTGCCGAACTTGCCGGCGTCGACGAGCTCCTTGAGGGAGTCCGGCGTGGCGAACCGCTCGGGCCACCGGGTCTGGAGCGAGGCGTAGCAGAACGAGTACACGTCGAGTCCGGCCATGTCGGCGATCGCGAAGGGACCGAAGACGGGGAGCCGGAAGCCGAAGGTGGTGCGGACGATCGTGTCGATGTCCTCGGGCGTCGCGACGCCCTCCTCGACGAGCTGCGTCGCCTCGTGGAACAGCGCGTACTGCAGGCGGTTGAGCACGAAGCCCGTCGCGTCCTTGACGCGGGCGGTCTCCTTGCCGGTCGCTGCGACGATCTCCTCGACGGTGGCGATCGCCGCATCGGCGGTGGTCTCGTGCGGGATGAGTTCGACGCCGGGGATGAACGGGGCCGGGTTCGAGAAGTGGACGCCGAGGAACCGCTCCGGGTTGGTGACGGCCTCGGCGAGCGAACCGATGAGGATGGTCGAGGTGTTCGAGCCGATGATGGCGTCGGGCGAGGCCGCGGCGCTGATGCGACGGAGGGTCTCGTGCTTGATCTCGATCTTCTCGGGGACGGCCTCCTCGATGAAGTCGGCTCCGGTGACGGCCTCCTCGATGGACGCTGCGGGCGAGACGTTGGCGCGGATCCGCTCCACGGCGTCGGCAGGGAAGAGTCCGTCGGCGACGAACTGCTCGGCCTCGGCGATGAGGCGGTCGTAGTTCTTGCGCGCGATCTCCTCGGAGATGTCGGCGATGCGGACGGTGGCGCCGGACAGCGCGAGCACCTGGGCGATGCCGCCGCCCATGTACCCCGATCCGACGACGGCGATGGTGTGTGTGGTCATGATGAAGCTCTCCTGTGGTCGTCTGGATCAGGCCTGCGGCAGCAGGGTCCTGATGTACTTCTGGTTGGTGGAGCACATGCCGAGGCTGTCGCCGCCGTAGTGCTCGGCCAGGATGATGCCGTTGAAGCCGAGCTCGACGGCGTCACGGAAGACCTGGCGGTAGTTGATGAGCCCGGCCTCCATGGTGGAGGGCACGGACGTCGCCCAGCTGCCGTCGGCCGCCTCGTCGCGGGTGTAGTTCTTCACGTGCATGTAGTTGGCGTACGGCAGGGTCTTGGCGAACAGCTCGCGCCAGTCCTCCACCGGGCGGTGCAGGCGGATGAGGTTCGCGACGTCGGGGTTCAGACCGACGTTGTCGAGCCCGACCTCCTCCACGAACCGCACCGCGCTGTCGGCGGTGCCGAGGTAGGTGTCCTCGTAGAGTTCGAGGGCGAGTGGCAGCCCGACGTCGGCCGCGTGCTTGCCGAGCTCGCGGATGCGGCTGACGGCGGCGTTCCAGACCTCGGGGTCGTCGGGGTCCTTCGGGCCCTGGGCGGTCCAGAACCAGAGCGCCTTGCGCTGGGCCTCGCTGAAGGGCTGGTGCAGGCCGGTGGAGAAGACCTGCATCCCCCACTCGGCGGCGGCGTCGATCGTGCGGTGCGCGTACTCGAGGTTGCGCTCCTCGTGGCCCGGCATGATCACGCTCTGCCGCTGCAGGTGGACGGACGGGACGCCGACGCCGTGCGACTTCGCGATGGCGAGGAACTCGTCGCGACGGGACGGTTCGAGGTCGGCGGGCCGGACGTGGCTGTCGGGCAGTTCGGCGAGGGTGAACCCGACGCCGGCGACCTGCGCGAAGAGGTCGTCCCAGGCTTCGGGTTCCGCGTCGTGCAGGGAGACGCCGTTGCGGTCGACGGGTGGGATGCCGTGCAGGCAGGTGGCGATGGGCCAGGTGTCGGCGGTCCATCGGGGGGTCGACGCGGTCGCGGTCGTATCCGTCATGATGCTCCATTGCGCTCAGGGACTGCTCGGGGCTGGTGCTCCCGGTCAAAAAGATCCTATAGGAAATAGTAAAGCGTTTCCACGAATGCGCAAGGGCACTTCGACAGGCTCAGTGGCCGGCGGAGGGGCCGAGGCTCGGCGACCAGCGGAGCGGGAGGCGGGCTTCCGGTGTCCGAGCGCACCCGGCGGCACAGAGCACTGCCGGTCACCGAGCCTGTCGAGGTGGGACGTCGGGGCTCAGCCGCCGAGGATGTCCCAGTCCTCGTCGTCCGCGTCGGCGATGCCGCCCGCGATGAACGCTTCGCCGGCCTCGGTGGCGCGATCGCGCACACCGACCAGCAGCTCTTCCAGCGAACCGGCCGAGAGGAATCGCATCTGATCGATCTCGCTCACCGGGGCGATGCCCGCGAGCTGCCACGACGACTCCAGCGGGTCGTCGGCGAGCTCCACGACCGAGGCCCACTGCTGCTCGCTGAACTCGCTGGCCACGGCCAGCGAACGCCGCACCGCCGCCTCGGTCTCGTCCCGCAGCTGCTCCCAGCGCTCGTCCCACTCCAAGTCGTCGAGCGTGCGGATCTCGGCGCGTGGGTACGGGTCGTCCGGCAGCCAGTCGGTCACCTCGAAGCGCTGACCGCCCTCGGCGATCACCGCCACGAAGCCCTCGCCGCCGTCGACCTCGACGATCTCCGCCACGGTCCCTGTCCGGAAGCGGTGCTCACCGCCTCCCGTCTCGCGCCCGCGCTCGATGAGCACCACGCCGAACGCCGGGTCCTCGGCCTCGAGCAGGTGGGCGAGCATGGTCAGGTAGCGCTCCTCGAAGAGCCGCAGGGCGAGCGGCATGTGCGGGAACAGCACAGAGCCGAGCGGGAACATCGGCAGTTCGAGGACCGGGAGGCCGGACGCCCAGGGCTCGGCACTGAAGGAGTCGGTCATGTCACTCTCCCTCCGTCTCGCAGGTCCCACCGGGTGCCGCCCGGCGAACCGTCCACCCGAACCGTGCTGCGATCATAGTCGCCGGACACCGGAGGCGACTCAGTCGCCGAGGACCGCTCGCAGCGCCTGGTCGAACCGGATCGCCCGATCGATTTCGACCGCCGTCTCGTAGTCGGCCCCGCGGAGGGCGACGTGCAGCGGCCAGTCCACATCGATGAACCCGATTCGCCGATCCCCCACGAAGACGCCGAAGCGGTCGGCCGTGAGCTGCTCCACCCAGGCTCGGCGGAGTTCAGACGTCTCGCTGCCGGCGGAGCCCATGGAACGACCTCTCTCGGCAGGTGCAGTGACCGGGTCCGGACAACCCTTCGAAGTATCTCGATTGTCTAGCTATCTCCGCCGTGCTTCATCATGACAGCACCGACGGCCGATGGACAACTCCGTATCCATCAGACGAAACGAGCACGCCTCGACGCCATCGTTGCGAGATCGTGGCGCGATGGTCCGCGGATCTTCAGGAACCGTCCGTAGGATGCTGATCGTGGGGTGGAAGTGGCCGTGGGGACGCAAGCGCATCGTCGATGCGCCGGTCGATGCCGGGTCCGACCCCTACCTCCAGTACCTCGAGTGGGTCCGCCTCGGGAAACCGTCATTGGCATCACCCGACGATCCATCGCTGCAGTTCGACCCGCGGTTCGCGCCACGACTGGCCTCCGACGCCGTCAACTCCTCGCGCGCCGACGGCGTCTGAGCCTGCCGGTCCACACACAGCACAGCGCCCGACACCGAGGTGCCGGGCGCTGTGGACGTGCTTACGCGGTGGCCTGCTCCGCGACCTCTGCGCGGCGCGGGAGCTTCCAGCCCGGGCGCACGAAGTGGCACGTGTAGCCCCACGGAATGCGCTCCAGGTAGTCCTGGTGCTCCGGCTCGGCCTCCCAGAACTCGGACACCGGCTCGACCTCGGTGACGACCTTGCCTGGCCAGAGCCCTGAGGCGTCGACGTCGGCGATCGTGTCGCGGGCGACGCGCTCCTGCTCGGGCGAGGTGTAGAAGATCGCCGAGCGGTAGCTCAGGCCGACGTCGTTGCCCTGGCGGTTCTTCGTCGACGGGTCGTGGATCTGGAAGAAGAACTCCAGGAGCTCGCGGA
Organism: Plantibacter sp. 2H11-2; assembly: GCF_050031945.1. Classification (NCBI taxonomy): domain Bacteria; kingdom Bacillati; phylum Actinomycetota; class Actinomycetes; order Micrococcales; family Microbacteriaceae; genus Plantibacter; species Plantibacter sp. 2H11-2. The sequence goes on along the minus strand of NZ_JBNBBL010000002.1, from coordinate 230,427 downwards.
AGGACAGCTTGCTCGGGTCGAAGACGACCTCGAGGGCCTCCGCGTGGGTGCCGTGGTTGCGGTAGGTGGCGTTGGCGACGTCGCCACCGCTGTAGCCCACGCGCGTCGACTTCACGCCCGGCATCTTCCGGACGAGGTCTTCCATGCCCCAGAAGCACCCGCCGGCCAGCACCGCGCGCTCGGTCGTCGTGCTCTGCTCGTCTGCTGCACTCATCGTGACTCCTCCTTCGTGCCGAGCACCGTGCGGGGTCCCCGCGTGCTCCGGTCTTCGGCTCCATGGTATGCAACAGCGTCCGCTTCCGGACTGTTCCGGCCGGGGCTTGCACTCAGCGGTCGCACAGGTGTGCGGACGCGACGGCAGGGCTCAGACGGTCCGCTTGCGGCGGAGCTGCTTGATCGACTCGTGGATCTCGGGCGCCAGCACCACGGCGCCGGACTGCTCCGACTGCTCGAGGGTGACGGCCTGCGCCTCGTCCGCCGCGGCGAACCAGGAGGCGATGGTGACGCCATGGCCGGGCTGTCGGACGATCTCGATCGGGTCGCCCGCCTGCACCGTCCCGCTCTTGACCACCTTGAGGTAGGCACCGGGCCGCGCGGCGTCGGCGAAGCGCTTCACCCACCGAGGCTCGCCCAGGCGCCGCTGGAAGGTGCCGCACGGGGTCCGCGGGCAGGTCACCTCGACGACGAGGGTGTCGCCGATCCGCCAGCGTTCACCGATCTCGGCACCGTTCACGTCGAGCCCCTGCGTGCGGAGGTTCTCGCCGAACAGCCCCGGCGTGATCTCCCGACCGAGCTCACCCTCCCAGAACCGCGCGTCCTCCTCGGCGTAGGCGTAGAGCGCCTTCGTCAGACCGCCGTGGTGTTTGCGATCGGCCTGCACGTCGCCGTACAGCCCCATCGGCCGCACGTGCAGCGGCTCGTCGACCGGGCGCTTGTCGATCGCGGTGACACCGATCGACCCGTCGTCCACCTGGAGGGCTTCGACGCGACAGAGGGCGAGGAGTTCAGACATGGGACCAGTCTGCCGTGTCGTCCGCGCCCGTCCGGACGACGGGGCCGGTGCGGCTCGGGTGGAGTGGCCCAGGCGGAGCGGCTCAGGCGGACTCGCGGATGACGAGTGAGACACCGACCGAGCGTCGGACGGACGGCCCCGAGAGCGGAAGCGTGCCGGACATCATGCCGTCGAGCAGTTCGAGACTGTGCCGTGCGATGTCGCCCTTGTCGACGGCCACGCTCGTGAGCTCAGGGGTGACGAAGCGACCGAGGTCGAGTCCGTCGATGCCGATGACGGCGACGTCCTCCGGCACGCCGACCCCGGCACGGGCGAGTCCCTTGAGCACGCCGACGGCCATGACGTCGTTGAAGACGAGCACGGCATCGACGTCGGGCATCGCGGCCCGGCACCGCAGGGCGGCCGACACCCCGCCCTGGTGGGTGTCCTCCGCCCAGGTCTCCGACGCCTCCGACCACGGCAAGCCGTGCTCCTCGAGGAACGCCCGGTACGCGAGACGTCGTCCGGACGGTTCCGCCGAGGCGTCGATCATCGCGATGGACCGGCGCCCGGTCGCGACGAAGTGTGCGAGCGCCTGTCGGATGCCGTCCTCGAAGTCGATGTCGACGCCCGCCACCTGCAGCGTCGGCTCGGCGCCGGGCGGGTTCGATCCTGCCTCGGGCTCGTCTGACCGATGGTCGCCGAGGGAGACGAACGGGATGGTGGCGAAGGCGCCCTGGAGTGCTCCGTGGTCGGCGCCGTTGCGCCCGACGACCGCGTCGACCTGCCGCGCGAGTTCGGCGAGCTGCGCACGTTCCGCGTCGGGGAGGTCCGGTCCGCGATCCGCGGCGGCGGGTCGGTCGCCCGATGCGTTCGCCGCTCCCCCGACCTCGGCGACCAACACGGTCCATCCGCGCTCTGCCGCCTGCTGCACGAGGGCGGCCGCGAGCTCCGGGTAGTAGGGGTTCCGCAGGTCGTCGACCACCAGTCCGAGCGTCGTGGTCCGGCCGCTCACCAGGTGCTGCGCGGCGCGGTTCGGCCGGTAGTTGAGCGATGCCGCGACCTCGACGACCCGTTGCCTGGTGGCGTCGCTGACGTCGCGCATCCCGTTGAGTGCGCGGGTCACGGTCTGGCGCGAGACACCGGCGACCCGGGCGACGTCGATGATCGTCGCTCGCGCCGGAGCGTGATCGTCGCGGGGCCTGGTCATGGTCACATCGTACTGATACGCTCGCACCGTGAACGTTCACGGTGACGTTCACCACAGACCATCGCACCGCCGATCAACGTTGAGGAGCACCACCATATGGAACACGTCGCTTGGGGAATCATCGGCCCAGGAACGATCGCCGAACGGTTCGCGACCGAGCTGCACGCCAGTCGCACCGGTCGACTCGCCGCCGTCGCCAGTCGTGACGCGTCGCGTGCCGAAGAGTTCGGCGAGCGCTTCGGCGACGGCACGGCTCCCGTCCGCGGGTACGGCTCGGTCGCCGAGTTGCTGGCCGACCCCGGCGTCGACGCGGTCTACATCGCGACCCCGCACACGGAGCACGTCCGGCTGGTGATCGAAGCGGCGGAAGCCGGCAAGCACATCGTCAGCGAGAAGCCGCTCTCGGTGAACCGCGCCGGTGCGATGCTCGCGATCGAGGCCGCCCGCCGTGCCGGCGTGTACCTCGCCGAGGCGTTCATGTACCGCTTCCACCCGCAGACGGCGAAGCTCGTCGAGCTCGTGTCGTCGGGCGCCATCGGCGACATCCAGCACATCGAGGCGTCGTTCGCGTTCGCCGCAGACCTGCCCGCCGATCACCGACTCATGAACCCGGAGCTGGCGGGCGGCGGCATCCTCGACGTCGGCGGCTACCCCGTCTCCATCTCGCGGCTGATCGCCGGGGCGGCCGTCGGTGCGCCCTTCGCCGACCCGACGGACGTCAGCGGCGCCGGGACCGTCGGTGCGACGGGCGTCGACGAGTGGGCGAGCGCTTCGCTCGTCTTCCCGTCGGGCATCACGGCGCACGTCACGAGCGGCGTGCGCGTCCAGGACGACAACCGCGTCGTCGTCACGGGGTCCACCGGGCAGATCATCGTGTCCGACCCGTGGCTGCCGTCGGTCGAGGACGGTTCGACGATCGAGGTCCGCACCATCTCGGGCACCGAGTCGATCCACATCCCCGGGGCGCCGCAGTACGCGATCCAGGCCGACGCGGTCGCGACGTTCGCCGACGCGGGCCAGGCGCCGCAGATGCGTTGGGCGGACTCGCTCGGCAACCTCGGGACCCTCGACCGGTGGCGTGAGGCGATCGGCCTCGAGTACCCGTTCGAGTCGATCGACACCGACATCCCGACCGGTTCCGGCCGGCCGCTCGCCGTGCGCGCCGAGTTCCCGATGCCGACCGGTCGCATCGCCGGCATCGACCACGACATCTCGCGCCTCGTCATGGGTGTCGACAACCAGCAGACCCTGTCGCACGCGTCGGCGATGTTCGACGACTTCTTCGAGCGCGGCGGCAACGCCTTCGACACGGCCTGGCTGTACGGCGACGGGCTCCAGGAGCAGCTGCTCGGACGCTGGCTCGCCAACCGGGGTCTCCGCGACGACGTCGTGGTGATCGGCAAGGGTGCGCACACACCGTTCTGCGACCCGGAGTCGATCTCCCGGCAGCTGTTCGAGAGCCTCGACCGTCTCGGCACCGACCACCTCGACCTGTACCTCATGCACCGCGACAACGTGGAGGTGCCGGTGGGCGAGTTCGTCGACGTGCTGAACGAGCACGCCGAGGCCGGTCGCATCCGTGCGTTCGGTGGCTCCAACTGGACGATCGACCGGTTCGAGGAGGCGAACGCCTATGCGGCGGCCAACGGGAAGCGGGGGTTCGCGGCGCTGAGCAACCACTTCGGTCTCGCCCGCGCGCTCGACGTGCCGTGGGCCGGGTGTGTGGAGGTGACCGATCCGACGAGCCGGGCGTGGCTCGAGGAGACGAAGACGCCGCTGCTGCCGTGGTCGTCGCAGGCACGCGGGTTCTTCACCGGGCGCGCCGAGCCCGAGGACCTGTCGGACCCGGATCTCGTGCGCTGCTACTACAGCGACGACAACTTCGAGCGGTTGGCCCGTGCCCGGCAGCTCGGCTCGGAGCTGGGTGTCGCGCCGACGGCGATCGCCCTGGCCTATGTGCTGGCGCAGGACTTCCCGACCTTCGCCCTCATCGGCCCGCGGTCCATCGAGGAGACGCGTTCGTCGACCGATGCCCTGTCCCTGAGGCTGACCCCGGAGCAGGTCGCCTGGCTCGACCTCCGGGTCTGATCCGTTCCCTCGGGTGATGCCAGCGCGGTGCGCTGGCGTGACCGCGGGTCATGCACGTGAGCGCGGGTCTCCAGAGGCCCGCGCTCACGCGTGCGGGGCGCGCTCGCGCCGAGTCACTCCTCCTCGCGTCAGCGCACCGCGCTGGCGCAACCGCACCACCAGACTCGGATGGACGTCACGTGAGGGGTTTGCGGACGCGGTCGCGCGCCAGGAGGACACCGAGCAGCAGGATCAGGATGAGCACGACACCGCGGGCGAGACCCTGCCAGTAGAAGGACAGCCCGATGAGGTTCATCCCGTTCGTCAGCAGCGCGAAGATGAGCACGCCGACGAGCGTCCCGAAGAGGTTCGGCCGCCCCGTCCGACTCAGCGTCGTCCCGATGAACACCGCACCGATGGAGTCGAGCACGTAGAGCTGCCCGCTATTCGCGACGAAGCCCTGGCTCCGCGAGGCCAGGATCAGCCCGGCGATAGCCGCGATCCCGGCAGCGAAGATGAACGCCGTCGCCATCGACGTCCCCGCCAGCCGACCGGAGATCCGGGTCGCCGTCGGCTGCTCACCCGCCGCAGTCAGCACCCGACCCCAGCGACTCCGTTCGAGCGCAGCCCAGACGATGATCAGCACGAGCACGGCGACGACGATCGGCGCGGCGACACCGAGCACGGTTCCAGCGCCCAGCCACGCGAACTCGTCCGGCACACTGCTGCGCGACAGGTAGATGGGTGACCCACCGTCGGTCGCGACCTGCTGCACGCCACCACCGATGAACCAGACGCTGAGCGTGGCGAGGAACGGCCGGATGCGCAGCACCACGATGAGGAACGCGTTCACGGCCCCGACGAGCAGGCCGACGACCAGACCGCCGACGATCGCGACCCAGGCCACGTAGTCGTCGGCCAGGAGCGCCGAGGCGGTGAGCGCCGCGAGGTCGATGGCGACACCGATGGAGAGGTCGATGCCACCGGCGCGGACGACGACCGTCATCGCGACGGCCGCGAGCAGGAGCAGCGCGTTCTGGTTGAGCACCCCGAGCAGGTTGTCGGCGGTCAGGAACGACGGCGACAGCACCGCGAACACGATGAGCAGCACGGCCAGCACGGCGGGGGCGAGCGCCTGCGGCACCGCGGCACCGAGGCCACGGACCGTCAGCCTCGAGAGCGGGCCGCCGGGACGTTGGTCATCGCCGCCTCTCGTTCCAGCCGACCCGGCCTTCGGGACGGAGACGCCGGTGGTGGCGGAGGACTGCGTGCGCGTGTCGACACTCATCGCTTGACGCTCCGTTCGCGGATCGCGGCGACCGCGAGGACCAGCAGGATCAGCACACCCTTGGTGATGCCGATCCACTGGCTCGGGACGCCGAGCTGACTGAAGCCGTTGGTGAGGATCGCGACGAACACGGCACTGAACAGGGTCCCCGTGATCGTGACGACGAGCCGACGGGAGAACGCGATGGACAGGAACGTCGCGAGGAGGATGTCGATGAGCGACTGCTCGCCGATCCCCGGCAGGGCAGCGGACAACCGACTGGTCATGAGGACGCCCGCGATCCCGGCGAGGACCGCCGCGAGGACGTAGCTGACGACGATGTGGCGGTTGACATTGATCCCGGCCACCCGGGCGGCCGTCGAATTCTGCCCCACCGCGGCGTTCTTCACGCCCCAGCTGGTGCGCCCGGTGGCGAAGGCGGCGACCGCGAAGACGAGGAGCAGCACGACGACCGCCGCAGGGACACCGACGACGTGTCCACTCCGCAACCAGACCAGCCCGGCGTCGGAGACCGGCACCTTCACGTTGTTCGTGATGACGATGGTGAGGCTCGTGACGATGCTCATCATCGCGAGGGTGACGAGGAGCGGGCGGATCCCGGCGACGACGACGAGACCGTTCACGAGCCCGATGACCGCCGTGGCTCCGAGTCCGATGAGCAGCGCGAGCGGCAGACCGAGCTCGGCCTGCAGGAGCACCGCGACGAGGGCGCCGGAGAAGCCGAGGACGGCGCCGATCGAGAGGTCGATGCCGCCGCGGACGACGTCCTCACCGCCCGTGATGACGACGATGGACAGTCCGAAGGCCGCGATCGCGTAGACCGCCGACTGGGTGAGGATCGTCGCGAGGTTGGCCGGGTCGAGGAAGCCGGGCGAGGCGACCGCGAAGACGACGACCTCGATGACGACGATCGCGTAGCCGATGAGTCCCAACCGGGAGACCGGGCGACGACGTTTGGTCGCGGACTCGGCTGCGGCCGACGGCGCCTGGCCGGGCGCGACGGGTGGAGCGGAGAGGGCGGTCATGCGGAGACTCCTCGGGTGGGTGACGACTCGGTCCCCGAGCCGGTCGAGGGGGCCGGCGGCGTTGACGCGACCTCGGCGGCGCCCGTCGACCAGGCGAGGATCGTGTCGGCGGTCGCCTGCGATCGGGGCAGCTCGGTCCGGATCGTCCCGCGGTACAACACGAGGACGCGGTCGGCGAGCCCGATCAGTTCCTCGAGGTCGACGCTCACGAGCAGGACGCCGGCGCCCTGCGCGACGAGCGCGTCGATCTCCGCGTAGATCTGTTGACGCGACCCGATGTCGACGCCGGAGGTCGGCTGGTCGAGCACGAACACCGTCGACCCGGCCGCGAGCCATCGACCGAGCACGACCTTCTGCTGGTTGCCGCCAGAGAGGCTCCCGGCCACCGCGGTGTCGTTCGCGGGCCGGACGTCGAGCCTCGCGACGAGGTCGGCGGCGATCTCCCGCTCGCGTCGACCACGCAGGATCCCGCCGAGCCCGGTGATGCGGTCGAGCGCGGCGAGGGTGAGGTTCTCGCGGACGGACTGACGGTTCAGGATGCCGTCGCGGTGGCGGTTGGCCGGGACGTACGCCCCACCCGCCCGGACGAAGGCCCTCGGCGAGCGGATCGTCGCCCGGCCGAGCCGCACGGTCCCGCCGTGCGCCCGGAGCCCGGTGACCGCGTCGGCCAGTTCCTCGAGGCCCGATCCGACGAGCCCCGTGACGCCCACGATCTCGCCCGGACGGACGGCGATCGAGACGCCGTGCAGCCGTTCCGCGACCGTCAGGCCGTCGATCGCGAGGACCGGTTCGGCGACGGCGTCGGCGACGATCCGTTCGCGGTCGCCGAACTCCTCGACGCTCCGCCCCACCATGAGCTGGACGATGGCGTCGAGGGTCGCGTCGGGATCGGCGAGATCGAGCGCACCGACGCGTTCACCGTTGCGGAGGACCACGACGCGGGACGCGATGTCGCGCACCTCCTGCAGGTAGTGGGAGATGTAGATGACGGCGACGCCCTGGCTCTGCAGGGTCCGGACGGTGCGGAACAGCCGCTCGACGTCGCCGGCGGCGAGCGGTGCGGTGGGTTCGTCGAGCACGAGGACCCGCGGGCGCGTGATCGTCGCGATCGCGAGCTGCAGGAGTTGCTGCTCGGCGACACTCAGCTCGTCGACGAGGGTCTTGCCCGGCACGTCCAGCCCGACGAGGTCGAGCAGCTCCCGCTCGGCGCGCCGGTCGAGCTGCCGGCCGGTGAGGAACGCGGAGCGCGAGCCGAGGAACAGCTGCTCCGCGACCGTGAGGCGACCGGCCAGGTGGCGGTCCTGGTGGATGACGCGGACACCGAGGCGTTCGGCGTCGCCCGGGTTGCGGATGACGACCGGTTCGCCGTCGATCTCGATGGTGCCCTCGCTCGCCGTGTAGAGGCCGGTGAGGATCTTGATGAGCGTCGACTTGCCCGCGCCGTTCTCGCCCACGAGCGCGACGACCTCGCCGGGGTGCACCTCGAGGTCGACGTCGTCCAGCACCCGGACACCGCCGAAGTCCTTCGCGATGCCACGCATGCTCACGGCTGGAGCCGAGGCTTCGGTCGTGGCTGCACCGGGCCGGCCGCCCAGCGAGCGCTGGGCGGTCAGACCGTCGATCGAGGTGTCGTGCGTCATTCCAGGCCGAGTCGCTTGCGCTCGTCGGCGACGTTCGCCTTGTCGATGAACACGGCGTCGAGGTAGGTGCTCAGCGGCACCTCGTCCTGCTTGCCGCCGAGGTACAGGGCGACGTTGTTCGCGCTCGTCGTCCCGAACAGGGTCGGCTGCTGCGCGACCGTGAACTGGTACACCGAGTCGGGGTCCTGGATGAGGTCGAGCGCTCCGGGCTCGGCGTCGACGCCGTAGACCTTGATCTCGTCGCGGCCCGCCGCGTCGATGGCCTGGGAGGCACCGATCGCCGGGAGGTCCCAGCACGACCACACGGCCGAGATCTCGCCCTTGGGGTAGCGGGTGAGCGCGTCGTTCGTCTTCTGCTTGGCGTCCTCGATGGTGCCCTCGTAGATGTCCTGCAGCTCGGGCTCGATGATCTCGATGTTCGGGTAGTTCTTCAGCACGAGCTTGAACTCGTCGTAGCGGATCTGGCAGGGGGTGACGTCGTAGAAGCCGTTGAAGACGAGCACCTTGCCTTTCCCGCCGATGTCCTCGGCGAGGGTGCGGGCGAGGGTGGAGCCGATCTGCCAGTTGTCGGAACCGATGTTGTTCACCGAGTTCTCGCTGGCGTGGTCGATCGTGAAGACCGGGATGTCGGCGTCCTTCGCCTGCTGCAGCGCCGGGGCGAGCGTGGTCGCGTCGCCGAGGATGACGACGATCGCGTCGACCTTCTGTGAGACGAGGTTCTCGACGTTGGCCAGGTGCTTGTCGTCCTGTGCGTCGGCCTGGGTGGCGACGACCTTGGCGCCGAGCTCCTCCAGGCGGTCCTGCACACCCTGGTAGGTGAGGCGGCCGAAGTCGCGGACGACGTCCTTGGCGGCGACGCCGACGGTCTTGCCCTTGAGCGAGGGGACGTCCACGTCTGAGGCGGCCGAGCTGGCAGCGGCGCCGCTCGTCGACGCGCTGGACGAGGACTGTTTGAGCGAACAGCCGGTGGCGAGGCCGGCCACGACGGCCAGGGTGACAAGAGACAGCGCGAGGCGCGATCGACGACGCATGGGGACTCCAGATGACGGTGGGGTGCGGGACGGTGCAGGGGGGTGGTGGAGCGTGCCGGCGTCCGCTGTCGGTGCGGTCGGGGCGCACCGGGACGTCGGGTTGCAGCAACAGTAGGGAGTGATCGGACGGGCCGCGAGAGGGCGCTCAACCTGACGTAACACAAGGTGCCCGATGTCGGCGGTGCGTGGAGCCTGGTCGGGGTGAGGCCCGTGGAAACGTCGGATGTATCATGGCGCGAGGCGGTGTTCCATGTGACCGTCTCGCTCGAGCAGGGGGTCGCATGGCAGTCACGGACGAGGCGATCGCGCGGATCCAGGCGATGATCGTCGCCGGCGACCTCACACCCGGCCAGCGCCTCCCTCCGGAGAAGGAGCTCAGCGAGACCCTGGGGCTCTCCCGCAGTTCCCTCCGCGAGGCGGTGAAGGCGCTGGAGCTGATCCGCGTGCTCGACGTCCGTCGCGGCGACGGCACCTACGTCACGACGCTGGAACCGAGCCTGCTGCACGAGGCGATGTCGTTCGTCATCGACATGCACGCCGACGCCTCCCTCATCGAGATGTTCGAGGTGCGCCGCATCCTCGAACCCTCCGCGTCGGTGATGGCGATCCAGCACCTCGACGACGAGCGGATCGCCGAGCTGCGCAGCATGGTCGATGAGGTCGACGAGTCCACGACGGTCGAGGACCTCGTCGCGCACGACCTGCAGTTCCACGCCCGCGTGATCGAGCTGAGCGGCAACGCCTACCTCGCGAGTCTGCTCGACGCGCTCGGCAGCAAGACGGTCCGGGCCCGCATCTGGCGCGGCCTCACCGAGGAGAAGGCCGTCGCCCGCACCCTGCAGGAGCACCACGCGATCGTCGACGCCCTCGAGAAGCGCGACACCGAACTCACCCGCGCGCTGGTCACGGTCCATGTCTCCGGTGTCGAAAGCTGGCTCCGCCGCTCGATGTAACCCCTCCCCCTGCCCGCGAACTGTCACTTGCTGATAGTCCTGGCCGCTCCAACTAGCAGTTGGTGACAGTTCGCGGGCAGGTAGCGTGAGGGGATGGACGGCACGATCGACACCCGAGCGCTCATCGACCCCATCGACCGTGACGCCATGGCGAAAGCGCCCTCGTACCATCGCGCGCCGTCCGCCCGGCTGTTCATCGGCCTGATCGCGGGGATCGTCGTGGTCGCCGTCGGCGGGTTCGTCCTGTTGGGAACGCTGCCCACGCCCTCACGAGGCGGCTCCGGCCCGACGCCGCTGCTCGGGATCGGACTCCTCGCGGCCGCCGCCGTCGCGGTGGTCGCGGTCCTCTCCTGGCGGACGAGGCGCATCAAGCGCTTCCGCCTCTCCCAGTTCGCCGCGGCCAACGGGATGACCTACACCGCAGACCTCAGCTACCCTCCGTTCCCCGGCATGATCTTCGGGATCGGATCGTCGCGGCAGTCGACCGACGTGCTGCGGGCGAACCGTCCCCGCCCCGTGGAGTTCGGCAACTACCGGTACACGGTCCGTCACGGGAAGCGTTCGACGACCCACCACTGGGGGTACGTCGCGGTGAAGCTCGACGTCCCCCTGCCGAACATCGTGCTCGACGCGATCGGCAACAACGGGTTCGGCTCGAACCTCCCAGCGGCGTTCCAGCGGGCCCAGCGACTGTCCCTGGAAGGCGACTTCGACCGGCACTTCACGCTCTACTGCCCCGACGGCTACGAACGCGACGCCCTGTACCTGTTCACGCCGGACATCATGGCGCGGTTCATCGACCACGCCGCCCAGCTCGACGTCGAGATCATCGACGACTGGCTGTTCCTCTACACGAAACGGGAGGTGTCGACCCTCGATCCCGACACCTGGGCCTGGCTGTTCAGCGTCATCGACGCCCTGATGACGAAGTTGGACCAGTGGGCTCGGTGGCGGGACGACCGCTTGCAGCCGCAGACGTCCGGAGCTCCGGAGCACCCGCTGGCACCCGGCGCTCAGACCGGCTCCCCCGCGGTCGGACTGCTCACCCCGCCGCCGGGTGTCGCTCCGTCCGGCCGCAGGTTGCGCCGATCCGGGACGTGGATCCCCGTCGCGTTCGTTGTCGGAACACTGATCGTCTGGATCGTCACACGCATGAACTGAACCTCCCCTGCCCGCGAACTGTCACTTGCTGCTAGTCCGAGCCGCCCGGACTAGCGGTTGGTGACAGTTCGCGGGCAGGGGCGGGGTGTTGGGAACGTCTGGTGATCGGGAGACGAGGACGGAACAGGCCGGTTGATGGGATGGCTGGGTGACCGACACCGGTCGCCCGTCAGAAAGGACCATCCATGCGCCGACCCACAGCCATCGGCTTCGCCGTCCCCGTCCTCGCCCTCATGCTGGGGCTCACCGCCTGCTCCGGATCCGCGGAAGCACCGTCGGGTGGTGGATCGCCGTCGACCGCCGACTCCTACGCCGAGGCGTTCGACGACTACACCATCTCCCTCGCCGGCTGCCTGCGCGACCAGGGGTTCGATGTCCCTGACCCGGAACCCGGCACCGCGATCACCCTCGACGGTGGCGAGGCGATGAACACGGCCTACGACGCCTGCGCCGAGGAACTCGGCCCACCGCCCGCGAACCCCGATCAGCCCAGCAAGGCCGAGATCTCCGACGAGCTCCGGCTCCGCGCCCAATGCCTGCGGGACCAGGGGTTCGACGTCCCGGACCCGGATGCGAACGGGGTGTGGGCCCTGCCGGAGGACCTGTTCGATGAGGCCAGGGCTTGCGCCGTGCAGTGACCTCCGCACCAGACGGAACGGCCGACCGATCCTGTGATCGGTCGGCCGTTCCGTCGTTCCGTGTCCTGTCGTTCCGCGGTCAGGCTCCGGCCGGGTCGGGGTCGTGAGCCGGCAACAGCACCGTCACTTCGAGTCCACCCGCCGGCAGCGGGGCGAGCCGCAGCGACCCGCCGTGCAGCTCCACGATGCGGGCCCCCAGGGTCAGCCCGAGACCGTTCCCCCGATCGCGACCGGCAGCCCGCGCCATCCGGGCGTCCCGCCGGTCGAACGGCTCCACGAACCGCGCCACCTCAGCCTCCTCGAGCAGCGGCCCCGAGTTGCTGACCACGACGACGGCGCGTCCCGGCGCCTGCGGGTCGGGTCCGACCCACACCGAGACCCAGCCGTCCGGACCGCTGTTGTATCGCACGGCGTTCAACAGCAGGTTCGTCAACAGTTGCTGGAGGAGCACGCGGTTGCCGCGCACGGATGCGCTCCGGAGCGTCGACGAGATCGTGACCCCGGCGTCCGCGGCCTCCGGCGAGATGAGCTGCGACGCGTCGCGAGCCACCGCCGCCAGGTCGACGGGCGAGGTCACGAGCGGGCGGCGATCGAGCTGGTTCAGCTGCAGGAGCGCCTCGACGATCGCGATCCCCCGCTCGTTCGTCTCGTGCAGCCGTCGCAACGCGCGGTCGACGTCGCGGCCCTCCGGGTCGGCCTGGGCGACCTCGATGAGCATCTTCATCGTCGCGAGCGGTGTCCGCAGTTCGTGCGAGGCGTTGGCCGCGAACCGCTTCTGCGTCAGGAACGACTGCTCGAGGCGTGCCAGCATGTCGTCGAAGCGGTCGGCGAGCTCGCGGAACTCGTCGCGGCGACCGGTCATCGCGATGCGGTGGTCGAGCGAGCCCTCCGCCGCCGCTCGCACGGCCGCGTTGAGGTCCCGCAGCGGCCGCAGAACCCGTCCGGCGACGATCCAGCCGACACCGGTCCCGATCACGGCCATACCGATGAGTGCGAGCATCGAGTAGTTGATGAGCGAATCGCGGATCTCGCCGCGGGTGATGGCGGAGATCTGTCGACTGTCGGCGGCGGGCGCGAGCGGATAGCTGGGGAACCGCCAGATGATGACGTTGATGACGATGAGCGCGATGAGTCCCGTCACGACGGTGAAGGCGGCATAGGTCGCGGTGAGTTTCACGCGAGCGGTCATCCACGTCGGCCGGACGATGTCACCGACGGCCGGAGCGGCGGTCATGCGCCCGCCTCGTCGTCCTCGTCGTCGGCGTCCGCGCCGCTCGTCTCGGCGGGAGCCTCACCTGGCGGCAGGACCCGGTAGCCGACGGCCGGCACGGTGTGGATGATCCACGGCTCGCCGAGCACCTTCCGGAGTGTGGACATCGTCACCCGCACGGCGTTCGTGAACGGGTCGGCGTGCTCATCCCAGGCGCGCTCGAGGAGCTCTTCGGCACTCACGACGCCACCCTTGGCCGCGAGCAGGATCTCCAGCACCGCGAACTGCTTCTTCGCCAGACGCACGTACCGGCCGTTGCGGTACACCTCGCGGCGGAACGGGTCGAGCCGCACACCGGCGTACTCGAGGACGGGTGGGAGCGACGCTTTGGGTCGACGCGCCAGTGAACGGAGCCGGAGGACGAGCTCGCGCAGCTCGAACGGCTTGGTCAGGTAGTCGTCGGCGCCGATCTCGAAGCCGCTCTCCTTGTCGTCGAGGTCTGCGGCCGCGGTGAGCATGAGCACCCGGCAGGGCAGTTCCTGGGCGATGATCCAGCGACAGACGTCGTCGCCGTGCGTGCCAGGGAGGTCGCGGTCGAGCACCACGACGTCGTAGGCGTTGACGGCGAGCCGCTGGAGCGCGGTGTCGCCGTCGAACACGAGGTCGGCGGCGAGCCCCTCGTGCTGCAGGCCCTCGAGGATGCTCTCGGCGAGGTACTGCTCGTCCTCGGCGATCAGGACACGCATGGGACCTCCGGTGTTCGGGACGGACGACGCGTCGAAGGCGTCGCTCCGGCGCCCGCGATGGGCGTCGTGTCGATCGTAGGCGGCACCGTGTTTCGGAACCGTCTGATGATCGTCCGACGCCCGCGCAACCGCCGTCGAGCTGGACTGGGGCCTGGTCGTCGCGTGCCGAACACCGACGACCGACCGAGGAGGAACCATGCAGCACGACATGCAGCACCAGCACGAGCACCACCGGCTACCAGGCCAACGGAGCACTGTCGCCCGCCGAGGCTCCAACCGAGCCGTCGTCATCCTCGCCGCCACGGCCGTCGCCCTCACCGCCGCGATCGCCCTGGTCGCGTGCACGGGCGTCGCGCCGACCATCACCCGCGGGATCACAGCACTGGCCGAGCGACCGTCCGGAGACGGGAGTGCCGGAACTACGACCACGACGGATGGCGCGTTCGGATCCGACGACGGCGTGTTGGAGGAGAACCGGTACTCGGCCTACGACACCGATCTCCCGGCCATCGCGAACCTCGATGCGGACCTCCTGGAGGCCGTCCAGCAGGCGACCGACGCAGCGGCGCAGGACGACATCGCGCTGTACGTGAGCTCCGGCTGGCGGAGCACGGCGTACCAGCAGCACCTGCTCGACGCGGCGATCCTCCAGTACGGCAGCGAGGCGGCCGCCCGGCGGTACATCGCCACGCCCGACGGCTCCTCGCACACGCGCGGGGCGGCCGTCGACATCGGTGCGACGGACGCCGACTACTGGCTCATCGAGCACGGCGCCGACTACGGCCTCTGCCAGACCTACGCGAACGAGATCTGGCACTTCGAGTTGGCCACCGTCCCCGGCGGCGAGTGCCCGGAGCTTCTCCCCGACGCCGGATGAGGTCGGTGCCGCGACCAGCTGCTCCCGCCGGGCGTCCCGGTCCTATCCGGCGACCGGTGCCAGCCGACTGACGAACTCGTCCACGCGCAGGCGGATGTCCCGGAACGCTTCGTCGAACGCCTCGTCGGTCGCAGGCGCGGCAGGGTCGGGGATCGACCAGTGCAGGTCATCCAGCCCGCCGAGCTCCTCGTGCGCCCGGTTGCACACGGTGATGACGAAGTCGCCGTGCCGGAGGACCTCCGCCGTCGCGCGTGGAACGCTCGGGCGGATCCGGACGCCATGGCGTGCCGCCGCCCGGACGGCGCCCGCGTTGACCTCGCTCGCCGGCCGACTACCCGCCGATGCGACGGGGACGTCGCTGCGCTCCTGCCAGAGCGCCTCCGCCATCTGCGACCGCGCCGAGTTCGCCGTGCAGACGAAGACGACCCGCGCCGGGGCGCTGATCGGTTCGGGCGCGAGGCGGTCGAACGCCCCCGGGACGAGCCGCACGTAGTTCCGGCGCCCATCGGACTCGGATCGCGACCGCGAGAGGATCCCCGCTCGCTGGAGGACGCTGAGGTGATGGGAGACGAGGTTCGAGCCCATCCCGAGGGCGAGCTGGATCTCGGTCGGCGAGAGGTCGCCGAGCGCCAGGAGGTCCACGATGCGCAGCCGCGCCGGTTCCGCGAGCGCGGCGAACTTGGACGCCCTTACCGCCAGCGACTCCACCGACACAACCCCCGTTGACTCAACCGTGATTGACTCAATAATAGGCTGAGTCGTCCGTGAACACCCCTTGAGCGATCCGCTCGAACTCACGGTCGTCGAGAAGAGGAGCTACTCATGGGTCTCGGAACCGGAATCGCCCTGATCGTCATCGGCGCCATCCTCGCCTTCGCCGTGAACGTCGACGTCCCCGCTGTGGACCTCACGCTCATCGGGTACATCCTCATGGCCGCCGGCGCCGTGGTGTTCCTCATCTCGCTCGTGCTCGTGCTCCGCCACCGACAGGTCTCCTCGACCACGCGCTCCGCAGTGGACCCCGGTAGCGGCGAACGCGTCACCCGCCGCAGCACGACCGACAACGACGGCCCCGTCCTCTGACGACCGGACCGGCCGCACCACCCATGACCGAACCCGCTACCGCGCCGTCCCAGAGCGGCGAACTGCTGGACGGTCGGTATCGACTCGAGCGACCGATCGGTGCCGGCGGGATGGCGACCGTCCATCTGGCGACCGACGAGGTGCTCGGGCGCAAGGTGGCGGTCAAGCTGTTCCGCCCGGGAACGACCGATGCGACCGACGGCGCCAGGACCGCCTCGGAGACGCGTCTGCTCGCGTCGTTGAACCACCCGGCCCTCGTCACCCTGTTCGACGCCAGGGTCGTGGCCGGTGACGGCTCCTACCTCGTCATGGAGCACGTCGACGGCCCGACGCTGTCCCAACGCATCGCTCGGTCGCCGCTTCCGTCGTCCGAGGTCGCCGCGATGGCCGTCGACCTCGCGGAGGCGCTCCACACGGTGCACGCGGCGCGGGTCGTCCATCGCGACATCAAGCCGTCCAACGTGCTGCTGCGACCGACGATCCTGCCCCACCAGGAGTACCGCGCGAAGCTCGCCGACTTCGGCATCGCCTACCTCATCGACAGCACCCGCATGACCGCGCCGGGCTCACTGATGGGCACGGTCGCCTACCTCAGTCCTGAGCTCGTCCGTGGAGCGGATCCGGCCCCTCCGGCCGACGTGTACGCCCTCGGACTCGTCCTCCTCGAAGCCCTGACCGGTCGCCGCGCCTACCCGCAGACCACCACGCACGAGTCGCTCATGGCACGCCTCAACGCGTCGCCGACGATCCCCGGCGAGCTCGGCTACCAGTGGAAGTCGCTGCTCACCGCGATGACCGCCGCCGATCCGGCGCAACGCCCCACCGCCCTCGACGTCGCGACGACCGTCCGCGCGATGGACCCCGTGCTCGACCCGGCGGATGTGACCGTGGCGACCTCGGCACCTGCGATGACGACGACCGCCGACCCGGCACCGACGGCCGCGACCGAGCCGCTCGTCTCGACGACGCCGTTCGCGCCGATGACAGGCGCGCGCGCCGAGACCGGCCCGACCACGGGGCTCGACGGCACTCGCCGCTCGGAGCGACGTCTCGACGGTGGTGCACGGCGACAGGTCGCAGCGCACCAGCCGCGGCGCCTTCGACGCTGGCTGATCCTCGCGGCCGTGCTGCTGGTGATCGCGGTCGCCGTCGTCTGGTTCATCGTGTCCCAGGCACAGCCGCCTGCCCCGACGCTGCCCACTCTGCCCGAACCGTTGTCGACGCATCTGGACGAACTCCTGCGGGAGGTGACGCCATGAGGAACTCCTGGAACCGAGGGCTCCGGCTGTTCGCAGCACCGTTGGTCGTCGTCGCCCTCCTGAGTGGCTGCGCCGGACCGGCTGCAGACCTCGACGCGAACACCGGCCGCGACCTGCAGAGTCGTGTACTCGTGGTCGCGAACGCAGCCGCCGACGGCGACACTGCGGGTGCACTCGCGGCTCTCGACGCGCTCGAGGCGCAGCTGGCCGCTGCTGAGGCGGCTGGGACCGTTTCGGCGACCCGAGCCGCGGACATCCGTGCGGCGATCGCGCTCGTCCGCGCCGAACTCTCCCCCGCGGTCGAGACCCCGACGCCGACCCCGGAACCCAGTTCGGTCGCGCCGGCCGAACCCGCTGCACCGGTCGAAGACGACGGAGGCGGGGACGATTCCGGGAACAACGGGAACAACGGCAACAACGGCAACAACGGCAAGAACAAGGACAAGAAGGACAAATGAAGCGACGAGGGAGCACAGACTCCGCCCCCGACGACGGATCGTTCGAGCCCGGGGACGAAGAGACGGCGAAGCGAACCCGTACGGCGGAGGACGGGGTCTCGACCGTCCAGCACAGCATCATCGTCGACCTCCCCATCGCCGCCGTCTACAAGCAGTGGGTCGACTTCGAGTCGTACCCGGAGTTCTTGCCGGCTGTCCGCGAGGTGAAGCTGACCGGCGAGGTCTACAGTCGCTGGACCGTCGCGATCAGCAAGCTCTCGCGGCAGTTCCTCGTCGAGATCCTGGAGCAGCTCCCCGAGGAGCGTCTGGTCTGGCGCACCATCGAGGGCGACGTCTGGTTCAGTGGCGACGCCACCTTCGACGCGATCGACAAGCAGCAGACCCGCGTGGACGTCACGGTGCACTGGAAGCCGGTGTCCGCGGTGGAGCGGACCGCTGCGGCGCTCGGGCTCGCCGGACGGGTCGTCCGTGGGGCGCTCGAGGCGTTCAAGACCCACATCGAGTCGACCGGCGGCCCCTCGGGTCACTCCCGCATCAAGGTCGTCTCCCCGAAGGGCTAGCCGTCGGCCCCACCTGATCAGCTCATGAACGGTCGCAGGTCCGGATAGCCGGTGGTCTGCCAGGCACCGTCGACGACGAGATTGTCGCCCGAGATGTACGACGCGTCGTCGCTCGCGAGGAACAGGGCGGCTGCGGCGATCTCCTCCGGCGCAGCGGCACGTCGGAGCGGGATGCGCTCGTCGTACGCGGCCTGCACACCGGGGATGTCGGTCAGCGACTTCGTCAACGGCGTCGCGACGAGACCCGGCGACACGGCGTTCACCCGGATGCCATGCTCACCGAGCTCGAGCGCCGCCTGCTTGGTCAACATGACCGCGCCGGCCTTCGACGCCGTGTAGCCGACACCGAAGTGCATGGGGACGAGCGAGTTGAGCGAAGCGATGTTGACGATCGACCCGGCCTTGCCCTCGGCGAGGAACTGACGGGCGGCGAGCCGAGTGCCGTTGAAGGCGCTGTAGAGGTTCAGTCGGACCGTGAAGTCCCAGTCCTCGAAGGAGATGTCGGTGATCGTCCCGGCGCGCGATCCACCGGCGACGTTGAAGAGCGTGTCGAGCGTGCCGAAGCGTTCGACGGTCTCGGCGACCAGCGCGGAGAAGTCAGCCTCGTCGGTCACGTCGGTGCGCCGACCCCACACGCGATCGCCGAAGGTCTCGGCGGCACGCGCGATGAGCTCGGCATTGATGTCCGCGACGACGACCGAGGCGCCCTCGGCGACCAGCCGTTCGGTGATCTTCGCCCCGATGCCGGACACGCCCCCGGTGACGATCGCGACCTTGCCGGCGAACCGGCCCTGGATTGATGCATTCGACATGATGCCGCTCCGTTCTGCTCACCGGCTCTGGCGAGCACCCCCCAGCATACGCATCTATCAGTCACATGTCAGATAGTTTCAGGCAGGCCTCAGCATGACGACGCCGGCCCCGGGACGACGTGTCCCAGGGCCGGCGTCAGGCAGCGGCCGAGTCCTACCGCGGCGACTGCTCGCGATCAGCGTCCGCCAGTTCACCGTCGCCACCCGAGGCCCGGTCGAACGCGGGTGCCCCGGTGGTCGAAGCAGGCACCTTGCCGCGCGCTGCGGCCTCGAGCGACTCCGCCTCGTCCCCGCCGACCGCCTCGCCGCGGGCGATGAGCCCGGCGACGTCGGACAGCGGGATCTGCTTGAGGAACAACGACAGCAGGAAGGCCGCGCCGATGAACGGCAGCAGGTACCAGAACACCGGGGCGAGAGCGTCGGCATAGGCGGTCACGACACCGTCGCGGATGCCCGGCGGAAGCTGGCTGAGCGTCTGCGGGTCGATCGTCGCCGCCGCATTGGAAGCGTCCCCCGCGCTGGCACCCGAACTCGCGAACACGTCCTTCAGGTTGGCCGTGAGGCGCGTGGTGAAGATCGTGCCGAACACGGCGACACCGAGCGACGCACCGACCTCGCGGAAGTAGTTGTTCGTGCTGGTCGCGGTTCCGACCATCGACGCGTCCACCGAGTTCTGGGCGACGAGCACGACGACCTGCATGATCAGGCCGAGACCGGCGCCGAAGAAGAACAGGAAGACGCAGATCAGCCAGATCGGGGTGTCCGCCGTGAGCGTCGTGAACGCGACCATCGAGGCGGCGGTGACGAGCGTGCCGATGACCGGGAACATCCGGTAGCGACCGGTCCTGGTGATCAGGTTCCCCGAGACGATCGAGGTTCCGATGAGGCCGACCATCATCGGGATCATGAGCAGGCCCGATGCGGCTGCCGAGGTGCCGGACGACATCTGGAGGAACGTCGGCACGAAGCCGATCGCCGAGAACATGCCGAGGCCGAGCGTGAGGCCGATCGCGGTCGCGTTG
Source organism: Plantibacter sp. 2H11-2 (assembly GCF_050031945.1). Classification (NCBI taxonomy): domain Bacteria; kingdom Bacillati; phylum Actinomycetota; class Actinomycetes; order Micrococcales; family Microbacteriaceae; genus Plantibacter; species Plantibacter sp. 2H11-2. The sequence goes on along the minus strand of NZ_JBNBBL010000002.1, from coordinate 210,396 downwards.
ATGAACGTCGGGTTCTTGAAGAGCGACAGCGGGATGATCGGGTCCTTGGCGCGCGCCTCGGTGATGACGAAGAGCAGCGCGGCGAGCAGCATGCCGATGCCGAACATCCAGGTCTCGATGGCACCCCAACCGTGCGCAGCGTCGCCACCGAAGTCGGTGAAGAAGATGAGGCAGGTGGTGAACGCCGAGAGGAAGATCACGCCGAGGAGGTCGATCGGCGCGGTCGCCTTCTTGTTCGGCAACTTCAGCGTGAAGAACGCGATCGCGAAGGCGGCGATGCCGACCGGGATGTTGATGTAGAACGCCCACTGCCAGGTGAGGTGGTCGACGAAGAAGCCACCGAGGAGCGGGCCACCGACGGCGGAGAGACCGAAGACGGCGCCGAGCGGGCCGAGGTACTTGCCGCGCTCGGAGGCGGGCACGATGTCGGCGATGATCGCCTGCGACAGGATCATGAGGCCACCGCCACCGAGGCCCTGGACGGCTCGCCAGACGATGAGCTGCGTGAAGTCACCCGCGAACGCACAACCGACGGAGGCGATCGTGAACAGGGCGATCGCGACGAGGAAGAGGCGACGACGACCGAGGACGTCACCGAACTTGCCGTAGACGGGCATGACGATCGTGGTCGCCAGGAGGTAGGCGGTGGTGAGCCAGACCTGGTGGTCGACGCCGCCCAGCTGTCCGACGATCGTCGGCATGGCGGTGGAGACGATCGTCTGGTCGAGGCTGGAGAGCAGCATGCCCGCGATGAGGGCGGCGAAGATGATCCAGATGCGGCGCTTGGTGAGCAGCATCGGGCCCTCGGTGGGTGCGGCGGTGGCGGCGGTCACTGGAGGTCCTTTCGGGGGGTGGGGTTCGTGTGGGGATGCTGAGGCGCGGCGGCGGCGGGTCCGGCGTCGGCGGATTCGGGGTCGTCGGGCTCGAGGATGGCGCGATACGTCGCGAGGCAGTCGCGGATGGAGCCGACGATGTCGAACTCCCCGCCCTGGCCGATGTCGGCGACGCCGCTGCCGAAGACGCGCGCCATCGTCGTCTTGATCGCCATCCCGAAGAGGTCGGCGCAGGCGCGGGCACGCGGGTCGTCTGCCGGGACGCCTTCCCGCACGGCGATGAGCTCGACGAGCAGTTGCTCGCGCTCACGGTTGAGGCCCATGAACCGGACCAGCAACTTGGGTTCGCGCTCGAGGGCGGCGTGGAAGTCGACGTGCTCGGCCAGACCGAACCCGGACCGCTCCGCGTGGCCGGCCGCGATGAGCATGAAGTCGTCGAGCACGGCGCGCCACCCCCGCGAGCCGAGGGCGAGGAACTCGGTGGCGAACCGCTCGGTCTCCTCGGTCTCGTCGATGCCGAGGACGGCGTCCTCCTTGCTCGGGAAGTAGTTGAAGAAGGTGCGACGCGAGACGCCGACCTCCTCGCAGAGTTCCTCGATCGTGAAGCCGTTGAGCCCCTGTGCGGCCGTGAGTCGACGCGACACGGTCGTCAGGCGCGCGGCGGTGGCGGCCATCCGGTCGGACAGCCGATTCGTCGAAGTTGCACTCTGCATCACGAAGTGCAGTATTGCACTCTCCGAGCCGGGGTGCAACTCGGTGCACGAGCCGACTGGTCGGGCCTCACTAGAGTGAACGCATGGACCCTCGTCAGGCACGAACCCGCAGTGCCCTTCGCGACGCGATCCACACCCTCGCGGCGGCGAAGCGCATCGACCAGGTGACCGTTGCGGAAGTGTCCCGGGTGGCGGGGATCACCCGCGACACCTTCTACCGTCACGCCGCGACGCCGGTCCACCTGCTCGCTGACGTGCTCGGCGAGGAACTGGATGAGACGCTCCAGGCGCACGCCGATCTGCCGGCGCACAGCGACTCGACGCTGAGCGTCTTCGACGAGTCCGAACGCGACCTCCTGCGTCACGTCGCCGAGCACGCGACGATCTACCGCAACGCCATGCGCCCCCGGCTCATCGGACCCCTGCGTGACGCGCTCACCGAGCGGATCGAGCAGGCGCTCGCGCACCACCTCGACCGACACCCGCACATCGCCCCACCTCGCGAGGACGGCATCACGCCCGAGCGACACGTGCGGATGCTCGTGGCCTACGCCGGTGCCGGCACGGTCGCGGCGATCGAGGAGTGGCTCCGATCCGGTGACCTCGACGACATCGACGCCGCGGCCCGCACCGTCATCGCGGCCTCCCCCGCCTGGTGGCTCGGCCGCTCCTGACTTCGGCGCCTGGGCCTGGGCCTGACGCCAGCGCGGTGCGCTGACGCGAGCGCGGGTCCCTCACGTGAGCGCGCCCCTCCGGAGACCCGCGCTCAAGTCCTCCGGGGTGCGCTCACGCCAGCGCACCGCGCTGGCGAATAAGTCCGTTGCGCGGCATATGTCGGTGTAGGCATATCTGCTCTGTGGATAACCCTGGGCTGGAGTGTGGGTGCGCTTAGCGTCGAGGGATGCCCAAGACCCTGCTGCCTCGAACTGTTTCCACGCTGGCCTTCGTGTCAGGACTCCTCGGCCTGGTGGCCTGCACCGGCCCAGCGCCAGCCCTGTCACCGATGAGCACGCCTCCGGTCTTCGAGAACGAGGAGGAGGCTCTTGCGGCGGTGACAGAGATCTATCAACAGTTCCTCGACATCTCGAACACGATCCTCCATGAGGGAGGCGTCAATCCGGAGCGCATCGATGTGATCGCGTCCGCCGACGTCGCGGCGATCGAATACGAGGCCTACTCCCGAATGCGCGATGGCGGCTACAGCACCCGAGGAGATATAACTCTGTCCGGTGTCCAGGTCCGCGAGTTCTACAACTCGCCCGACTCAGTCGGAGTCGTCGCTCGAGCGTTTGCATGCGAGATCATCGGATCCGTCGAGATTTTGGATGCGAACGGTCAACCCCAACCGCAACCTGACCGCCTGCCCGCCATCGGATTCGAGATATCCCTCGGCGTTGACCCGGCAAGCTCCGGCCGCTTCCTCATCACGTCGAAGGATGCGGAAGAAGGTGCTTCATCATGCGCGTGAAGACGGCAATTGCAACGCTCGCCATGGCTCTCGTCGCGGGAATGACGATCACAATGGCCGCTCCTGGACCTGCGAGGGCCGCGAGTTGCGGGTCCGCGGATGCGATCTGGGGATGCGCTGGTAACGGCTCGGTCGACATCGGCGGCAGCGTCGAACGCCCTGGCACTGGCGGTGGTTCCGGCGGCGGAACGGGCGGAGGCGACGACGAAGGCGGCGGCTCAGCTGAGCTGCCGCCCGGGGTGACCGACGGGCCCAACGGAGAGCGGACGGTCTGCAGCCTCATGCGGCCGGACGAGTGCTACACCTTCACCCCCGGCGACCTCGGCACCGACCTCGAAGCAGCACCGGCGGCCCCCGTCACGATCCGCGACGTCGCCAGCTTCGCCCCCGCCGCACCCACCGTCACCACCGAACCCGCCGCCTGGGGAGTGCGCGGGCTCCACACCAACGTCATCGCAGCTGCTTCCGGACACACCCGCACCGGCACCCTCTTGGGCCAGGTCGCAGAGGTGAACTTCATCCCCGTCGGATTCACCTACGACTACAGCGACGGCGACACGACCACCACCCGGACCGGCGGATCCACGTGGGCTGCCCTCGGACTCGCGGAGTTCTCCAAGACCCCGACCAGCCACCGCTACACGACGGTCGGGACCAAGACCATCACCGTCGAGATCGAGTACGCCGCCGAGTACCGCATCGGCGACAGCGGGTGGCTGCCCGTCGTCGGAACCCTCTCGATCCCGACCGAAGAACCCCACACGGTCCAGATCGTCCGCAACTCGACCGTGGGCGTCGACAAACCCTGCCGCCCCGGCAAACCAGCCATCGGCTGCTGACCGCGTGACCGGAACCGTGCTCGAGCTCGGTCCCGATCAGATGAGCCCCTCGCGACCGCCCGACACCCAGTTCGGGTCGGCGGCCCGCGGACCGCTCACCTGGTCGGCATAGGTGTCGATCTCGGCTCGGATCTCGTCCGTCAGCTCCACCTGGAACGCCTCGAGGTTCGCGTGCAGGTGCGCGACGCTCCGGGTGCCGGGGATCGAGACGACCCGCGCGCCGAGCTGTTGTCCTCGGTCGTGCACCCAGGCGAGCGCGAGCGCCTCCGCGGTCGTCCCGATGCGGTGGGCGAGGGTGCGGAAGCGTGCGGCCAGTTCGAGGTTCGCCGCGAGGTGCTCGGGCTGGAAGCGCGGGAAGTTCGCTCGCGTCCCCCCGAGTGGCACCGTCTCGGCCGTGAAGTCCTCGGTGAACAGCCCGCGCGACAGCGGCGAGAACGCGACGACCGTCACGCCGAGCTCCGCCGCCATCGGGACCACGTAGGTCTCGATGTCGCGGCTGACGATGCTCCACTCGGACTGGATCGCGGCGATCGGGTGTACGGCATGCGCGCGGCGGAGTTCGTCGCCCGTCGCCTCGGACAGACCGATGCGGAGGACCTTGCCCGCGGTGACCAGTTCCGCGAGCGCCCCCACCGTCTCCTCGATCGGGATGTCGGGGTCGACGCGGTGCTGGTAGTAGAGGTCGAGGTGGTCGGTGCCGAGGCGGGTGAGCGTCCCGTCGATCTGCTCGTGGAGGTGGGCGCGGTCGCCACGGATCCCTCGTTTGCCGATGCCGCCGCCGGTGACGATGCCCACCTTGGACGCGAGGAAGACGTCATCGCGGCGCCCGGTCAGGTACCGGCCGAGGAGTTCCTCGCTCCGACCGTCGCCGTAGACGTTCGCGGTGTCGATGAGGTTCACGCCGCTCGCCAGGGTGGCGTCGAGGATCGTGGTGACATCGGCGTCGGCGATCGCCCCATAGGTGCCGGCGATGGACATCGCGCCGTACCCGATGGCGCCGACCTGCGCGGCGGTGTCGCCGACTCCGATCGTGGTCGAGGGCAGCGCGGTCGTGGTCGGCTCCGTGGCCAGGGGTGCTTCGCTCATGGATTCACCGTACGGCGTCAGGAGAGGTTGGACGTCCGGTTCGTCACGCGGTGCAACGTCAGACGCGCGAGCCGGCGCGGGCGGCGAGTGCCTGCAAGAGCGCGGCGGGTTCCTCGGGGTCGTCGACCGTGATCGCGAACTGCTTGCCCGAGGTGCTCGTGACGACGAGTCCGGGGCCGGAGCGCAGCACGACGGCCGAGCGGCCGGGCATGATCCGGTACCCCCAGCCGCCCCAGTCCATCGGGCGGATGTCGGTGGCCTCGACGACGTCGACCTGGTCGAGGGGGATGCGCTTCATCGGGATGCCGAAGAGCGAGACGACGCGGAGGCCGCGCCAGTCGACGCTCACGCGGAGCCGGATGAACGAGGCGCAGAGGAGGGTCGCGAGGGCGAGGATCGACAGACCGAACATCGCGACGCCCGACTCGCCGCCCAGCAGGATCGGCGTGTAGGCGACGGCGCCGATCGCGACGAGGGCGAGGGCGAGCCAGAGGAACAGCAGGGCTGTGACACTCCGGCTCCAGGCACCGACCTCGGTCTCGCCGAGGTCCATCGGCGCCGGTCGTGCAGCTGCACCGGCGAGCAGCGGCTGAGCCGGCAGGATCACGGCGGGGATCACACCCCAGAGCGAGCACGCGGCGAGCGGGACGACCCACCAGCCGAGGACGGCACCGTCGACCGATCCCGCCTGCACAGTGAGCCAGGTGGGGATGATCCACACGGACGCGGCCGACCCGGCGGCGATGCCGATGAAGAGGATGATCATGCGCTTGGTGCGCATGTCCGGCTTCGGCAGGGCGAGCAGGATGATGGCTGTGATCGCGGCGACGGACGCGATGATCAGCGTCACGAGGAAGACGCCCGCGGCGGGCAGGGAGTCATCCGGTGCCCCGGTGCCCGACCAGTGCGAGGCGACGTCGACGGGGATCGCATCGCCCCAGACGAGCCGGGTGAGTGCGATCGCGATCGCCGGGACGGCCATGGCGAAGCCGGCCAGGACGATTCGTCCGCGCGCTGGTGCTGCCGGTGGCGGTGTGGTGGTGGTTTCGTGCATGTGCTCCCCCTGAGCTGCTGAGGTGGTCTGATCGTCGGTGTCGTCGACTGACGGGGTCGTGCGGTTGGCGTCGGGGATCGTCAGGTGCGTTCGATCATCCGGCTGAGGTCCGTCGGCGAGATCCCGAACTTGCGTGCCTCGGTCACGAGCTGGGCGACGAGTTCGTTGACCCGGACGAGGCCCGGCGCTGCGTCCTCGTTCACCCACGCGCCGCGGCCCTGTCGCATCCCGATGAGTCCGTCGTCGCGGAGCTCTCCGTAGGCGCGGAGGACCGTGTGCATGTTGATCTGCAGTGCTCGGGCGAGGTCGCGGGCGGGCGGGAGGCGCTCCCCCGGTGCAAGCGCGCCCGTCGCGATGCCGGAGCGCACCTGCACCGCGATCTGCTCGGCGAGCGAGACCGCGGAGGTGGGATCGACGCGGAACAACATGTTTGCAATAGTACTAGAACAATGCCGTCCGCGCCCGCGACATCTGTGGGGTTGAGGTCCGGCGCGGTGCGCTGACGCGAATGTGCGCCACTCGGCGCGGGCGCACCCCACAACCGCGAGCGCGCCCCTCCAGAGACCAGCGCTCACGTCGGAGGCCCGCGCTCACGTCAGCGCACCGCGCTGGCCCAAGCCGCAGCAGAGGAAGGAGGACCGGTCAGAGCTCGACGACGTGGACGGCGATGTCCGCGGCCGCCAGGCGCTCGAGCTCGTCGGGGTCGGCGGAGGAGTCGGTCACGAGGTCGTGGATCTGCCCCAACTCGGCCATGCGCGCGAGCGTGACCCGCCCGACCTTCGAACCGTCGGCGACCACGATGACCCGCTGCGCGTGTAGCACCATCGCCAGGTTCGTCCGCGCCTCACGCTCGTCGTGCGTCGTCGCTCCACCCTGCGCACTGATGCCGTCGGTCCCGAGGATCGCTGTACCCACGTTGATCGCGCTGAAGGTGTTCTCGGCGAGCGCCCCCACCGCCTCGAACGACGAGGAGCGCACCAGGCCTCCCGTCATGATCACCTGCAGGTTCGGCCGGGAGGCGATCTCGGTCGCCGTGGTGAGCGAGTTCGTCACGATCGTCAGTTCCGCCCGGTTACTCAACTCCTTGGCGACCGCCGCCGTGGTGGTGCCACCACTCAGGGCGATCGCGTACGGTCCCGCGGGGATCATCTCCGCCGCGCGCAAGGCGATCCGACGCTTGGCCTCGCGGAACTGCGTGTCGCGGAACCGCACGGGCACCTCGTCGCGCGATTCCACCGCCCGAGCGCCACCGTGCGTCCGGAGGACGAGGCCCAGGTCGTCGAGGTCGGCGAGGTCGCGCCGGATCGTCGGGGCCGACACGTCGAGCCGGGTCGTGAGGTCGTCGATCGAGACGACGGCGTCCTCCGCCGCGAGGAGCGCGAGGATGGCGCGCATCCGCTGACTGCGTTTCCCGGACGGAGCGTGTCGCGAGAGCTCGGCTGCGGTCGGTCCTCCCACGGCGAACCCTTCCCTCGTCGCCGACGGCTCTGCTCAGCGAAAGTGATCATTTCAATCGATTTCCGATCAAGTTCTTGCTCGGTTCGATCACTGTAGTCGATGATCACTCCATGACACGAGTGACTTTCATCGGGGCGGGCAGCGTCGTCTTCACCCGCCAACTCATCGCCGACCTCCTCCGCTACCGCGACCTCGCCGGCCTCGAGATCGTCCTGCACGACATCGACCCCGAACGCCTCGCCGTGGCCGAGGGCACCGCCCGCCACGTCGACGAACGCCTCGACGGCCGGGCGACGATCTCGGCGGAGTCCGACCGTCGTCGCGCCCTCGCCGGTGCGGACTTCGTGATCAACATGGTCCAGGTCGGCGGCATCCACGCGACCGTCTCCGACCTCGAGATCCCAGCGGCCCGCGGTCTCCTGCAGACCATCGGCGACACCACCGGCGTCGGCGGCGTCTTCCGCGCCCTCCGCACCTTCCCGCTGCTCTCGGCGCTGACCGCCGACATGCGGGAGATCTGCCCGGACGCCCACCTCCTGAACTACACCAACCCGATGGCGATGAACATCTGGTGGGCGTCGGTCGTCGCCCCCGACATCAGCGCGATCGGCCTCTGCCACAGCGTGTTCTGGACGGTGAACGACCTCTGCGAGCTCGTCGGCGTGCCGATCGAGGGCACGAGCTACCGAGCCGCCGGAGTCAACCACCAGTCGTGGTTGCTCGAGTGGACCCACGAGGGCCGCGACCTCTACCCGGCCCTGCGCGACCGCATCCGCGAGGACCCGGAGCTCAGCCGCCGCGTGCGCGTCGAGATGTTCCGCCGCATCGGCTACTACCCCACCGAGACGAGTGAGCACTCCTCCGAGTACCTGTCGTGGTTCCTCCGCTCCCCCGAGCAGGTCGAGCGTTTCCGCCTCCAGCCACTCGAGTACCTCGGCATCAGCGAGGAGAACGTCGCGGAGTTCGAGGCGACGAAGGCCGCCCTCGCGGCCGGGACCCCGCTGACGCTCGAGGACGAGGCGAGCGAGTACGCGCCGCAGCTCATCCACTCGCTCGTGACCGACACACCGCGACTCATCCACGGGAACGTCGTCAACCGCGGCCTCATCGACAACCTGCCGCAGGGTGCCGTCGTCGAGGTCCCGGTCCAGGTCGACGGGAACGGCATCGCTCCGCAGCCCATGGGCGCCCTGCCCGTGCAGTGCGCCGCGCTCAACCGCCCGTACGTCTCCGTCGCCGAGCTGACGATCGAGGCCGCCCGCACCGGCAACCCGACGCTCATCCGGCAGGCGGTCCTCATGGACCCGAACGCCTCGTCCACCCTCACGCCCGAGCAGATCTGGGAGCTGTGCAACGACCTCGTCGCCGCGCACGGCGAGCTGCTGCCGGAGCCGCTGCGGGAGATCATCCCCGCCGACCGCATCTGACCGACCCGACGCACCGCCGAACCGATTCCTTCCCGAACGATCGACACAGGAGACGACCACCGATGTTCCCACCCCGTTCCACGATCCACGCTTCCACCTCACCGCACGCCCGCCGCGCACGTCGCCTCATCACCGCGACCGCCGTCCTCGCCGTCGGAGCGCTCGCGCTCTCCGGGTGCGCCGGCGGATCCTCCGGTGCCACGACGCTCGACAAGGACGCGAAGGTGAAACTCACCTTCTGGACCGGGCAGGCCGACGCCGCGCAGCAGATCCTCACCGGCCTCGTCGACGACTTCGAGAAGCTGCACCCCAACGTGACCATCGACGTGTCCTCGGGCGCGCCGTCCACGGAGGACCTCCTGCAGAAGCTCTCCGCGAGCTTCGCGGGCGGCAACTACCCCGACGTCTCGTACGCCTTCGGCTCCTGGGCGAGCCGACTCGAGGCGTCCGGCCGCACCCTCGACATCACCGACCAGGTGGCCGAGCCCGACGTCAAGTGGGACGAGTTCTCCGAGGCGGCCCGCAAGACGGTGCAGCCGACCGGTGAGAAGACGATCGGCTTCCCCGCCGTGGTCGACAACATCTCCCTCCTCTACAACACGACCGTGTTCGATGCGGCCGGCGTCGACTACCCCACGGCCGACTGGACCTGGGACGACTTCCGCGAGGCGTCGAAGCAGCTCACCGACCCGGCGACGAACACCTACGGCTACGCGTACTCGGTGTCGGGCAGCGAGGAGACGACCTGGCAGTTCTGGCCGCACCTCTGGCAGAACGGTGGATCGATCATCTCCGACGACGCCAAGACGGCCGAGTTCGCCTCGGATGCAGGCGTCGACGCACTGACCTTCCTCCGCGACATGGCGGTCGAGGACAAGAGCGTCTACCTCGACCAGACCGACACGAAGTTCGGCGACCTGTTCGCCAGCGACCGCATCGGCATGATCACCTCTGGCCCGTGGCAGCTGTCGACGCTGCAAACGAAGGGCACGAAGTACGGCGTCACCGTCCTCCCCGGCACCGACGGCGACCACCAGACCGTCTCCGGCCCCGACGTCTGGGCGCTCTTCGACCACAAGGACAAGAACCGCGAGTACTGGGCGTACGAGTTCACGAAGTGGCTCACCGACTCGGAGCAGGACCTCAAGTGGAACGTCGCTTACGGCAACCTCCCGCTGCGCTCGAGCGAGATCGACACCCCCGAGTTCCAGGCGCAGGTGGCTCAGCTGCCCGGCCTCGACGTGATGGCCGAGAACGGCGTCAACGCCAAGCAGGCCCGCCCGACGGTGCCCGGCTACGTCGGGCTGTCGGAGGCCATCGGCAAGGCGATCTCCTCGGTGCTGCAGGGCCAGGGCGATCCGAAGCAAGCGCTCGAGGACGCCGCGAAGACCGCCGACGACGCCCTGGCGGAGGACTGATGTCCACGGTCGCCGGACGCGACACACGTCCATCGACGGAGCCGAAGCCGGAGCGTGCCGAGCGCGCTCCGGCCCGGCCCCGCCGTTCCGGACGACGGTTCCGCGACAGCCTCACCGGCTGGGGCTTCGTCGCCCCGGCGATGCTCATCGTGCTGGGCCTGTCGATCTTCCCCGCGATCTGGGCGTTCTTCCTGTCGCTCCAGAAGTGGGACGGGTTCAGCGAGCCGGAGCAGGTCGGGCTGGAGAACTACGCCAGCATGATCGGCAACGACGAGCTGCAGGCGGCCGTCGTCCACACGGTCGTCTACACACTGCTGTTCGTCCCGGCGTCGCTCGGACTCGGACTCTTCCTCGCCGTCGCGCTCAACCGCCGGATCCGCTTCATCGGTGTCTACCGCACGGCGATCTTCGTCCCCTTCGTCGCCTCCGCCGCCGCGACCGGCATCCTCACGACCTACCTCTTCAACCCGCAGTTCGGGCTCCTCAACACCGTGTTCCGGTTCCTCGGACTCCCGGCGCAGGGCTGGCTCGAAGACCAGGGGCAGGCGATGGTCGTCATCACGATCATGTCGCTCTGGGGGCAGGCCGCGTTCACGACCGTCATCTACCTGGCGGCACTGCAGGACATCCCCTCCGAACTGCTCGAGGCGGCACGGATCGACGGTGCGAACGCCTGGCAGTCGTTCTGGCGCATCACCTTCCCGCAGCTCGGGCCGGTCACCGTGTTCGTCGCCATCTGGCAGTTCATCCAGGCGATTCAGCTGTTCGACCTCGTGTACACCACCACGAGGGGCGGCCCGCTCGGCGCCACCCAGACGATCGTGTTCTACCTCTGGGACGCGGCGTTCAAGCAGTTGCAGTTCGGGTACGGCTCCGCGGTCGCCTACGGGCTGTTCGTGGTGACACTCATCGCCACGATCGGTGTCGTCCTGTACTCCCGCCGTTCCAACGTGGAGGCATTCTGATGACCGTCCTGACCACCCCACCACGCGGCGACGCCGCCACCGGCAAGTCGTCCGTGACCGCTCCGCCCGCCGAACGACGCACGCGTCGGCGGTTCAGCCCCTGGCATCTCGTGCTCGCCCCGATCGCGATCATCTTCGCCATCCCGTTCGTGCAGATGTTCATCACCTCGGTGACGCCGGAGTCGGAGATCAACACCTATCCGCCCCGCATCCTCCCCTCGCACATCACCTTCGACGGGTTCGCGAAGCTCTTCTCCGAGTCGAACATCCTGCTCTGGCTCGGCAACACGGTCATCGTGTCGACGGTCGCGGTCCTGTCCCACCTCGTGCTCTGCTCGCTCGCCGGCTACGGGTTCGCGCGCCTGAAGTTCCGGGGCAAGACGATGGGCTTCCTCATGATCGTCGCGACGATCATGATCCCGACGCAGCTGCTCATGATCCCGACCTACATCCTGTTCTCCCGGATCGGGCTCATCGACAGCCTCGGGGCGGCGATCGTGCCGTGGCTGGCGTCCGCGTTCGGCATCTTCCTCATGAGGCAGTTCTTCCTGTCGCTGCCGGCGGAGCTCGAGGAGGCCGCGCTCATCGACGGCTGCACCCGCCTGCAGGTGTTCTTCCGGGTGATCCTGCCGCTCGCGAAGCCCGCGCTGGCGACGCTCGCGATCTTCACCCTGTTGGGCTCGTGGAACGACCTCGTCTGGCCGCTCATCGCGATCAACAACGACCAGGCCTTCACGCTGCAGCTCGGCATCACGAACTTCCAGGGCGCGCGCCGCACGGACTGGGCGCTCCTCATGGCCGGCAACGTCGTCGCCACGCTCCCGCTGATCGTGTTCTTCCTCTTCGCCCAGAAGCAGTTCGTGGCGACCATGACCTTCTCAGGCCTCAAGGGGTAGGCACCGATCCCGGCATGGCAGGATCACGTCCATCGCCGCGCGCGTCGAACGCTCAACCAACATCGCTACCTCGCAACTCCCCCTCATCATCTCGACCCACCCCAGGAGCAACCCGTGTCCATCACCACCATCGTCGGTTCGGAAGCCACCGTCCGCGAGATCACCCAGCAGCCCGACGTCTGGCTCGAGGCGTCGACGGGGATCGCCGCCCGCCGCGAGGAGATCGACGCGTTCCTCGCACCGCTCCTGGCACGACCCGAGCTGCGTGTCGTCCTGACCGGGGCGGGGACCTCGGCCTTCATCGGCGAGATCGCGGCACCGGCCCTGACCCGGACGCTCCGTCGCCGGATCGACGCCGTCGCGACCACCGACATCGTCTCCAACCCGCGGGAGTCGTTCGCCGAGGACGTCCCGCTGCTCCTCGTGTCGTTCGCCCGCTCCGGCAACAGCCCGGAGAGCGTGGCCGCGACGGAACTCGCCGACCAGTCGCTCGCCGAGGTGCACCACCTGGTGATCACGTGCGACGAGACCGGCGAGCTGTACCGACGCCACCACGACCGCGCCTCGTCGCTCACCGTCCTCATGCCCCTGCGGTCGAACGACGAGGGCTTCGCGATGACGTCGAGCTTCAGCTCGATGCTGCTCTCGGTCCTCCTCATCCTCGGCGGCGCTGACGACGCCGCGGTGCAGACGCTCGCGGCCGGAGCGACGACGATCCTCGACCAGCGCGAGGTGGACATCCGCGCGCTCGCCAACGAGGGGTGCGAACGCGTCGTCTACATCGGCAGCGGCCCGCTCACCGGTCTGGCCCGCGAGTCGGCGCTCAAGTTGCTCGAACTGACCGCCGGACGGATCGTCACCTACTACGACTCGGCGCTCGGGTTCCGTCACGGACCGAAGGCGGTCGTCGACGACAGCACGCTCGTCGTCGTCTACCTGTCGTCCGACCCGTACACGCGGCGGTACGACCTCGACATCGTCACCGAACTGCGCGCCACGCTGTCGCCGGAACGCGTGATCGCGATCTCCTCCGAGCCGGTCGCCGACGCCACGGCGTACGACTGGGTGCTGCCCGAGCTCGCCGGCCTCGACGACGCGCAGCTTGCGATCGGCTACGTGCTCGTCGCCCAGCTGCTCGGCCTGTCGTACTCGCTCCAGCTCGGCGCGACGCCCGACAACCCGTTCCCGAGCGGCACGGTGAACCGCGTCGTGCAGGGCGTCCGGATCCACGAGTTCGACGGCGGCGTCGACGCTCGGAGTGTCGCCGCTCAGCTGCAGGCGCAGTAGTCGTGGCGCGGTACCTCGGCGTCGACGGCGGCGGGTCGAAGACGGCCTTCGTGTTGCTCGACGACGCCGGACGGGTGCTCGCGGAAGTGAGGACGGCGAGCTGCTACTACTTCGACGAGGGGATCGAGCTGGTCGGTCGCATCCTCATCGAGGGTGTCTCGGAGGTGTGCCGGCAGGCGGGTGTCACGACCGCCGACATCGATCAGGCCTTCTTCGGTCTGCCCGGGTACGGCGAGGTGAGTTCCGACATCGCCCACCTCGATGCGCTGCCGCGCGACGTGCTCGGTCATGACCGGTTCTCCTGCGACAACGACATGGTGTGCGGGTGGGCCGGATCGCTCGGCGCCGTCGATGGGATCAACGTGATCAGCGGCACGGGCTCCATGACGTACGGCGAGCGCCGTGGCCGCGGGCACCGGGTCGGCGGGTGGAGCGAACTGTTCGGCGACGAAGGCTCGGCGTACTGGATCGCCGCCCGGGGCTTGAACGCCTTCACGCGGATGAGCGATGGTCGCCTGCCGCGCGGTCCGCTCGTCGACCTCGTGCGGGCGAGGGTCGGGATCACGAGCGACCTCGATGTGATCGACGTCGTCATGAACCGCTGGAAGGGTCAGCGCGGCCGGATCGCGGATCTCGCGAAGACGGTCGTCGCTGCGGCCGAGCAGGGTGACGAGGTCGCGGCGCGGATCCTGGCCGACGCGAGCGGGGAGCTGGCGGAGATCGTCGAGACGACCCGCGTGGAGCTCGGTTTCAGCGGCGACGAGGTCGTTCCGGTGTCGTACTCGGGCGGGGTGTTCTCCGCTGAGCCGGTGCGGTCGGGTTTCGAGCAGGCCATCGCGGCGCTGCCCGCCCGGTACGAACTCCGGACCCCGCTCTTGGGTCCGGCGATCGGCGCCGCACTGTACGCCGCGAAGCGCGCCGGGTCGCCGCTCTCGCCCCAGGCGCTCGAAGTGCTGCGCTCCCGGTAGCCCGCTCCTCCGCCCGCCGTCGCCTTGGGCCAGCGCGGTGCGCTGACGCGACCGCGGGTCTGACGCGTGAGCGCGGGTCTCCGGAGGGTCGCGCTCGCGCGCGCGGGGTGCGGTCACGCCGGTTGTGCAGCGGTCACGCCGGTTATGCAGCAGTCACGCCGGGTACACCACCCTCGCGTCAGCGCACCGCGCTGGCAGCTTCCCGGGGTAGGGCACTTGACCCTCACGCGGCGTGAGACTTTAGCGTCGTCACCATGACGATCACGATCCTCGACACCGCCAGCGGTATGCGTTCCGTCCTCGACGCGCCGGAAGCCGAACGACCAGCGCGACTCCGCGCCATGCTCGAGCCCGTCGCCGACATGTACCGGTACTTCCCCGGCGAGGTCGACCTGCTCGCCATGCACACGATGGGCTCGGGTTTCCCGATCGATCGGAGCCGGGATCGGGTCGTCGACGGCCTCGACCGGCTCGTCGCGGCGGACGCGTGGGGACGGATCTCGCGGGCACTCGACGCGGCGGTCGCCACCCAGCTCGCGGCGGTGCCGACCCTCGTCGTCCCCGACATCACCGTCCTGCTCGTCCTCGGCGACCCCGACGACACCTACTTCATGGAGTCGATCCGCGGATTCATCGGCAACGGCAGCGCGACCGGGTTCATCTCCCTCATCCTCTGGCCGACGGAGGAGAACCTCGCGCGCCTCGAGGCGGCCGCCGTCCACGAACTCAACCACAATCTGCGATACGCGCCGGGCGGGGTGGTGTGGGATCCGGCGGCCGTCGTGGTCGGTGAGCAGGTGGTGTCGGAGGGGCTCGCGGACGCGTTCGCCCGGCAGTTGCACGGACCGTCCGGCTACACGCCGATCGGTGTCGCGCACCTCGACGACGACGCGGTGTTCGACCGGGTCGTCGAGGGTCTCGACGTCGGCGGGATGCAGCACTTCGTCTCGTGGGTGCACGGTGACGAAGCCGCGCTGCGATACGGGGGCGAGCCGGTCGGTCTGCCGATGGGTGCCGGGTATGCAGCGGGCAACCGCCTCGTCGACGCGTACCTGTTAGCGACGGGGACGACCGCCGCGGAGGCGCTACACGTTCCGAGCGCGACGATCATCGAGGTGGCACTCCGCGAGCTGGGCTGAGGCGGAACGCTCTCACTCCCAGACGGCGGTCTCGGGGTCCACGCCGTGGTTGCGCGCGTTCTCGTCGATGACGTGTGAGAGCCACGCGGCGAGGCCGGGCTCGATCCGGTCGTAGGTGTCGGCCATGCCGGGCTCCGTGAGGGCGAGGCGACCGATGATCACGTGCATGGACGGCGTGCAGTGGAAGTACTCGCTGAGGGCGGCGCGATGCCGTTCGGCGAGGGTGTCCGCCGTCGCGCTTCCGGCGGCGACACCGGCGCGCTCGGCCTCGGCGAGTTCGTCGACCAGGTCGCGCATGGGTCCGACCAGCACCCGCCAGTCGTCCGGCGTGCGGGTCGCGGACCGTTCGGCGTACTCGGCCCATTGCGCGGAGTCGCCCCAGCGGGCGCGAGCTGTCTCGGCCATCGTGGGGTTCCAGTCGTCGCCGAACACCGCCTGGCGCTGCTCCTCGGGGACGAGCACGCCGACCTCGTCGGCTTCGAGCAGGCGGTCGACGGATCGGGCGACGGCTTCGAGTCGTTTGATGGTGTCGTCGAGTTCGTGCCGACGCTGCGTGAGCTCCGCCCGTCGTTCGGCGGCCGGCGCGGTGAGCAGGGTGGGGATGCGAGCGAGCGGGACCCCGAGGTCACGCAGGAGGACGACCCGGCGGAGGCGGGCGATGTCGACGGGCAGGTACGAGCGGTAGCCGCTCTCGTTCCTTCCGGACGGCTGCGCGACGCCGATCTCGTCCCAGTGGTGCAGCGTCCGCACGCTGACGCCGATCTCGGCCGCCGCCCGACCGACGGTCACGCCACCCTCGGCCCTCCTGCGCTCGTCCATCCACCCAGCATCGCACCCGGCCTCGACCTGCGTCCTCTGCCTGCTGCCAGCGCGGTGCGCTGACGCGAGTGCACCCGACCCGGCGTGGGCGCGGCCCACACCCGCGAGCGCGCCCCTCCGGGCACCCGCGCCCACGCGCCAGACCCGCGCTCAGCCCCACCGCACCGCGGTGACACCGGTACCGAACTCGCCAGCGCGGTGCGCCGGCGCGAGCGCGCCCGACTCGGCGCGAGCGTGCGCCTCCCGGCGTGGGCGCACCCCACACCCGCGAGCGCGCCCCTCCGGAGACCCGCGCCCACGCGCCAGACCCGCGGTCACGTCACAGCACCGCGCTGGCACCAACACCACCACACACCGCGGGCCGGAGCGACCGGTGACGCGAACGGCCCCGGGAGCAGTGCGCTCCCGGGGCCGTAGGACCTTCAGTCGGTCAGACCGCCCGGCGACGCGCACGCATCGCGACGAGGACCCCACCGAGGAGGACCAGCAGGACCCCCGCACCGATCGTGCCGAACGGCAGCTCGGCACCGGTGGTCGCGAGCGCCCCACCCGACGCAGAACCGTCGACGCTCGTCCCGTCGGCCGCGACGATCCGCACCTCGGTCCAGCCGATGATCGAGCCGTCCGCCGCGTAGACCGCGACCCGGTGGTCGCCCAACGTCGCGTCGGCCGGGATCGTCGCCAGCAGGTCACCGGCGGCGTTCGTCGTGCCGGCGGCGATCCGCGCCGGCGTCGAGTACAGCCACACCTCGACGGCCGTCGCGGCGAAGCGGTCCTCGAGGCCGACCGTCACGGTCTCGCCCCGCCGCACCGTGTCCGCGAGCGTGATCGCACCGCGGTTGGCCTCGGTGAGGCTCGTCCCAGGCAGTGGCGTGACCCCACCGGTCGGGGGCGTCACGGGCGGCGTGGTCGTTCCGGGCAGCGACCCGAGACGAAGGGCCTCGGAAGCGTAGCCGTCGGCGAACCAGTACACGGGACGCTTGCCGTCGACCGACAGGGAGGCCGGCGCGGTCGCGAAGCCCTCGTTGTTGAGGTTGGGCAGTCCCGCCGGACGCTCGACCTGAGCGATCCCGGGCTGCTCGGTCCCGTTCAACGTGATCTGCGCACCGGTGCCCGCGCAGCCGTCGTCGCACACGGCCCACAGCACGCCGAGCGTCGTGTCGTAGTCGAGCGCCATGACCGCCGGGAGGCCCGGGTCGATCGTCGAGATCAGCGTGGCCGAGCCGTCGGCGTTCAGTGCGAACGCGTAGACGTCGCCGGTGTCCTCGACGCCGACGAAGAACAGCCCGTCACCGTGGCCCGCGTAGTCCGCCGGGTCGTACGTCGCCTTCGTGTTGTCGTCGAAGAGCTTGCCGGCGAGGTCGCCGTCTGCCACCCACTCGACGGCCTCGACACCGAGGTTTGCACCGACCGTCGGCAGCAGGGCCGTGAGGTCCCACTCCTGGGAGGCGACGACGTCGGGGCCGGGCGCGTTCGGGTCGACCTTGAGCACGGCGTTGAGCGTCGTGCCCTTCACACTGTTGTCGCGCTCGACACCGACATAGACGGAACCTGCGCCGTCGACGGTGATGCCCTCGGTGTCGGGGCCGGCTGCGGAGGGGTTCGACGCGTCCTTCTGGAAGCGGGCGCGCTTGCCGTTCTCCCAACCGTCGACGAACGAGACGGAACCGTCGGCGGCGATCGCGAGCTTCCAGAACGAGCCGGTGCCGTTGTCGACCGCCCAGAGGAACGCGCCGTCGGCGGTGACCTGGGTGTCGAGTCCTGAGCTGTCCTCGAGGAACATCGGCGTGGTGTCGAGCACCGTCACATCGGGCGAACCGGGCCACGGACCGACCGGGATTTCACCGGCGCAGACGTTGGCCGTGCCCTTGGTGGCCTCGGCCGTCGCAGCGAAGGCGCCGGTCGCGTCGGGGCAGCGTCCCCAGGTGTTCGCCGGGTGTCCCTCGCCCCAGGTGGTCGAGTCGAGCAGTGCGTCGCCCTCGAACAGACGGACCGTGTCGCCGCCGCCGAGCCCGAAGCCGAGGGCTGCGCGCTCGATGACGAGGTAGCCGCCGGCCGCGATGCTCGTGCCGGTGGGGATGGCGTAGGCGTGGGTGTCGTCGTCGTCCTTCACGACGATGCCGGAGACGTCGAGCGCGGCGGTCGTCGGGTTGACGAGCTCGATCCAGTCGTCGGGCGAACCGCCGTCGGACTCGACCTCGTTGATGCGCACCGGGTTGCCGCAAGCGTTGCGCAGGCCCTTGGTGGAGACGGCGGTGTCGACGAACTCGCCCGTGCCGTCGGGGCAGCGCGCGAAGACGCCGTCCGCGTGGGCCGCGTAGGTGTACTCGGCGACCGTCGCGCCGGCGGCGTTCCGCACGGTGGTGGTGTCGCCGTTGCCGAGCCCGAACGCGAAGTTCACGTTCTGGTCGAAGACGAAGTGGGCGCCGGGCTCGAGGATCGTTCCCGCGGGCAGCGGGGTCGTGTCGGCAGCGTGACCCACCGGGTCGTTGTCCATGAGCGTCCAGCCGGAGATGTCCAGCGCGGTCGCCTCGAGGTTGACGATCTCGACCCAGTCGGTCGCGTCGTTGTTCGACTCGACCTCGTTGATCGCGACGTTCGGGAGGACACAGTCGTTCGCGGCCCCCTTGGTGATGCGTGCAAGCGTGAAGTCGCCTTCACCGTCGGGGCAGCGGGCGAGCGTCGCGGCGATGAAGTCACCATCGATGGCCGCGTGGCCACTCCACGTTCCCGAGCGGTCGATGAGCGTGCCGGTCGCGTCGAACAGGCGGATCTCGTCGGCGCTGCCGATGCCGATCGGGTCGCGGAACGCTCCCTGCGTCTCGGTGCCGCCGACCAGGCCGATCGTCGCTTCGTCGACCACGAGGAACTCGCCGGGGGTGATCGACGTGCCGGGCAGGAACTGCCAGCGGTGGTCGTCGGAGTTGTCGCGGATCTCGTAGCGCGAGATGTCGAGGGCCGTCGTGCCGGGGTTGAAGAACTCGACCCAGTCGGATGGCTGGGAGTCGATCTCGTTGATGCGGATCTCACCGTCGGTCTCGGGGGCCTCGGGTGCGGTGAAGATGTTCGCAGCGCCCTTCGTCGACTCAGTGGTCTCGGCCCAGCCGGCGCGGTCGGCGGTGACGCCGTAGGTGACCGGCGCGTGTGCGGTCCACGAGTACTCGTCGGCGATCGCGGCGGTCGGGTCGAACAGGCGGACCGAGTCCTCCTTGCCGAGGCCGAACCCGAGCTGGTCCTCGTCGACGACGAGGAACGCACCGGGCTCGACGACGGTGCCGGCCGGGAACGCGTAGTTGCTGTCGTCCTTGTTGTCCTTCACGACCCAGCCGTCGAGCGTGACCGCGGTCGACGCGGTATTGGTGAACTCGATCCAGTCGCCGGGGACGCCCCCGGAGGACTCGACCTCGTTGATCTGGAGCCCCGGCGCTGGGGCGGCGATGGCGGCGGCGGGCGTCGCGATGAGTGCGGTGGCGGCGATGGCGCACGCGGCGGTCATCGTCAACACGCGGTTGAGGCGGGGCATGGGTCTCCAGGGCACGAAGGGACGGGGATCGTGTCCCATCCCATCGGCGCGGGGTGGCCGGGTGGAGGAGCGGCGGTGACCGGGAGGTGAACGGCGGGTGGCTTCCCAGGCGGGACGTGCCACGATCCAGCAGATCGGACGCAGCGACCAGGACTACGCTCACCCCATGACCGACGATGCGACCACCGACACCGCTCCGCGCGCAGACCTCACCGGCTGGGTGCGGACCCCGTTCACCGGCGGCGGCGTCACGCACGACTGTTTCGAGAAGGGGTCCGGGCCGGGCGTCGTCCTCATCCCCGAGCTGCCCGGACTCACGCCCGAGGTCCTCGGGTTGGCGGAGCACCTCGCCGCGGAGGGCTTCACCGTCGCGATCCCGTCACCGTTCGGGACGCCTGGGCACGAGGGGACCCTCGGCTACACGCTCGCGAGCGTCAGCAAGGTCTGCGTCTCCGCCGAGTTCAAGGCGTTCGCGACCGGCGCCCACCGACCCGTCGCCGACCACGTCCGGGCACTGGCCGCCGACCTCGCGGCCCGGACGCCGGGTCCTGGCGTCGGCGTCATCGGCATGTGCTTCACCGGCGGATTCGCGCTCGCAGCTGCCGTCGACGAGCACGTCCTCGCCTCCGTCATGAGCCAGCCGTCGACTCCGTTCCCCGTCAGCCGGGCCCGCCGCATCGACCCCGGGATGTCCGCCGCCGAGTTCGACGCCGTCGCAGCCCGCGCGGCTCAGGGCTCGGTCTGCGCGCTCGGTCTCCGCTTCAGCGAGGATCGAGCTGTCCCGCGAGAGCGCTTCTCCACCATCGCGGCCAAGCTCGGCGACGCGTTCGAAGTCATCGAACTCGACTCCTCCTCCGGCAACGCCGCCGGCTTCGCGAAGACCGCGCACTCGGTCCTCACCGGCGAGGTCCGCGAGCGCAACGGTCACCCTGCGTTCGAGGCCCGCAAGCGCGTGGTCGCCTTCCTCCGCGAACGACTCGCGACACCGGCCACGCAGGCCTGATCTTCCCAGCCGGCCGACACGCTGCGATCATCGACTCCATGACCTCGACACGACACGACCGCGCGACACCGAACCTGCCGTCCCGCAGCTTCGACACGACGGAGACGTTCTACTCGGCGTTCGGCTTCGAGCGCGCGTTCCGAGACGAGGGCTGGCTGATCCTCGTCCGCGGTGGTCTGCAGCTCGAGTTCTTCCCGGCACCCGACCTCGACCCGGCATCGAGCAGCTTCATGTGCTGCTTGCGCGTCGCCGACGTCGACGAGCTCTACGACGCCATCCAACGTTCAGGAGTCCCCGAGGCGACCGTCGGCGCGCCTCGCCTGCATCCGGTCCGGATGCAGGATTGGGGACTCCGGGCCGGATTCCTCATCGACCCCGACGGCACGCAGCTCACCCTCATCGAGCAGCGCGACTGATCCGCGACGGGGCGACGCCCGCGGGTCGCCGCTCGGGACCGCCTAGAAGAAGGTGATCCCGTGCGGCGCGCGCGGCGTCTGGAGCATCGATCGCAGCAGGAGCGGCGCAGCAGGGTCGGCCGCCTGCAGTACCCCGGCTGCGGCGAGCGACACCGGCGAGACCGCGCCGAGCAGGAGCGAACCGAGGTCGGCGACGTCGAGCGCGAGGTCGGCGCCGGCAGCGTCGGTCTCGTTGCTCAGCTTCATGGCCGTTCCACGACCACCGGTCACCTCGAGGCGGAAGGTGCCCGCCGCGTAGCCGAGCGCGTCGGTCACGGCGATCGTCAACGTGCCGTCGACCGCGAACGGACGCGACGCGAGGACGGCCGGGAGATCGAGGACGCGCAGCCACACGTGGTCCTCTTCGTGCTCGATGTCGTACGCCCGGTTGTCGCCGAGCGCCGAGACGATCGGGTCGTCGAGCCTGGCGCGGTTGTACTTCACGACGTCGTTGAGGTCGATGGAGAGCAGGAACTCCCACAGCGACAGGTAAGCCGCGTCCGTTGCGTAGACGAGGTCGATGATCTCGATACCGGTCTGACCACCGGGCTGCTCGACCATGCGCCACGTGACGTAGCCGTCGACCTCCTCGCCGTCGGCGGGACGGTGCACGGCGGCACGGGTGTCCTTCGCCGGTTCACCGTCGCGACCCAGCGTGCCGAGGACCAGCGGCCAGGATCCGGTGTTGCGGACCATGGACCCGATCGAGCGCTCGTCGAAGCGGTCGAACACCTGACGCGCGACGCCGTCGACCAGGTACTCGGGCGTGACGACGGACACGATGCCGCTCGTCGGCGCGAGGAACGGCAGTGCCTTCGCGCGCTTCACGACGACGTTGCGCTCACGGATCGCGGAGCCGAATCCGAACCGACGGTAGATCGTGCCCTCGCTGGCGGTGAGGGCCGCGATCGCATAGCCGTCGGCGACGCCGCGCTCGAGAGCCTGCGTCATCATGCGGCGCAGGATGCCGCGGCGTCGTTCGGTCGGGCGGACCGTGACGTCGGAGATCGCCTGCGTGTTGATGCTGGTGCCGTCGCCCCAGCTGAGCGCCTTCGGGAACCAGGAGAAGGTGCCCGCGGGCCAGGTCTCGTCGACCGAACCGGGCTGCGGCTTGCGGACGTAGGCGCCGAGCAGCACCGCTTCGTCGGCGATGAGTTCGTTCACCTTGCGCTTGCGCGCCTCCGGCTTGGGGGTGGACTCGTGGAAGCCGAATCCGATGGCGTCGAGGGCCGCGAGGCTCTCCGGGGTCGGTTCACCGTCGGCCCCGTTCGCGAACGGGAACTCACGGAGCTCGTAACGGGCGTCGAAATCTCTGCTGTTGGCCACGACTCCAGCCTAACGACCCGGCCTGACACGCCCCCGGGAAGCGCGGTGGGAGAGCGACCTCACGGCAGGGTGATCGACACCTCGACCGTGTACTCGTCGGCGGTCTGGCCGAGCACCCGCTGCCGCAGCTCCGTGGTCGGCATCGTGATGCCGCGCTCCGCGATCGCGTCGAACAGGGCGACCACCGCGGGGTGGGTCGATCCCTCGGGGAGCTCGACGCCCGGTTCGGATCGCCAGACCGCGGCGAGCTCGGTCCGCTCGGGCAGCACGTCGACCGTGGTCTCGTCACCACCCCACGTCGGTTCGAGCTGCGACGAGGTCGGCCAGCAGCAGACGATCTCGACCGCCCCTGCTCGCCCGGTCGGAGCGCGGTCCAGAACGTGCCCGTCGGGCCGACCCCGGCCTCCTGCAGGGCGACGTAGAGCTGCGAGAACTGCTCGTTCGCGTCGTCGTCCGTCACGGCGTCCTCGTCGCCGCGCGGCACGGTCAGCACCCGGCCGACATAGGGCTGGGGCGGGAGCTCGCGTTCGACGATCTCGACCGGTGCCGCGAGCGACGCGACGACCGAGCGGGCCTGCGCGAACGCGTGGTCCTCCTGCTCCCGCTGCTCCAGGACCAGGCGATGGTGCACGTCGAGAGCCGTCGACGGGTCGGCGCCGGCGACGGAGACGCCCACTGCGGCGAGGGGAACACCGGCATCGCGGAGGGCCTTCACGATCACGCCCGCGCGCACCTGCTCCTCGCCGTAGCGGCGGTAGCCGGAGTCGGGATCGACGTCGGCCGGAACCAGGACGCCCTTCTCGTCGTAGTGGCGGAGCGCCTTCACGCTCAACCCGGTCATGCCTGCGAACTCTCCGATGTGCAACATGCTTCAAGCATCGCGCCTCCCCCTACGGGAGAGTCAAACCGCTGACAACGGCGTCCCAACTGCACCCCGAAGGTTCCTTAGTGAAGGATAAGCGCCTAAACTTCACTAACGGCTGTCGTAACTGCAACTTCGGCCGGGAAACAGGAGGGGATGATGACGACCGCTGTCACGTATGAACAGCGACCCTGGCGGTCGCGTATCGCTCCCGACGCGTTGCCGAAGCGCGAGCGGCTGCTCCTCGCACAGCCATACGACGCCGCGGTCCCGCCGCCGATCGCGGACCTCGACATCCGCTTGTCGGATGGTCTCGTGGAGCTGCTGGGCGAAGCGCAGGAACGGATCATCCGTTTCGACAGCGAGGTCGGTCACGTCACCGCGCCCTTCTCGTCGATCCTGCTGCGGAGCGAATCGGCGTCGAGCTCGCAGATCGAGAACCTGACGAGCAGCGCGAAGGCGATCGCCGAGGCCGAGTTGGACGAGCGTGATACCGGGAACGCACCGCTCATCGTCGCCAATGTCCGAGCTCTCGAGGCAGCACTCGCGGCATCGGACGAGCTCTCCAACACGACGATCATCGCCATGCAGGAGCAGCTCCTCGGCACATCGGCACCGGAGATCACCGGCCGATATCGCGACGAGCAGGTCTGGATCGGGGGCGGCAATTTCGGTCCGCATGAAGCGGACTTCGTTCCGCCGCACCATGACCGTGTCGCAGCGGCGATGGACGACTTCATCGCCTACTCCCTCCGACCGGCACCCCTCCCGCTCGCTGCGATCGCCGTCGCTCACGCGCAATTCGAGACCATCCACCCGTTCCCTGACGGCAACGGGCGCACCGGTCGAGCGCTGGTGCAGGCCGCCCTCCGGCGGGTCGGACTGACCAGCGGGGTCACTGTGCCCATCTCAGCCGGCATCCTGCAGCAGCGCGACGACTACTTCGCTGCACTCACCAGCTATCGGCAGGGCGACGTCGAGCCGATCGTCCACGTCTTCGCCGACGGTGCGTTCCTCGCGATCGCCAACGGACGGACATTGGTGGAGGAGATCGAGACCATCCGAGCCGCATGGCAGCAGGCCTTGCGCGACATCCGCGCCGATTCGGCCGCGCACCTCATCACGGCGCTGGCACTGGAGCATCCGGTGATGAACAGTCGACTCGTGCGCGAACATCTCGACGCCTCAGATCGCACGGTCTTCAACACCCTCGACACCCTCGTCGACCGTGGCATCCTCACAGTCGGCTCGTCGCGACAGCGGAACCGTCTCTGGACTGCGCCTCCCGTTCTGGCAGCGCTCGACGGGTTCGCTGCGCGCAGCATGCGGCGCGGTTGATGGCGCTCCCCCACGACACGGAGCACCTGCGTTTCCGGCGCATGACACAGGCGGACCTCGACGAGATGGCGAACCTCCTCGGCGATCCCGCGGTCATGCAGTTCTACCCGGCGCCGAAGACCCGCGAGCAGGCCGCGGCGTGGATCGCCTGGAACGAGGGCAACTACGCACAGTACGGCTTCGGACTGTGGATCATCGAGAACCACGACGGCGAATTCGTCGGTGACTGTGGCCTGACGTGGCAGCGGGTCAACGGCGAGCTGAAGCTCGAGGTCGGGTACCACGTGAGCCCCGCCTGGCAGGGTCGAGGGTTCGCGACCGAGGCCGCCGCCGCCAGTCGGGACTTCGCCCAGGAGCACACGGACTCGTCAGAGCTCGTCGCGATCGTCCACCCCGACAACCAGGCGTCGTCGCGCGTGGCGGAGAAGATCGGCATGCGACGCG
This sequence comes from Plantibacter sp. 2H11-2, assembly GCF_050031945.1. Classification (NCBI taxonomy): domain Bacteria; kingdom Bacillati; phylum Actinomycetota; class Actinomycetes; order Micrococcales; family Microbacteriaceae; genus Plantibacter; species Plantibacter sp. 2H11-2. The sequence goes on along the minus strand of NZ_JBNBBL010000002.1, from coordinate 185,075 downwards.
TGGACGACGACCGCGGCGCAGACGGGTCGGTGCGGCACGTGCTGAGCATGCGACTTCGATCGACGGCCGCCTCCAGCGACGCCGATCACCTCGCTGAGTAGCCGCCGCACCTACCCCCGCGCCGCTACGAACGCCGCGACGCAATCCTCGATGTCCTGCTCGCTGTGCGCGGCACTGATCTGCACGCGGATGCGGGCCTCGCCGCGGGGCACCACGGGGAAGCTGAACGGGATCACGTAGATGCCCTGCTCCAGCATCCGCGCCGCGACCTGGACCGCCTGCTGCTCGTCGTCGAACATCACCGGGATGATCGGGTGCGAGCCTTCCAGCAGCCGGAAGCCCTCCTCGGTCATGCGGGCACGGAACAGGTCGGCCTTGCGGAACAGTCCCTCGCGCAGCTCGTCACCCTCCGCCGCGAGCTCGACGGCCCGACGCGCCCCGGCGACGAGCGACGGCGCCAGGCTGTTCGAGAACAGGTACGGTCGGCCCGACTGCCGCAGCACGTCGACGATCTCCTGCTTCGCACTCACGTACCCGCCGGACGCACCACCGAGCGCCTTGCCGAGCGTGCCGGTGAGGATGTCGACGCGGTCCTGCACGCCGAACAACTCCGGCGTTCCGCGACCACCCGGGCCGACGAAGCCGACGGCGTGCGAGTCGTCGACGAGGACGAGCGCGCCGTAGCGGTCGGCGAGGTCGCAGATCTCGTCCAAGGGCGCGTAGAAGCCGTCCATCGAGAACACGCCGTCGGTGACGATGACGGTGCGACGCGCGTCGGCGGCGTTCATGAGCTGCTGCTCGAGGTCGGCCATGTTGCGGTTGCGATAGCGCAGGCGGCGGGCCTTGCTCAGGCGGATGCCGTCGATGAGCGACGCGTGGTTGAGCGCGTCGGAGATGATCGCGTCGTGCTCACCGAACAGCGCACCGAAGACCGCTCCGTTCGCGTCGAAGCAGGAGGAGAACAGGATGGTGTCCTCCGTGCCGAGGAAGGCGCTCAGCTCCTGCTCGAGGTCGCGGTGGATCTGCTGCGTGCCGCAGATGAAGCGGACACTCGCGAGCCCGTAGCCCCACTCGTCGAGCGCCAGCTTCGCCGCATCGACGATCGACGGCTCGTTGGCGAGGCCGAGGTAGTTGTTGGCGCAGAAGTTCCGCACCTCGCGGCCGTCGATCGTCACGTGACTGCCCTGGCGGGACGTGATCGCGAACTCGCGCTTGGTGAGGTCGTCCGCCTCGATGCGGTCGAGCTGGTCGCGCAGCTGCGTCTTGATGGTGCCGTACATGTCGTCTCCTCGGGGTCGAGTGGGCGGTTGAGCTGAGTGTGGCGGTCGCTCAGGCGGCGGTCGCGGCGTGGGCGGCGACCGGTGCCTGTTCGTCGACGACGCCGGTGATGACGACGTCGCGGGTATCGGTCCAGTCGATGAGCACCTTGCCCGCCGCTCCCCCGCGTGCGGTGTCGAACGCGTCCTGCCAGGAGGCGAGCGGGAAGCGGGCGGTCACGAGCGACTCGAGGGCGTTGCGGAGCTCGGGGCTGTGGTCGACCATGGCGCTCGCGTGGTGCCAGGTGTCGAACATCTCGCGGCCGTAGATGCCCTTGATGGTGATCATGCGGGTGATGACCTTGGTCCAGTCGATCTCGATGTTGGTCGACGGGAGTCCGAGGAGCGCGACCTTGCCTCCGGTGTTGAGGTTCTCGATGAGCTCGCTGGCGGCGGCAGCCTGTCCCGACATCTCGAGGCCGATGTCGAAGCCCTCCAGCATGCCGAGCTCGGCCTGGGCGTCGGCGACCCGTTCCTTCGAGACGTCGACCACGCGGTCCGCCCCGACGGCGAGGGCCTTCTCGAGGCGGTCGGCGACGACGTCGGTCGCGACGATGTTGCGCGCACCGGCGACCCGGCAGACGGCGATGGCCATGAGCCCGATGGGGCCGCAGCCGGTGATGAGGACGTCTTCGCCGAGGATCGGGAAGCTGAGGGCGGTGTGGACGGCGTTGCCGAGGGGGTCGAAGAGGGCGCCGAGGTCGGGGGTGACCTGGTCGCCGTGGACCCAGACGTTGGTGGCCGGCAGGACGACGTACTCGGCGAAGGCGCCGTCGAGGTTGACGCCGAGGCCGCGCGTGTGGCGGCAGAGGTGGCGGCGGCCGGAGCGGCAGTTGCGGCACGTGCCGCAGACGAGGTGCCCCTCACCGGAGACCGCTGCGCCGACGGGGATCCCCTCGACGCGGCTGCCGACCTCGACGACCTCGCCCGAGAACTCGTGGCCGGGCACGAGCGGGGCGTCGACCGCGCCGGCCGCCCACGGGTCCCACGACTCGATGTGGAGGTCGGTGCCGCAGATGCCGGTGCGATGGACGCGGATGAGGACGTCGTCGGAACCCATGGCCGGCATCGCGCGCTCGACGAGTTCGAAACCGGCGGTGTCGGGTCGTTTCCAGAGGGCGAGCAATGGCGTTCCTTCCTGCGGGAGCGGCGGCGGCCGGTGGTGCCGGCTGTCGCGGACGGGCGTCGTTGCGCTGTCCTGGTGACCAACGTAGTCAGATCGATCCGTCATGAATATTGAGGGTTTCCACGTGACCAGTTAGCTTGAGCTGATGAATCTCTCTCAGATGCGGATCATGCGCGAACTGGCCGAGCGCGGAACGATCGCGGCGGTCGCCCGGCACCTGCACGTGACGGCGCCGGCGATCTCGCAACAGCTGGCCGCGTTGCACCGCGAGCTCGGCGTCGCGCTGACGTATCGGGTGGGGCGCGAGATCCGCCTGACCGAGGCGGGCATGGCGCTGGCCGAGATGGCGGGGACGGTGCACACACTGATCGACCGCGCGGCCGAGACGGTGCGCGAGTACGGCGACGACACCGGGGCACGGGTGCGGGTGGCGGCGTTCCAGAGCGCCGGGCAGGCGTTGCTGCCGGAGTTGCTGGAAGACGCTGAGGGCGGGCCGTCGCTGGTGTTCGGGGAGCACGATGTCGCGCAACCCGAGTTCGCCGAACTCGTCGATCAGTACGACCTCGTCATCGCGCACCGGATGGACCACGACGAACCGTGGCCGTCGGAGCAGCTGTCGGTGATGACGCTGTTGAGCGAGCCGTTCGACGTGGCGATGTCGGTGGACCATCCGCTCGCTGGGCGATCGTCGGTGTCGGCGGCCGAGCTCGCGGACGAGTCGTGGATCGCCGCCCACGCGGGCTTCGCGCCGGATGTCGCACTCGGGGTGATCGAGGCGACGGCTGGGGTGCGGTTCCATCGGGCGCATCGGGTGAACGACTACCACCTGGCCGCGTCGCTGATCGTGGGCGGGGAGCTGCTGGCGTTGTTCCCCCGGTACACGGCGCCGCGGGCCGACCCTCGGTTGGTGCTGGTGCCGCTCGAGGACGTTCGGATCGCCCGCAACATCGACGTGCTCGCGCGGCCTCATGCACTGGCGCGAGTCGCGGTGGCGGGGACGCTGGAGCGACTGCAGGACGGAGCTGATGCGCTGCAGCGGGAGCGTCCGTCGGCGCCGGCCGGTCCCGGGCTGCATCACGTCGAGGTGTGGCTCGCGGACGTGGAGGCGGAGCGGGCGGGCTGGGCCTGGCTGCTGTCGCGCGTCGGGTTCTCCCAGGAGAGCGAGTGGCCGGGCGGCGAGTCCTGGGAGGCCGGCGACACCTACGTCACGCTGACGGCGTCGCCGAACCTCAGCGCGGAGTCGCACGATCGGCGACGTCCGGGCGTGAACCATCTCGCGTTCCGCGGCGGCACGCGGGAGGCTGTCGACGCGATCATGACGGCGGGCCTCGAGCACGGCTGGCGGCCGCTGTACCAGGACCGCTATCCGCACGCCGGTGGCGAGCAGCACTACGCGGGCTGGCTCGAGAACGAGGCGGGGTTCAAGGTCGAGGTGGTCGCGGATCCTGCAGTGAGCTCAATACGCGCTTAGCCTGCAACGGCCCTGGACCATGACTAGATTCCATGGTGGAAACTGGGCACCCCCTGCCAGAATGCCTGAGTGTGGATTACGTTCTGGCCCGACATTCTCGTTGCAGCAGTCGGGGCCGCTCTGGCTGTTTTCGCCGCTTATGCGACGTATCTATTGAACGCTCGAAGGATCGAAACTCAGGCGCTCAATAACCTCATCGAGGAGCTACACCTGCGACGAGCCCTCGATCCAAGCGTAGAACCTTACGTCGTTCCCAATGCGGCAGAGCGGCAAGACTTTGACCAGGTAAGCCGAAGTGTGGTGAGCATACGCCGCGAGCTTCGGACGGCGCGAGAAGCAGTGCGCAGCAGTCGCGATATTCGCCTGACCCTGGTCGAGATGTCGAAGGGCTGCAATCTGTATCTCGAACGAGCTGAGCGAACTCCCGATTCCTACCTCTTTTCGTTGGTGAAACTGCAGCGCCAACTCGAAGGAGGGGTGCGAACAATCACGATCCTGCGGCCCGGGGTCGATCACCTCGCCCCTGGAACTGGAGCGCTCGATCTCGACTGAGTTCTGGGACACCGGCGTCCGGTGTTCGCCGAACAGCGCCCAAGCCCAAGACTGACGCACAACTCGGGCGCGTGACCCATTCTGGGACTGATGACCCCCGCCCCTCCCCCGCCAGACTGTGCTTGGCCCGGTTCGCGGGTCCGTCACCTGCCGTCGATGATCCGATGCCGCTGCGGGTCGCGTTGACCCGATGCAAGGACCGTTCCCATGAGCTCGACCACCCCGCCCTCTGCCACGCCCGCCGGCTGGTACCCCGACTACGCGGACCGGACGCAGCAGCGCTACTGGGACGGTGCCGCGTGGACCACCCACACCGCGCCCGCCGCAGTCATGCCTCCGCAGCAGGCGGCGACCGCTCCGCTCGTCAACCAGCCGCTCCAGCTGCAGAAGTCCGCGCCGCCCGCGTTCGCCGCCGCGCCGGTTCCGTCGCCGTACGCCGCACAGCCAGGCACCACATCCGGCATGAGTGGCAAGGCGAAGGGTTGGATCATCGCTGGCGCTGTCGTCGGTTCGCTCCTGCTTGTCGGTGGTGTCTCGAATGCAATCAACGGCGGACGGACCGAGCCGGTCGCCGTCGCGCAGACCGCAACCCAGACGCCGACGGCAACGCCGCCACCGGTTCCGACCGCGACGGTCGAGCCCATCGCCGAGCCCGCTGCGCCGGCCGTGGTCGATGTCGCCGCCTTCCAGGCGGGCGCGAGTAAGCACACCGCCGACATCGACAAGGACCTCGACGACATGGTCACCACGCTGGCCGAGGGCGGCACCTGGCGGTTGATCTCGAACACGGCCGAGATCAGCTTCAACCTCGGTCAGCTGGAGTCGCTGAACGTGCCGGCGTCGATCGCCGCCGAGTGGGCACCTGCCCTCGTCGGACTGCAGACCAACCTCGACACGCTGACGACAGCGGTCTCGGGCGGCGACCCAGCCACCATCCAGGGCGCGATGGACGGCGTCCGCGCGTCGGCCGCCGTGCTTCGAGACATCGGTACTCGGGCGGTCTGAGTCGACATGTCTGCCGAAGACACCAAATACGAACAGAGAACTGTACGCGCGATCCGCGGTTCCGAGATAAGAACTATCCAGAAATGGGAGTCAGACGGCTGGGAAACACTCGATCGGCGTCAGGGGCCACTGCAAACACAGCTGACATTCCGTCGCCCGAAGCCGAGGCTGCAGCGACGCACCATCCTCATCGCCGGAGCACTGACCCTCGCGCTTGGAGGGATCATCGCCGTGGGCGCGACTTTGGAAGGCAGTGATTCGAAACAGGCAGAGGCGCCAGCGCGAGCGGCTGAGACGACCGAACCTGTCCCAACGGCAACACCCACAGGTGCCGCCGACACGGAACGGCCTCTCACTGCGGAAGCGAACGAGGAGCTCGCCCTGCTACTGAGTGGCTCAGACCAAGGACAATCGGTCGAGGCGTTTGCAGCCAACCACAGGGGTCAACTGATCGAGTTCGACGGGAGCATCGCGGCCATAAGTGCCCATGGCGACTACACGACCCGCTACGACATCCTCGTCGCGTACGGCGACTACAGCGAAACTCACTCCTACGGCGGACCGAACTTCCAGCTTCGGGACGTGAGCGCCGCAGACCTTCATCTTCAGGATAAGACTCGAGATTCCGTACGCGTCGGTGACAACATTCGCATAACTGCGCGCGTTGGCGCATTCGAAGCGGAGAGTCTCCTGTTCACCCTCGATCCGACATCCGTTCGTATCCGATAGGAGGTGGGACCGTCCGATAGCGGGCAGCTCCCGCCGCTATCTCCGCCTCCGAACAAAGAAGGACTGTTCCAGGAAGCTCTCTCACGTTGCCGAAGTGACGATCGCCTCGCCACTCCGTGCCAGGCGCCCGGACACCAGTCCAAACTCGAGGGCCTCGTCGAGGCGGGCTCCGATCGCGGCGGTGACTCGCTTGCCACCGAAGATGGCTAGGGTCTCGCGGCGGAGTTCGTCGGGCGAGAGGCCCGCCGACTCCTCCGCGGCGATCGCCATCGCGTTCGCGATCTCCACCAGGGAGATGTGCTCGATCGCTCGGGCGGCTTCCGCCGAGGACTGACGGGCTCCGCGCCAGGTGAGAGGGTCGATCGAGGTCGGCCAGGCGAACGGTTCGTCGGAGCGACCCAGCAACTCGGTCGGGACCTTGTCGAGGATCGACTTCGCCCGCGAACCCACCACCCGGTCAAGACCGAACGCACCCGCGACCAGCTTCGCCAGACGCGTCACGTGGATCGGCCCCTCGGCCTCCACCGCCGCACGGATCGCGCCCTGCACCGCGACGACCGACTGCCGCCCCGGCAACCGATCGAGCACTTCGATCCCACCCAGCGTGGGTGCGTCCCAGGGCTGGTACTCCGAGAGCTCCGGGTGACGCGCGGACGTGTCCGCCACCGGCATCGCCTCGACGGGCTGCGCCGCACCGACCTTGCGGTCGCGGAACTCCGACAGGGTCTCCAGCGACGCCAGCCGCTCCGACCACTCGCGCACTCGGGCACTGCGAACAGGCGCGGGTGCATCCGAATCTTCGGGAGCGACATCGGCCTCATCGGCAACCGACACATCGGCCGGATCCGCCTCCGCAACACCCGACGCCTCCACCATCGCACTCCCCGCAGCAACCCGCTCGGCCGCAGCCTCCACCGCCGCTACCAACCGGTCCAGCACCTCCTCGCGGTGGTGCAGCCACTCCGGCAACCACACGCGCTCGACGCCCGGCCAGCGCATGAGGCCACTCAGCACCTCGACCGGCAGTCCGTCACGGTCCGCGACCGTCCGACGCTCCCGCCACGATGCCCCGTCCAGCAGCACCGCCACCAGCGGCCGGTCCGGCTCCGCCTCCGTCGCGATGCTGATGTCGACGCGGAAGTCCGACAGCCCGACATCAGTCCGCACCGCGCGCCCGACGTATCGCAGCTCGTCGGCGATCTCGTCGCGGTGGCGGTCGATGATCGCCTGACGACGACCGTCCTCACCGGCCGCCTCGCTCCCCCGCTGCGCCAACTCGAGATACGCCTTCAGGTGCTTGATGCCGATCGACGACGTCTGCTCCGCCCGTAGCTCCGACGGGTCGAAGCTCGCGAACAACACCACCTGTCGCCGCGCCCGAGTCACCGCGACGTTCAACCGTCGCTCACCACCGGCTCGGGTGAGCGGCCCGAAGTTCAGCGGGATCACACCCTTCTCGTTCGCGCTGAACGCGATCGAGAACAGGATCGTGTCGCGCTCGTCGCCCTGCACGTTCTCCAGGTTCTTGACGAAGAGCCCGTCCTGCTCGTCGAGCGCCAGCGCGATCCGCGGGTCGGCACTGTCGCGCAGCAGGTCTTCGATGAGCGTCCGCTGCTGCGCGTTGAACGTGATGACCCCGAGCGACGGCGTCTCCTCCGGCGAGGCTTCGAAGCGGCGCGAGATCTCCTCGACGATCGCCTGCGCCTCCACCGGGTTCGTCCGCAGGGACTTGCCGCGGCCGCCCCGCTCGAACTGACCATCGAGTCGCACGAACGCCAGCCCGTGACCCGCCACCCCACCGTCGCCCGCGCCCGCGAACGGTGCCGGGAACGACGACAACTGGCTGTCGTAGTAGTGATGGTTCGAGAACGCGATGAGCGACTCGTCCTGGCTGCGGTAGTGCCACGACAGCCACTTGCTCGGCACCCGCGCCTGCACGCACTCGGACAGGATCGACTCCTCGTCCTGCAGCACCTCGCTCGTGTAGTCGGCGTCGTCGTCGATCGTCGCGCCCGCCTCGGCGAACGTCGTCGGCGGCATCTGCTTGCTGTCGCCCACGACGACGACCGAGCGCGAACGCCCCATCGCCCCGATCGCGTCGGCGACCCGGATCTGCGACGCCTCGTCGAACACGACGATGTCGAACAGCTCGGCAGCGGCCGGGAAGAACCGCGCGACCGACTCCGGGCTCGCGAGCGTGCACGGCATGATCTGCGTGATGAGCTCGCCGAAGTTCTCGAGCAGCGCACGGACACTCATACCGCCGCGCTGGCGGTCGATCTGCCGACGCAGCCCGCCGACCTGACCGCTCTCCGACTGCGAACTGAACGTCCGCAGCCCGAGCACCGACGCCGGGATCGCGCGCGGCAACTCCTCGCGCACGGCCTTCACGCTTGTGGTGAAGCGGGTGACGCTGCGGTTGTGCGCGGTGGCGTCGAAGGCGTCGAGCGTCGTGGTGCGCTCGCGCTCGTCGATCGACGCCTGCGCGAGGCCCTTCTCGAAGGCGAGCGTCGCGTCCTCGGTCTCGATACGACCGGCGAGGATCGCAGCGCGGACGTCGTCGAGCCCGTGGGTGCGGAGCGGTTCGACGACCCGCACGAGGTCGAGCCAGCGTTCGAGGACGACCGGCTCGGCGGCGTCGAGACGGCGTGCGTCGCGCGTCGACCACAAGGCTTGCAGGAAGCCCTCGCCACCCGACCACGCCGACAGGCGCTCGGTGCTGACGGACGCGCTGCGCAGGACGTCGCTCCAGGTGCTCGCGAGCGTCGTCAGTGCCTGGGCCGCCTGCTGCGACGGCTGAGTGGTGGCGTAGTGGTCGCGAACGGCGGTGATGAACGCGTCGTCGGGCGTGCCCGGCAGGCGGAAGCCCTCCGACAGCCAGCGGTACCAGCCGAGGAGTTCGCGCACGGGCTGGGTCGGCTCGACGAGCGGGTTCCAGCGGTCGCCGACGAGCGGGAGCGCGGTGGACCGGAGCGTGCCGCGCAGCTGGACGAGACGGTCCTGCGCCGCCTTCGCCTCGGTGAGCTGCGGCACCAGTTGCTTGACCTTGAACGAGGTCGCGTCGACGGCCAGCACATCACTCAGCTGCGCGAGCGCGGCCCGCAGTCGCTTCTTGCGACCGAAGAAGCTCGACGCCGCGGCCTGCTCGGCGGCGTGGAGCGGGCCGGCGATGTCGCGGTCGAGGATGGCCGGCGTGAAGGTCGACCGCCACTCGGCCTGGGCATCGCGGAGCTGTTCGGCGGCGGCGAGGGCGTCGTCGAGCCGAGTGAAGTCCTCGGGCCTGGTTCCAGCCATCAACGCGCCGATCGGCAGACGCGGCGCGGCGACCGCGGTAGACCAGAGGCCGAGCAGGTCGGGACGCGACGCGAGGCGCAGGGCGTCCATCGGGAGACCGGCGTCGAGCGTCGTCGCAAGAGCGGCGTCCAGTGCGCGGGCGGCCTGCTGCACGGTCGCGGCGTCCAGCCCGGGAGCCGAGGGGCCGTCGAGGAACGCCCACGGGTGCGTTGTGCTCGGGCGCGCGAGGTCGGAGCGCTCGGGAAGGTCGCGGAACACCTGCCGCAGCTCCTCGAACGCCTCGGGCGTGCCGGCGGCGACGAGCTGCTCGGGGATCGCCATCGGGACGAGGTCGTGGTCCATCGCGAGCAGTCGACTCCGCGCGGAGTAGAGGGAGAAGCCGGCGGCGTTGACCTCGTGGAGGCGGTCGGCGTAGCGGGTGAGGGTACGGAGGCCGGACTCGGACAGCTCGCGGTTGGTGCTCAGCGCGTCGACGTCGGCCTTGGTGCGAAGGTCGAGGCCGGTCTTGATCTGCGCGCGGACGACATTGGGCCTGGCGCCCTTGTCGTGGAGGTCGAGCGAGAATGCGCCGAGTCCGACGTCTTCGAGTCGCTGCTTCACGACGTTGAGCGCCGCACGCTTCTCGGCGACGAACAGGACCTTCTTGCCCTCGGCGAGCGACCGGGCGAGGAGGTTGGTGATGGTCTGCGACTTGCCGGTGCCGGGAGGGCCTTCGAGCACGAAGGTGCGGCCGGCGACCGCTTCGGCGACGGCGTCGAGCTGGGAGGAGTCGGCGGCGACCGGGCAGTCGAGGCCGAGGCGGTCGAGGTCGGTGTCGGTCTGCGCGGGCGTCGGGTCGGCGTAGGCCTCGAGCGGCGAGTTGATGAGGTGGTCGACGAGGCTGTTGGAGGCGAGCGTCTCCCAATTCTCGTCGAGGTCTTTCCACAGCCGGTACTTCGCGAACTGGAGGATCGACAGCGACGCCGTCTCCTCCACGCGGAACGGGAGGCCGGCGTCGAGGATCGCCTGGCGCACGGCGGTGAACGCGGCCGGGAGGTCGATGCCGGAGCCGTCCTCGACGGGGTTGGCGAGCCCGGGGATCTCGAGGCCGAAGCTCAGGCGCAGTTTCTCGAGCAGGCAGTAGTTGGGTGTGGAGGAGCCCGACTCGTCGAGGGTGAGACGGTAGGAGGAGCCGCGGCTCGTGGTCGTGAGCGTGACGGGCACGAGCACGAGGGGTGAGCGGAGGTCGCGGTCACCGAAGCGCCAGCTCAGCATGCCGAACGCGAGGTAGAGGTTGTTGGCGCCGGTCTCCTCGACGATCGTCTTGGCTTTGTAGGCGAGGGCGCGGAGCTTCGTCGGGTAGGCGGCCTCGGTGACGTCGATGAAGGCGCTCTTCTTGTCCTCGAGGAAGGTGATGCGGTCGCTCTCGTCGAGGTCGCGGCCGAAGCGGATGCCGCGCTGCTGGTCGATCGTCGCGACGCTGTCCGAGGCGACGAGGGTGAGCGGGGTGCCGTGGTTGATGCTGTCCTCGAGGCGGCCGAGGGCGGGGCCGGGGACGGCGAGTTCGAAGCCGGAGCGGTCGGTGTAGTTGATGAGTTTGTTGCGGAGGCTGAGGTCGAGGAGTGCGTTCTTCCAGGTGGAGACGCGCTTCGGGAGGTCGGGCCCGTGGCCGGCGGCGGTCGATTCAGCGGTGGCCGGGGCGTCCTGCGTGAGGGCGCGGGCTTCGGGTGCCTGGTAGAGGGTGACGACGGGTTCGCCCTCGGCGTTGATGCGGCGGCTCGGCAGTGGGTAGATCTTGCGGAGGCGGGCCTGGACGACGTCGGTGACGCCGATGAAGTCGTCGAGCGAGCCGGCGAGGTGTTCGGTGTGGGGCCGGCGGGAGGCGTCGGCGAAGGTGGCGGAGGTGCCGGTGAGCATGGTGGTCTCGACGACGCCGATGCGGCCGAGTTCGAGGGAGTTGACGGCTTCGGAGACGTCGGTGCTGGCGACGACGTCGAGGGTGGTCTGGACGCGCCAGTAGCCGAGGAAGATGTGGTCCTTGAGCAGCCAGAGGAGGGGGTGGATGCCGATGGCTTCGAGGACGGACGCGAGCAGGATCGTGGTGTCGAGGCAGGTGCCGAGGTGGCTGGTGAGGACTTCCTCGGGGGTGCGGACCTTCTGGCCGCTCTGGCCCCAGCTGGCGGGCGGTTCGGCGTAGCGGATGTCGCGGGCGCGGGCGGCGTCCCAGACGGCGGCGACGATGGCGTCGATGCGGGCGGGGTCGTCGAGTTGGTAGGTGGCGAGGGAGCTGTTGCCGGTCTGCTTGTCGAGGAGGTCGGAGACCTCGAGCATGAGCTCGCTGACGACGAGGGCGTTGGGCTGCACGTGGGCGGCGAGGAGTTCGAGGCCGAGCTGCACGGGTGCGGCAATCCACTGGTTGGACGCGAGCACGGTGACGGGGGTCTCGACGGTGCCGAGCTGGGTGCCTGCGGCGTCGCGCGCGGTGACGCGGATGACGCCGGGGCGCTGTTCTTCGACGAGGAGCATGCGGCGGGGGTCGAGCAGTACCTCGGGGCTGCGGAGGAGGGTGGTGCGGTCTTCGCCGAGGTCGGCGAGGAGCACCTTGGTGTCGGCGAGGGCGCCGCCGGCGGTGACGACGTCGATCTCGACGGAGGCCGCCCGGCGTTCCCCGCCATGGTTCTCGAGGACGATCTCGTCGATCACCGCGATGCTGCAGTGCGCCATCGCGTAGCTGAGCGTCGGCGTCGCGCTGACGCGGATGGAGACGGAGGGAGCCACGCCTTCGGCGACCAAGGAGCCTGCGGCGCTCTGCCCATCTTCCGCTTCGCGATCGCTGGCTTCTCCTGTCAACGCACCCCTCTCGGTCCCTGAGCTTGTCGAAGGGCCCATCTCCCCACCGTCAGCCGTCCCGCCCAACGCAACCGCTTGGCTCCCTGAGCCCACTCCTTGGGTCCCTGCCCCTGTCGAAGGGTTCAACACCCGCCCCTTCAACTCCCCAACAACCGCAGCCTGCTCCGCAGCCCCAACGCTCTCCAACAGCAACTGCATCGAGTCCAACGCCCGGTAAGCCGACTGCTCCGTGAACCCCGCGTTGTGAGCCCAGGCGTTCCGAACCTCCCGAAGCTCACTCGCGTACCCGCGAGCGCTCCGCGACAGCACGCGGTCGAACGGGTACCCGAGCTCCCCGATCCGCTCGGTCATTGCGCGAAGCATGAGCGACACGTCGGTAGCCGAGTACCGCCCTTGGCCGCCGCCGGCAGCGCGGTCCTTCTCCTCGAGGATCCGAGTCCACTCGACCCCAGGAACTGCCTCGGCAAAGGCGCCCTCGACGACGGGGAGAAGCCCCAATCCAAGCTGCTCCAGCCCCTGACCGACGGTGGATTTGAGTTCATAAGCTTCCACGTGTGGGCCTTTCATTGGGGGCGAAGGTGAGTCAGGCTCGGCCCGCATTGGTCGGGAGCCCGCGAGCGAACCAGACCATCTGGCTGTCGCCCGTACCAGCGACGTGACCCTTGCGAGGCCTGCGCAGGCGCGCGTCTAAGAACCCTAACGAAGGGCGACATCATCCACATCAGCGAGGTGTTCGGTTGGATGCTGTTCATCGGCGAAGCTGGCCGCTATGCGCTTGTCCGTTGGCGAATCCTCGGGTCGGCTTACGGGGCGGCCATCTCTAGACAACACGACTCAACCGGGTGCTCCTCCGATATCATCGGGTGCGTCCGCGTTCTGCGGTCGAGGGGGAGCGAAGTGTCCTAAGTATGATTGCCAGCCGACGACATCACCTCCCACCTCGGGGAGATGCAGGACACCGTCTTCACCTGCGGCGCCGCGAAGGGCACACCCTAGATTGGTTCCCGACGCGAGCCCAAGGCGAGAGGCCAGAACAACCGGGTACGTCGAATCAGTCCGGCCCCGCCAGACGAAGCCAGGGTGAACTCATGGCCGGTTCAGATCACGGCCGCTTGCGGCAACGTCGTCGGCGTCTTACATCGCCGCTCAACTACAAGAATCCGAGAGGAGGTTCCGTGTTCGCGAACTCTCCGAAGCGCTATGCGCTGTCGTTCACGAGCGGTGGTCTCCTGATGCGCGAAGCCGCCGTGCTCGCATCCCTGTTCCTCGCGGAGCGCGACTGGGGTCAGGTGCGGAAGATCGCCGTCGAGCGAAACGTCCTGCAGGCGCGCACTTCCTCCTCAAGCGTGCGGGTGATCCGTGAAACAGTCCAGCGGCTATCCGTGCTGACAGACGCCGAGATCAACTTGCTCGCAGACGCTGGCCCGAGTGAGCAGCAGATCCTGATGTGGGCCGCAGCGTGCCGTCGGTACCGTCTTATCGGGGAGTTCGCCGAAGAGGTCGTGCGCGAGCGGTTCTTGCTGATGACGCCGAGCTTGAGCGCTGAAGACTTCGATCGCTTCCTCGTTGGAAAGAGTTTGTGGCATCCCGAGCTGGACGAGTTGCAGCCGTCGACGACAATGAAGCTGCGTCAGAGCATGTTTCGGATGCTGCAAGACGCTGGGTTGCTCACGGAGAGCAGGAGCATCGTTCCCGCGGTGATGTCGGAACGTGTCATTGAGGCCTTGAACAGGCGTACCCCGAGCGACATCCGATTCTTTCCGACGACGACATTCGCAGGGGCTGGGTGATGACACAGACGAAGCGCAGCTTGCAGAGCGACGAGAGGCACGTCTATGAGGTGCTCCGAAGCGAGCGATTCCTGAAGATGGAGGGACTCTCGAAAGAGGTCCCCTTCTTCATCTACCACTTCCCGCCCTCGTGGACGCACGATGTTGAGAGCATGCGGGACCGGGTGCGGACGAAGCTCCAGAGTGACGACGGACTCACAGTCGCCCAGATTGATTTGTACGATCTCGCCGTTGAGCTCCTCACCGAGCGTGGCGTCTGGGAGCGAGTCGTCAAGCTGGAGCCGACTATGGACAAGGGCGAGTTCCGCGAGGTACTGCAGGGGATGCTCGACCCGCACGATCACATCGCGCCCGCCATCCGTGCTCGCTTACAGGACCAGTCGAGCGACATCGTCTTCCTCACTGGGCTTGGTGAGGTCTTCCCTTTCATCCGCACCCACACGGTGCTGGAGAACCTGCAGAGCGTTGTTGTGGGGCGGCCGATGCTTGCGTGGTTCCCCGGCACGTACGAGTTCACACAGACGGCGGGCCATCAGTTGCGTGCGCTGAATCTCAGCGCCAGTGACAGCTATTACCGGGCCAAAGACATTCTGGAGCAAGAAGCATGAGCGCGACCGTGATCAACGAGATTTTCGCGAAGCCGATCGGGCGACCAATCGAGGGCGTCATCAAGGCGGATGACACCTCGCATCTCGCGACGGAGGTCGAGGAGTACGTCCTCACGAACGAAGCCGCCAAGGGGCTTGAGCATGTGCTTGAGGCATACACCAACTACACGAATGCCAACGGCGTGTGGATCTCGGGCTTCTTCGGATCCGGTAAGTCGCACCTGCTGAAGATGCTGGCGCACCTGCTGGGGGACATCGAAGGCCATGACTACCCTCGTGTCCTCGTGTCGGAGCAGTTCCGTTCCAAGGCCGACGACGCGTTCCTGCCCGCACTGATCGACAAGGCCGACCGGATCCAGTCGCGCAGCCTTCTGTTCAACATCGATCAGAAGGCAACGCTGATCTCCAAAGATCAGAACGATGCCCTGCTGAAGGTGTTTGTGAAGATCTTCGATGAAGCGCGGGGATATTACGGCAACCAGGGGCACATCGCTCGATTCGAGCGGGACCTTGATTCGCGTGGACAGTATGACGACTTCAAAGCGGCGTTCGCGCGCGCTGCGGGAATCGAATGGGCGCGTGGCCGCGAACAGGCGGCGCTCGAAGCAGGGAACATCGACAAGGCCTTCGCTGAGGTGAACGGCGCAGAGAGCCCGGGCATCATCCGTCAGTACAGCGCCAACTACTCGG
The DNA here is from genome assembly GCF_050031945.1 of Plantibacter sp. 2H11-2. Classification (NCBI taxonomy): domain Bacteria; kingdom Bacillati; phylum Actinomycetota; class Actinomycetes; order Micrococcales; family Microbacteriaceae; genus Plantibacter; species Plantibacter sp. 2H11-2. Next base: position 169,665 of record NZ_JBNBBL010000002.1, on the reverse strand, counting down.
TATCGATCGAAGACTTCGCAGAAGAGGTCGCGGCGTGGCTTGAAAAACAACCAGCGGGCTTCCGGCTGAACTTCTTCGTCGACGAGGTCGGCCAGTTCATCGGTACGAACACGCAGCTTATGCTGAACCTGCAGACGATCGCTGAGTCAATCGCCACGAAGTGCAGCGGCCGGGCATGGATCTTCGTCACCTCTCAGGAAGACATGGAGAAGGTCGGCGGCGACCGGACCAAGCAGCAGTCGAACGACTTCTCCAAGATTCAGGCGCGCTTCAAGAACCGCCTCAAGCTCACCAGCCAGGACGTCGAGGAAGTCATCCGCAAGCGTCTTCTCGCGAAGACGGATGCCGCTACCAGTGAGGTCGCAGCGGTGTACAGCGGCGAGCACGCGAACTTCAAGACGCTGTTTGACTTCGTCGAGGGTCGCCATTACCCGAACTATCGCGACGAGTCACACTTCGTCGGCACGTACCCGTTTGTGACGTACCAGTTCCCGCTCTTCCAAGCCGCGATCGAGGGCATCAGCGACCACAACATCTTCGAAGGACGCAATAGCTCTGTCGGTGAGCGGTCGATGCTCGGCGTCGTGCAGCAGGTTGCAACCCACCTTGCCGATCGGCCGCTCGGCTCGTTGGCATCCTTCGACCAGATGTTCGAGGGCATCCGTGCTTCACTGAAATCCGCAAATCAACGGGCGATCATCAACGCCGAGAGCGCCGCCGGCAGCGGCAAGCTCAGCACGCTCGCGGCGCGCCTGTTGAAGGCGCTGTTCCTGGTCAAGTACGTCGACAGCTTCAAGGCCACCGCCCGCAACCTCACGGTCTTGGTCTACGACCGCTTCGGCACGGATCTCATCCAGCTCGGCAAGGACGTTAACGAAGCACTCAACGCGCTCGAGGCGCAGACCTACATTCAGCGCAACGGCGACCTTTACGACTACTTGACGAACGAAGAGCAGAAGATCGAGCAGGAGATCAAGGACGTCGACATCGACAACTCCGAGGTCTCCGCGAAGCTCAACAAACTGCTCGCTGAGTCCGTCGTGAAGACGACGAAGACGGTCGGGAAGAATGGCCAGAACTTCCCGTTCGGCTACAAGCTCGACGGAACCCCGTATGGCAAGCAGTACGAGCTGGCGCTGCACTTCACGAGCCCCGAGACCGAGTTCAGCCTCGACCAGATCAAGGCACACAGCGTGGGTCTCGATGAACTTCGCGTTGTTCTCCCGCCCGAGGCGAACCGGATCCTCGCTGACCTTCGGTTGTTGCTGAAGACCCAGAAGTACGTCAAGCGTGCGCAGGGTTCGAGTCGCACCGCGATCGAGACCCGCATCCTCGGTGAGAAGGGTACCCAGAACGCCGAGCGCGAGAGAGCGATCGTCGAGAGGCTCCGCACTGCGGTCGGCAGCGCGACGCTGATTCATAACGCTGCGGTGATCGACGTCACCGCCAGCGACGCACAGACTCGAATCAATGACGGCTTCGCGAAGGTCATCGCGGCCACGTACACCAACCTGAGCATGCTGGGTGGCAAGACTTTCAGCGAGCAGGGTCTCAATGGACTGGTAAACCCGGCAGACGGGATGTTCGATGAGAGCCTCAGCATCCTGGAGGTGCCCGCCGATGATGTGCTCGGGCATCTGGAGATGCGTGGCAAGCGGCATGAGATGGTCACCATGAAGCAGCTCGTCGACCGGTACTCCGCCAAGCCTTTTGGCTGGGACCAATGGTCGATCGCCGCGGTGGTAGCCCACCTCGCGGGACAGTCAAAGATCGAGCTGCAGCTAGACGGCAAAACACTCGCGCGCACCGAGATCACCGGGACGCTGCGCAACACGCAGCGATACCCGAACCTCGTCGTCGCTCCGCAGCGGGTCTATGACCAGAAGATCGTGAACGCTTTCCGCAAGTTCGTCATCGAGTTCACCAACGACGGAAGCCTCACGAAGGATGCGGCTGAACTTGGCCGTGTCGGGAAGGACCACCTCGAGTCGAAGCTCGTCGAGCTGAAGGCATTGCGGTCCGGTGCTGCCGCGTATCCGTTCATCGATCAGCTGGACGAACCGATCCGACTGTTGGGCGAGCTGACGGCAAACAACGCCGACTGGTTCCTGGAGCATTTCAACGAGGCTGACACAACTGCGGACGAGCTCCTGGACGCGAAGGACAACGCGATCGATCCGATCAAGGCGTTCCTCAACGGCAACCAGCGCAGCATCTACGACAACGCAACAATGTTCATGCAGCTCAACCGCACGAACCTTGCGTTCTTGACTGCGAGCGTTGCGGACGGAGTCGAGATCGCACTCGAGGATCCGCAGATCTTCCGGGGCAACAGGACGACGCAGCTCGGAGCTGCGATCACCGACCTGCAGGCGCAGCTGGGCGGCATCGTTTCCACGGAGCGCGACGCTGCCATCGGGTCGATCAACGACTACTGGAAGCAGGTGCCGGTCAGCGCAGCCTTTGAGCGTGCGACCGGGGCCTCACGGGAGTCCGTGACTTGTAAAGCAGAGGCCGTGCTTGAGCGGGTGAAGCACGAGACGCAGATCCCGGCGATCCGTAATCTCGCAGCGCAGTTCGCCGACACGACTTACCCCGCCATCCTGGACGAGCTGGAATCGACCAGGCAGCCGCAACTGGACCCGGACCCTTCGGTGGAATCTGACACTGAACCGTCACCGGACGGCCCTGTCCCTCCGAAGCAACCGCTGAAGCAGAGCATCTCGATCAAAAAGCTCTCGCTTCCGATGGCCGGTGGGCTGCTCGAAACCGAAGACGACATCGCCGCCTACCTCGGCGAACTCCGCTCGCTGCTCGTCAACACGATCAACAACAACAAGCGCATCACGCTCTAAGGAACAGGCATGGACACGAAACCCCTGGAGAGTTTTGCGAAAGCTGCTCGCCGTGAACTAATCACAGCGGTCTCGGCGCAGGCGTCGGCAGTGCTCGCCCCCGGATCCGTCGCGCGAACTGAGCGAGCGGAGACGGTGCGCCGACTCGAAACGGAGATCGCCGCGCACAGCCACAAGCACGTGATCGACAAGGTCGCCTATACCTGGTTCAACCGACTCATCGCCCTGCGGTTCATGGATGCGAAGGGCTACACGGGCGCTGGGATTGTCTCGCCCGCGCAAGGCCAAGCACACGGCCAGCCCGAGATCCTGGCAGATGCGAAGCGCGGAGACATCGACCCCGATGTAGTCACGAGCTCCTCCACGAGGGGGGCCATTCTCGGCCTGCTCGATGGCGCTCGCCGCAGCACTGATGCGGAGGGCGAAGCGTACGCGCTGCTACTCACCGAGTACTGCCGCTTTTGGCACAAATCGATGCCGTTCATGTTCGAACGAGAAGGCGACTACACCGAACTACTTGTCCCCGCGGGCCTGCTCGCCGATGGCGGCATCGTGGCCCGCGCACGCAACGTGCTCACCGAAGAGGCCTGCGACGACGTCGAGGTCATTGGCTGGCTCTACCAGTTCTATATCTCTGAACGGAAGAGCGAGGTGTTCGCCGGGTTCAAGAAGAATAAGAAGGCTGGGGCCGACGAGATCCCTGCGGCTACGCAGCTCTTCACCCCGGACTGGATCGTCCGCTACCTCATCGAGAACTCGGTCGGCAGGCTGTGGATGCTCAACCGACCAGCCTCCCGACTCGTCGACCGTATGAACTATTACATCGCACCGGTCGACGAGGAAACGGACTTCTTGAAGCTCTCCGGGCCGGAGGAGCTGACTGTGATCGACCCAGCCTGCGGCTCTGGCCACATGCTCACCTACGCTTTCGACTTGCTCTACGCGATCTATGAGGAAGAAGGTTATGCGCCCGCTGAGATCCCAAGCTCGATCCTCACGCACAACGTCCACGGCACCGAGATTGACCCGCGCGCCGGTGCACTCGCCGCGTTCGCACTCGCTATGAAGGCTCGGACGAAGGATCGCCGCTTCTTTGCCCGCGATGTAAAGCCGAACATTTGCGTGATTGAACCGATCTCGTTTGCGCCCGATGAGCTCGACTTCCTCGTCACGAAGTCCAGTGCTCGCGTCGCCCAAGAGAACTTCTGGAACCAGTTCAGGGACGCAGATGTTCTCGGCTCACTGATCCGCCCGGACGCCGATTTGACAGCGGACGCGGCCGCGCTCTTGCCCAATCTTGAAGATGGGCTCTTCCAGAGCGGGACCCTGGACCGTGCACGCCAGGCTGTACGGCAGGCGACCGCACTCCAACGCAAGTACTCCGTGGTAACGGCAAACCCGCCGTACATGGGTAGCAAGAACATGGATGCGCGTCTGACGGCGTTCGCTAGGGCTGAGTTTAAAGAGTCGAAGTCCGACCTCTTCGCCATGTTCATTCAGCGGTGCCTAGCTCTGACTACGTTGCACGGCGCCACGGCAATGATCACGATGCAGTCCTGGATGTTCGGTTCGTCCTTCGGCGGCCTTCGCGACAACATGCTGAGGAACAGTGCCATTCGAACGATGGTTCACCTTGGTACCGGTGCATTCGACACCATCAGCGGCGAAGTTGTGTCTACAACGGCCTTCACCCTCGAGGCCGTCGCTACCCGATCTGAGCGTCAGGGCTTGTTCATCGACATCACTCGGCCTAGTTCAGAGGCCGCAAAGAGTGCGGCACTTCGTTCGAAGGTTTCCGGGGTTGGCCTGACTCGCTCTGTGCTCATGTCGAGCTTCGCCGATATTCCCGGAAGCCCCATAGCGTATTGGGTTTCTTCGGACGCACTAGCTGCTTTTCGTTCCTACCCCGCGATTAGTGGCGTGGCAGACCTGAGGGCTGGTATATCAACAGGAGATAACTCTCAATTTGAGCGGTTATGGTTCGAGGTTTCAAAGTCTCACATCTCCGAGCTCGGAGCTGATACCTCCGTCGGTAACGGAAGATGGACACCGTGTAGCAGCGGTGGTCGCTTTCGCCGTTGGTACGGAAACAATGAGGTCCTTATGGACTGGCAGGACGGCGGGGCTCGGATCCGGGCACACAAGGGATCCGCTGTTCGGAATTCGGCATACATGGGACGAGCTGGACTGACCTACTCGAAGATTGGAGGCGCGCGGTTTGCCGTGCGTTCACTGCCGCCGGGGCACGTATTTGACGACACCGGGCGAATGATATTTCCCTCGCCAGGGACCCGGCAGCAGCTTCTGGCCTCGCTCCTCAACTCGTCGACTGCGCAACATTTTCTTGATCTGATGTCGCCGGGACTGACGTTCACAAGCAACGAGATTGGCCAGATTCCGTGGGCGATGAAGTCGGATGATTCTCTCCTAAGCCGGGTAGATATGGCGGAGCGTATCTCCAAAGACGACTGGGACTCGATTGAGATTTCATGGGACTATCAGCGAAACCCGTTGATCAGGAACGATGGGCGCAGATCGGTGTTGCTGCATGAGGAGGTGCGTCGCTTCTCAGCCGTCGCCGCCGGCTCGTCGAGTCGACTCCGAGATCTTGAAGTGGAGAATAATCGTGTAGTGGCAGATGCGTATGGCTTGCAGGGCGTCGTATCAAACGGGGTAGACCTTCAGTCGGTCTCACTTTCACGCAATGTCGAATATCAGTACGGGGCCGGAAGATCGGCCACGGAGTATGCGGAGCTGGAGCGGGCGGATCTTGTAAAGGAACTGATCTCGTACGGAGTTGGATGTATGTTCGGTCGCTACAGCCTCGATGTGCCGGGCTTAATCCTCGCCGACCAGGGCGCAACGCTCCGGCACTACCTCACGAGAGTACCGGCGCCGACGTTCGCTCCAGACGTCGACAACGTCATTCCGTTCGTGGACGACGGTTGGTTCGAAGACGACATTGTCGAACGGTTCCGCCAGTTCCTGCGGACGGCGTTTGGCGGCGAACACTTCGAGGAGAACCGGCGCTTCGTGGAAGATTCGCTGGGAGTAGAGACGCTGCGAGACTACTTCGTCACAAAGTCAGGCAAGTCGAAGTTCTATGACGATCACGTGCAGCGCTATAAGAAGCGGCCGATCTACTGGATGTTCTCCAGTCCAAAGGGATCATTCAACGCGCTGATTTACCTGCACCGCTACACGGCGTCGACTGTCTCAACGGTCCTCAACGAGTATCTGCGCGAATACGAGGCCAAGCTCACCGTCGCTCTCCAACAGGCTGAATCGTCCGCTGTCACTGGCTCAGCAAAGGACCAGAAGGAGGCAGATAGGCTCCGCAGGGTGCTTGCGGAGCTGCGGGATTACGAACACGACGTGCTCTACCCGCTCGCAACCCAACAGATCTCGATCGACCTCGACGACGGCGTGAAAGTGAACTACCCGAAGTTCTACCCAGCGGTGAAGAAGATCTTCGGTCTGGAGGCGAGCGATGAGTGATCACAGCCGCGCCCGGAAGATGCGGCAGGAGATCGTCTCGCGCCGCCGACTCGATCTCGGCCCCGACGACGAGGACAACGAATGAGCAAGCCGCCAACCATTGCGGATCATCTCGCGGCCCGATTCGAGGGCGCGCGTGTCGTCGTGTGGCACGACGCTGAAGGCAGCTACGCCGACGAGCTTGACGGTCAGGTGCCCATCGGCGTCACGGTGCTGCGCGTTGCCGACAACGAGTTCGCCCTCAAACATCGGCTCCTGCGCGAGGACAAGGTGTCGAGGTTCTTGGTCTATCGCGCCGGCAAGGTGCCTGAGGGTGTGGGGAACTGGCTGCTGGACATTGAGCTCGCGAACGGCCCGGTCTTCACCGCGGACCGCGGCGCGCTTGTGGGGGCGGCCCTCGGCTTGACCGGCCCGGGTGCCGCCGAACTCGTCGCGCGGCATTCCAGGTTCTTCGGGGACAGCAGGTTGGTTTCCAAGTTCCGAGCACTGCTCTCGCCTGGTGACGACCTGACGGTTGTGCGTGCCAAAATCTGCGCGGCGTTGCTGGGCCAGAGGGAGCACAGCTTCTCTGAGCTCACCCGCACGCTGCTCATCCAGTACGCAGACGGCAACCCTGCCGGGATCGATGCCCTTCGTAAGCACGAGCTTGCTGACTTCCATTGGGGCGGCGCCGAGCGCATTTATGGCTATGCAACGGACGCTCCGACCGTCGCGGGCTTCGCGCTATGGATGTTTCAGCGCGCTGCCGAGGGCTTCGATACCGTTTCCTCGAACAAGGCACGAAATCTTGCCATCGACTTCCGCAGCTTCCGCGATTCCAAGCGGAGCGCACCCGCGATGAAGCTACTTGCGCGGAAGATTGAAGATGACCTCAGCTATAAGGAGGTCGCTAAACAGCTGTCCTGGGACACGATCCAAGAGGCCGATGTCTTCGAGGCATGTGAGCGTGAAATCATCCACCGCCTCGTCGGGAGCATCGTGTCGCAGAGGATGTCGACGCGAGACGTCCTTGACACGATCAGCGCTCGACGCCGCGAGAGTTTCTGGTCCGACGATTACGCGACGCTCTACGACGGACTGAGCGCCGCGGCAGAACTGATCCCTGCGATCCGAACTGCGAAACTCGAGATCGCATCCTTCGACGACGGGCTGACGCGGTATCGCGACGAATGGTTCCGCATTGATCAGCTCTACCGCCTATTTACCCATGCGTACCTGACCGCGGAGTTCAAACAACCGCTCGAAGCGTTGGGTGACCTCGTGGAGAACGCCTACGTGACCGACTTCCTGGCGAAACTCGGTGTGAGCTGGCAGGCACAGGTTGACGGGGTAGAGCGCTGGCGCACCCTGAACGTCCCATCGCAATCATCGTTCTACGAGCACTACGTGGCCAAGATCCTCAAGGGCCGTAAGAAGGCAGTCGTCGTCATCTCGGATGCTCTGCGCTACGAGGTCGCTGAAGAGCTCACCTCGAGCATCCGCGGCGAGAACAAGTTCGACGCCAAGATCGAAGCCATGTTGGGCGTGCTTCCGAGCTACACCCAATTGGGGATGGCATCTCTGTTGCCGAACCAGACGCTGGCGCATTCGCCCAACGGCGATCCCGTGCTCGTCGACGGACAGAAGTCGGACGGCACTGCGAACCGGGGGAAGATTCTTGGCTCTGTGGGTGGAGCAGCGATCCAAGCGAAGGCCTTCATCGAGATGAAGCCGGGCGATCGCCGAGATCTGTACGCATCCAACCAGGTGCTGTACGTCTACCACGACACGATCGACGCCACTGGCGACAAGGCAGTGTCAGAGCACCGCACTTTCACAGCCGCAGCGGACGCGATCCGCGAGCTACTTGACATCATCAAGAAGCTCGCGAGCGCGAACGCGACGAACATCTTCGTGACGGCAGACCACGGCTTCCTCTACCAAAGGTCGACGCTGGCGCCGCAGTTCAACCTCACCGTGAAGCCGCAGGGCGAGAGTATCGTGGCTGAGAAGCGTCGCTACGTGCTCGGCCGGGGCCTGAAGCAGGATCCGGCATTCCGCACATTCCAGCCGGAACAGATTGGGCTTTCGAGCGACCTCGAGGTGCAGATCCCGAACTCGATTCAGCGCATCGTGCAGCCCGGTGCCGGGTTCCAGTTTGTGCATGGCGGAGCGTCGCTACAGGAGATTGTCGTGCCCGTCATCTCGATCAACAAGGGTCGCAGCGACACAGTCGAGTCCGTCAACGTTGAGATCCATCCGGAGTCCGACAAGATCACCACCGGGCAGGTCGTGGTGAAGCTGTATCAGTCGACCAAGGTGGAGCCGAACCGGCCTGCGCGGCGGCTGCGCGCTGGACTCTACTTCGGGGATCAACTGATCTCGAACGAGCAGGATATGACCTTCGACTCGGACAGCGCTGAAGGACGCGATCGGTTCCAAAGTGTGACCCTGCTGCTGAGTAAGGACGCCGACAGCGCGAACAACCAGAGCGTTGAGTTCCGGCTGTCGGAACCGATCGAAGGCACCGACCAATGGAAGAAGTATCGAGGTGTGCCGTACACGGTAAAGCGCGCCTTCGCGAGTGACGACGGATGGGATTTCTGATGAGCGACGAGATCGACCTCACTGCAGCCCTACCCCTCGCGCAGGCTGTCGATGGCGAGGCCACGCAGGAGACCGCCCCGGAGAGCGAACTGGACCGGAAGATCAACGAGCACTTCGCTGGCGCCGTTGTTCGCAAGGATCTCGTCAAGGCTGTCAAGGGCAACGCGATCGTGCCGTCCTACGTCCTGGAGTTCCTGCTCGGCCAGTACGCGGCATCCGACGACGAGGCGACGATCCAGGCGGGCATCGACAAGGTTCGCGGGATCCTCGCTCAGCACTACGTGCACCGCAACGAGTCAGAACTGGTCAAGTCGAAGATCCGAGAGAAGGGCCGCTTCCGAATCATCGACAAGGTCAGCGTCACGCTGAACGAGAAGGACGACGTCTACCAGGCGTCGTTCGCGAACCTCGGCATCAGCGGTGTGATCGTCGAGGCGAGTACCGTCAACGCGAATCAGAAGCTCTTGGTTGGTGGGGTTTGGTGCCTCTGCGACATCGAGTACTTCCACAACGAAGATGCCCGTGTCGTGCCGTGGATTCTGGGGAGCCTGAAGCCGATCCAGATGTCGAACTTCGACTACCAGGGTTACCTCGAGTCCCGTGCGAAGTTCACCACCGACGAGTGGATCGACCTACTCATCCAATCGATCGGCTTCAATCCCGAGATGTTCGGGCGACGCGCTAAGCTGCTGCAGCTCATCCGTCTAATCCCTTTCGTCGAGCGAAACTACAACCTCGTTGAGCTCGGTCCGAAGGGCACCGGCAAGTCGCACATCTACTCGGAGTTCTCGCCACACGGCATGCTGATCTCCGGCGGCGAGGTCACTGTGCCCAAGCTATTCGTCAACAACGCCAATGGTCGCATCGGCCTTGTCGGGTACTGGGACGTTGTGGCTTTCGACGAGTTCGCGGGCAAGAAGAAGCGCACCGATAAGGCGCTCGTCGACATCATGAAGAACTACATGGCGAACAAGTCGTTCTCTCGCGGCGTCGAGACACTCGGTGCCGAGGCGTCCATGGTGTTCGTCGGCAACACATCGCACACGGTGCCGTACATGCTCAAGCACTCAGACCTGTTCGACGAGCTGCCAGAGAGCTACCACGACTCGGCGTTCCTCGATCGGCTGCACTTCTATATCCCGGGATGGGAGGTCGACACGATTCGCAGCGAGATGTTCTCGGACGGCTACGGGTTCGTCGTCGACTACATCGCCGAGGTGCTTAAGTCGATGAGGAACTTGGACTACTCCGACCGGTACCAGCGGTACTTCACCCTTGGATCCGACATCTCGACTCGTGATCGCGACGGCATCCACAAGACCTTCTCGGGTCTGATGAAGTTGCTCTACCCACATGAGCAGGCGACGCATAAAGAGATCGAAGAGATCCTGCGATTCGCGATCGAGGGCCGTAAGCGGGTCAAGGATCAGATCCTGCGGATCGACGACACGATGGTCGACGTGAAGTTCGGGTACAACTCGCTCACCGCGGGCTGGACCGCCGTCACGACCCTGGAAGAGGACGAGTACCCGTCGCACTACTATCGCGGCCGGGCAGTTGCCACTGGTGCCGAGCCCGCAGCAGAAATTCCTGCGACCGCTACCGACCGTCCGATTTCACCTGCGCCGGTGCCGGCAGAGCTGTTCCAAGGGCAGCGCGACTTCGTGGAGAACCAGCGAGGCGTCTCCTATGAGAACCTGCTGTTGCCTTACCTGCAAGGCGCGACCGGGATCGAGTTCCACGATCCGTACATCCGTCAGCCTCACCAAGGTCGCAACCTCGTGGAACTGCTGGCTCTGATTGCTGCGGCCAAGGACCCCGCGGACGAAGTCGCGTTCAAGCTCTTCACCCTGCTTGAAGATGACACGGAATACCAGCAGCGTCAGCTTCAGATGCTCAGTCAGATCGTGAACGGCGCGGCGCAGCAGGGCATCAAGGTCGACGTCGGCAAGGACCCCGGCGGTCACGATCGATGGATCCGTACTGATACAGGTTGGCGGATCAATCTTGGCCGAGGACTCGACATCTTCCAAAAGTCGGACGGCGGTTGGTTCGACTTCGGGACGACGCGCCAGGAGTTTCGCCAAGTCAAGGCTTTCGGTGTGACTTACATTCGAGAATCCGTCTGAAACTGCACCTATTCCGATCAATATAGGCCCAAGGCCGGCCCAGACCCGCTGCCCCATGCTGAGGCGCCACGGCGACGCAACACCCTAGGAGACTCACGGCGATGGAGTACGTGAGTCAAAAGTCGGGCAATCGTCTATTTTGCAGTAGCGTTCGAACATGGAGACACGCCCGTCATCTCACCGCCCGTCGTTCCTATCGACAGGAGTCGTTTCGGCGGCTTTGGGTCTGACTCCGGACCACTTGCGCGCTCAGATAGAAATCGGCCTTCTGCCGGAGCCGCAATGGATGTCTCTCGGCTCAAGGATCGAACGTGTCTACTCGCTCGAGTGGCTCATACTCGCCAACGAGCAGATCAATTTGCAGCGTCTACCTGGGATGGAATCGGAACTAGATTCCACGGAGGCCGTCCAGTTTGCTCTACGTTTCGACCAGGAGATGTGGACGCTCGAAGAACTCGCGCAAAAGTTTGGTGCACTGAACTCCTTATGGAACGCATGCGTGGAGATGTTGGATACGGACGGGACCGCCGGCGCCGCTCCTCTCAACGTGCGAAGAATCTCCGCTGGATCACCCCTGGACATTCTCGCCTGGGTGAGCCAGAACTGGACGGGGCTGCTTGGCGCTGGCGGAATCGCCACGGTGTTTACATTTGTTCTCAAGCACCCGAGCAAGGTCTCCGAGGCCATCCCTCGCGCGATCGCTGGCTGGTGGGATCAGTGGGGAAAGGTACACGACGCGCGCGTCGCCCACCTCGAGTCAAAGGTTCGCCGACGGCAGTTCGAACTCAAGGCGAGCGAGTTGTTGCGCGAGCTCGATGCTGTTCCTACCGACCTATCACTCAACGGAACGGGGACGAGTCGGCTCGAGCTCATCGCACCTCCATCGCAGTCGGGTCTGTCCGCCACATCCTCCTTTTCCGAGCCTGTCCGGAACGACGCTGACCAAGACTCCGCCACGCCGTCTGGATAGTGACGTCATGCGCAGGCCGTGCATTTACAACCACGTCCAAACGTCGCGTTCCAGATATGGCGCGGGGCAACTGAGGACTGAAACCATCGAGATCGCAGCTATTAGATGCCTGCCCGGCTCACCTCAGTAACGGCCGAGTTCCCCTCGCTCCACATCCAACAACGCATCCACAGACCCCACCTCGGCAACGAGCGCATCCCACCCACGCTCTCCCGCGACCGCGGCCTCGCCGTCCGTGAGCAGCCGCAGCGTCCGTACGTGCCCGACCACCTGGCCGGCCGCGTTCCGGATCTCGTCGAACGACGCCCCCCAGCGCGACGGCGTCACCAACAGCGCGGAGATCGCCGTCCCGTTGAGGAACGGCGTCCCGTTGCGCCACGGCGCGAGCACCGGTGGCACCCGGCGGTTCGTCGCGATCTCGTTGATGACGATGCGCAGCGCGACCATCGCGGCACCCTGCTGGCCATCGACGACCTCGACCGCGAGCTCGATCCGCTCGCCGGAGTCGGTCGCGAGCCGTGACACCCCGGAGGTGAGGATCGTCACCGGCCCGTTCTCGGGACGCTTCTCGATCACCATCACCGACCCACCGATGCGGTCCTTGAACACCACCGGGTCGAGGCCGAGGGCGTCGAAGATGTGGAGCGGGAAGGCGTCTTCGCCCGGGACGAGAGGGACATCGCTACTCATGCGGCGAGCCTAGCCAAGCGGGTGCTCGGCGAGCCAGAGGGCAGGCACCGAAATCGACGGGTCGAACACGAGCCAACGCGCCCTACGGCATCACCGGCAGTGCCCCCGAGGCGTGCTTGCTCAACGTCTTGACCGACTCCTCGAAGACCGCGCGGTTCTCCGCCGGCAGGACGGACAGCATCAGGCGCTCGATGTTCCGAGCATGCAGACCGGCGGCCTCGACGACCGCCCGCTCGCCCTCCGCCGTCAACTCGATGAGCTGCACCCGGCCGTCCTCGGCCGAGGCCCGGCGACTCACCAGCCCCTGCTCGACGGCGCGATGCACGAGCCGCGTCGCCCCACCGGACGTCACGACCTTCGCCTGTGCGATGTCCCGCACCGACAGCCCGCCGACACCGGCCCGACCGACGATCAGCAACAGCTCGAACAGCGAATGGCTGAGACCGGTCTGCTCCTCGAGCTCCTTGCCCAGCAGGTACTCGAGACCGTTCGCCGCACCCAACAGACGACCGAACACCAGGATGCGCGCATCACTCGCCGCGTCCTTCGCCGAAGCGAACTCGTTCTCAGTCGTCACGTCTCCACAGTAGACGCCGGGGACAGGTCGCCGACCGGCCGGGAGATCTTTGTCCAGGGATCGGGAATAGCTGACGAGTCAGCTTTTGTTGTACCGTCATGTACGCCGCACCGCGGCATCGACTCGGGCGCACCGAGCCTCGTCCAACCGAAGGATCTACCACCATGACGCTCAACTTCGACGTCTTCGACCTCGACTTCCCCGCAGGTTCGAAGAACAAGTCCGCCGTCCTCGTGACCGGCGAAACCGAGGCACTCCTCGTCGACGCCGGCTTCACCCGCGCCGACGGCCACCGCCTCGTCGCGGCCATCCTCGACTCCGGCAAGACACTCACCACGGTGTTCGTCAGCCACGCCGACCCCGACTTTTACTTCGGCCTCGAGGTCGTCGCGGACGCCTTCCCCGACGCGGCGCTCGTCGCCGCCCCCATCGTCATCGAGCACATCAACGCGTCGTTCGAAGGCAAACTGACCGCCTGGGCCTCCCTCGGCGCGAACCTGCCCACCCGGCTCGTCCCCCTCACCCCGCTCAGCGGCGACGCACTCGTCGTCGACGGCCAGCGCCTCGAGCTCAAGGGCACCTCAGCCGCCCTCCCGGACCGCCAGTACCTCTGGAACGCGGAGCACCGCGCCATCCTCGGTGGCGTCCTCCTCTTCCAGCAGGAGCATGTGTGGACCGCAGACACGGCGACGCCGGAACTCCGTGCAGCGTGGATCGAACTCCTCAACGAGATGCAGGCCCTCGACCCGCAGCTCGTGATCGCCGGGCACCGCCTCCCCAACACCGCGAACGACGCGACCGCCATCGACTACACGCGCTCGTACCTGCAGGCGTTCGAGACGATCGTCGCGGCGTCCGCCGATGGCGCTGCCGCGACGCAGGCGCTCGTCGAGCAGTACCCGTCCTCGGGCATGCTCATCGCCGCCCAGATCGGGCCGAAGGTCGCGAAGGGTGAGATGACATGGGGCTGAACGAGACCACGACGACCGAGCCGTCCTCGGCACCTCGGGACGTCGTGCGGAGGCAGTACCTCGCCTCCGCCGCCGGTGACCTCGACGCACTGCGCGCGACCCTCGCCCCCGATGTCGAGTGGACCGAGATGGCCGGCTTCCCGCTCGCCGGAACGTACCGGACGCCGGAGGGCGTCACGAGCAACGTGATGGAACGACTCGGCGCGGACTGGGCCGACTGGACCGCGCACGACGACACCTACGTGGTCGACGGCGAAAACGTCGTGGTGCTCGCCCGGTACACGGCGACGCACCGCGGCACGGGCAAGGAGCTGGACGCCCGGGTGGCCCACCACTTCGTCGTCCGAGGTGGACTCATCGTGCGCTTCGAGCAGTTTGTCGACACGGCCCTCGTTAGCGACGCGAGCCGGTAGCGACGGGCGCCGGCAAGCGAAGGGGCGGGGCTGACACGCCCCGCCCCTTCGCTGTCGACATGGACCGCGAACCGAAGACGGCAGTGATCCAGAGCGTCGACCTCGGTACGGTGGAAGCAACGCAGCAGAGAGGCACCACGCGCATGTCCACTTCGAACCAGCCGCCCGCCCAGAACCGGCCCTACCCGCTGCCGGTGCCCGGCCCGGCTCCGGTGAAGACCGGCAAGCGTGGCAACGGGCTCGGCATCGCCGCCCTCATCGTCGGCGGGTTCGCGCTCATCGGGGCGTTCATCCCGATCCTGAACTACGTCGCCGGGTTCGTCGGACTCGTCGGCCTCGTGCTCGGCATCATCGCGCTGTGCCTCAAGAATCGGAAGAAGGGCTTCGCCGTCGCCGGCACGATCGTCTCGGCCATCGCGATCGTCCTGAGCATCATCCTCGCGATCACGTACACGGCCGGGTTCGCCGGACTCATCGGCGACGCGGTCAAGACCGCCGAGGCGAAGTCCTCCGAGGCCGCCAACAAGGAGATCTCCGTCGTCTACGAGGTCAACGGCACAGCCACCGACGCGTCCATCACTTACTCCACGTACTCGGCCGGCAGCAGCAGCACCGAGCAGTCCTCCGGTCAGGCGCTCCCCTTCATCAAAGAACTGACCGTCAAGGCCGGTCAGCAGTACGACTTCGCCTCCTACTCCCTCCAGGCGCAGAACGGCGCGGAGGACACCGGGTCCGTCAGCTGCAAGATCACCGTCGACGGCGACGTGGTCGCCGAGCAGACCTCGACGGGCGCGTACGCGACGGTGTCGTGCTCCGCGTCGGGTGCCGACGGGGTGACGGAGAACAAGTAGCTTCGAAGTCTCGGGTGTGCCCCCATTGCACTTCTTCAATAGGTGCGACTCCATTCAGCCGGTCCTGGCACAGACTCACAGCAGCGACCTAGTTCAGACGAGTTTAGGTTAGATTGGGAAAAATTCTTGTCATACTCAGCCATAGAGCTCGCCTGCGACGAGTCAGGAAACGAGGGCGAAAACCTCACCCGCGCCGGGAGCCGCGTGTTTTCGCATGCCAGTGTAACGATCTCCCTCGCGACAGCGGAAGATCTGATGAATGAGCTGCGCGAACGTACAGGGTCCGCAGCGGGTGAGTTGAAGAGCAACGTGCTTCTCAAGCAATCCAATGAACTCGAACTGAAATGGTTCCTTGAGACACCTGAGCTGATCGACAGCGTCAGCATCCACCTCACAGACAAGCACTTCTTCATTGTCGGCAAGATAATCGATTTGATCGTCGAACCTATTCTCTATTCGCGCGGCCATAAAATATATCGAAACAACAAAGCTCGCGAGCTTGCTCGCATGCTCTTTAGAGAAGCGCCCAGCCAACTTGGGGAGGATTGGCAAGTTGCGGCGGACCAGTTCAATACGATGCTGCGAGCCGTTGTTCGAAATGGCTCAAAAGCAACGATCGAAGACTTCTACGCGACGATAGAGGAGCTGCGCCCGAGAGCAACGGGGAAGTTGTCTCATGTTCTCCGCATAGTGCATGCGGGTCGATCTGAGGCAGCAAAACTTGTGGCAGATGCAAAAGTAACATCGCTCGATTACCTTGCCCTTGACCCTACCTTCGCCGCACTCGCAACGAGCGTCCGTACGTGGTACGAACGAACCGGACTCCCTGTAAATGTTGTGCACGATCAAACATCGCTTCTCACATCTCAGCGAATCGAGACGATGAAGAACGGGCTAGCAGACCCTGCCGTAGCCGAGCTGGGGTTGGAACCCGTCTTCCTTCACTCTGTGAGACTGGTCGATTCGAAGCTCGATGCGCGAGTTCAAGTTGCGGATCTTCTGGCTGGTGCTGGGCGGGCAATTGCGAGCAAAGCTCTTGATGGGGACACGCATCCCTTGACGCAGGAGCTGCAGCCATTTCTCGATCCGTCAGGTGTTTGGGGCGACAGCTCGACGTGGTCCAAATTGACCGGCACCGTTTCCTCGTTGTAGGAATCTCGGCTATCCAACCAGATGGCAAGCTCGGGCCTCACATCGAGAGGCGGCGCACGAGCTCCTCGACGGTCGAGAACTTGATCGACTCGACACCCTCTTCGTCGTCCTCGTCGGGCTCGACCTCGACGGCCTCGAACGCGAGGTCGGCGTCGAGCTGCACGAGCACCGAGCTGTCGGGGAACTGCTTCGGCGCGTCGAACGAGAGCAGCACGGCGTCGATGAAGACGATCACCGAGCGCAGCACGAGATCGTCACGGAGATCGGCGGTCTCGATGACCTCGTCCGACTCGACGGCCTCCTCGATCTCCGACGCCACCCGGTCGAGCAGCACCTTCCACTCTGCCCTGGGCTTCGAGAGGACCCGCTGCGCCAAGTCGGCGAGCGCCGCCGGCTCCGGCTCGCCCTCCTGCTCCTCGGGCTCGGGGTCGACGTTGAGCATGACCTCGGCGTCGATCGCGTCGAAGCGGGCGAGCCCGTAGACGAAGGTGTCCTCGATCTCCGGTGAGGCGACGAGGCCCCGACGCGTGAGTTCTTCGGCCAGGGCAGTCAGCGATGCAGTCATGCGCGCCAGGCTATCGCGACCGGGTGAACGGAGGCGGAACATTGGTCGGCCGCCGCTACTCCTTTGTGGCGTAGATCCGGAACCGGCGCTGCGTCACGGTGATGGGGGCTGCAGTGTTCAAGTCAGAGAGTCGCTGAGCGTGCGCTTGCACGGTGAAGTCGGGAGCGTCCCACGGGACGAGGCCGATGTAGGTGACGAGGGCGACAGCATCCTTGAACTGCATCGATCCCTCCCAGTGGTCGACCTGGTCGATCCGCATCCCCACTTCCCGCAGAGCCTCCGCGTGGGCATCCACGGTGACATCGGGGTGGGTGTACTCGCTCCCGAACCATTCATGGATCTGGGGCGCGTCGAAGCCGTCAACCTGTTGGGTCAGGAACCTGCCGCCGGGGGCCAAGACGCGGGCGACCTCGGCCGCGTCGTAGGACTCGTGCCGAGACATCACCAGATCCTGGCACTGATCAGGGAGGCCGAGGACGTCGTCAGCATCCGAGTCGTACTGCAGCACCGCGACGTGGCGGGGTGCGAGCTGCGCTCTCGCTACGGGGACGTTGGGTGGCCATCCTTCAGTAGCGACGACCACGGGCGGCTGTGCGGACTCTTGGGAGAGCGATTCCAGGAGCGCGGACAACCGCTCCCCACCGCCCGTTCCCAGATCCAGGGCTCCAATGCGAGAGTCGCGCAGCGCCTGCAGGCAGTCGGTTTCGAAGTCCCACCACGGACTGTCGGAGATGAGTGTGCCATCCAGCCGAGAGAAGTCCCATCCGACCATCTGCGCTTCGGCATGTGCCGCGTTGAGGCGTTCGAGGAGGTCGTGATCGGCTCCGTGGAGCCCGCCGCTGAGCTGCTGGGAGTGCTGTTGTCGGTCGCCGATCGTCACGTTCCGAGTCTGACACTGGACCGGTTGGGTGTCGACCCGACCTCGGTGATCTCCGCGGCAGTGCCGAGCCCAGCAAGGCCCAACCATGCTGAGTTTCCCGAATGTGTTGCGAATCGGGCGACGTTGGAACACATTCGGGCGACTCAGCACAGGCGGCGACCCGCACGCACCTTGAGTCGCCTGGATCTGTCACGTATTGCGCGGAATCGGAGTATTTTCAGGCGACTCAGCCCAGGCCCAGCAGCACACCTGTCAGCGGCACACGCCATGATCGCCGTATGCCCTTCGCAGACGAGCTCCTCGGCACCGCCGTCGCCCGCACCCTCACCCGCTCGCTCCAGGAGGCCGCGCCAGGCAACCCGTTCGACGCCACGGCTCAGGCAGCCGAGCGACTCGATGGTCTCGCCCTCCGCGAGCGCGCCGACCTCCTGCGCGACGCCCTGCTCGAGGACGTCCCGGGCGACTACGCGACGCTCGCCGGCATCATCCGCACCGCCCAGGCCACGAACCCCGCGTTCACCGGCTGGCTCATCTGGCCGGTGACGAGCGCCGTCGCAGCCCGCGCGGTCGAGGAGGGCACTCCCGACGCCTTCGACGACGCCATGCGACTCCTCGCCGAACTCACCGAGCGCCTCAGCGCCGAGTTCGCCATCCGCACCCTCCTGCGCCACGATCTCGACCGCGCGCTCGCCATCGTCCTCGACTGGACCATCTCCGACAACGAGCACATCCGCCGCCTCGCCAGCGAGGGCACCCGCCCCTACCTGCCGTGGGCCGTGCGCGTGCGGGAGATCGTCGCGAACCCGGGCGTCACCGTCCCGATCCTCGACGCCCTCTACCGCGACCCGAGCGAGTACGTGCGCCGCTCCGTCGCCAACCACCTCAACGACCTCAGCCGCGACGACCCCGACCTCGTCGTCGCGACTGCCGACCGCTGGCTCGCCGACCCCGACGCCAACACCCCGGCGCTCGTCCGCCATGCACTGCGCACCCTTGTGAAGCGCGGCAACCCTGGCGCGCTGGCCGCGCTCGGTTTTGGAGCGGCGACCACCGACGTCGAGGGGTTCGGTCTCGACAGCGCCCACATCCCGTTCGGCGGCACCGTCCGATTCGTCGCGACCGTCCGCAACACCGGTGCCGAGACGGCCCGCTTGGCGATCGACTACGTCGTGCACCACCAGAAGGCGAACGGCTCGCAGACGACGAAGACGTTCAAGCTGACGACGACCGAACTGGCTCCCGGCGAGCACATCCACCTCTCCCGTGAGCACTCGTTCCGCGCGATCACCACCCGTCGCTACCACCCGGGTGCGCACGGGATCGCGCTGCAGGTGAACGGGATCGCGACCGAGCCACTGGCGTTCGAACTGCTGCCGCCGGTGGAGTGAGGCGGCCGTCCCCACGGCCGAGCCCGCTTACTGAGCCGGTCGAAGGGCGCACTTCGACAAGCTCAGTGACCGGAGGGAGCTCGGTGACGGCCTCGGCGGGCCGCTCCGCACCCGACCGCATCCGGCAATCACGCCAATCGGAATACACATGTATTCTTTCCGCGTGTCCTCTCTCTCATCGCCCACTTCAACGCCCGATCTGCTCAGCAACCACCCCGCCGCGAGCTGGCGCGTGCGCGCACCATGGCTCGCCGCCATCGCCTTCGCGCTCGTCCCCGTGGTGTTCACGGCCGGCGCTTCAGCAGCAGCGCAACTCTCCGGGGCGAGCGAGGCCGGAGCAGCCCTCACGCTCGCCGCCGGGGCCGCCGTCTCCGCGATCCTCGGCCTGGTCGTCATGCGCCTGTCGCCGCCTCGAGTCCGCGACTACGGCTTCCGGCGTCCGCGGCGAGCGCGCGCCGCACTCTGGTTCGTCCCGGCGGCAGCCACCGTCCTGATCATCCTCGGCGCCCAAGGCATCCGGGTCGACGCACCGACCATCGCGGCGTATGGAGTCCTCGTCGCCGCCGTCGCACTGAACGAGGAGACCTGGTTCCGCGGCATCGTGTTCGCGATCCTCCGCGCACGCAGCACCCGCTCTGCTGTCGTCGGCAGTTCCGTCCTCTTCGGTGTCCTGCACCTGGCGAACCTCGCGGGCGGCGCGGACGTCGGATCCTCCATCCTGCAGGTGGCGTTCGCAGCCCTGTTCGGCCTCGTCGCCGCCCAACTCCTCGTGCTCACCGGCAGCCTCTGGCCCGCGATCGCCTGGCACGCCGCTTGGAACTTCGTCAGCTTCATCGGCGGCGACGCGACCGACAGCCGGTCACTCATCGGACTCGGCGCGGCCTGCGTCGTCATGCTCGGCTACGCGGTGCTCCTCGGGCGACGAACGTCCTCGCGGTCGGACGGCGCAGCGACGACCGACGCCCCAGCCCTACCCTGAGAACGTGGACCTGACCGAGCGCCAAACCCAACTCGCCGACGCGGCGCTGCGGATCGTCGCGCGGTCCGGCCTGGGCGCCCTGTCGTTCCGCGCCGTCGCGAGTGAGGACGACTGCTCGCTCGGTTCCGTGCAGAAGGCGTTCCCGAGCAAGCAGCGGATGGTGGCGGCAGCGTTCACCCGACTCCGCGACACCTCGGCGCCCCTGCCACCCGGCGAACCGGGCCGTCCGAACCTGCGGCAGTGGCTCGTCGACCTGTTCATCGGCGTCCTCCCGCTCGACGAACCACGCCGTGCCGCACACCGCCAGGGCGAGGTGTTCGCGCAGGTCGCGCTCGTCGATCCGGACATCGGCGCCGCCATCGCCGAGAGCGACACCCGACTCCGCGGCCTCATCGCGTGGCTCATCGCCCGCGGACGCGCGGAGGGCGAGATCCCGGCCTGGGTCGAACCGGACACCACCGCCTGGGCGGTCTGGGCGCTCGCGGGCGGCGTCGCCTCCCAGCTCACCTACGACCCGGAACCCGAGAGCGACGTCCGGAGCAGACTCGATGCGGCGATCGGCGCGCTCCTGGGCGTCGCAGCCACCGATTGACGACCGGCCGATACGACGAACCAACGCGGATGAACGTCCGCTGAGAATCGCCGAGCGGAGGAATGCCTCACCCCGCCGGAACCGTTCCCCTGAACATGACAACCATCGGAATCATCGGTTCAGGAAACATCGGCTCTCAGCTCGCACGCCTCACGGTGGCGCAGGGTCACGACGTCATCGTGTCCAACTCGCGCGGACCGGAGACGCTCACCGACCTCGTCTCGGAGCTCGGCGAGCACGCCACGGCCGGCACCGCCCTCTACGCGGCCGAGCGTGGCGACATCGTCATCGTCACCATCCCGCTGCACGCGATCGACACTGTCCCCGTCGCACCGCTCGCGGGCAAGGTCGTCATCGACACGAACAACTACTACCCCGAGCGCGACGGACACATCGCCGAGCTCGACGAGGAGACCACCACCACGGCCGAGATGCTGCAGGCGCACCTGCCGGAGTCGAAGGTCGTGAAGGCGTTCAACCACATCTACGCCGCCGACCTCACCACCAAGGGCAAACCGTCCGGCACCCCGAACCGCCGCGCCCTCGTCATCGCCGGTGACGACGCCGACGCGAAGGCCACGGTCGCCGCACTCATCGACTCCTTCGGCTTCGAGCCGCTCGACATCGGCGCGCTCTCCGAAGGATGGCGCATCCAGCGCGACACCCCCGGCTACGGCCCGGACGTCGACGCCGACAAGCTGCGCGAACTCGTCGCCGAGGCCAAGCGCTACCGCGACATGTAAGTCACGCTGCATCGCGAATCGCCTCGAGTGGTCGTCCAGGAGCTCCTGGTGCGACCATTCGGGGCGATTCGTCGTTCAGCGGCCCGGTGGGTCGGCCCGCCACTCGAGGAGGAGCGGCGCTTCCTCGAACCCGGCGCGGCGGTAGACCGGCGCACCCGCGTCGTTCGAGCTGACGGAGACCCGGCCGATGTCGCGAGCGCGTGCGGCGTCGAGGAGTCCGTCGACGAGGCGACCGGCGATGCCCCGACCACGGAACTCCGGGCGCACGAAGACGCTCTGCACGTCGCCCGTCAGCCGGCGGAGTGCCCCGATGTTGGGTGCGCGGGAGAACACGATGAGCCATGCCATGCCGACGAGCCGATCGTCGACCTCGGCGACCAGGCACACCCGGGAGTCGGGGTCGACGGCGATCCACGAGACGAGGTCATGTGCGAACAGCGCCCGTTCCCAGTCGGCGAGCGGGCCGGTGGGCGGCGACATCAGCAGCTTCAGCTCGGCGAGCCCGGCGGCGTCGGCCGGCGTGGCGACGCGGATCACGACCTCGGGTTCCATGGGTCGAGTGTCGCATGGGCTGCTGTCATGGGAGGGAGTAGTGCAGCCCCCATGTTCATTGTGCGGTCGCACGACCTACTCTCCAGGGGAGTCCTCATTTTGGAGGACAACTGAGCTCAAGGAGGAGCTATGAAGACAGACCCGTACTACTCGATCAACCCGTCGGACCCGGACGTGCACCACGTCCACAGCGACTGTCCGGCCGGAGCACGGATTCCGGCGGAGAACCGGCGATCCGGGACCAACGGATACCGCCTGTGCGAGCGTTGCGCTGACATGTAGCCGCGTGGTGGTACTTCGGCAGCCTGTCGAAGTACCACCGCATCCAGCGACAATCGTCCGCGCTCAGGAGGGGTCTTGCGCTCCGAGCGCCGCGAAGCGGTCCAGGGCCGCACGGAGCACGGCGCTCTCCTCGGCGCCGCCGTGGCCCTCGGTTTCGACGATCGTCAGCTCGCTCGCCGGCCACAGCTGATGGAGGCGCCAGGCGGTGGCGGCCGGTCCGCTGATGTCACGTCGGCCGTGCACCAGCGCGCCGGGGATGTGCGCGATACGGTCCATCCGCGACAGCACCGCCCGGTCGCCGGTGAGGAAGCCGTCGTGACTCCAGTAGTGGGTGACGAGCGTCGCGAACGCCTCGCGCACGGTCGCGTCGGCGAACAGCTGGCCGACGCGTTCCGGGTGGTCGAGCGACACATGCGCACTCTCCCAGCGGTCCCAGGCGGTCGCGGCGTGTGTGCGGTCCGTCGCGTCGCCCTCGCGGAGACGACGCGCGTAGGCCTCGACGACCCGCTCGCCGTCCCGCCGGTCGCTGTCAGCTTCGAACCGTGCCCACTCCTCGGGGAAGATCCGGCCGACGCCCTCGGTGATCCAGTCGACCTCGTCGCGGCTCGTAGTCGTCACCGCGACGAGCGCTAGTGCGATCACCCGATCGGGATGCTCCTGCGCGTAGGCGAGCGCGAGGGTCGTGCCCCATGAGACCCCGGCGACCACCCAGCGCTCCACACCCGAGGCGACTCGCACCGCCTCGATGTCGGCGATCAGGCGCTGGGTCGTGTGCTCGTCGAGCTGCTCGAGCGCGTCCACGATGTTCGGGATGCTGCGGCCACTTCCGCGCTGGTCGATGCCGATGAGGCGGTACCGCGACAGGTCGAAGTGCGAGCGATACCAGCCGGAGCCGAGCGAACCGCCGGGGCCGCCGTGCAGCCAGAGCGCGGGGACGCCGTCGGGGGTACCGGACTCCTCGACGAAGATCGACGCACCGCCATCCACGTCGACGAAACCGGTGGTGTGCGGGTCGGCTTGCTCCTCGGTCATCCGTGCCACGCTACACAGCTCGGGTCCGTGTGCGCTGGCCCTTCGACGAGCTCAGGGGCTGAGGAGCCTCCGGTGCTGCAGCCGCGCTCCGGGGGCAGGGGTCGTAGGCTGTCGGTGATCGACCTCGGGGGACTCGACATGCATCGACGCATCGCAACGACGCTGACAGCACTGGCGCTGGCACTCGGGCTGAGCGCCTGCGCCGGCACGGAGACGACGTACGCGGACCTGCAACGCGACCAGGAGGCGAAGGACCGATTGTCGGAGAACTCGGTCGGCGCCGACAGCGGCGACCCGGTCACCATCGACCCCGGCTCGACGAGGCTCGTCGCCGTCCAGGGGGACTCAGAGGTCTTCCTCGCCTCCGCCACCGAATCCGGTCAGCCGCGGATCTGCATCATCGTGTTCGCCTCGACGCAGCCCTTCCGCGCCTGTGGCGGCGGCTACCGCGTGGGCGTAAGCGACAGCACGAACGAGTACACCGTGCTCGCCGACACCGTCGTCGACACCGAGCTCGACCCGGCAGACGGGTGGACGAAGATCAGCCAGAACGTCTTCACCCGGCCTGTCGAGCCGACGACGAGCGACACGCAGTAGCGGGCGGAACCTGGCAGCAGGAGTACCGCCCTGCAGCAGGACAGATGGGACGCGAGCGTCCTGCTGCCGCGCGGACGTCCGGTTCCCGCGCCCTTCGACAGGCTCAGGGACCGGCGCGGCACGTCGGGCGGATACGGCCGCGGAACTGCGTGGGCCCTTCGACAAGCTCAGGGAACGGGAGCGACCGGGGAGCTAGGAGACGAGTCGCTCGCGCAAGCGGTCCGTGGGCGCGACGTCCCGCCGGGTCGGGCTGATCGTCGCCCAGACATCATCGAGGGAGAGGCCGAGCACCTCGGCGATGGCGGCGATCGTCGAGAACGCCGGCGTCGCGACCCGGCCCGACTCGATCTTCCGCAGCGTCTCCGGCGAGAGGCCGGCATCCAGGGCGATGTCGAGCATCGAACGCTCACCACGGGCCTCGCGCAGGAGCGCACCGAGGCGCTGACCGCGTTCGACATCGGAGGGGGTGAGCGGGAGGCGGACCATGCGCCCAGTGTAGTACGGGATAGTTTGACCGGTATAGTTATTGGTCGAGCGCCGTTCGCGGCACGAACACCACCGCACCACGAACGCAGCACGCCGATGGAAGGGCCCCGCATGATCGAGATCTTCACCCCCACCGAGGTCGCGAAGGCACGTCGCACCGGCGAGCTCGTCGCGAACATCCTCCACACGCTCAAGCACCGCGTGACGGTCGGCACCAACCTCCTCGAGATCGACCGCTGGGCCAAAGCGATGATCCTCGAGGCCGGCGCCGTCTCCTGCTACGTCGACTACGCACCCTCCTTCGGTCGCGGCCCCTTCGGCCACTACATCTGCACCGCCGTCAACGACGCCGTCCTCCACGGCCTCCCCCGCGACTACACGCTGGCCGACGGCGACCTCCTCACCCTCGACCTCGCCGTCCTCCTCGACGGCATCGCCGCAGACTCGGCCATCAGCTTCGTCGTCGGCACGGCGACCCCCGAAGACATCGCGCTCATCGAGACCACCCAGGAGGCCCTCGCCGCCGGCATCGCAGCCGCCAAGCCGGGTGCGAAGATCGGCGACATCTCCTTCGCGATCGGCACCGTGCTGCGTGGCGCCGGCTACCCGGTCAACATGGAGTTCGGCGGCCACGGCATCGGCACGACGATGCACCAGGACCCGCACGTCTCGAACGACGGTCGCGCCGGCCGCGGCTACAAGCTGCGCCCGGGCCTCCTCCTCGCGATCGAGCCGTGGGTCATGGCCGACACCGACAAGCTCGTCACCGACGCCGACGGCTGGACCCTCCGCAGCGTGACCGGCAGCCGCACGGCCCACAGCGAGCACACCATCGCGATCACCGAGGACGGCGCCGAGATCATGACGCTGCCGACCGTCACGTTCTGAGCACCTGAGGGTCCGCCGAGCGGAATCGACCGGCCCGGCACACCGTGTTTAGGCTGGTGACATGACCGACGATCGCCGCACGGTCCTCCGGGGCCGGTACCTGAGCCTCGGACTGGGCGAGCTGTTCGCCGCCGTCGTGTTCATCTGGGTCGCGTTCGTCTCGGCGCTCCCGTTGCTCGAACAGCCGACCGATGCGCTCGCGTTCTGGTCGGCCCTCCTACCGCTGCTGGTGATCCTCGTGCAGGCCGGCATCTACTGGCTGGCCGCCCGGCGGTGGGTCAAGCAGGGCACCATGCCTCCTGGACTGGCCGCCACCTACCGCGGGTTCCGCGTGCTCGACGCGGCCCTGCTGCTCGCCGGACTCGTCGGGATCATCGTCTGGTTCCCCGCCCACCCCTTCGCGGCCATCGGCATCCCGTTCGTTTGGCTCCTGGGTGTCATCGAGTACGTGAACTACTTCGTCGTCCGGCTCGCCTACCCACCGTCCGTGTGGTTCAAGCGGATCGGCGAGTGGCGTACGCCTCGACTCATGCAGGACGTCCGGGCGGCTCAGCGGAGCTGACGCTCAGCGAGCGGCGCTGAGCCCCTCGATCCACTGCGCGAAGGTCTGCACACCGCGCTGCGCGCCCGGGCCGGCCAGGGTCGTGCCGTCGCGCATCGCCTTGCCGAAGCCGCCGGGCAGCGGGATCTGCAGAACCGGGCCACGGATGCCCGTGGCCGCAGTGTAGGCCTTGACCATCGCGGTCATCCGCAGTTCCTCGGGGCCAGCGAGATCGGCCGGGCGCCCCTGCGGCTCGCCCTCGGCCAGCTCCACCAGGCGCTCGGCGACTTCGCGCGCGGCGACCGGCTGCGAGATCATCGTGGGCACCATCGTCACCGGCCCGAAGCGGAACCGCTCGACCATCTGCTGCGCGAACTCGTGGAACTGCGTCGCGCGCAGGATCGTCCACGGGATGCGTCCGGTGCTCACGATCTCCTCCTGCAGCGCCTTGCCCGCGTAGTAGCCGAAGGGCGCCTTGTCGCTTCCGACGATCGACAGCGCGACGTGATGGGGCACGCCTGCGGCGCCCTCCGCCTCGAACAGGTTGCGGGTGACCGCCCCGAAGAACTGGCGCGACTGCTGGGCGGACTGCGTGGCCGTCGACGTCACATCGATGACGACGTCCGCGGCCTCCAGCTGCTGCGCGAGCCCGGCTCCAGTTGCGAGGTCGACGCCGGCGGCACGCGACAGCGCGACCACCCGGTGTCCGCGCTCCTGGGCCACCGCGACGACGTGTCGCCCGACCATCCCGCTGCCTCCTGCGACGACGATCTTCATGCGACACTCCCCTCTGCTCGACGGATGTCACTCTATCGGCGGGAGGAAGCAGCCGTTCTCGACCGTGATCCGCAGCACGTCGGCATCGGGTCGGAGCTCCCGTTCGAAGATGATGGCGTCGTCGCGGAGCTGCGTCGACAGCTCCAGCTCGCCGTACGAGGGCACGATCAGCTCCGACCGGAACTCGTCCGAGTCGGCCGCGAGTTCGAGGGGCGGCGCGTACCCGTTGATGAGATCGACGAGCACGGCGCGACTCGTTCCGACCGGCAGCTCGACCTCGACGGCCATGCGCGCCAGCTTCGTGGCCCGACCGGACGGCGCCAGACTACTGCAGGGCGCCTCCGAGGCCTGGGGCGAGAACGCGAACGGCTGCCCACCCGTCGCCGTATTGACCATCTGCCCGAGGAGGTCTGCAGCCACGGCGAACACCTCGTCTCGGGTGGGAAGCTCGTCGTCACGCTGAGGAGCGCTCGGGTCGATCGCCGGCGCCTCGGGCACCGTCGAAGCACGATCACCCCGCGACTCCCCGGCCTGACCCGTGCAGGCGACGATCACCAGCGCGAACACACTCAGCTGGGCGACCACTGCGACGACGATCGCCATGATCGAGCGCCGCCCGAGCGACCTGGAACGGCGCCCTGGCGGCGGCTCCGCGCGCGCTTCGGTGGTCATTGCGTTCCGGGATCGTGTCCACGCATACTCCTGTCTGGCCGTGAGTCGCGACGAAGGCCGTCGTGATGCTGCAGCGACGGTATCGATCGGGAGCCGGTCGACGGCTCGACAGTTGGTGGGCATGACGCGGCGAGCGCGGATCGGGCGCCTGTGGAGCGGCGTCAAGCGTGTGCGCCGCCGACGAGTTGCAGACACGTCTACCACGGTGTATAACAAATCTGCACTTCGAGATATAGATCCGGATCCGACCGATCAGCCGTTCCCGAAGCGCGCCTCCCATCCGAACCCGACCAGGAACCACCCGACCCCGATGACGACCCTGCAGCACCCCGCCACCACCGGCTCCATCCGCACCCCACGCCCGCAGCTCGCGGCACTTCCCCGCACCCTGCGCCGCAGCGTCCCGGCCGAGCAACGCCAGCTGTTCCGCACCCTTGCCGCCACCATCGGAGGATTCACCCTCCTGGCAGGCCTCGTCGGTGCGCTCATCACCGGCTGGATGATGCTGCTCGCACTCCCCGCCGCGGCGATCCTCCTCGGCGCAACCGCTCCCTGATCGATCGGCCGAGCTATCTCACCTTGGCGGGTAGCCCTTAGAAGTGCGTCCGCAGGAAGGGCGCCTGCTCCGTCGCGAAGGCGAGGTCGAGCGCTCGTACCGCCTCCGATGACCCGGTGATGAGCCCTGCTTCGGCGAGCGCCGACACGCGCGGGCCGCCGAGGAGGACGGCCGACAGCTCGTTGATGGTGAGGCGCACAGCGTCGTCGTCGGTCGATTCCGGCACGTCGCCGATGCGTTCCGCGACCGCGGCACCGTGCTCGTCGATGCGGAACGCGAACCGACCGCCGGCGAGTCCGAGGGCGTCCTCGACATCGAGCAGGTGCTCGCAAGGATCGGACGCCGCAGGGACGGTGAACCGGCGCGCGCCGAGCACGGTCGGCACGTCGACGATCCGGAGCCAGAGCGAGTCGGCTCGCGCGGTGGTCTTGACGGCGCGACGGTCGACGAGTCGCCACTGGATGGCTTCGACCGTCGGAGCCTGGTGGAAGGTGACCTTCGTGGTGAGGCTGATCCCGGTCAGGTGCCGCCAGAGCGCGTAGCGGGCCTCCGGGGTGGTGGCGACGAGGTCGTCGACGACGATCGTCCCCCACTCCTCGCCGACGCGGTAGAGCGCGTAGCCCTGCGGTTCGCCGTCGGCGTCGTCGTAGCGGAGGGCGAGCGTGTCACCCTCACCGTGGCTGAAGTGGCGGATGGTCACCTCACGGAGGGCCTGCTTCCACCAGGCGACCCCGCGGTCGATGTCGCCGGTGCCGCGGGAGCGCTCGAACAGCCCGGGCGCGACGGTGGCGAGCGAGCGCGGGTCGAGCGTGTGGACGCGGCCGGCGGGCGGCGCACCCCGCCAAGCGACGCGCTTGGGTTCGACCTCGTGCGTGAACTCCCAGGTCGCCGGGGCGAAGCCGTAGCGTCCGTAGATGGTCGCCTCGCTCGCGGTGAGCGCGACGACTGCGGCACCGGTGGCCTTCGCGTGGTGGAGTCGGTTCTCCATCAGTGACCGGGCGATCCCTCGACGTTCGTGGGAGGTCGAGACGGTCACCTCGGTGATGGCCAGGGCGCGGACGGTGCCGCCGGGGATCGACAGTGCGGTCGGGAAGGAACCGAGCGTGCCGACGGGGACGAGTGGTTCGGCCGCGGTGTCGTCGTAGACCCCGAGGATCGAGCTGCCGACGAGGAGCTGACGCCGCTCGGCACGCACCGCCACGTCGGTGTCGGGCTTCGAGAGGAAGCCGCGCGACGCTGCACCCCACCAGAGGTCGAGGGCGGCGTGGTCCGTGTGGTCGAGCTCGACGGTGCGCAGGTTCATGCGACAAGCCTATTGGGGTGGTCGGAACGCAGGAGATCGGCGCGAGAGCAGGACGGGCGGGCGCGAAGCGTCCTGCTGTCGGGCGGATGTCCTGCTGCCGCGCCGCGAGGCGCGCGGCTCAGGCGACGTAGACCTTGCGGAGGGTCTCGCGGACGGTCCAGGTGGTGCGGGCGCCGGCGGCGAGTCGGCCGATGGAGCCGGCTCGGAGCTCCAGCGACGGGGTGCCGTCGGCGAAGTCGACGGTCGCCTCGCCGGAGAGGACCACGAACACCTCGTCGATCTCGGTGTCCTGCACGACGCCGACACCCAGCTCCCAGACGCCCACCTCGGTGTCACCGACGGCCGTGAGGGACACGATCCCGCTCCGCGGCGACCCCGAGACGACGTCCTCGGGCGCGAGCGGGTTGTCGGCGAGCGCCACGTCGGCGCCCTGAAGTACCGCGTTCGGGACGAGCAGGTGGTCGGTCATGAGGTACCTCTCTGAGCAAGACGGAGACGAGCGGGGTCGGCGCGGCCCGACGACCTACCCGACGCCCCAGCCGTAGGCGAGCTTGTGGGCTTCGAGCACGAAGAAGGTCTCGGTCGACCGCACCCCGGGCGTCGGCTGCAGGGTGTCGAGGAGGAACGTCTTGTAGTGGTCCATGTCGCGGCACACGGCCTCGACCATCACGTCGAAGCCGCCGCTCGTGAGCACCACGTAGCTCGTCTCCGCGTGCTTCGACAGCTCCTGGCACACCCCGCGCGCCATCCCCGGCTCGCAGCGGATGCCGATGAGCGCCAGGTGGTCGAAGCCGATCGACAGCGGGTTCGCGATGCCGACGATCTGCAGGATCCCGGTGTCCTCGAGTCGCTGGATCCGGTAGCGGACGGACGAGGCCGGCAGCCCGGTCTCGGTGGCGATCTCGGAGAACGCCTTCCGTCCGTCCTGCTGCAGGATCGCGATCAGCCGACGGTCGATGTCGTCAAGGTCGTTCATGTGGCTCCTCCGGCAGCGGGCGGATGGTCATCTGGCAAGCGTAGCGAGGGAAGCCGTGCGACCCGGGTGCGGTGTCCGCCCCACCCGAGCCACGAGCCCCGGCCGACCGACCGACCCGAACGCGGGCGGTCGACCGGGGCGACGCCGATCGTGCGGACCGAGGGAGGTCGCCGATCGGCGGATCGGTCCGACTAGCGGACGTGGATCGCGCCGGTGCGGAGGTCGGTCATGTCGTGCAGCGTGTACATGCCACCGATCCGACCCCAGCCGGTGCCCTTGCCACCCGCACCACCGAACGGCATGTTGATGTCCCACCAGCCGTTGGAGTCGTTGACGATGACCTGACCGGTCTCGAGCTCCTCCATGAAGCGGTAGGCCTTCGACAGGCTCTCGGTGAACACCGCGGACTGCAGGCCGAGCGCGTCGGCATTGGCGATGCGGAGGATGTCGTCGTCGTCCTTCGCCGTGAGGATGGGGAGGACCGGGCCGAACGACTCCTCGCGCGACAGCAGGCTGTCCTCGGAGACGCCGTCGACGATCGTGAAGTCGTAGTAGAGGTCCGTCGGGTGGCCGGTGGCACGACCGCCGCCGAGCAGGATGTCGAAGCCGAGCGAGCGGGCCTCGTCGAGGTGGCGGTCCATCTTCGCGGCGACGCCCTCGTTGTTGAGCGGGCCGAGGTTGATCCCCTCGTCGAAGGGGTTGCCGAGTCGCACGGTGGCTTTCGCGTAGGCGAGGGCGGCCTCGACGAAGGCGTCGTGGACGGTGTGGTGGACGATGAGCCGCTCGGTTGCGCAGCAGACCTGCCCGCCGCTGTAGAACGCGGAGTCGACGGCGGCCTTCGCGGCGCGTTCGATGTTCGCGTCCTCGAGGACGACGATCGGACCGTTGCCGGAGCACTCCATGAGCGAGCGCTTGAGGCCGGCGGTGCGGACGATCTTCGCCCCGGTGGCGGACGAGCCGATGAAGCCGATCGCGTCGATGCCGTCGTGGGAGACGAGCTCGGAACCGAACGCGCCGTCGCCGGGGAGGACACTGACGAGCCCGGCCGGGACGCCCGCCTCGACGAGGCAGTCCATCGCCGCGAGGACCGCGAGGGGCGTGTTGCTCGGCGGCTTGACGATGCAGGCGTTGCCGGTCGCGAGGCCCGGGGCGACGAACTCGCTGAACATGAGGAGCGGGAAGTTCCAGGGCGTGATGATGCCCCAGACACCGACCGGCGCGCGCCAGGTGAACATGCGCTTGTCGATGTCGCTCGACGGCAGCGTCTCGCCGTAGAGGCGGAGGGCGTCCTCGGCGTGGAGGTGGAAGAGCTGCGCGGCCTCGGCGATGTCGGCGATCGACTCGGCGAGCGGCTTGCCCTGCTCGAGCGTCTGCAGCCGGGCGAGCTCTTCCACCCGGGCGTTCATCGCGTCGCCGACCCGGTGACAGATCTCCGCGCGCTTGAACACGCCGAGCTTCCGCCACTCCCGCTGCGCCTCGTGCGCACGTCGCACCGCCTCGTCGAGTTCGGCGGTGCCGGCCACGGGGATCGACGCGATGACGTCACCGGTGACGGGGCTGATCACCTCCGAGCGCTCCGAGCTGGTTCCGTCGGTGAACTCGCCGGCGATGAAGAGCTGGGTGCGAGTGGGTGTCGGCAACGTGGTCATTCCGGACCTCCTTGTGTCGTGGCTGGGCCGACGACGCCGAACAGCGTCGTGCGGATGTCGTCGGGAGAATGTGGGATCAGCCTAGGACCTTGCGATTCCTCGAACAAGCAGTATTGTTTCGTCAAAGTTACGATTACAACAACTGAAGCATCCTGATCTTGTCGTTCCGACAATCCTTCGGCACATTGAGTGCACCAGCAGCGAGACAGCGACGTCTCGTCCCCCACGAATCGAGAAGAGCCCATGTCGACCGAACACGTCACCAGCACCGACGAGACCACGCACCTGCCGAAACGGATGCGCTGGTTCGACGGCTTCGCCATGGCGATGACCATGCCCGCCGCGCTCATCGCCACCCTCGGCGCCTCCATCACCGGCCTCGGCGGCTGGGGGGCCGCCGTCCTGTGGGCGATCTCCATGATCCTCGCCATGGGCGTCAACTGGATCTACACCGAGCTCGCCACCATGTTCCCGAACTCCTCCGGCGGCATCGCGCACTACGCGGCCGAAGCGTGGAAGTCGCGTGCACCCTGGGTCGCACCGATCACGGGCGTCGGCTACTGGCTCCCCTGGGGCACCAACCTCGCCACCTACGGCGCGGTCACCGGGGCACTCATCCAGGCGCAGTGGTTCCCGAACGAGGACTGGGTGATCCAGCTCGGCCCGATCTCCATCACCTTCCCGATCCTCATCGGCCTCGGCGTCATCGGGGTGATGTACCTCATCAACGTCATCGGCGTCCGCGTCACGATGGCGTTCGTCTACATCACGGCGGGCATCCTGCTCATCCCCCTGTTCGTGTTCATCGTCTTCCCGCTCTTCAGCGCCGACTGGGCACCGCTCGACCTCACCTGGAAGCTCGAGGGCATCGAGGGCCTGCACACCGCGATCGTCTGGCTGTACATCATGGCGTGGACCACCTTCGGCATCGAGGTCTGCGCGACCTTCGCCCCGGAGTACCGCGACTCGGTGAAGGACACGACCAAGGCGATCAAGGCCTCCGTCCTCTTCTGCCTCGGCGTCTTCTTCGTCATCCCGCTGACCCTCGGCGGCTACGCGGGTGAAGCGGCGATCGCCGACAACCCGGCGACCTTCTTCGTCGCGAGCTTCGCCTCGCTCGTCGGTGGCGCTGCGGACGTCATGGTGCTCTGCCTCATCGCCTCGCTGCTGCTCATCATGACCACCTCGGTGGCCGACGCCTCGCGCGTGCTGTTCAACATGGGCAAGGAGCGCGTCACCGTCCCGTCCCTCGGCGTGCTCAACCGTCGCGGGGTGCCGTTCCGCTCGCTCAACGTGATGCTCGTCATGAACGTCGTGATCCTGGTGGTGCTGCAGAACCCGCTCGCGATCATCGTGACCGGCAACCTCGGCTACATCCTCACGCACTTCTTCGCGGTCTCCGGCTTCTTCCTGCTGCGCAAGGACCGCCCCGACGCCGTCCGCCCGATCCGCCTGCCGCGCTTCTTCGTGCCGCTGTCGGTCGTGCTGTCGGTGCTCCTCGCGATCATCCTCATCGTCGGTGCCACCGGGTTCTCCACCACGGGCTACGGCGGGTTCCTGGAGCTCGGCATCGCGCTCGGCCTGCTCGCGCTCGGTGTCGTCATCTGGCTGTTCGTCCAACGGAGCACCGAGCGCGACTCGGGACTCGGGAGCGGCGGGGCATCCGCCGGAACCCCACGTGCCGAGACCGAACGCACCGACGCCGCCCGCACCGACTGACCGCGCACCACGCGACCGCACCGAACCACGCACCACAGGGGACCCACCATGAGAACCACCTACGAACTGGCCGAAGAGCTCGCCGACACCGCACGCCTGCGGGACCAGCTGGCCTCGGCCGAACCGGAGCCGTACTGGCTCGACGACCCGGCACGGCCCGCTCCGCTCCCCCGCCTCGAGGCGGACGTCGAGACGGACCTGGCGATCGTCGGTGGTGGTTACTCGGGCCTGTGGACCGCCCTGCTCGCGAAGGAGCGCGACCCGGACCGCCGGGTCGTGCTCCTCGAGGGCCGGCGCATCGCGTGGGCCGCGTCCGGTCGCAACGGCGGGTTCTGCGAGCCGAGCCTCACCCACGGATCGTCGAACGGCAAGAGCCGCCTGCCGCACGAGTTCGACCGCCTGGAGGAGCTGGGACGCGAGAACCTGCGTGAGATCGGCGAGACCATCGCCCGGTACGACATGGACTGCGACTGGGAGGAGACGGGGCTGCTGCAGGCGGCGACCGCACCACACCACGTCGAGTGGCTACGGGAGAGTGCCGAGGAGCACGGGGCACGCTTCCTCGACCGCGAGGCGATGCAGGCGGAGGTGCACTCGCCGATCTTCCAGGCCGGCCTGTTCGAGCCCACCGGAGCGGCGCTCGTCAACCCGGCCAAGCTGGCGTGGGAGCTGCGACGCGTCTGCCTCGACCTGGGTGTGGAGATCCACGAGTACACGCACGTCCGCTCGATCCGGTCGAACGCGACGTCGGTCACCCTGACGACGACGCACGGTTCGGTCGTCGCGAAGCACGTCGCCCTCGGCACCAACGTCTTCAAGGCACTCATCCCGAGTGCCCGGAAGTACACGGTGCCGGTCTACGACTACGCGCTGATGACGAACCCGCTCTCCGCAGAACAGCTCGAGAGCCTGGGTTGGAAGGGCCGGCAGGGCATCTCCGACCTCGACAACCGCTTCCACTACTCGCGACTCACGACCGACGCGAACGGGTCGACCCGCATCCTCTACGGCGGCTACGACGCGGTGTACAACTACGGCGGGCGCGTCGAGCCGCGGTTCGACCAGCGCGAGGAGTCCTTCCTCAAGCTCGCCGCCCACTTCGCCCACACCTACCCGCAGCTCGCCGACCTCGGCTTCTCCCACAAGTGGGGCGGCGCGATCGACACCTGCGGGCGGTTCTTCTCCTTCTTCGAGACCGCGCACGGCGGCAAGGTCGCGCACGCCGCCGGGTTCACCGGCCTCGGCGTCGGGGCGACGCGGTACGGCGCGAACGTCATGCTCGACCTCCTCGCCGGCACGCCGACCGAGCGCACGACGATGGACTTCGTCCAGAAGAAGCCGACGCCGTTCCCGCCCGACCCGCTCGCGTTCATCGGCGCGCGCATCTCGCTGTCGGAGATGGCCCGGGCCGACCGCAACGAGGGCAAACGCGGGCTCTGGCTCCGCACGATGGACGCCGTCGGGCTGGGCTTCGACTCCTGAGCCGGGTTTCGAGGCAGGAGCCGCAGTCCAACCCATGACAGGCGGAGCCTGGTTCGATACGGTGCAGGTGGTGGTCCCGCTCACGTCGAACCCGCACAGCTCGCATCGGCCGGCAACGGACACCGCACCGCACCAGCAGCACCTCAGACAAAGGAGCACACCAGTGAGCGACTACGCCGTCGTCAACCCCGCGACCGGAGAGACTCTCCGCGACTACCCGACGATCACGGATGAGGAGCTGCAGCAGGCGATCACCGCCGCGGCCGCCGCCCACGAGGAGTGGTCGCGTCGCGCTCCAGTCGCCGACCGCGCTGCGCTCATCGCCCGCGTCGCCGCCCTCCACACGGAGCGCCGCGAGCAGCTGGCCGAGATCGCCGTCCGCGAGATGGGCAAGACGTACGAGCAGGCGCTCGGTGAGGTCGACTTCGCCGCAGCGATCTACCAGTACTACGCCGACAACGGCGAGGCCTTCTCCGCCGATGAACCGATCGAGTTGTCCGACGGCACCGGCTCCGCGTTCATCCGTCGTGCGTCGCTCGGCGTGCTGCTCGGCATCATGCCGTGGAACTTCCCGTACTACCAGGTGGCGCGGTTCGTCGGCCCGAACGTCGTCAACGGCAACACGATCCTCCTCAAGCACGCACCGCAGTGCCCCGAGTCGGCGCTGGCGATCGCGCAGATCTTCGACGACGCCGAAGCCGAGCTGGGCGCCCACGATTCCGTGTACGTGAACATCTTCGCCACGAACGACCAGATCGCGACGGTCATCGCCGACCCGCGCGTGCAGGGCGTCTCGGTCACCGGTTCGGAGCGCGCCGGTTCCGCCGTCGCCGAGCTGGCCGGCAAGCACCTCAAGAAGGTCGTGCTCGAGCTCGGTGGGTCCGACCCGTTCATCCTGCTGTCGACCGACGACCTCGACGCCGCCGTCCAGGACGCCGTCAACGCCCGCATCGATAACAACGGGCAGTCGTGCAACGCCGCCAAGCGGTTCATCATCATCGACGAGCTGTTCGACGACTTCGCCGCGAAGTTCACCGAGGTCTTCACCGCGAACGCTCCGGCCGATCCGATGGCGGAGAGCACGCAGCTCGGCCCGCTGTCGTCGGCCGCAGCGACCGAGCGACTCGGCGAGCAGCTCGGCCGCGCGAAGGCACAGGGCGCGACGATCCTGGCATCGGGCGAGCCGTCGGGCAACTTCTTCCCGCCGGCCGTGCTCACCGACGTGACGCCCGAGATGGACGCGTTCCACGAGGAGTTCTTCGGACCCGTCGCGTCGCTGTACCGGGTCGCGTCCGAGGAGGAGGCCGTGCGCCTCGCGAACGACACCCCGTTCGGCCTCGGCTCCTACGTGTACACGACCGACCAGGAGCAGGCGCTGCGGGTCGCGGACGGGATCGACGCCGGCATGGTGTGGATCAACCTCGTCCTCGGCGACGCGGCGGAGCTGCCCTTCGGCGGCGTGAAGCGCTCCGGCACCGGCCGTGAGATGGGCAAGCCCGCGATGGACGAGTTCGTCAACAAGAAGCTCATCCGCATCGCGTAGGCGCTTCGGCCCCGGTCGCCGAGCTCGCGCCACCGGTCGCTGACGCCCCATCCAGTCTCTGAGCTCGCACCACCGGTCGCTGACGCCCCCATCCGGTCACTGAGCCTGTCGAAGTGCGGCCCCGCCCCGCGTCGACCGCCCTTCGACAAGCTCAGGGACCGAGAGGGGTGCGACTCAGGGACCGGACCGGGATGGTTCAGCTCAGGGACCGGGATGGCTGGGTGTGGCTTGGGGACCGGAACCCCCGCTGGGGTTCGTCGGCAAGCGGCGGTCACCCCGAGCCGAGCACCTTCTCCGCTCCCTGAGCCTGTCGAAGGGCCCACGGTGGCACCTCGACAGGCTCGGTGACCGGGGTGGGCTCGGTGACCGGGGTGCGCTCAGCGACCGGGGCCCGAAGGATCTTCAGCCGTCGGTGAGCTGGAGGGCGCTCCACAGCTCGGCGCGGTCGCCGAAGCGCGAGAGGTCGAGGTCGAGCAGCGACTCGAGCGTGGTGATGCGCGCGCGGAGGGTCTGCCGGTGGATCCTGAGGCGGCCAGCCGCCTGATCGGTGACGCAGTTCGCCTCCAACCACGCCCGGGCCGTCTCCACGTGGACCGCCCGAGCCTCGGCGCCGAGCCCACCAAGCGGCTCCAGCAACCGGTTCGCCAGCACCGACCCGCCCGACGCGCTCAGCAACCCGAGCAACCCCTGCTCGGCGAGCGCCTCGTATCGCACCAGTCGCGGCGTCTCCCCGGCCGACGCGCGCGCCCGCTCGGCCTCAGCCAAGCCATCCCGCAACCCCTCCCAGCTCGTCCTCGCCGACACCCCACCCGACAGCCCGTGGCGGCCGACGACGACGTCCCAGAGTCCGGTGTCCGCGTCGCTCGACACGATGACGATCCGCTCGTCCTGCTCGGCGAAGAACAGCTTGCCGCCGTGCGCCGCGGCCTGCACGTCGAGCTCCGAGAGGAAGCCCAGCTCACCCACGGGGATGTCGACCACGGCGACGCGGATCGGGTCGGGCGGCAGCGGCCCCCAGAGCCGCTGGGCGGTGCGCTCGGCGACCGCACGGTCCCCGGAGAGCAGCAGCTCGAGGAGCCCCGAGCGCAGCTGCCGGCGTGCGAGGTCGAGGGCGCTGTGCTGCTCGAGGGCGATGCTCGCGAGGCCGATCACGCTCGAGACGAGGTCGTGCTCGGCATGGTCGAGCGGCACGCTGGAGCCGACCGCGAGGATGCCCCGCAGCTCGCCCCGGCGACCGAGCGTCAGCAGCGTCGCGCCCTCGGCTCCGTCCGCGAGGTGCAGGCCGGCCCGCGACCCGCGGCGCAGCACCTCGGCGACGGCAGTCTCCACACCCTCCGGCACCGGCTCGCGCGTCCTCGTCGTGACCCGGTTGCCGAGGGCGTCGTACAGCGCGACCCAGCAGCCGAGCTGCTGCCCCAGCTCCGCGAGGATCGCCGTCAGGCCGTCGGGTCGGAGCGCCGCCCTCGCGACCGCACGCTGCGCGGCGAGCGACCACTCGAGCGACGCCACGCGCGCGGCTGCGACCGCGTCGGCGACGAACCGGATGATGCCGATGAACGGGGTCCGCTCGCCAACCTCGAGCAGGGTGAACCCGTGACGCTCGCACGCCTCGACGAGCCGCTGCGGGATGTCGGCGTGGATGATCCCGGTGGCGAACCCGAGCGCGAGCACGCCCCGGGCGGAGAGGCGGCGGACGTACTCGTCGGCGCGGCGGTCGGCGAGCTCGTCGCTCATCTCGCCGGTGAACTGCATGCCGTCGGTGAGGAGCAGCTGGCCCGGTTCCAGCCAGGGCGTCGGGTCGCCGAGGTCCGAGCTGTGCACCCAGGCGATGTCGCGATCGAGGACGTCGGCGTCACCCGCGACGACGAGGCCGAGCTTGAAGACCGGCTCGGCCATGAGCGTGCGCAAGGACAGGTTCGAGGACGCACGGCCGACCTCGCCAGCGATCACTGAAGTGGTGGACATGTGCCGAAGCTATCACTGATCCCGCCATGTACATCAGACGCGTCGATTGCCAGGCTGCAGGAGTGATCAATGACTTCCTCTCCGGCCTCGACAACGCCGGCGTCCGCGACGCCGACACCCAGCGCGTCCTGCACTCCTGGTCCGCCCAGAGCACGCTCAAGCCCCTCCCCATCGCGGGTGGGCTCGGCAGTACCGTGTGGGACCACGACGGACGCCACTACCTCGACTTCTCCAGCCAGCTCGTCAACGTGAACCTCGGGTACCAGCACCCGAAGGTGGTCGCGGCGATCCAGGAGCAGGCGGCGCAGCTCACCACGATCGCGCCCGCTGCGGCGAACGCGACCCGTGCCGAGGCGGCTCGTCTCATCCTGGACCGCGCCCCCGAGGGCTTCGAGAAGGTCTTCTTCACCAACGGCGGCGCCGACGCGAACGAGAACGCGATCCGCATGGCGCGCATCGCCACCGGCCGCGACAAGGTCATCTCGACCTACCGCTCGTACCACGGCAACACGGGCGCGGCCATCGTCGCGACGGGCGACTGGCGCCGCATCCCCAACGAGTACGCCCGCGGCCACGTGCACGTGTTCGGCCCGTACCTCTACCGCACCGAGTTCTGGGCGACGACGCCGGAGGAGGAGTCGGAGCGCGCCCTCCGCCACCTCGAGCGCACCGTCCAGGCGGAAGGCCCCGGCTCGATCGCCGCGATCCTTCTCGAGACCGTGCCAGGCACCGCCGGCATCCTGACCCCGCCGCCCGGCTACCTCGCGGGTGTCCGCGCGATCGCCGACCGCTACGGCATCATGCTCATCCTCGACGAGGTCATGGCCGGCTTCGCCCGCACCGGCGAGTGGTTCGCGTTCGACGCGTTCGACGTGCGCCCCGACCTCATCACCTTCGCGAAGGGCGTCAACTCCGGTTACGTGCCGCTCGGTGGTGTCATCGTCTCCGAGCACATCGCCCGCGTCTTCGACGAGCAGGTGTTCCCCGGTGGGCTCACGTACTCCGGCCACCCGCTCGCCGCCGCGAGTGTCGTCGCGACGCTCACCGCGATGGCCGAGGAGGGTGTCGTCGAACACGCGAAGGCGATCGGCGCCGACCACATCGGGCCCGCGCTCCGCTCCCTCGCCGAGCGTCACGAGCTCATCGGCGAGGTCCGCGGCAGCGGCGTGTTCTGGGCGGTCGAGCTCGTCGAGGACCGCGAGACCCGCGCACCGCTCGATGCGGCGTCGATGGGTCGGTTCAAGTCGTCCCTGCTCGAGGCCGGCCTCCTGCCGTTCATCAGCGAGAACCGCATTCACGTCGTCCCGCCCGCCGTCGTGACCGCCGACGAGGTCGCCTCGGGCATCGCGATCATCGATGCCGCCCTCGGCGAGCTGCGCCCATGAGCGGCGACCCGGACTCGTTCTGGGACTCGGTGTCGGGACTCCCGGCACCCGTTCCGGCACGACCAGCACCCAGCACCCCTGCACCCCACGACGCC
The DNA here is from genome assembly GCF_050031945.1 of Plantibacter sp. 2H11-2. Taxonomy (NCBI): domain Bacteria; kingdom Bacillati; phylum Actinomycetota; class Actinomycetes; order Micrococcales; family Microbacteriaceae; genus Plantibacter; species Plantibacter sp. 2H11-2. The sequence continues at coordinate 129,326 of NZ_JBNBBL010000002.1, read as the reverse complement.
CAGGAGCCCTCCGCATGACCACCACCGCCACGAGCACCACCCCCACCACCGACGCCGGTTCGCTGCCGGTCGTCCCCCACTGGATCGACGGAGCCGAAGCCCCCTCCAGTTCCGGTCGCACCGCCCCGGTCTACGACCCGGCACTCGGTGTCGCGACGAAGCACGTCGCGCTCGCGAACCAGTCGGAGATCGACCGCGCCGTCGCATCCGCCGCCGCGGCCTTCCCCGCCTGGCGCGACCTGCCGCTCGCGAAGCGTCAGCAGATCGTGTTCAAGTTCCGTGAGCTGCTCGAGTCGAAGAAGGGCGAGCTGGCGGAGATCATCACCGCGGAGCACGGCAAGGTCGTCTCCGACGCGCTGGGCGAGATCACCCGGGGGCAGGAGGTCGTGGAGTTCGCGACCGGTCTCGCGCACCACCTGAAGGGTGAGTTCTCCGAGCAGGTCTCCACCGGTGTCGACGTGTACTCCACGAAGCAGCCGCTCGGGGTCGTTGGGATCATCTCGCCGTTCAACTTCCCCGCGATGGTGCCGATGTGGTTCTTCCCGATCGCGATCGCCGCCGGGAACACGGTCGTGCTGAAGCCGAGCGAGAAGGACCCGTCCGCGGCGATCTGGCTCGCGAAGCTGTGGAAGGAAGCCGGCCTCCCCGACGGCGTGTTCACGGTGCTGAACGGTGACAAGGAGGCCGTCGACGGGCTCCTCACCCACCCCGACGTCCGCGCGATCTCCTTCGTGGGTTCCACCCCGATCGCGAAGTACGTGTACGAGACCGGCACCGCACACGGCAAGCGCGTCCAGGCGCTCGGCGGGGCGAAGAACCACATGCTCGTACTGCCCGACGCCGACCTCGACCTCGTCGCCGACTCCGCCATCAACGCCGGCTTCGGCTCCGCGGGCGAGCGGTGCATGGCGATCAGCGTGGTCGTCGCGGTGGAGCCCGTCGCGGACGAGCTCATCGCCAAGATCGCCGAACGCGCGGCGACGCTGCGGATCGGTGACGGACGCCGGAACTGCGACATGGGCCCGCTGGTGACGAAGGTGCACCGCGACAAGGTCGCGTCCTACCTCGACATCGCCGAACAGGACGGCGCCACGATCGTCGTCGACGGCCGCAACACGCCCATCGACGGCGACCCGAACGGGTTCTGGCTCGGCCCGACCCTCATCGACAACGTCCCGACGACGTCGAAGGTCTACACGGAGGAGATCTTCGGCCCCGTCCTCGCCGTCGTCCGCGTCGCCTCGTATGAGGAGGGTGTCGCGCTGATCAACGGTGGTGCGTTCGGGAACGGGACGGCGATCTTCACCAACGACGGCGGTGCCGCCCGACGGTTCCAGAACGAGATCCAGGTCGGGATGATCGGCATCAACGTGCCGATCCCCGTGCCGGTCGCGACGTTCTCCTTCGGCGGGTGGAAGGACTCCCTGTTCGGCGACACCAAGGCCCACGGCGCCGAGGGCGTCCGGTTCTTCACCCAGCAGAAGGCCATCACCTCCCGCTGGCTCGACCCCTCCCACGGCGGCATCAACCTCGGCTTCCCCCAGAACTGAGGTTCCCGGCCCCTCGGCGGCGCTCCCCGCGAGCCTGCCGAGGGGCCGAGTGCTTCCGGGGCCCTTCGACAAACGGTTCCTGAGCCTGTCGAAGGGCGGGACCAGGGACGGTCCCGCCCTTGCCACGGGTCGGACTCAGCCGCGACAATGGCCCCGCCGACCACGACCGATGAGGGGCGCCACCGATGGCCATCGAACCGACCGAGCTCGATCACCGCTTCACCGCGCCGATCGGCGTCGACGTGAAGGGCGACGTCTGGTCCTGCGTCGAGATGCCCGGCTCGGCCGAGTTCTTCGGCACCGGCAAGTCCGTCCGCGTCGATGCGACCGTCGACGGTGTCGACCTCCCGAACGTCGGGCTCATGCCGACCGGCTCCGGTGGTCACATGCTGTCCATCAGCGCGAAGCTGCGGAAGCGTCTCGGCAAGGACATCGGCGACACCGTCGACGTCCACCTCACCCGCCGCCTGAGCTGAGCACAGGAGATCCGCGCGACAGCAGGAGATCGTGAGGGAGGACCTCCTGCTGTCGGGCGGATCCCCTGTGCTCAGCCGCCCGTGACCCGGCGGATGAGGTCCTGGATGAACGGGACGACGTCCGACGCCTGGTCGACGCCCGCGAAGGCGACCGCCAGCAGCGGCCACAGCGACACGAGGAGTGCCGAGATCACCGCCGCGACGGCCAGCACCCAAGAGAGTGCGCCGTTGCGGCTGCGGACGCACCCGAGCAGGAACAGCAGCGCGAGGACGTACCCGATGAGGAGCGCGACCACGATGCCACCGACCGGGACGTTGAGCGCACCGACCGTCGCGCCGTCGGCCGCACCGATGAGCCCGAGGATCGGGATCAGCACCCCGACGACGATCAGGACGAGGAGGACGACTCCCGTGATCGCGGCCGCCCACACTGCACGCGGACGTGGGCGGGCGCCGTACGACGTGGTCCGGCTGAAGAGCGGCATGTCACTGCTCCTTCGTCGGCGCCGCAGCTTGGACGGCCGTGGCCTCGGCGGGAGCGTCCGTCACCTCGTCGACGTCAGCGACCTTCGGTGCAGGCTGGTCGTGCGTGTCCTCGTCGGCGGACTCGAGGGCGCTCGGGGTTCCGTCGACGGTCTCTGCGGTGCCGCCGTTCTGCTCGGGATCCGAAGCCAGGTCGGAAGTCGGGCCTGCGTCAGCCGCCCCGACGGGCTCGGCGCCGGCGAGGTTCGAGTCGCCGTGCGTCACCTCGTCAGCGACGGTCGCGAGCGAGTCGGCCGCGGTGGCCAGCTGGCGGGCGGCCTCGGCGAGTTCCTCCGACACGTCGTCGGAGGATTCCGACACCACCTCATCGATCGGTTCACCGGCGACGTCGCCGTCGGCCGTGAGCTCGTCGTCGGCGCCCGCGACCACGACCGGCTGCTCGTTCCTCAGCGACCGGCCGTCGGCACCCTCGGACCGGCCGGTCCGCTGCTCCACCGCGTCACTGGCCGCGTCGGCCAGGTCGGCTGCTCCAGCTCGCGCCGAGTCCACCGCGTCCGACGCAGCGCCCTTGGCGTGATCCAACGCGTCTCCGGCGGCCTCCGCCGCATCGCCGATCGCGGCACCCGCCGCGGACGTGGCGTCACCGATGGCCGCCGTGGCGTCGTCGATCGCCTCGCCCGGATCGGGCTCGATCGGGTCGAACGGCCCGTGGATGTCGGTGACCGTGATGTCGATGTCGACCGGTCCGGGGTGGCGGGCCTCCAGCACGGCCGCGACGTCGGCCCGGACCGTGTCCGCGACCTCGTCGATGCCGGCCGGGTACTCGGCCACCAGTGAGACCTCGACGCTCAGCACGTCGTCGTCGGCCAGGACGTTGACGCCGGGGACGGCGGTGCGGCCGAGCAGGCGGGTGCGGGCGCTGTCGATGGCGCGGGCCGTCGGGGAACCGAGGGCGTGCACACCGGGGACCGTCTCGGCCGTCGTGGCGATGACCTTGGCGAGCTCGTCGGCCTCCTGCTCACGTCGCCGGCCGGCGTCGAGCTCGACCACCGGTGCGTCCGCCGGTTCCGGCGAGGCCACCGGCTCCGACACCGACACCGCCGGCGTCTCGGCGGAGACCGAGTCGGACACGGCCGGTTCAGCGGTCTCCGGTCCAGCGACCGCCGTGTCAGCCGGAGCGACCGCCACAGGTGCGGGAGCGGTCTCGCCCACGTGCTCGCCGTCGTGCGATTCGATGCGGCGGACCTCGTCATCCGGATGCGCGGGCACGAGCACCGTCGGGTGCTCAGCCCGGACCTCGGCCGGGGTGGGGATGTGGTGCTGGTCCGGGTGCTTCGTGTCGTCGCTCATGCGATCCTCCTCGCACCGCGTCGGCGGTGCATCGGTCCTACTGCTGTCGATTCGGGTGCCGAGGCGGCACCGCGGGGTGTCGGGTCAGACGACCCGGTTCGTGCTGGCGAGCCGCGTGCGCAGTCCGCTGACGATCTGGATGACCACCGGGGTGGACGTCCCGAGGACGCCGTCCCACTCGTGGATGGCCGCCTCGATGTCGCGCCGCAGCTGAACGGGCGAGGCGCCGCGACGGGCGTGTGCGGTGAGGCGCAGCGTGGACTGCTTGCGGATCCGGAAGCCGGTGACGTCGACGGAGACCACGTCGGGGTTGCGCCCGATCGCCTCCTCGAGGACCTGCTCGGCGACCTTCACGTCGAGCACGACGCGACCTCCGGTCGGGGTGTCCTTCGTCCGCTGCTCGTCGACCTGCAGCAGCGTTCCGGTGTGCCCGCGGCCCTGCCGGAACACGAACCAGAGGATGACCAGGATGAGCAGCAGCGCGACGACCGCCGCGACCCACAGGATCCACGGCTGGGCGTCGATCGTGTCGTTCGTCGGTCCGACGGCTCGCTCGGCGTTCTCGCTGATCGTCCGCTGCACGTCCGGCAGGAGCGCGCCCGCGGACAGGGCCGCACCGGCCGCGAGGACGACGAGTCCCACGACGAAGATGAAGAACCGGTTGAGGAATCGATTCGTGGAGTTCATCAGGCCACCGTTCCCTTGCTGCTCACGCGGACCCTGGCGCGGAGCGCCGGCCGGTAGTCGTAGGACGCGACCTCCGCGTCCACGGCCTGCTGGATCTCGCGCTGGTCGACGCGTCGGCCGCTCGTCGGCGTGACGTCGACGCGGGCGCTCCTGGCGCCGACGCTGACGCTCACCTGCGAGGGGTCGATGTCACCGGCGTACGAGGCGACGCGGGCGAGCGACTGCGCGATCACGCGGTCGTCCACGACGGCCGCGGTGCGATCGGCGATCGACCCGCGACGCCCTTGGCGGGCGGGGGCCAGCGACAGGACGATCAGCACGAGGCCGATGATCGCCGCGACCGCGCCGATGGCGACGAGCAGCGGGGCCGGAGCGGTCGCCGCGGTGAGCACCGCGGTGACGATGTCCTTCGGTGCGATGAGGAGCGCCGGTTGCCCGATCGCGGCCAGGACCGATTCGGTGCCGAGCCAGGCGAGCACGAGCGCGAGGATGATCGCGATCGTGATCGCGAGCGTCGACCGCGGCGAGTGGGTCTCGCGACGCACCGCGCGGCGGTACAGGGCTGGGGTGCTCACAACACCCTCCTTCGTTCTTCGAGCTTCGCGCCCATGATGTGGAGGTCGACGCGTCCGATCGTCGACCCGGTCAGGTCCAGGCACCGCTCACGGATGCTGGTCTGTGCGCGTGCCAGGCGTTCGAGGACGGTTCCCGAGGTCCGGGATCCGGCGCCGAGCGGTGACACGTGGATGGGCGTGCTCGCGGTGACCGTGAGGGCCCCCTGGGCGTCGGAGAGCTCGACGGAGACCTCCGACGCCCGCACACCGAGTTCCTCCGCGGTGACGGCAGACACGACGCGACGCACGGCGCGGGAGCTGATCGTGTTGCGACCATGCACGGCCTGTTCGGCCGTCACCGCCGCGGTCACGACGACCGCCGCCCGCGGAGCGCGTCGGCGACACCGCGCAGGTCGAGCTTGCCCTCGAGAACGCGTCCGATGCCGAATCCGATCAGCATGAACAGCGCGACGAGGATCATGCTCCAGAACCCGAATGCGACGGCAGCCAGTGCCAGGACGGCACCGACGAGGATGCCGCGATCGGTCGTGGTCACTGGACGCGGCTCTCGTCAGCGTCGTTGTCGTCGTCCGACGGGATGTGGACGTCGGAGACGGTGACGTTGACCTCGGTGACGTCCATACCCACGACGTTCGAGATCGCGTCGGTGACGCTGCGACGGACGTCGTCCGCGACGCGCTGGAGGTCGACGGGGTACTCGGCGACGATCACGATGTCAGCGGCGACCTGCTTCTCGCCGACCTCGACCGAGACGCCCTGACCGCGGTCCTGGGCGTTGATGGCGTTGCGGATGGCGCCGATGGCGCGAGCTGCTCCGCCGCCGAGGTCGTGCACGCCGGGGACCTCGCGGGCTGCGATGCCGGCGACCTTCTGGACGACGCCATCGGCGATGACGTTCTTGCCCGTGGAGGTGGTGGCGGCGTGGTTCGCGGTGTCGGTGGTGTTCGACATGGTGTTGCTCCTTCGGTGGCTGGTACTGCGGTTTCGCGGTCCGGGTGTCCGGTCGCGGTGCCCGTGTTCCGGGCGACATCTATGAGACTGCGCGTCACGCCCGATCCTCACGGTCGATCTCGTTTTCGTCGCGAAGCACTCAGTTTCTGGATATTCGCGACTCGTCGATCAGGCGCGGAGGGTCTGGCTCGGGCCCTCGCCGAAGCGGTTCCGGTAGGCGGAGGCGAAGCGGCCGAGGTGGACGAACCCCCACCGCTTCGCGACCTCGCCGACCGTCGTCTCCTGCGGCGAGCTGTCGGCGAGCTCGCGCCGGGTGCGGTCGAGGCGGATGTCGCGCAGGTAGGCGGTGGGCGACATGCCGAGCTCGCGACGGCAGTGGAGCTGCAGCGTCCTCGTGTGCAGCCCGGCCGCCTTCGCCGCGTCGGCGGGCGTGATGGGCTCCGCCGCGTGGTGGTGCAGGTATTCGACCGCGAGGCGGGTGCGCGCCATCGAGGGCTCGCGGAGCGGCTCCGGCAGGTCGACCACCGCCCACGGTGCGAGCTGCAGCAGCGCGAGGGCGAGCGGTCGCTGGGCGTTCATGCGGAGCAGCGGAGGGGCCGTCTCGTCGGTGAGCACCGGGGTGGAGGCGTTCAGCGCCACGCGCCAGCGCTCGATCGCCTCGGGTGTCGGCGTCGCCTCGAGGTCGAAGGACACCGCTTGACTCGGGCCGGCGTGGATCTCGGTCGCGATGTCCTCGAGGTACGGTGCGGAGAACAGCACGGAGTTCTGCCGATGCGGGGTGAGGTGCACCGTGTACGGCCGGTGGAACGGGAGGACGAACGGGTGTCGCGGGATCTCCATCCGTTGGCCGTCGCGACGCACGATCCACCCGCCGCCGGTCGTGACCCACGAGACCACGTAGTCGGTGAGGCCGGGGGTCTCACCGGTGACGTGCCCGGTCATCGTCGCGGTGCGGAGCGAGACACGGTCGTCGCCGATCGACACCCACTGGAACGAGAACGGCTCGGAACCGCGGGTGACGGTGAAGCGGCTGCCGTCGTAGGCGCGCTCGTAGTTCTGCCGGGCGACCGCCGGGTCGTCGCCGCTGACCGTGACCCTGCGGATCGGAACCGTCGACGCCGTACTGCCCGCCCTGCCGAGCAGCGGGCCGGTGTCGGAGTCACTCTCCGGATCTGATTCGGATGCGAGGAAGGAGTGTTGCATGGTCGTCCTTGTGCGAGTGGGGGGTCTCTTCGTCGCGGGACGGGCCCCATGGCCCCGTCGGTTTCCCGCGTCATTGAAGAGACGGACCGTAAGGAGGGAATCTCACGGTTCACTCAGCAGTTCGTCAGACAACGCCGTACCGGATGCCTCGCAGCACGCGTTTCGTTGAAAACTCAGTAGTCGGGACCTCCCGGTGAGGAGATGAATCCGTCCCCGGCGCCCGGTCCCTGAGCCTGTCGACGGGCAGCCGAAAGCGCCCGTTCCGTCGTCCTGAAGCTCTCCAGACGACGCAACGGGCACTCTCGGTGATGTCGCAGTGCCGCCTACGCTGCGTCCAGATACCCGTTCGGGTTGAGGACGAACTTCTGCGCAGCCCCCGCATCGAACTCGGCGTACCCGCGCGGGGCGTCCTCGAGGGTGATCGCGGTGGCGTTGACGTTCTTCGCGATGTGGACCTTGTCGTGCAGGATCGCCATCATCAGGCCGTGGTTGTACTTCATGACCGGGCACTGACCGGTGGTGAATGACAGTGACTTCGCCCAACCGGTGCCGAGACTCAGCGACAGCGCGCCCTTCTTCGCGGCCTCGTCGATGCCGCCCGGGTCACCCGTCACATAGAGCCCGGGGATGCCGAGCGCTCCGCCGGCCGCGGTGATGTCCATGAGCGAGTTGAGTACGGTCGCCGGGGCTTCATGACCCGCGTCACCGCCGTGGCCACGAGCCTCGAAGCCGACGGCGTCGACCGCGCAGTCGACCTCCGGGACACCGAGGATCTGTTCGATCTGCTCCGCCGGCTCGCCCTTGGTGAGGTCGACGGTCTCGCAGCCGAAGCTCCGCGCCTGGGCCAACCGGTCGGCGTTCATGTCGCCGACGATGACCGCAGCGGCGCCGAGGAGCATGGCCCCGGTCGCTGCGGCGAGTCCGACCGGTCCCGCACCTGCCACGTAGACGGTCGAGCCGACGCCGACGCCCGCCGTCACCGCACCGTGGAAGCCGGTCGGGAAGATGTCGGAGAGCATCGTGAGGTCCATGATCTTCTCGAGCGCCTGGTCGCGGTCCGGGAACTTCAGGAGGTTCCAGTCGGCGTAGGGCACGAGCACGTACTCGGCCTGGCCGCCAACCCAGCCACCCATGTCGACGTAGCCGTAGGCACTGCCCGGGCGGTCGGGGTTCACGTTGAGGCAGATGCCGGTCTTGCGCTCCTTGCAGTTGCGACAGCGACCGCAGGCAATGTTGAAGGGCACCGAGACGATGTCGCCGACCTTGATGAACTCGACGTCCGGTCCGACCTCGACGACTTCACCGGTGATCTCGTGTCCGAGGACGAGGTTCGGCGGTGCCGTGGTGCGGCCGCGGACCATGTGCTGGTCGGAGCCGCAGATGTTGGTCGCGACGGTCTTGAGGATGGCGCCGTGGGGGACTTTCCGGCCGACGTTGGCCGGGTTCACCCCCGGTCCGTCCTTGAGTTCGAAGGTGGGGTAGTCGATGTCGATGACCTCGACGACACCCGCTGCTTTGTAGGCGACAGCTCTGTTACCTGACACGTGATCCTCCTTGATCGCGGGCGCCCGTTGTGGGGCACCCTGTGTCTGCTCGACCCTATCCCTCCCCTGCCGCGAGCGGCAGTCCCCCGGTCCCTGAGCTTGTCGAAGGGCCGCGGTCCCCGAGCCCCCTGTCGCTCAGCACCTCCGTCAGTCCCCGAGAACACCTCCGCCGGTCCCTGAGCGCACCTCCACCGGCTCCTGAGCGCACCTCCACCGGTCCCTGAGCGCACCTCCACCGGTCCCTGAGCCTGTCGAAGGGGTTGTGCAACCTTCATGTCAGCGCCCACCCCTACGCTGGTGGAGCAGACCCCGAGGAGAGCACCCAGCATGAAGAAGACTCCCTTGGCGTTGCTCGTCGCGCTCCTTGCAGCCGTCGTGGTCCTCGTCGCGACGCAGGTCGACGGCGGGATCGTGTTCGGCGAACCAGGATCATCGACGCCGACATCCGTCGCGCCGATGCCCGCGGCGGTCAGCCCGAGCGCGCGGGCTTCGCTCGAGGCCGCCGGCTTCGCTGTCGTGGACGCGTCCGGGCAGTTGATCGTCTCGGCCGACGCCGTCGAAGACGCGCTGGCCGACGTCGACACCGCGACCCAGGTCGCCACCGGGTACGACCGGGACCTGTTCGGTCAGCGCTGGGCCGACATCGACCGGAACGGCTGCGACACCCGCAACGACGTGCTGGCGCGCGATCTCATCGACGTCACTTTCAAGCCGGGGACCCGCGACTGCGTCGTCCTGACCGGCGTGCTGCACGACCTCTACACGGGGTCGACGATCGACTTCCAGCGCGGTGAGCGGTCGAGTCAGCTCGTGCAGATCGACCATGTGAAATCCAGTACTTGAACGCCTTTTCCACACGGAAAGCCAGGTCAGAGCGTCACCGGCATGCCGGTGACGACTCGGGCCTTGGAACCACCGCTCGTTGCACGCTGCGAGATACGGTTCGTACCGCTCGTGCCGAATGCGATCTCGCCGCGTCATGAGCCGAGTCATGACACCAGCGATACGCAGGCTATTGCCCTGTCGGGGCACGAGCGCGAACCCGTCGCCAACAGCCACAGATCGTCGTGAGCGGGAGCAGAGGAGGCCGGTAAGGCTATACGCGAATGGTTCTGCCGCAGTTGCTGCACTTCATGAGGCTGTGCTGCGTGACTTTCACTCCGACAAACGTGTGGCGGCAGTATGGGCAGGTCAGCGTGGGGATTGAAACCATGATTGAGACTCCTTTGTCCGTGCCGGCCCAGGCGGGCCAGATTCAGGACGACAGTATCCGTGACCACCGACCAGCACCCGGCCGAACTTGGATGGTGCCGCTTCGAAACGCTCGTGAGCACTCGTCTTGATGTGGTACTCAAGGACGTTCCTGGACCGACCCTGGGCTACAGCCTTGTCGGCGTACCAGGCGCGCAACGCCGGATCCCCGAGTCGATCCAGAAGAACCGTGATGTGTCCCCCCGGCAATTGCGCAACAGCCTGTTGCACAATTCTGTGATCCGACCACGCCACCGCGAATGCGCGCATGTATGACAGATCCCGGGACGAGAACCCCTTCATCTCGGGGAACGACGCGCGAAGGTCGTCAGCGAGTCGACTGATGACCCTCGCGCCCCACCCTTCAGTCGCCTGGCGAGCCGCGATCGTACGGCCAATGCGCCAATACAACTCCACCAGTTCGGTGTTCGCTCGCCGCTGAGCCTTGAACCTCGCCGCATGAACCTGCTGCTTGATCTCAACCAACGTGGCGGCGTACGAAGACGGCTCGGGAAGTGAACCGGACATCGCTCCCGTCTGGCCCAACCAGCAGCTCCTCGAACCCGCGATCTACGAATGGCATGTGCTCACGAATCGGGGAGATCGTGCAACGACCTGTTGCACGACTCCCGCGAAGGACAGCAGGCCTCCAACAACCGCGAGCTGTGTATCACGGCTGATAGGTAGTGCCACAAGGAGGTGGACGGCACGAACCTGTCAGCTTGGCAGTTCCGGCATCCTGGCGACATGGTCCAACAATCCGACTTGATCAGTTACGAGCCCGGTTCTCACCTCGTTGACCCAGGGACTGACTGTCGTCGGGTAGGGTCGACCCTTCTTTGAGATCAGTGAATCTGCTCGACTGAGCACTACGCCGTGTCTAGCTCGGGAGAGCATCACGAGAAGTACGCGGTGTTCCTCGTCGATCTCGGACTGCTTCTTCGCGAAGAAGCTAGGGATGTTGCCCTGTTCGAACCCCGGAATGAAGACCCAGTCAAATTGCTGGCCCTTTCCGGTGTGTGCGTTGAGGAGATGAACGCCAGGTCCTATGGCGGTATCTCCTTCGTCAAGGACACGAAATTGCTTGAGGGCATCTCGGACCGATCCGGTTTCGGCGGCCAGATCTTCGAGATGGTCCAAGGCATCAGCCACGTCTGCAGTGGTGTCGACGTCAGTGGCATCTATGCGGGCGAGTACCTCAGTCTTGAGCGACTCGATAGATGGGTTCCCGCCAAGTCGGGTGGTGGCGGCATTAAGTAGTTCGATGACCCGCGCATCATCGACAGCGAGGTCCCAGCGTGTGGTGGGCAAGGAGGACACCGCGAACACTGCATCGATAGGCTTGCGGCGCCAAGCTGATCGACAGATTACCCCGATTGTGGCGCTCGGGCGTTTATCTAGGATAAGCGCCGACGCCTGTTCGATGAAGGCGGCCTCTTCCGATCCGGTGGAAAACTTGGCACCGGCCGATATACCTTCTTCGAACCAATCGGCGGGGTTGTCCGGTTGAAGGGCTTGACCGCCAAGCCCGACCGAGACTAGGTTCAGCAGCTTGAGCACTCTGGGTGAAGATCGGTAGGAGACACCGAGGTCGACGGGCTCACCGCTGATCTTCCGAAGCCGTCGCTCCACGTCGATTGGTCGAGCTCCTGTCCAGCTGTAGATGCCCTGGAGCGGGTCTCCCACGAACGTGCGGCTTTGCTCGCAGCTGCGAAGCGCCAGATCGAGTTGCTGTGGCGAGAGATCTTGAAACTCATCAACCAGCATGGCGCCGTAGTGCTTACGGTAGAGAAACGCGATCTCTGGCACCCGAATCAGTCTTTGCGCATGTCTGAGTAGGTCATCGTAGTATAGCTTCGCGGCTTTTTGCCGGGCCGACTCGATCTCGATGGATTGCGAAATCCCGTGTAGTGCAAGTGCCTCAAGTACATCACTGTCGTCGCGCGGGCGCTGCTTTGCATCACGAAGATCCTCTCCAATGCGTCTACTCAGCTCCCCGGCATCATTCTCGGAGAGTCCATCGAGCAAAGGAGCAATTGCATCTGACTGTGACCGCTTGTCCGGCATCGCAAAGTGCGGATCGAGCCCGAGCGTCCGCCCGTGCGCCCTGACAATCTCCGCCGCATGCCCGTGGAAGTTATGAATGCTGACATATTTGCGGGTGCGTTCAGCTCCGAGAATTTCGATGAGGCGTCCTGTGAGATTTGCCTTCGCTTTATTCGAGAATGTGAGTGCAAGAATTCTCTGGTTCGGACTGAGCATGGGGATCAGAAGCGCTGCTCGCCGAGCAAGTAACTCCGTCTTACCGCAACCGGGCGGAGCAATGACCAGAAGGTTCTGCGCGGTGTGTGCGACCGCTTCGTCGTAGGCACCAGTTACGGTCGTCACTCGGCCACGAGTGTTTCCAGTCGGGCGAGCAGTGCCGCGACGCTTTCGAGTTTCGATGCTTCATCGGCAGTCAAAGCCTTTGATACGGCCAGAGCAGCAGGTACCTTGCGGCTTCCTGATCTTGTACTTGACCGACAGAATTTTGCCAAGGCTGGAGCACCGACGTCGAGAATGCGGACCGCTGCGCACGAGGAGAGAATCGCTGACTGGTCCGCAACGTGTGCCGAGATGAGCATCTCAGCGACCCGCGCGGCGCCAAGCGAGCGGCAGTATTCGTCTTCCAGGTCGGCTTTCGAGATGAATACGGTAGTACCGACGACGTTTTTCGGCTTGCCCCCGACTGCCCCGACCCAGCGTGGGCTTTCGGCCTCGTCGACGAGCCCAAGTACGTGTACGTTGAAGCCATGAGGGCCGAGCAACTTATAGACCGTCGGAAAGTTCTCTGCGCCCCCTAGTTCAAAAACGATCGCTCCGATCCGGTCCAGTGATAGGCCGCGTGCTCGGGCGGCCGCTTCGACGATAAGGCGGTCAGCTATGCCCTCGACGACAATCGCGAAGCGCGCAGTGAGAGCTTCGAGCATGCGTGGTGACCACCAGTGAGCCTGTGTGCGTTCCTCGATCGAAAACCTAGTCGAATCGATTTGGTAGCACGCTCCATCCGGGCTTACAGCGACCACTTGTGTCGGGTCAAACTTCTGAACGATGTAGGGCGAGTGAGTGACAAGAATTTTTTGATTCACTTTTTGAGTGAGCAGCTCCGCCACAGTGCGTTGGCTTGACGGATGAAGGTGTAACTCAGGCTCATCAATCGCGATGACATTCGCTGCGCCTTCGGCGAGATCGAATAGCGTCATCGAAATCAGCTGACGAATGCCGTCGGATTGTTCCGAGAGTGCCGCAAAGTTCCCTTCTCGTGCGAGGTACATGGACACGTTCTCGAGGACGGACTTGCTGGGGTCGGCTGAGGTTCGGATCGACAGCTGCTCTGCTTCTATCTCCTTTGGCATCGAGCTCGAGAGGTGCTGCGCCATGCCCCTCCTTAGCTCGGTGAGGGCCGGGCTTTCGCTGAGCTTGTCGTTGAATGAGTCCAGCAAACTGCTGAAGGTGGCTTTTTCGTCACCTAGTTCGGACTCAACCGCGCGCAGCAGGACTTGGACGGCACCATCGCGGCCGTCGAGGTGATTGGCCGAAGAGGACCGAACGGCGGGAAGGTAACGCCATCCGAATGCAGCGATCTGCTCGCGCGTTGGAGATCTCACTTCACCTCGTCCCGGGCACCATCTGGAAATTAGGACAGACTCGGCGTCTTCCGGGTCAATCAGGACCTCCAGTCGGACATCGAGTGATTCCGAACTATCGTCTGGGTCGATGTCGATCTCGCGATGAAAGAGAACACGCTCTGCGTCCGAGAAAGACCCGAAGGACGCCGACACGACGAGTGGGCGACCAGGCGCCTCCAAGTCATCGACGGAAAGATTCTGGTACAGCTGTGCAGTGCTGCCCAATACGAGGTTCAGGAGACGTAAGAGGGAGGTCTTGCCCACATCGTTAGCACCGACGATGACAAGGTGGCCTCGAACTGAAATGTCCAAGTCGCGCAACCGAGCGTAGTTCTCTACGCGAATTTTGGTTAAGCGCACGGCGACTCTCCTCCGCGGTGCCTGACGAGACAGCGCTGTTCAGTGATGACGAGATCGATGGATTCGGTCACATACACATGATGACAGAGCGCCGACGACCGAGAGGATCAATAGTCCATGTATCCCTGAATCTCTTACAGGCCCTCAGGTTTGTGTCTTGCAAGACTAGGGTTCGAGTCGTCCCATGGTTCGCGCCCTCAGCACCGGCCATCTTCTGGTCCGAACGCGTCGCTCAGCCAGTCCGTCCTTGGACGGCTGGTTCTCATCACCATGTAGCGCAACTGCCTGGCCAGGATCGGACGCACATCGTTACTAGCGAGACACCACGCTGGATCTAGAACACTGAGCAGAAACTCATGGGTGACACAGGCGCTGATGGTCTCCGTCATGACAGCGGACCGACAATTGCTGGACCTATCGCTAGTCATTGCCCTGTCAACAGAGAGACGATTGCCCTACGCCCAGATCCGCGCCTTCGCCGCAGCCTCAGACGTCTTCCCGTGGGCTGGCGGGCACGAACTCCTACATGGCTGGACCGGATCCGTGAGAAGGGAAATCCAGTCCTGCGAGGCGTTCAGGAGTGCTCGGGCGACGTGACCCGGCTGGGACCCACGCGATCTCAGGTCGAGGCTGGCGGGCGATGGGCACAAAAGCCAGTTCCGCCCGCCGGCTATCGGACTCTGCCCGAAATCCATCAGCGATTGCGTCCCAGCCCCTTGATTCACCTGTGCAGTCGTATTCGTACAGGGCGACCTCAGCCCGAACGAACGTCTGCAGCATGCGTACTCGATCGGAGAAGCGTTGCTCGGCCCAGAAGGGTGATGCCGACCACTCCTCAATATCGGGATCGATGCCCATACGTGGGTTGACCCGAATCGACGCTGCTGGATTGTCGACCCGGATCCGGAACAGGTCACAGTATCCATCGCGGAAGACTCGCTCGCCCCAGTCCAGGTGGGCCTCGTGGGCGCCATCGACCTCGACGACGGGTTCCATGACGGCGACTCTTGCAGTAGCGACCGTCATTCGCCGATGCCGATCGATTCGGGCGAGTCTGTTGATCCAGCCCAGGAAGTTCGTATCAGGGTTCGGTGAGCTGAATGGCTGCATCTGCAAGAGCATGGATCGCTGGTGGTCAGCCAACGGGCGTAGCCGCCGCAGATTCGCCTCCCACGCTTCGCGACTGTCGTAAATCGGATACTGGAGCTGGCTTTCTGCCGGCGGCGGGTCCTGTCGAGACGTGTGGACAGCAGTCGCCCAGAGGAGCGAGTCGAGAGCGCTGCGGAGCTCGAAGAGCCATTCGCCGAAGACGATTGACAGCTCAGGAGGGACAGGACTCGCCTGACTGACTCTCAGAGTCCATTCGCCGTACCCGGTGGATAGGAGGGCATGGTCGAACGGATGGGGCTCGAGATACTCGTTCCATATGTGTGCGAGCTCCTGCGAATGATCAGCGGCCCTCGAGACTTTGAGATGTGCTGTGTCGAACTCTGCGGCGGGCATGCATCGAATGCTAGATGGAGCTACCGACGCGATGACTCGTCCTCTCCACCTGGATGGCTTCGCCCTACCGTGCCGGCCCGGACTGCGGCAGTAGGTACTTAGCTAGTGAGTTGGAGGAGATCGCGGCGAGATGCGTTGAGCGCGAGCTGCACCTTGATCGCTTCCTTCTTGTAGTCAGGCATCTCCGGATCTGCCAGCAGCTCCCGCAACTGCTCATCGGAGCTGACATGGCTCGCCCAAAGTTCGGGAAGCCGATCGGGGCCAATCGCACCGATCAAGGTGAGCGCTTCGGTACCCATGCGCGCGGACTCCGCGCGGTCGCTTGATCCTCCTCGGTTGTAATTCTCGAGAAGTCGCTGGAGCAGCTCCTGCTCGCGGAACAGCTGCTGAAACTGATTGCCGCGGGCGGCGATCATCGCAGTGTTTCGCCTGTCCATGGCTCCGAGCACGATTGCCACCACCCCGGTGGCCAGAGCTGCGAGTATGGCGACCACGACAGCGGCCGTCGCAGCTAAGACGGTGCCCGCTTGAATCCAGAGACTCGCTTCGTCGATCGTCATGATCGAGACCATACCGTCGCCATCAGACAGAACTACGCAGCGCCCGCAAGCCGATCCGATAACGGGCACGAAAAGTGCCGGCGAGAGCCGTTCCCAGCAACACTCCGTATCCCGTCGACCCAGCACCGTGACAGCGCCCATCGAGATGTTGAATCTGACTCCCGACGATGTGTGTCATAAAAGTACAGGTTTGCGAGACATTCGGCCCGTTGAAAATCGCGGCAAGCTGGAGCACGAAAATCCACGGATCTCGCAGCCGGCCACTTGTCTCGAAAAGTCGTCTCACGACGTTGCGTGTCTCAACGACCTTCGCGAGGGTTTCTGAGACATGCTTACGCCATGAGGCAGATCGGATACACCAGAGTCAGCACCGCGAGCCAGGACGCGCAGCTGCAGCTCGACGCACTACTCGACGCCGGCATCCAGAAGCGCGACGTGTTCGCAGACGTGACCTCCGGCAGTAAGACCGCAATCGAACGGCCCGGAATGACGAAGCTGCTCGAGTATGCCGAGGCCGGCGACACTGTGATCGTGTGGCGTATCGACCGGCTCGGCCGATCCCTCATCGACGTCCTGAACACCGTTGAGCTCTTGCGCGGCCGCGGGATCCACGTGCGATCGCTCTCGGATGGGATCGACCCTGCTACGTCGACGGGCCGACTGATGCTCCACATGCTCGCCACCCTGGCCGAATATGAACGCGAGCTCATCGTCGAACGCGTGAATGCCGGCATCGCCGCAGCACGCGACTCAGGCACCCGCTTCGGGCGCCCGCCTGTGAACCCCGACCTCGTCGCGGAGAAGCTCGTCGTCGTCGCCGATGCTCGCAGTCGTGGACGTACAGCTGCGGAAGCCGCTGCGCTCGTCGGCTGGAGCCGCGCAACGCTCTACCGTCATCTGACCGGTTCCGCGAGCGAAACTTCACGCTCGGAGGTTTGAAGCGGCTCGCGTTTCGACAATGAGTTCTGAGAACCGGACTGACTATCGGATGCTCAGAAACGAGCGTTTCCGACACCAGCCATGCTGGTCGTCGAACGCATGAACGTCGGCTTCGCGCGCGGCGGCGATGCCGGCACCCGCTTTGTCGCCCACCGGCGCACCATCGACGTCGCCCATTCCCACGGCCGAGTTGGTGGCCTGCACGTCACGCACCGCAAGCTCTGAGGCGGCTCCAACCCGGCTGAGATGTTCGGGGCTCACCGGGCCCCCTCGCGGAACATCCACAAGGTGGCCGCGTCTGCGACAATTGACGCATGTCGTCTTCCCGCTCGACCCGCACCCTTCGTGGTGTGGTTGCGGCGGCGTTTTCGACGTTTATCGCGCTGTTGTCGCACATCGCCGGCGGGGGTTCAATGCCCGGCATCCTCGGCATCGTCGTGCCGCTGATGTTTTCGACGTTCGTCTGCGTTCTGCTCGCGGGCAGACGGCTGTCGATCGTCCGTCTGTCGCTGTCGGTCGCGGCGAGTCAGGTTCTGTTCCACACGCTCTTCGTGCTCGGTGCCGCCCAGGGCAGCACATCGATGGCCATGCCGAGCAATCATCTTTCCCACGGAGCGTCGGTCACCCTCGATGTGTCATCGATGCCTATGACGCACGACGGGCAGGCCGGTACCGGTATGTGGCTCGCCCACATGGTCGCCGGCCTGGTGACCATCGCCGCGCTTCACCGAGCAGAGACGCTGCTGGTGACGGCCGGAGCAATCAAGGAGTTCGTCCTCGCGCGGCTGGTGCCCATGGTCCTTGCGGCCCAGGCATTGCCGGAGCTTCCCGCACGAGCGATGCTGCGCACTGATGTGCCGATCCTGCGGCCACTCGGGGTATATCCGGAGATAACCGCATTGCGCGGACCTCCGGCGCCGTCCTTCCTCTGAAGTCACCGCACGACCTCGCTGAGCTACGCGCTCGGTCGACATTGATGCGTGCGCGCAGAACACCTCATCGACGACTGTCCTCGACTGATCGTCGCCCGGTGTGTCGGCAGAGTGCCATCATGTCTGCCGCCCGTTCCTGCCGCGGCAAGCCCTTCATGGGTTGCCGCAAGGTCGCCGGGTGAAGTAAGCGGCGGATTTTGAGCCAGTCGGCCACTCAACGATCAAGCGGTCGGCGGCATCGTGTGGAGCGTCGGCGGGATACCAGCAGTCCCCGTCGCCTCGTCGCCCAGTGGGTGCGCGATGACGCATGCGCCACGAGACGCTCCGACCGCCGAACGGACCACGACCGGACGGTGACGATGACGCGCAAATGACCGACGACGCCGCCCTCCTCCCTGCATCAACGTCCATGACCAGGCCCCTCGAAAGGACCACCCGTGACCACCCACGCACCAACCCATCTGAGTCGCCTTGCGCTGCTCCTGGCCGCATGTGTCCTCGCCGTCGCAGGGGTACTCGCGTTCAGCGCTGCGCCGGCATTCGCGCACGACCAGCTCCTCGCGAGCACACCGGGCGACGGTGCGGTGCTCGACGTTGCGCCAACGGAGGTGACCCTGCAGTACTCGGAGAGCGTGCTGACGATCGGCGCGATCGTGCTGCTCGTCGATCAGGATGAACAGAACTGGATAACCGGCGAACCGATCCTCAACGGCTCCGACGTCACCGCCCGCATTGACGGCACCCTCCCGACCGGCGCCTACGAGGTCCGCTGGCGCGTCGTCTCCACAGACGGCCACCCCATCAGCGGGCTCATCCCCTTCACCGTCGGTGACGCAGCCCCCGTCGATCGCGCACCCGCGACGTCGACACCCTCACCCAGCGCGGCAGCCACATCCGATACGGCAGGCCCCGCAGGCGACACCGCGCCTCTCCGGCCGGTACTGATCGGCATCGGTGGCGCAGCGATCGCCGTCCTCGCGTTCTGGGCGTTCACCGCCTGGCGCAAACGCCGCCCATCAGCCGCGTCCGGAACCAGATCAGAGTGACGACAAGCCCACCGCACTTCCAGCATCCCATTCAGCGGCATCTCACCACGAAAGGCATCACCATGCACGCACGCACCACCAGCAAGCTCCTCGCCCTCACCGCAGCGGCGGTCATTGCCCTCACCGGCTGCAGCACCGCCGCCGGCAGCAACGCCGAAACCAAGCCAGCCGGCGAATCCGTCACCATCGAGAACGGTTGGGTCAAGGCCGCCGACGAGGGCATGTCCGCAGCGTTCGGGGAGCTCGAGAACAGCAGCGACCAGGACGTCACGGTCGTCTCAGCGACCACGAAGGCGTCGAACATGATCGAGCTGCACGAAACGGTCGAGAACGAGTCCGGCGAAATGGTCATGCGCAAGAAGAGTGGCGGCTTCACCATCCCCGCCGGCAAGAGCCTGACGATCGAACCCGGCGGCAACCACATCATGCTCATGGACCTCGTGAACCCCATCAAGGCGGGCGACGAGATCACCTTCACCCTCACGTTCTCCGACGACTCCACCTACGACTTCACCGTCCCGGCGAAGGACTACTCCGGCGCGAACGAGAACTACGAGGGCGAAGACATGGACATGGGCGGTGACAGCAAGTGACCGAACCCCAGACACCCGAACCTAGACGGTCTGGCGTCAGTCGGCGAGGGCTCCTCTTCGGAGGGACCGTCGCCGGCCTCGGCGCCGCAGCGGCCATCGGTGCCGACGCTCTGCTCAACCGTGGAGGCGATGCACCCGCGACCACCGAGACCGAAGCCGCGTTGAACGGCGAGGAGACCGTCGCGTTCTACGGCACCCACCAGGCCGGCATCGCGACCACCCCACAGGCCCACGCCACCTTTATCGCGCTGGACCTGCACCCGGAGACCGATCGCGATGCGCTGCGGCGCATGATGCAGATCCTCACTGATGACGCCGCCCGCCTCACCCAGGGCCTGCCCGCTCTGGCCGACTCCGAACCGGAGCTCGGCACCGTCCCGGCCCGTCTCACGGTCACCTTCGGATTCGGACCCGAGTTCGTCACCCGCGCCGCGAACACCTCCGCGAGGCCCACCTGGCTCGGCCCACTCCCCGCGTTCACCATCGACCAGCTCGACCCGGCCTGGAACGACGGTGACCTGCTCCTGCAGATCGCCGCCGATGACGCCTTCACGGTCGCCCACGCGACCAGGATGCTGCTGAAGGACACCCGCAGCTTCGCGACCGTCCGCTGGACCCAGACCGGGTTCCGACGCGCCCACGGCTCCGAGAAACCCGGTACGACCATGCGGAACCTCTTCGGACAGGTCGACGGCACCACCAACCCCGCGCCCGACGGTGACGACTTCGCCGGACTCGTCTGGAACACCGAAGGCTGGCTCGCCGGCGGCACGAGCTTCGTGCTCCGCCGCACCCGCATGAACCTCGACAAATGGGACCGTCTCGACCGTGGCGGCCGCGAGCAGTCGGTCGGACGAACGCTCGCCAACGGCGCACCGCTCACCGGAACGCAGGAACACGATGAACCGGATTTCGACGCGAAGACGAGCATCGGCTTCCCTGTGATCCCCGAGTTCTCCCACATTCGCAGGGCCCGTTCCGAGAACACCGCCGAGCGCATCTACCGGCGCGGCTACAACTACGACCACGCACCAGTCGGCGCCGAGATCTCCAACAGTGGACTGTTGTTCGTCTCCTACCAAGCCGACGTCACCAAGCAGTTCGTGCCCATCCAACGACGCCTCGACGAACTCGACCTCCTCAACGAGTGGACCACCCCGATCGGTTCCGCCGTCTTCGCGATCCCACCGGGATGCGCTGAAGGCGGCTACATCGGCGACACCCTGCTGAGCTGAGCCAGCTCGCACCCGCCGACCCACCATTCGCAGAACAGGACACCGCATGACCACCATGACCCGGCCACCAGTGGACGAACCACACGCCGACGGACCACCCCAGAAACCGGACCGCAGCCGAGGCTGGTTCCCACAGCTCCTGCTCCGCCTCCACTTCATCGCCGCGATCTTCGTCGGACCGTTCATCCTCGTCGCGGCGACCAGCGGCGCGCTCTACGCCCTGACCCCGCAACTCGAGCAGCTCGTGTACGCCGAGCAGCTCCACGCGCCGGAAGCCGACGAGTATCTGCCGCTCGCAGACCAGATCGAAGCTGCGAACACGTACACGAAGGACCAGGACACCATCGTCGCCGTGCGCCCCGCGCCGAACCCCGGCGACACCACCCGAGTCATGTACTCGGGAACCGGACTCGGCGAGAGCGAGACCCGCGCCGTGTTCGTCGACCCGGCCACCGCCCAGATCCGCGGCGACCTCACCGCCTACGGCACCAGCGGAGCCCTACCGCTGCGCACCTGGATCGACCAGCTCCACCGCAACCTGCACCTCGGCGAGGTCGGACGCCTCTACAGCGAACTCGCCGCCTCCTGGCTCGGCATCATCGCCCTGGCCGGCCTCGGCCTCTGGATCGCCCGCATCCGCAAAGCCCGCACCAACAAGGACTTCATCCGCCCCAACAACCGAGCCAAGGGATACCGGCGCATCCTCTCCTGGCACACCTCCACCGGCATCTGGCTCCTCGTCGGCGCACTGTTCCTCTCCGCCACCGGCATCACCTGGTCCCAGTACGGAGGCGGCAACGTCGGCACCCTCCGCGCCGCCTTCGACTGGTCCACCCCATCCATCACCACCGACCTCAGCGGCGAATCCGCGCCGACCGATGAGCACGCAGGGCACAGCGGTGGCGTCGCACCCAGCTCCGATATCCCAGCATTGACAGCGAACCCTGCGACATTCGACGCCGTGCTCTCCATCGCCCGCGAGGTCAACGTCAACACGGGTCTCGTCGAGATCAAGCCACCGGCCACAGCCGGAACGGCGTGGGTGGTGCAGGAGATCCAGCGCAGCTTCCCGACCGAAGTCGACGCCGTCGCCGTCGACGGGCAGACGATGCAGGTCACCGACCGGGTCGACTTTAAGGACTTCAACCTCGCAGCGAAACTCACCCGCTGGGGCATCGACACCCACATGGGCTCCATGTTCGGCCTCCCCAACCAACTCATCCTTTTCGCCCTCGCGTCCGGGATCATCGCCATGGTCGTCTGGGGCTACGTCATGTGGTGGCAGCGACGGCCCACGCGCGAACCCCACCGCATCGTCGGCCGTGCCCCGGCACGCGGAGCGCTCCGCCGTGCACCCTGGTGGGGCATCGTCGCGGTCCTCGCCGTCGCGGCCGGCATCGGCACACTCCTGCCACTGCTGGGGCTCAGCCTCGCAGCGTTCGTTGTCATCGACGTCCTACTTGGACTCCGGCACCGCACTGCGGCGGCTGAGACAATGGGCTGAGCTGCAATGCAGCCCTTCTTCATCATGCCGTTCGGCCCATCGCCTGAGCTTCCCGTTTTGGTCGAACGAGTTCGACATGACACACGTTCCGACATGCTCCTCTTCACTCCACTGCTGCCTGAGAGATCTACATGACTCACAAATCATCCGTACGCCTCGTGCGGCCCACGTTCATTCCTGGAGTGCTCGGCGCGATCGTGCTGCTCGCGGGATTGGCGCTGATCGGCACCGACTACTCCACCCCTGTCCTGTATGTCGTGTGCATCCTCGCGCTGATCATGGTCGTGATGGTGGTGCAGGCGCGCCGTATCTTCTGGGCAATACCGCTCATCGCGGTCGCCGCAGTCTGGAATCCGGTCTTGCCCTTGGACATCCCGGAGACGCCGTTCCGGATGCTCCACATTGTCGCTGCTGCCGTGCTTTTGGCGGTCGGCATCTTCATGCGCGTGCCGGAGGCTACCGAGCGTTCCCTCGCCACCGAGGAAGATGAGGATCGCTGACTTCTTGTCGCCTATGGGGTCGTGCGGGTGCCGGGGGCGGTGGACGGCCGCCCGCTTCTGATCCGGTCGAGATAGGCGTTGTATTCGGTAAGTTCAGCGTCACCGTCGCGATCGGCTTGACGATCTGCCGCGGCAGCCTTCCTTGTGTCGTCACGATGCCAGCGGACCATAAGGACCATGATGATGATCAGTGACGGGAGTTCACCGAACGACCATGCGAGCCCGCCGGCGACGCCTTGATCGGCGAGGACGTCGAGGTTCCAGGATGAAGGTGGGGAGCTGAACGATCGAAGGAGGGGCGCGGTCGCCGTCATGACGATGACTCCGAAGAACGCGTGGAGCGGCATCTCGATGAACATGTCGACCAGCCGACCGGCGCTGGTCTCGCGACGAGGCAGCGGATCCCTCGACAAGAGTGGTGCGGTGAACAGGATCCCGGCTAGGAGGAAAGCCGCCTCCAGCGCGACATGTCCGGCCCAGCTTGCGAGGAGTCGATCTGCCAGCGCAGTGAAATAGACGCCGTAGAACATCGCGAGGAACAGGGGGATCGTGAAGGCCGGGTGCAAGATCAGGCGGCCGAACCTCGAGCGCAGTCCAGCGAACGCCACTGCGAACACGGCTCGACCGAGCCCGTGATGTGGTGTCGAACGGAGCAGGAGCGTGCCCGGTGATCCAGACACGAGGAGCGCAGGGATCGCCATGGTCAGCATGAGCTGCTGGAACATGAACACGGAGAACATTTCGTAGCCGTAGCCCTCGATACCGGCGCCCAGGACGTACGCCGTGAGGAGGCAACCACTCAGGAACGAAATCGTCCTGGTGATCGACCAGGATCTACCCGTGGACCACAAACGGATGGCCGAGGCGAGGTACCAGGTCGCGATCGCAAGCATCACTGCGGGAAGCAGCGGGATCGGCTGCAACGTGAGAGCCGCGAAGGTCTCCACTGAGGGCGGTGCTGTCGGAGTCCAGATCGGCCCGACGATCTCGAACGGCGACATCAGCGCGGAACGCGAGTGGCTGGCGCGTCGGCTGCAGGAGCCGGATCGGTCTCGCTGCGGCGCCGCTTCGCACGGCCCATCGCCAGCCCGATGCCGGCAAGTGGACCTGCCACGATCAGGAGTACCCCTGCCACAACCTGCTGCTGGGCCGCTTCGAAGGGCCACCCTTCGGACACGACGCCGAACCACTCAGATAGTGCCACATCTGGCCGGGCGATAAGGAGCACGCCCCCGGCAACTGCGACGCCCGCCACGAGTACGCTCGCGGCGCGTTGCTGGACAAGCGATCGCGGCGCGAGGGAGGTGCGCAGCTGAGACGCCGCGAACAGGATGCCCGCGCCCAGCGTCAGGCAGAACCGGAGTAGCCGTCCCACTGGGTTCTCGAGCGTCCAGCGGAGTATTTCGGCGTCGGCGAATGCCCACACGCCGACTGCAGCGAGGAGTGCACTGGCGACGATGGGGTTGGTGAGTGCCATTCCGTAGCGCGACGTCGTGACGTTGTCGGCCCAAGTGATAGAGCCCCAGCTCTGGTCGGTCCGGGGCGAACGGACGGCGTGGAGCAAGGCGATGGGTCGGCCCGCGACGAGTAGGGGTGCAGCGACCAGCGCGACGAGCACGAAGGCTGCGACGTTCGCGTCGAATCGGAAGACGCCGTACACGTCGGGTCCGCCGCTGGTGGCGAAGAGGAGTGCGATCGAACCGAGGCACCAACTGAGCGTCCGACCCGTCGACCAGCCGCTCGACTGACGACGTGCCACGAGCGCTCCGGCCCCGTACAGCGCGAGTCCGGCGAGGCAGATGACGGCTGCGAACGGCTCGAGCCGCCACGTGGTGAACAGGGTGTCGAAGGCGAGTTGTGGTGGAAGCGGATCGCCGGTGAAGCGCTCTGCGGCGCTCACGGCGAGCACATCAGGCACCGGCGGCGTCGAACGCGCGAGCACGACCGCGAGCCCACTCGCGAATCCCATGAGTGCGATCTCGCCGACGACGAGGCCGGCCAACAGCGATCGCGTGGACTGCGGCGAATGCTCCACCCGCCGGATCACCCGTGCGCGGTAAACGGCACCGATCACGGCGAGGAGTACGAGTGCGACCACTTTCGCGGTCAGCAGGCGGCCGTAGAGCGTGCTGAACAGGTCAGTCGGGGAGGTGAGGCGGGGAATCGCGCCGGCGACACCTGAGAACGCGACGAGCGCGAAACATGCCAGGGCAATCGTGGAATACCGGCGGAGGAGCTGCGGTGGGGCGTCACTGGTTGGGAGCAAGCGGATCGCGATGACCAGACCGCCGATCCAGGTGGCTGCGCCTGCCGTGTGCAACCACAGTGCTGCGGTGGCCGCGATGTGGCCAGATGCTCCGGCCGCATGTCCTTGCAGAGCGAGCGGAACCAGCGTGGCGACCCCCAGCCCGGCCAGCAGCCCAACACCGACGCCGCTGCGCACCGCCAGAGAGAGTACAGAGATGACTGCCGCCCCAAAGAAGGTGGCAGCCCAGGATTGGCCGAGTGCGATCTCCGTGAAGAACTGGACCAGTCCCGGTACGAACATCTGCGTCGACACCGGCCCAGCCACGCTAAGGAAAGTCAGGTACCCGCCGATGCTCGTGAGGACGGCCCAGCACGCTGCCGCGAGAGAGGAGAGGTCCAGGGTTCGGTTCGCAGCTGCGCTCCCTGGAGGGAGACAGACAGCGGCAATCACCGCGCCACCGATCGCGACTGCCGATGACAGGTTCATCAGCACCTTCACGACGGGGAGGCCGATGGACACGGCGGGACCCGCGTCGAAGAGGAGCAGTGGTTCGGCTGGGACAATCGCTGCCAGGAGCAGCGCCGCGGTCAAGATCGCCGTCGTTCCGAGGATCACGATCGTGGCTCCGCGGGCAAGCCGAGGAGCCACGACCGCCCGGGACGAAAGCTCGCTCACAGCTGGACGTTCGCTTGCAGCCATGCGAATGGGTCGATCGGGTCGGTGCCGTTCTGCAGGAGTTCGAGATGCAAGTGCGGCCCCGTGCTTTGACCAGTGTTGCCAACGTTGCCGACGGGCTGCCCCACCGTCACCGGTTGGCCCTCTGTGAGCTTCAGGGAGCCGAATTGCATGTGGGCGTACACGCTGGTGTATCGCTTCCCGTCGACGACGTGGTCGATCATCGCGTAGACGCCGAGACCAGAGTCGGACGACCCGGTCTCTCGGACGACACCGTCGGCGATCGCTTGGATCTGTGTGCCTTCGCCTGGAATCATGTCGAGACCCTTGTGGAAGGTCGAACATCCACTGCAGGGCGCGGCGCGGGGGCCGAAGTCGTCGCTGAGCGGCACGCCCGTGACGAACGGCCATTGAATCGGTGACGCGGTGTTGTTGATAAAGGTCGACGCCGTGCGTGCGGGCGCGACGGCGGCTCTGCGTTGTTCGATCTCTTCCATGGAGGTGGCCGAGTAACCGTCGCGGGCCACGACCTCGGACTCGCCAGCTGTTCCTAGGAGCGACTGGTTCTCCGGTTCGAAGGAGGCCGCTTGGGTGATGGCATGCGCGTCTGGGAACAATGCTGCAGCCGGCAGTGACGTCGCGACGACCATCGCGCCGACGAATGTCAGGGCTAGAGCGGCGATGGTGCGCCTGGCGCCGCGGCGAGGGGCGACCTTGGGGGTCCGGACCGGTTGGGAGGCTCGGGTCGGTGCGGGAAGCGGGGATGATGTTCGAGATCGTGCATTCGACTGCTGCGGGGGCGCGGGACGGGCATGATCCACTGTCATCGCGTGGGCGGCGGCTTGGCGGCGTTCGCGTTCGCGAGCTGACCGTCGGGTGGGTAGAGCGTGTTCTTCGGGGGTGGGCATAGGGGCTCTCTGTCTGCTGCCGGGCTGGCAGGAACGGTCTGATTCATGCGGGCGCTTCGAGCGCACGCTGATCAGACTCGAGAGATACCGAGGGCGAGGGGTGTGGCTGGATCTATCCAGACGGGGAGTGCGGAGGAGGCAAGCCGCGGTGGGGCATTTGGTGCTGCAAGCTCCGCTGACCGACGGTGGGAGAAGAGCACGCGGGCGAACAACAGTGCTGTCAGGCAAAGGAGAGCGAGGATCATGCACGCTCCGACTGTGTTCCAGAATCCGGTATCGCTCGTCGTGCCAGAGTGGGCAGTCGCGAGTGCTGACGGGACCGAGCTCGATGCTTCGGACTCGGCCGCTACCGCGCTGCCGGACGTCGACGCCGACTCATGTACAGTTTCGGCCGCGTGTGCGAAGAGCAGCGCTGCCGCAGTTGTCAGGATCAGGAGAAACAAGGCGCCAGTGCGGGAGAGCCGGATGAGCGGCAGCAGGTGGGACATGAGCCGATCTTCCTTCCTCGTCCGGGCAAGCATACGAAATGAGGGTACATGGGGTTGATGTGAACGTCTCTGGCTGAACTGGAAGCTTGCCGAAATCCCAGACATGTGCAAATCTGTTCACATGTTCACTCAAACGGAGAATGGTGCAACGCATGGGATCTGATCACGAGCACACCTCCGCAGTGTCGGCCGCTGGACGTCACCGCAGACCGCTCATCATCGCCTTCGGGCTCACTGCGGTCTACATGGTCATCGAGTTCGTTGTCGGCTTCAGCGTGAACTCTCTCGCACTCATCTCCGATGCGGCGCACATGGGTACCGACGTCCTTGGTCTCGGAATGGCATTGGCCGCGATCACACTTGCGTCCAGGCCGAAAACGACCCAGCGGACGTACGGGTTCTACCGCCTTGAAGTGCTCGCGGCTCTCGCGAACGGGCTGCTCCTGTTCGGTGTTGCAGGATACGTGCTCTACGAAGCGATCCAACGATTCAGCTCGCCGCCCGAGGTGCCAGGCGTTCCGCTGCTCGTCACGGCGGTCATCGGCCTGACCATCAACATCATCAGCTTCCGTCTGCTCCGATCGGGAGCGAAGGAGAGCATCAACCTGAAGGGAGCTTCGCTCGAGGTCCTCGGAGATCTGCTGGGTTCCGTCGGCGTGATCCTCGCGGCGATCGTGATCTTCACCACTGGATGGACCTACGCGGACCCGATCATCGGTGTCGCGATCGGGCTCTTCATCCTCCCGCGCACCTGGAACCTGACGAGGCAGGCGTTGCGCATCCTGATGGAATCGGCGCCCACACACATCGACATGGCCTCACTCGAGCGGGACGTGTTGGCTGTTCCAGGGGTTGTCGCACTGCACGATCTGCACGTGTGGACCATCACCTCCGGAATGGACAGCGCCACTGGACACATCACCGTTTCCGCGGACTTCCAATACGACGTGGTCCTCGAGCAGGTGCTCAGCGTCCTCAAGCGAGGTCACGGCATCGACCACGTAACCGTCCAGTGCGAACCGGAGCGATTCGTTGAGGCAGAGTCGCCGGTGTGAAGCGGCATCTGGTTGACTGGTCGTGGTCAGACCGGAAAGGGGGTAGAGGCGTATGAACGAGCCGACTCCCGCGACAGCCGAGACAGTGCCGGAGCGGGTGCTCCCGAGCGAATCTGAGATCCTCGATCTTGCCGACGTGTTCGGCTTGCTCGGAGATCCAGGACGGATGCGCATTCTCCTTTCCCTGATTCCGGGCCCCCTCATGGTCTCTGAG
This sequence comes from Plantibacter sp. 2H11-2, assembly GCF_050031945.1. Taxonomy (NCBI): domain Bacteria; kingdom Bacillati; phylum Actinomycetota; class Actinomycetes; order Micrococcales; family Microbacteriaceae; genus Plantibacter; species Plantibacter sp. 2H11-2. The sequence goes on along the minus strand of NZ_JBNBBL010000002.1, from coordinate 100,828 downwards.
CTGTCATCTGCCAGCGGACTCAGCCGATCGGCGACATCCCACGCGCTGCGCCTGCTTCGAGCTCACCGCGTGGTCGAAGCGCAGCGGTCCGGGCGAACTGCGCTGTACCAGATCGCGGACGGGCACGTGCGAGACTTCCTCGAGCTCGGGCTTGCGCATGTCAACCACACGGTCCTCGTTCACCAGGTCGATGAGGAACACCCGACAGCGCAAACCAACTGCCGCCCAGCGGACACAGACAGCCGCCACGCCGCACTCTAGCTGTCCTTGACGGCACCTGCTGGGAGACTGTCACCATGGCCCCGATCGCGTCACTGCACCTGGGGCGCAGTGTCGGTATCGCCGGATGCGCAACGCTCGTCTCCGTGCTCACGCACGCGATCACCAGTACCGAGATGCCCGGTCCGATCGAACTCGTCGTCCCGTTCCTCCTCTCGTTCCTCGCGTGTGCGGCGCTCGTGGGCGCGAGACTCACGACCACACGGATCGTCGCTGCGACGGGGATCAGTCAGTTGATCTTCCACGTCTCGTCGCTCGTTGGCCCTCATGACGCTGCAGCGTCATCAGCGGAGCACGCGCTGCCTCATCCGCTCAGCGTGGGGCATGCCATGACTGCCGCGCTAACGATCGTCGTGATCCTTGCTGGACGACGCACGATGGGGCAGGTTCGTGTCCTCGCCGGGCTCCTCCTTGGCTGGCTCGCGACGGTACTCGAGACCACAGCCGTTCCCTCTTATCCCGTCGCTCCGAGACCGCGCGCCACGGCTCGCGCGGCGATGGCGAGAATTCTCGTTGACGTGATCTCACGGCGAGGACCGCCGATCGGGTTCGCCACGTCCTGACGCGGAGCCACTGTCGAGATCGGCCGTGCTGCCACCCGCAGGCGGGCTTCAGCTGATCCTGCGCGCTCCGCGCCTTCGACGACCAAGAGGATTCCTCCATGCGCTCCCGCACCATAGCCACGCTCGCCGTCTTCGCGATCTTCGGCCTCTCGCTCTCCGCCTGTGCCACACCGACGTCCGACCCACCTGAGGCCAGATCGCTGGGTGTTCAGGACCTTTGGATCGTTGCAGCCGACGAGGGCGACAGTGCCGGATTCGGCACGTTCACCAACACAAGTGATGCAGCGATCTCCATCGTCGCCGTCTCTACCCATGTCGCGAAGTCCGTCGGACTCAGAACGTTCGGTCCTGTCGAAGCGAATGCCACGCCAACAGTGCTCCCCATCGAGGAGATATCCGTGCCGGCAGGCGGGAGTGCCGTCCTTGAGCCCGGCGGCGAATTCCTCTCCTTGCAGGACGTTCTGGAGCCGATCAGCGACGACGACGGCGTCCTCCTGGACCTCACCTTCGGCGACGGATCGACCGCGCAGGTCACCGCTCATGCGCGGTACTTCGCAGAGCCTCTCGATGGCTCTGCACCGGGCGATTCGACGAAGGAGGACCAGTGAAGACGACGCAGTCCTCGCGCACCAAGAAGCGCCACAACATCGCTGGCGCGGCCACTCTCGCGCTCATGTTTCTTATCGGTTCAGTGGGGGTGGGCCCCGCTTCAGCAGCCGAATACCCGTCCTGGGAGGAGGTCGAGCGCGCTCGAGCGAGCGAATCGGCGAAACAAGCTCAGGTCGATGAGATCACTCGCCTCATCCAACAGCTCACAACGGAGGTGGCTGCCGCTGAAGCGGTCGCCACGGCGAAGGGTGCCGAGTACGAACTTGCGCAGTCCGCATTTGACGAAGCGACCTATCGAGCTACAACGCTCGCTCAGCAGGCTTCCGCTGCGGCGGAACGAGCCAAGGCATCCCAGCGGAAGGCCGGCGCCCTCGTCGCTGCTTGGCTGCGTTCGGGGGGCACGGACTTGTCGACGACCTTGCTGTTCGACGGCGGCGCTGCTGACGACCTGCTTGGGAAGCTCAGTCTGATCAGCAAGCTGACTGAGGGGACGGACGGGACGTATCAAACCGCGAAAGCCGATCAGAACACCGCCTCGCAGCTGACCGAGCAGGCGGCGGTCGCGCAGGCGGCTCTCAACGAATTACGCATTGCAGCGGAGACAGCGCTGACGCAGGCGATCGAAGCTCGCGAGACGGTCCGCGCCATGCTCGCTGAGCAAGAAATCTCCATCGTCACCTTGGAAGCTCAGCTCGTGGTCCTCCAGGATGACCGGGCTGCAACGGAGGCCGACTATGAGAAGGGCGAAGCCGCGAGGCGGGCGGCGGCTGCAGCTGCCGCAGCTGCAGCTGCCGCGAGTGGGGGTGGCGGAGGCGCGGACGGCGGTCAGTTGAGCGATCAAGGCTGGATCTCGCCCATCTCGGGTCGGATCACCGATTCCTTCGGGCCTCGCCCGGATCGGCCCGCGGGCGCCAACCCCTTCCACTCCGGCACCGACATCGCTGCCGGCTGTGGGCGAACCGTCGTCGCCGCGACCAGTGGGACGGTGTCCTACTCCGGATGGCTGGGCACTTACGGCAACTGGGTACTCATCGACCATGGGAACGGTGTGCAGACGGGATACGCCCATAACAGCACGCTGCTCGTGGGTCAGGGGCAGTACGTCTCTGCGGGGACCCCGATCGCACTCGTCGGAACCACCGGCGCATCCACCGGATGCCACTCGCACTATGAGGTACGAATCGACGGTGCGCGTGTCGACGGGCAATCGTTCATGGCTGCACGAGGTGCGCCTCTCGGCTGAATTCGCCGGCGGCAGAGGTGGATGAGCGATCTTCTCGGCTGCGGACGGCGTTCCGCCAGCTTGCGGCTCCGACTCGCTCGATCGAGTCGGAGCCGCTACATACTTTCAGTCGGCGACGTCCACGGTCAGATACTCGGAGACATCTCGTCCTCCGACGCGAGTGTTCACGTGGTTCCGCAGTGTCGCGACGATCTCGCTGGCACCGCCCAGATCGTCAGTCAGCTCGAGCGGCAGCGTGTCTCCGCATTCGTACGCGCTGCTCTCGCCGTCCGTCCCAACGGCGATGAGGCAGAACTCACCGCCCGCTTGCGCCTGAGCGACGTAGAACAGATTTCCCATCGGGTCCTCACCCAGGAGTCTGAAATCGTCGGTCGAGATGTTTTTGACAGGCAGCTCGACCCTGACCGATGGACGGTCGCGATCCTGCACGGTCCTCGAGAAGTGCGGCGTGACCCACTCTGCTGGCGAGCCGCATGCGGCGAGGGCGAGGAAGAGACTGACGCTCATGAGGAGCACGAGTGATCGCCGGAGGCGCTCCGCACCCATGGAAGTAGAGCCGCGCGCGAAGAGCGTCATGCTGGCGGGAGGATCGCGCGTCCGCGGGCAGCGCGGATCCCGTTTCCGATCACCACAACCTCAGCGAGTTCGTGGACGAGGACGACTCCCGCGAGGCCAAGGACGCCGAATAGGGCGAGAGGGAACAGCACCACGATGATTGCGAGAGCGAGGACGATGTTCGCTGTCATGATGCGGCGGCCGCGCCGCGCATGCGCCAGCGCCTGAGGGATGAGGCGAAGGTCGGTTCCGGTGAAGGCGACATCTGCGGATTCGACGGCTGCGGCCGACCCGGTGGCACCCATGGCGATACCGACGTCTGCGGCTGCGAGGGCAGGAGCGTCGTTGATGCCGTCTCCGATCATCGCGGTGGTACCGAGGGTGCGCAGGCCCTCGACGGCGCGTGCTTTGTCGGCCGGTAGCTGAGCCGCGCGGACATCGACGATGCCCACTCGTTCTGCGAGTGCGTTCGCGGTGCGCTCGTTGTCGCCTGTCAGCATCGTGATCTCCATCCGCTGCCGACGAAGCGTGTCAACGGTCTCGCGCGCCTCGGGCTTCAGTTCATCGCGGATTCCGATGACTCCGAGCGGTTCGCCATCAGCCTCGACGACGATGACGGTCATGCCTTCCGATTCCATCGCGGCGGTGGCGGCGGCGAGCGGCTCGGCGGGGACCCAGCGGGGGCTTCCGACGCGCACGGTGATCGAGCCAAGGGTCCCGGCGATGCCTTGGCCGGGGTGCTCGGTGACGTCAGACGCTCGCGGAGGCTCCGGCCGCTCACGCAAGAGGGCGGCCGCGAGCGGGTGTGTGCTGTGCGCCTCCAGCGCTGCCGCAAAGTCGACGACGTCATTCGCCCGAGCGGGGTCCACGGCTTCGACCTGGACCACTTCGGGGCGGTTCTGGGTGAGGGTGCCCGTCTTGTCGAATGCAATGTTGCGGACCGCGCCGAGTTGTTCGAACGCTTCTCCGGATGTGATGACGACCCCGAAGCGGCTCGCTGCTCCGATTGCCGAGATGACCGTCACCGGCACTGCGATCGCGAGGGCGCACGGGGACGCAGCGACGAGGACGACGAGGGCCCGTTCGGTCCAGGTGGCTGGATCGCCCACGAGGAAACCGAACAGGACAATGAGCGCTGCCACGACGAGCACGATGGGGACGAGCGGCTTCGCGATGCGGTCAGCGAGCCTCGCCCGCGTGCCCTTTCGTGCCTGGGCTTGTTCGACGAGCCGGACGATGGTGGTGAGCGAGTTGTCGCGACCGCTGGCGGTCGCTTCGATGAGGAGGCTTCCGCCGCCGTTGATTGATCCTGCAGCCACTGCATTGCCCGGCCCCACCTCGACAGGGATCGACTCTCCGGTGATCGCGGATGCGTCGATACTGCTCCGGCCGCTTGTGATGACGCCGTCGGTGGCGACGCGGTCGCCTGGTCGGACGACGAGCAGGTCGAGTTCTCTGATGTCGGCCGCCGGGATGATCGCGTCGCCGGTCAAGCGGGACACGACTGCGGTCTCCGGGATCAGTGAGAGGAGCGCGCGGAGCCCGTGGCGCGCTTTGTCCATGGCGCGGTCCTCGAGCGCTTCTGCGATTGAGAAGAGGAATGCGAGCGCGGCCGCTTCGCCGACGTGGCCGAGCAGTACCGCGCCGGTGGCTGCGATGGTCATGAGCAGCCCGACGCCGAGGCGCCGCTGCAGCAGTCGTCGAACTGCCATCGGCACGAACGTGGAGGCTCCGGCGAGCAGGCTCACTGCGTGGAGCAGGGTGCCGGCGATCTCGAAGCCGGTCCAGATGCAGATGTAGCCGACGAGGAGGAGGACGCCGGCTGCCAGCGGCACGAGTACGCTGCGGTCGCGCCACCAGGATGCGAGTTCAGCGCTGTCGGAATGGTCGTGGTCGTCGTCGATTCCGTGGTGGTCGTCGGCGGGAGTCGAACTGATGCCGAGCTGGCTGCCCGTGATGAGGTCGACCGTTGGACGGGACGGCCCGTCAATTGGGGCGTCAGGCCCGCAGCATTCGCGGCTCACGCCTGGGCCTCGCCGGTGCCGCAGCAGAGCGGCACATCGCAGGCGTCATCCGCGCAGGCAATGCCGTCGTCGACCGCCAGGACGACGTCGACGAGCGCGGTCAGGGCGCGAGTGAGGTGTGGATCGGCGATCTCGTACCGGGTACTGCGTCCCTCGGGCGTGGCGACGACGATTCCACAACCGCGCAGGCAACTCAGGTGGTTGGAGACGTTCGATCGGGTCAGCCCGAGCTCCTGGGCGAGTCGCCCCGGGTAGCCGGGCTCGTCGAGGAGGCTGAGGAGGATCCGCGAACGGGTCGAATCAGCCAGGGCTCGTCCAAGCCGGTTCATCACATCGATTTGAGGCGCAATGGTCAGCATGTGCTGACCATACAGCGGTTGCTGACGTTTCGCAATCACGCCGATGCTGTCTCGAGCGCACCTGGTTGCACTGCGTGGGGGAGGTCGAAGAAACCCTGCTCGGTTGAGCGTCCCGTGCGCTCGGACACCCACGGGGCCGGAGCCGGACCCGGTGGGTGTTCACTCCGTCGGCTGCGGCGGTTTGGCCGAGGAGGCAGTTGCGTCGTTGAATGCACGCTCGTCTGCGCGCTCATGCGCGAGGTAGAGGGCGACGCCGAGGAGGACGCCGCCGACGGTGAACACGTCGGCGAGGTTGAAGACGGCGAACCATTCAATCGCGAGGAAGTCCACGACGTGGCCCGAGAAGGGCCCGCCGCTGGCCGTAATGCGGAAGACGCGGTCGAAGACGTTGCCTGCGGCGCCGCCGATGACGAGCGCGAGCGGAAGGATCAGCCCGAGTCTGCGCCCCCGGGCGACGCACACAGCGAGGAGACCGATCATTGCGAGGACGACGGCGAACAGGCCGATCGAGAGAGCTGGCCCGAGTTCCGATCCGATCCCAAACGCGACACCGGGGTTGTAGACGAGGCCAAGTGATGTCGTGGGCAGCATCGGGATGGAGCGCTCGGCTAGCTCTCTGATCGCCCACTCCTTCGTGAGCTGGTCGAGGAGGAGCGCGGAGACCATGATCACGGCCGACAGAAGCGCGAGGCGGAGTCGACGACGCCGGGCGGGTGAAGTGTCTTGCTGCGCCGACTCCTCGTCGTGCTGAGATTGTTCGAGCCGTGAGCTGGAGTTCATCGGAGTCCTTTGTGGTGTCGTGTCATGGGTCGTGTCAGAGCGGGGCGCGGAAGGAGAACATGAGGCCTTGGAGCTGGTAGATCCAGACGGTCCACAGCCCGGTCACCATCGCGAGCCCGAGGGCGATGAGGAGAACCCCGCCGGCGATGTTGATGGTGCGGATGTGGCGGCGAAGGAACTGCATCGCGCGGGTGACCCAGGAGAACCCGAAGGCGATGAGCAGGAAGGGGATGCCGAGACCGACGCAGTAGGCGAGGCCGAGGACGGCTCCGCGCCAGGCGGATCCCGAGTCCATGCTGAGCGCCGAGATTGCGGCGAGTGTCGGGCCGAAACAGGGAGTCCAGCCGAGTCCGAGGACGATGCCGAGGAGCGGCGCTCCAGCGAGTCCGGTGGCTGGTGTCCAGCGGAACCGAATCGTCCGCTGCAGGAGCCTCACCTGTCCGAGGAAGACTACCCCCATCAGGATCACGATGACGCCAAGTATTCGGATGATGAGGTCCTGCCAGCTGAGCAACCAGGCTCCCAGGGTTCCGAAGACCGCGCCGTATGCGACGAAGACCACTGCAAAGCCGGCGATGAACAACAGCGTGCCGACAATGAGTCGTGATCGGCTCGATGGTTCACCGACGCTGATGCTGCCGCTTGCGTAGGCGAGATAGCCGGGTACGAGGGGCAGGACGCAGGGGGAGGCGAACGAGACGAGGCCAGCAAGGAGAGCGATCGGTAGCGCGAGCAGCAGCTGACCGCCGAGGACGGCTTCGGTCATTCGAGATTCTCCTCGAGTAGATCTCCCACGATCGTCGACAGGATCGACGGTGCACTGAGTTCCCCGAGGATCCGTGCCGCCACCCGGCCCTCCCGGTCGAGGACTAGGGTTGTCGGAACGGCATTCGGTGCGAACTGGCCTGCGAACGCAAGCGCGACGTCCTTGTCGAGGTCGATGATCGACGGGTATGTGACCCCGTAGGTCTTCGCGAATCCGGCTGCAGTTGCTGGCTGATCTCGCACGTTCACCCCGATGAACGACACCGGCTCGGCGGCGTACTCGACGTTCACCGCTTCCAGGTCAGGCGCCTCAGCACGGCAGGGGGCGCATGCGGCATACCAGAAGTTGACGACAACGACTTGGCCTTCCGTATCGGTCGACCCGATGGTCTCGCCGGCGTCGGTTTCCCCCGAGAACACGACGGGCTCGCCGCGCGACTCGACGGGCCACTCCGTGATGGTTCCGTCGCCAGCGACGAAATTCTTCCCGGAACCCTCTCGGTACTGCTCCGCGAGCGAGTCATTGGAACACGCTGTGACACCGAGGAGCAGCGCGAGCGCAGCCACCGCTCCCGCGAGAAGCCGTGGGGTGGTTGTCCGTGTCGAAGCGATCATTTCGCGAGGGCTGCTTCGAGTGCGTTGCGGAGATCTGCTTCGGAGCGCAGCTCGATCTTCTTGTCGTTCACGAAGATCGTGGGCGTACCTTCCACTCCGAGCTGGCGGCCCGCGTCGAAGTCGGACGCGACACGTTCCTGCGTCGCCGGGTCGGCTACCGCTGCGTCGTACTTCGCCATGTCGAGGCCGAGGTCCTCTGCGAACGTCCGGAAGAGCGCTGCTTTGGAGTCCTGCTGCTCGCCCCACTCCGGCTGGGTCTCGAACATGCGGCTGTACATCGCTTCGAACTGCCCTTGCTGGGCTGCGGCCTCGACCGCCACAGCGGCATTCATCGAGTTGAGGTGAGAGGGGATGGGGAAGTATCGGACGACGAAGGAGACGCGGTCCCCGTACTCAGCCCGCAACTGCTCGATCACCGGGTACACGGCGCCGCAGACCTCGCACTCGAAGTCGAGGAACTCAACGAGGGTGACGGTACTGTTCTCTGGTTCTGTCAGCCGGTGGCTGTTGTCGGCGACCGTGGAGCTCGCCCCGTTCCCGCCACTGGCTTCTGGTTGGGCGGTCGGTTTCACCACGGCGTAGATCGCCACCGCGGCGATGAGGAGGGCGACGGCGATGAGCGATCCGATGGTCCATTTGGTGCTGGTTTTCACGAGTGGTTCCTAGTCTTCGGGGTGGGATGATTTGGGTGGTCTGGTTCACGGTTGTGGAGCTTTTCGATTGCTGCCCGGTGAGCTAGTGCCAGAGACTCGACCGCAGCGTCAAGCCGAGGGTCTTCCCCGCGCGCCAGGCCGCCGTACTCGACCCGCACGTCGGCACCATCCTGGACAGCGCGTACCCAGAGGCGCCGTCGAGGCACCATGAGGGAGACGATCAGTCCGCCGAGCACGATGATCGAGGCGATGAGTACCCAGAACTGGCCGGGATCGCTGGCAATGTCGAAGGACGCGAAGCGTGCGACCGAGCCGGCGTAGCTCTCCGTACCGTCGAGGGATGCTTGCGGCGCGATGTTGTCGAAGGTGATAGTGCCGAGCCCATCGGGGAGGTCTGCAGTTTCGCCGGGCATGAGCTGGATGGACTCCAGGCCGGACGAGCCGCCGGTGAGTTGCGTCATATCGTCGGTGTTCAGGGTGTACACCGATTTCGGTGCCCCGCCGTCGATTCCCAGGTCCCCTCTGAAGACGTTGAACGAGACCATGGGGTAGATCAGGTCCGGGAAGGTCGAGGTGAATGCCCCGGACTCGAGCTCGCTCGCGGTGGGGTAGAAGAAGCCGACGAGCCCGAGCTGCTCGGGCATGCCGTCCGGTACCTTCAGGATGCCCAGAGACGTCATGTTGCTGTCCTGTGGCAGGAACGGGGTCGATTCCTCGAAGACGATCTCCCCGTCGGCGTTTCGAATCGTGATCTTCGGTGCGTAGCCATTGCCCATAAGGAAGACGTCGGTGTCGGCGAATCGCATGGGGTCGTTGACTTTGATTGTTCGCGCCTCGGGTGCCTCGTTGGGTGCGGTGACGGTGACGTTGGCTGTGAAGTCCGTCGGCTGTCCGTAGGCGTCGAGATTGGCGGTCTCGTAGGTCACGGAGAACTGGTCGAGGGTGAGCCGGTACGGAGCGACGGACTGGGGGTCAAACAACTGGCCCGGGTTGTAGGAGTCGAACTCGATGAGCGCGTTCACGAACGACTGGCCTTCGACGATCACCCGTTGCCCTTGATAGCCGAGCGCCCCTCCCACCCCGACTGCGACGATGACTGCCAATAGTCCGGTATGGAAGACGAGGTTGCCGGTCTCCCTGAGGTAGCCCCGTTCTGCGGACAGTGATCGGAGGCCGCTCTGTTCGTAGGGTTCAACTCGGTACCCCGCCCGCTTAAGGACGGCCCGGGCTGTGTCGAGCACGAGAGGGACGTCGCACTGCGGGTAGTCGTGCAGCTGGTGACTGGGCAGGCGTGACAGCCGAGCGGGGGTGCGCGGCGGTCGTGCGCGAACGGCGTCGAAGTGGTGCTTTGTCCGCGGGATCACGCATCCGATGAGCGAGATGAACAGGAGGATGTAGATCGCGGAGAACCAGGCTGAGCTGTAGACGTCGAAGAGTTGCAGCTGATCGAGCACCGGTGCGAGGTCGGGGTTGTTCGTGAAGTACTGCGTGACGCCGTTTGGGTCGCTCAGGCGTTGGGGGACGAGTGAGCCGGGGATGGCGGCGATGGCGACGAGCAGCAGCAGCAGGAGGGCGGTGCGCATGCTGGTGAGCTGTCGCCAGAAGAAGCGCGCGTAGCCGGTAATGCTGAGCCGCGGCAGAGTGACGGCGTTCTCGGATGGGCCCTGGTCCTCGGTGTCGTTGCGACCCGGGTCACCACCGAGACGGTCTGCTGGTCCGCGCTCGTGGTTGCTCATCTGCTGATTCATGACGTCATTCCTGACCTGTCAACAGGTCTCGTTCGGCGGTGATTGGGGCCCGACGGGATCGGATCAACAGAAGCAGTCCGATGGCGAGGGTCACGGAGGGCGCGACGATGAGCGTCACGGCAGACACAACCGGGCCGAGCACGATTCCGGCGGTGGTTCCATCGCGGGGTGTCACCTGGGTGATCATGGTTCCCGGCTCAAACGCAGTGAGTTCGTTGCGGGTCTCGCCCGTCGCCGTGATGATGGCACTCGTGCCGACGGTCGAGATGTTGACGAGATCCCGGCCGGATTCGATGGCGCGAAGGCGTGCAATGGCCAGCTGTTGCAGGCTCTCGTCGGTGCGACCGAAATCGGCGTTGTTGGACTGCGCGAGGATGACCTGGGCGCCGTCTTCGACGAGCGTTCGCATCACCGTGTCGTCGGCGATGTCGAAGCAGATTGCGCTGCCGTACGCGACTCCTCCCGTGTTGAGGATTCCGTCGCGCGTGCCTGGAGTGTAGTCGCGCCCGACGAGGCCGATGAGGTCCGGTGCCAGCTGCGACCAGAATGCGCGATCGGGCACGAACTCGCCGAAGGGCACTGGGCGTTTCTTGTCGTACAGGTCGGTCGGTCCGATTCCGCGCTCCCACAGGATGGAAGAATTGAAGTACCGGCCGTCGCGCTCGGTGATCGTTCCAAAGACCAGGGGGGTTCCTCCGGTCTGTTCGATAACCTGATCGATCCGAGCACGGGAAGTGGGATTCTGAAGCGGGTCCAGGTCAGCGCCGTCTTCAGGCCAGACAATGAGATCAACGGTACGCCCGGACTCTGCAGCGTTCCCAAGTGCCGAGCGGGTCTCTTCCAGCTGAGCGGTAAGGACGTCGCCGATTTCATGGGTGGCGAAATAACCCGCCGGCCCGTTTCCCTGAACTGCAGCGATCGTCACGGGTTGGCGCGAGGTCGTCGGCCAGGTGGGAACTGTTGCGGCGAGCACCGTGATTGCGACGAGCACCACGACTCCCGGCAGGTTTCGCAGGCGTGCCTCCGCCGCGAGCACGATGCACGTCGCGACGATCCACACCATGATGAACGACAGCCCGCTGACGCCGATCCAGGAGACCGCTTCTGCGAACGGGCTCTGAGATTGCGCCAAGGCGACTCGCCCCCATGCAAAGCCGCCGTAGGGCCAGCGCCCGGCGAACTCCTCACGTCCGGTCCAGAGCCCAGCAACGAGCAGTGGCATGAGCACGAGGAGCGCTGCCTTTGAACGGAGGAGTCGGGGAAGCCAATTCGTCAGGAGGCTGATGGCGACGCATCCAGCGGCGAAGATGATCGCCTGCAGGGTGGCTAGGGCGATCCAGGGGAGCGGCCCGAGGTAGAGGCCGGACCAGCTGAGATGGGTGACATAGAACACCATCCCGGCCAGAAATCCGAGTCCGCCCGCGAGGATCGGACCGCGTCCCCAGATCGCAATCAAAATTGCGGCGATACCGGCGAAGGTCATGATCCACAGGTCGATGTCAGGAAAACCCACGTCGAGCATCACGCCTCCCGCGGCGGCTAGGCCAGCGCGAATCCAGACCGGCATCGGTCGTAGAGCGGCTGCCTCAAGCGCTGAGCGACGCTGAACTGGGCCAGCGACCGTGTGAGCAAGCTCAGAGGGAGTCGATGTTGGTGAAGTGGGCATGGAATCCCCGGGACGGAATGAACATGCTGGTGCGCACGACGAAGTGTGTACCCAGCGGCCATGGGGGGAAGACACCTCGAGACGCTGGCAACACAGCCCGCTATCGGCCCAAAGGATCTACAGGCGGCGGCGCGTCAGGGTACTCGAGGTGCCGCGGCCTCAAGTCCTACTGATCGAGATTGCGTGCAACGAGACAGGCGGTGTGTCTCGCTGATCCGCGTCGCCTCCGGCGATTACGGGTGCAGGCGTCGCGCGGGGGGTCGTCTGCGGAAAGGGGCGATCACCGAGGTCCTGAGCGGTTGCCGGCACCGCGACGATGCAGTCGGCGGCCTCGTTCGCGTGCTGGCCCTGCCCGGCGAACGAGCAGCCACCGAAGAGGGTGTCGCCGCCGGCCTGCATAACGCTTGTGCTTGCCTGCGCGGCTCCCGGTGCTGATTGAGCTCCTGCTTGCAGGGTGAGAAATCCGACCGCCATCGACACGGCCAAAACGATGAACACCAACAGGCGCAAACCGTCGGGCGATGACGCGCGCGGCGGCATCGAGGACAGGAGCATGATGCAATCGTACGGTTGATTGCCAGCGGCCTAGCTGGGAGAATCCGGAGCGCCTCGGGTTAGCACCCAGGTGGTGAAGATCTTCGACCTGGTCGCCGCCCGCACCGGGCTCCGCGACCACGAAGCCGTCGCGGCCGGTTTCACGCCGCACAGTTCCACGGCGATCGCAGACGACCACAAGGCCTACTACCCGGGCGCGACACCGATCAGCATCCGCTTCACCGGCGCAACCGACAGCGGGCTGCTACTCGGTGCGCAGCTCGTCGGCACCCGCGGGGCCGAAATCGCGAAACGCGTCGACACCTCCGCCACCGAACTGCACCACGGCATGACCGTCGACGCCATGAGCGACCTCGACCTCTCCTACACACCACCGCTCGGCTCCCCATTGGACGCCGCGCAGGCGTGGACGCGGGATGTTCGGTCGCTGACGCACTAACTGACCTCGACGGCAGGTGTGGTGCGGGTGCGGAACACACATTCGGTTGAGCAGTGGTCGTCGCGGTCTGGGCACGTTGCGAGCCCGTGGTCGGCCTGGTCGAGGCGGGCTCGGAGTTCGTCGAGGCGGGCGCGTTTCTCGTCGATCTGTCGCACCCGTTCCGCGAGGAGCGGGCGGAGCTGGTCGCGGACGTCGGTGCAGGAGTCGTCCTCTAGCGACCGGAGGTGCTGCCCGATGTCAGCGAGTGGCAGGCCGAGTTCTTTGCTCGCTTCGATCAGGTCGAGGCGTCCGAGCACTGCGGTGTCATAGTCGCGGTAGCCGTTGCGGGTGCGGCCGGGGGTGATGAGCCCGATGCTCTCGTAGTAGCGCAGCGCGGTCGGGGCGACGCCGCTGCGTTGGCTGACCTCCGAGATGCGCATGCGCCGATCCTACGGCCGGGAGCCCGACTTGACCTTCCAGCGGCTCGAACGTTTACGGTTGAGCCTCGTGCCCCTCAACCCTCGGTCCCGGCTCGTGACGGCGATCGTGCCGTGGCTGGAACGTCACCAGATCGTCCTCTACCTCGCGGCGATCGCTGTGGGCGGCGTCTTCGGTCTGCTGCTGCCTGGCGCGCATCATCTGGAAGTGGCGATCGAGCCGGTGCTTGCGCTGCTGCTGTTCGCGACGTTCCTCGGGGTGCCGTTCGCCGCGATCGGGCGTTCCCTTCGCGACGTCCGGTTCCTCGGCGCGGTCGGGGTGGTGAACTTCGTCATCGTCCCGTTGGTCGCCTATGGGCTGTCGCGGTTCGTCGCGGATCAACCGGCACTGCTGTTCGGGGTGCTCCTGGTGCTGCTGACGCCGTGCATTGACTACGTGATCGTGTTCGCCGGCCTCGCCGGAGGAGCCTCGGAGCGCCTGCTCGCGGCGGCTCCGCTGTTGATGCTCGCGCAGATCCTCCTGCTACCCGTCTACCTGCTGCTGTTCATCGGGCCCAGCGGTGTCGCGGCCGTCGAGCTCGGCCCGTTCGTGCGCGCGTTCCTGCTGCTCATCGTGCTGCCGCTGACCGCGGCCGCTGTGACGCAGCGGCTTGCCAAGCGGCACCGGATCGGACGTGGGATCGAACGCACCATGCTGGCGCTGATGGTGCCGCTGATGGTCGCGACCCTGTTCACGGTCGTGGCCTCGCAGGCGGGGGCGGTGAGCACCGCGGCCCTGCAGTTGCTTGTGCTCGTGCCGCTGTATGCGGCGTTCCTCGTCATCATGGCGTTCATCGGCACGGGTGCAGGGCGGCTGTTCCGCCTCGACGTCCCGGCCACCCGTGCCCTGGTGTTCAGCGGTGCCACCCGCAACAGTCTCGTGGTCCTGCCGCTCGCGCTCGCGCTGCCCGCGTCGCTCGCGCTCGCGCCCGTGGTGATCGTCACGCAGACGCTCGTCGAGCTCATCGGCATGGTCGTGTTCGTGCGGCTCGTCCCGCGGCTGGTTCGGGAGCGAAAAGCGGCCCGCTGAACCTCGTCACTCCGGCTCTAAGGACGTCCGTCGCTCAAGGAGAATGGTGTCACGCCAGCGTCCGGCATGGGGTCCGTAGCTCATGCGGGCGATGCGCTCGCGTCGCCCGACGGTGCGGAAGCCGGCCCTGTCGTGCAGCAACAGGCTGGGGATGTTCTCGGGGAAGATGCTCGACTGGATCGTCCAGACGCCCGCCTCGTCTGCGGCGGTAATGAATGCCGAGAGCAGTCGTGTTCCGACGCCATGTCCGGCTGCTGCGGCTGCGACGTACACAGAGTGCTCGACCACGCCGCGATACGCCTCGCGCGCAGAGACCGGCGATGCGGCGACCCACCCGAGGACGGTCCCATGCTCGTCGACGGCGACGAGCCGGCCGATGGTCAGCTTGCCTGTATCGAACTGTTCCCAGCTCGGTGGTTCGGCCTCGAAGGTGGCGTTGCCGGTGGCGATGCCCTCGCGGTAGATGGTCTCGACGGCGGCCCAGTCGGCGGCGTCGAGCGGACGGACGGTCACTGCGCCGGTCACGGGCGGATCGCCTGGGAAGCGCGTTCGAGCCCGTCAGTGACGACGCGGAAGTACGCCCAGCGGCCGCGCTGCTCGCGGGTCGCAAGCCCGGCGTCGACGAGGATCTTCATGTGGTGCGACACGGTGGGCTGCGACAGCCCGACGGGTTCGGTGAGGTCGCAGATGCACGCCTCACCGCCCTCGCTCGCAGCGATCAGCGACAGCAGCCGGACGCGAGTCGGGTCACCGAGCGCTTTGAAGGTGTGCGCGATCCGCTCGGCTTCGTCGAGCGCGAGCACCCCACCGGTCACGGGGGTGCAGCACGCTGTGGCGTCGGCTTCCAGGAGGGGCAGTTCGATCAGCATGGACACATTCTGACACGTCGTATTGACATCTGTCGATGTATCGATCAGTCTCGATGCATTGATGGTTGTCGATTGGAGCTGATGATGGTGAACGAGCTGCCCGTGGTCGTGATCGGTGCAGGGCCGCAGGGGCTGGCTGCTGCAGCGCACCTGGTGGAGCGCGACGTTCCGGTGCTGGTCCTCGAGGCCGGTTCCTCGGCTGCTGCGGCGGTGTCGGAGTGGGGTCACGTGCGGTTGTTCTCCGACTGGTCCGAGCTGGTCGACGCGGCATCCGCTCGACTGCTCGCACCGACCGGCTGGACGGCGCTGACGACGGGGTACCCGACTGGCGCTCAGTGGATCAGCTCCTACCTCGCACCCCTCGCGGATGCTCTCGGAGAGCGGGTGCGGTTCGGTTCCCGCGTCGTCGGCGTGTCGCGCCGTGGCCGCGATCGCCTGGTCGATGCCGGCCGGGCAGAGCAGCCGTTCACGGTGCACGTGGAGTCCGCGGACGGCGAGTACCGCCTTGACGCTCGGGCGGTCATCGACGCCTCGGGCACCTGGTCGACGCCCAACCCGGCTGGGGCGGACGGTCTGCCGGCACTCGGGGAGCGGGCCGCGTCCGAGAGGCTCAGCTACCGGATCCCGGACTTCCGGGATCGGGCCGGGTTCGAGGGCAAGCACACCGTCGTCGTGGGGTCCGGGCACTCCGCGGTCACCGCGGTCATCGCGCTCGCGCGGATCGTCCGCCGCAACCCGGATGCCACGGTCACCTGGGTGCTGCGCCGCGGCACGGTCGGGAACACCTTCGGTGGCGGCGACGCTGACGAGCTGCCCGCCCGCGGCGCGCTGGGTGTGAAGGCGAAGGAACTCGTCGACGGTGGCCTCATCCGCCTCGTCACGGGCTTCCGTGTCGAGCGCGTGACGCGCGACGGTGATCAGACCGTGTTGGTGTCGGAGGACGGCCGCGAGCTGCCCGGCGCTGATCGGGTGATCGTGCTGACCGGATTCCGGCCTGATCTGTCGTTCCTGTCGGAGCTGCGGATCGAGCTGGATGCGACGCTGCAGGCTCCGATGCTGATCGCGGCCGAGGTCGACCCGAACCTGCACTCCTGCGGATCAGTCGCAGCGACCGGTGCGCGGGATCTCGCGCAGCCGGAACCGGATTTCTACATCGTCGGCGCGAAGTCCTACGGGCGGGCGCCGACGTTCCTCGCGATGACCGGCTACGAGCAGGTCCGCTCCGTCGTCGCCGCTCTCGCCGGCGACCAGGCTGCGGCCGAGCGGGTGGAACTCGTTCTCCCGGACACGGGCGTGTGCGGTGGGGCCGGCCTGTTCGATGCCGCTGGTGCGTCGCTGGGTGGTTCGTGCTGCGCGGTGCCGGAACAGGTGCTGCAGATCGGTCGCGCACCAGCAAGCGTCTGACCGCTCGCTGCGGGAGCTACCGGGCGAGCAGCTCGGTGCGGATCTGCTCGGCCACGGCTTCCCGCAGCGGGTGCACGGCTTCGACGTCCCAGGCCTCGGGGTTCGGGAACGACCAGGCTAAGACCTCGCCGCGCGGGGTGGCAGGCAAGATCAGGCCGGGCTTCATCAGCACCACGACGTCGGCCTGATCCAGGTCTGCGGCAGTGACCGCCCGTGGCACTCGGTCGGTGATGTCGAGGCCGAGCTCAGCGACGGTCGCGGCGACCGCAGGGTTCACAGCATCCGATGGGGCAAGGCCTGCTGAGGTGGCGGTGAAGCGGTCTCCGGCGAGGTGTTCGAGGAGGGCTGCGCCGAGTTGGGAGCGGCCGGCGTTGTGCTGGCAGATGAACAGGACGACGGGCTTGGTCGTGGTCATGAGGGTGCTGGTGCTTTCTAGTCAGGAGGCGAGCAGGCGGGAAGCGAGGCCCGCGATGCGGCGCTCCAGTTCGGTGTAGGCGGCGTCGAACGCGGCGTCGGTGCCGACGCGCACCGGGTCGGGGATCGACCAGTGCAGATCGCCTGTGACGCCGATTTCCTCGTGCGCGTTGTCGCAGACCGTGATGACGAAGTCCCCATCGCTCAGCACCGCGTCCAGTGTGCTTGGCGCGCTCGACGGGAGGGCGAGCTGGTGCCGTTCGGCGGCGGCGATGGCGCCGGGCGCGATCTGTTCGGCCGGGTGGGTGCCACCGGAGGCGACGGGGATGCTGCTCTGCCGCGCCCAGAGGGCGGCAGCGAGCTGGGAGCGGGCAGAGTTCGCGGAGCACACGAACACGACCCGGCTGGCCGCGCCTGCAACGCTCGGCACGAGACCGTCGAACGCGCCGCTGCTCAGGTGCACGTAGCTACGGCGCTTGTCACCCTCGGACGTCGTGCGGGTGACCATGCCGACCTGCTCCAGCACGTTCAGGTGGTGGGTGAGCAGGTTGCCCGGGGTGCCGAGCGCGACCCGGATCTCGGTCGGGGACAGGTCACCCAGCGTCAGGAGGTCGATCATCTGCAGGCGCGTGGGGTCACTCAGCGCGGCGTGCTTCGCCGCCCGCGCTTCGACCGCTTCAGTTCGTTCGATGTTCATTGGTTCAATATTGACTGAAGTAACTTTGTGAGTCAAGATGATGCCGCCATGAACCCATCGAATCCCGCGCCCATCCCGGTCCGACCGCCTCTGCTGCGTCGGATGCTTGCCGAGTTCGTCGGCACCGGACTCCTGGTGGCGATCGTCGTCGGCTCCGGGATCATGGCGCAACGGCTCTCCCCGGATGACGTCGGGCTGCAGCTGCTGCAGAACAGCCTGACGACCGCGCTCGGGCTCGCCGTGCTGATCCTGGCGCTCGGGCCCGTGTCCGGGGCCCACTTTAACCCGGTGGTGTCATTCGTGGACTGGTGGGTGAGCCGCGGCACCCTGCACGGTCTGCCGGTGCGCGACGTCGCGCCGTATGTGGCCGCGCAGATCGTTGGCGGAATCGCTGGCACCGTCCTGGCCGGGGCGATGTTCGACACCGCACCAGTGCTCTCCAGGACGGACCGGGCGAGCGCTGGGACGTTGCTCGGTGAGGTCGTCGCGACCACCGGGCTCATCCTGGTGATCTTCGCCCTCGCGCGTTCCGGGAAGGGCGCGGTGACGGCGGCCGCGGTCGGTGGCTACATCGGGGCGGCGTACTGGTTCACCAGCTCGACGTCGTTCGCGAACCCGGCCGTGACGATCGCCCGCATGTTCACCGACACCTTCGCCGGTATCGCGCCGGCCTCGGTCGGCCCGTTCATCCTCGCGCAACTCATCGGCGCGACCCTTGGGCTCGGCCTGGTGCTCGTGCTCTATCCGTCTTCCGCGCGCGGCACCGCTGCGGCCGTGGCTCCACAACCTGCAGCTCAGCTCTGAAAGGCACCCTCATGCATCTCGCAGTCATCGGTGGCAGTGACGCCGGTATCTCCACCGCCCTCCGCGCCCGGGAACTCGACCCCTCCGTGGACGTGACGGTGATCGTCGCTGACGCCTACCCGAACTTCTCCATCTGCGGCATCCCCTACTACTTCTCCCGCGAGGTCCAGCCCTGGCAGTCCCTCGCGCACCGCACCCACGCCGACCTCGAAGCCACCGGCATGACCCTGCGCCTGAACACCCTCGCGACCGGGATCGACGTCGACGGGCAGCGCCTCACCGTCCGTGACGAGCACGGCACGGAGTCGACGATCGCCTACGACGAACTCATGGTCGGCACCGGAGCCTCACCCTCCACGGCCGGCATCACGGGTCTCGACCAGCTCGGCCCAGCCGACGGCGTACACCTGCTGCACTCGATGGGCGACACCTTCGCGCTCGAGCACTACCTCGAGACCCACCAGCCGGAGACCGCGATCATCGTCGGCGCCGGGTACGTCGGCCTGGAAATGGCCGAAGCGCTCACCATCCGCGGCCTCCAGGTCACCCAACTGCAGCGCGGCCCCGAAGTCCTCTCCACCCTCGACCCGGAACTGGGTTCCCTCGTCCACGACGAACTCACCCGACACGGCGTGAACGTCATCACCGACACCCGCGTGGAACACATCAGCAAGACGAGTGACGGCCTCACCGTGACCGGCCAGCAGGCCGGCCAGCCGTTCGAGCGCAGCGCCGAGCTCGTGCTCGTCGTCGTCGGTGTGCGGCCGAACACGAGCCTGCTGACGGAGGCCGGCGCGTCGACTGGGCCGGGTGGTGCGGTGGTTGTCGACGAGCAGATGCGCACCGGCCTGCCGCACGTCTGGGCGGCCGGCGACGGCATCGTCACCCACCACCGTCTGCTGGGCGTCACGTATCTGCCGCTCGGCACGACGTCACACAAGCAGGGCCGGGTCGCGGGCGAAAACGCGATCGGCGGCAACGCCCGATTCGCCGGGTCGCTCGGCACCCAGGTGGTGAAGGTCTTCGACCTGGTCGCCGCCCGCACCGGGCTCCGCGACCACGAAGCCGTCGCGGCCGGGTTCACGCCGCACAGCTCCACGGCGATCGCAGACGACCACAAGGCCTACTACCCGGGCGCAACACCGATCAGCATCCGCATCACCGGCGCAACCGACAACGGGCTGCTGCTCGGTGCGCAGCTCGTCGGCACCCGCGGGGCGGAAATCGCGAAACGCGTCGACACCTACGCCACCGCCCTGCACCACGGCATGACGGTTGACGCGATGAGCGACCTCGACCTCTCCTACACGCCACCACTCGGCTCCCCGTGGGACGCCGTGCAGGTGGCCACGCAGGCCTGGACGCGGGATGCTCGGTCGCTGACGTCGACGGCAGGTGTCGTGCGGGTGCGGAACAGGCATTTGATTGAGCAGTGATCGTCGCGGTCTGGTCACGCGGCGAGCTCGTGGTCGGGCTGGTCGAGGCGAGCGCGCTTCTCGTCGATCTGGCGAACCCGTTCCGCCAAGAGCGGGCGGAGTTGGTCCCGGACGTCGGTGCAGGAGTCATCTTCCATCGCCCGGAGGTGCTGGCCGATTTCGCTGAGTGGCAGGCCGAGTTCTTTGCTCGCTTCGATCAGGTCGAGCCGCCCGATCACCGCGGCCCTGCAGTTGCTTGTGCTCGTGCCGCTGTATGCGGCGTTCCTCATCATCATGGCGCTCATCGGCACGGGTGCCGGGCGACTGTTCCGCCTCGACGTCCCGGCCACCCGTGCCCTGGTGTTCAGCGGTGCCACCCGCAACAGCCTCGTCGTCCTCCCGCTCGCGCTCGCGCTGCCCGCATCGCTCGCGCCCGTGGTGGTCGTCACGCAGACCCTCGTTGAGCTGGTCGGCATGGTTGTGTTCGTGCGGCTCGGCCCGCGGCTGATTCGGGATCGGAAAACCGGTCTGCGGGCCTGACCGTCACCTGGGGATAACTTAGACGCGAGGAGCGCTGATGGTTACGATCTGGTCAAGATCAATCAGGCTCAGGAACACACGGGGAGTATTTGCCCGAGTTCAAGCGCTTCGAACGGTGAAACAGGCACTCGGCCTGGACCGTTCGCAAGCCCTATTGCAACGTGCTGTCCAAATAAACTTAACGTCAGCAATCACTGTATAGTTCAGCACATGCTGACTATTGCTTCACGCCTCGACGTCATGAACCGGCTCGGCCGGGCGATGGCGGATCCGAGTCGTTCCCGGATCTTGATGACGCTGCTCGGCGGACCGAGCTATCCGGCTGTGCTCTCCCGGGAGCTCGAGCTGACCCGGTCTAACGTGTCGAACCATCTGACATGCTTACGTGATTGCGGGATTGTGGTAGCTGAGCCTGAGGGTCGACAGACTCGGTATGAGATCGCCGATCCGCATCTTGCTGCTGCGCTCGTCGCGCTGGTGGACGTGACGCTGGCTGTCGACGAACACGCACGGTGCGTCGACTCGACCTGCACGGTGCCGGGGTGCTGCGGAGCAGGGGCTGGCTCGTGAGCGCGGCGTGCGGCTGCGAGCACGAGCCTGTCGCCTCGGTGGATGAAGGGCACGAAGAGGCGGAGCGGACCTGGTGGAAAGACCGCGGGGTCATGGTGCCAGTGTTCTCGGGCATTGCGTTCCTCGTCGGCCTGATCCTCGATTGGTCCGGCCTGGATATCCCGGCGCTGGTGCTGTTCTGGGGTGGTCTACTCCTGGGGGCGTCGACGTTCACGCCCGGCGCGATCCGGAAGCTACTCAAGGGCAAGCTCGGCATCGGGCTGCTGATGACCATCAGTGCTGTCGGTGCAGTCATCCTCGGCTATGTAGAGGAGGCCGCGGCTCTGGCGTTCTTGTACTCGATTGCTGAGGCTCTTGAGGACAAGGCGATGGACCGCGCCCGCGGGGGCCTGCGGGCGTTGTTGAAGCTCGTGCCGGAAACAGCGATCGTGCTGCAGGGCGACACCGCTGTGCAGATGCAGGCGAGAGAGTTGACGGTTGGCCAGGTTATGGTGGTCCGCCCGGGTGAGCGGATCGCGACCGATGGGATCGTCCGATCCGGTCGTTCTAGCCTGGATACCTCGGCGATCACTGGGGAGTCGATCCCAGTCGAAGTGGAGCCTGGCGATGTGGTGTCGGCCGGTGCGATCAACAGAGCCGGTGCGCTCGAGGTCGAGACAACCGCCGCTGGCACCGACAACTCGCTCACCACGATCGTCACGCTGGTCGAGAAAGCGCATACAGAGAAGGGCGAGCGCGCTCGTCTCGCCGACAGGATCGCCCGCCCGCTCGTCCCTGGCGTGCTCATTCTCGCGGCGCTCGTCGCGATCGTTGGTTCGTTACTGGGCGATCCAGAGGTGTGGATTACCCGCGCGCTTGTCGTGCTGGTCGCGGCCTCTCCGTGTGCTCTGGCGATCTCGGTACCGCTGACGGTCGTCGCTGCGATCGGTGCTGCGAGCAAGTTCGGGGTGATTATCAAGTCCGGTGCCGTTTTCGAGCGCTTCGGCACAGTCCGGCACGTCGCCGTCGACAAGACCGGCACACTCACCCGCAACGAGCCCGCGGTCACAGCCGTCCTCACCGCGAGCGGTGTCACCGAGGCTCAGGTTCTGGCCTGGGCGGCCGCGCTGGAGCAGCACAGTACGCATCCACTCGCGGCCGCGATCACTGCTGCCGCCCCGGGCACTCCGGCGGCTGCGGAGGTGACCGAGCAGGCCGGGCATGGCATCGACGGCACCGTCGCCGGATCGAGAATCACTGTCGGCAGTCCCCGCTGGTTGAACGCCGGCGACCTCGCCAACCGGGTCGCGGGGTTGGAGGAACAGGGAATGACCGTCGTGATCGTGCATCGCGACGGGTCACCGGTGGCCGCGATCGGTGTTCGTGACGAGCTGCGCCCTGAAGTCCCCGAAGTCATCCGTGTCCTCACCAACCAGGGTGTCGGTGTCACGATGCTCACCGGCGATAACACGCGCACCGCTCGCGCACTCGCTGCGCAGGCCGGGATCAGCGACGTGCGAGCTGAGCTGCGCCCTGAGGAGAAGGCGGCCGCGATCGGGGAGCTGTCCAAGGCGGGGCCGGTCGCGATGATCGGTGACGGCATCAATGATGCTCCAGCCCTCGCGGGGGCGGATATCGGTATCGCCATGGGGGCGACGGGGTCCGATGCGGCGATCGAATCCGCGGACGTGGCCTTCACCGGTCATGATCTGCGCCTCATCCCGCGGGCGTTCAATCACGCTCGCCGTGGCCGACGGATCATCAACCAGAACATCATCCTGTCGCTGCTGATCATCACCGCGCTACTCCCGCTCGCGCTCTTCGGGGTGCTGGGGCTCGCGGCCGTCGTCCTGGTCCACGAGGTTGCGGAGGTCATCGTGATCCTCAACGGCCTGCGCGCCGCCCGCACCCGCACACCACGGATGGAACGCTGATGCTCGCACTCATTGGATCAGCAATCGGCCTGTTCGCTGCGACCAACATTGACGACATTGTCGTGCTCACCGTGCTGTTCCTCGCCTCCAGCCGAGGCAAGCCCCGACCGTGGCAGATCGTCGCAGGGCAGTATCTCGGGTTCATCACCCTCGTCGTGATCAGCGTGATCGCCGCACTCGGCCTCACGATCGTCCCGAACAAATGGGTCGGCTTTCTCGGCCTGATCCCGCTCGGCATCGGCATTTGGACGCTGATCCGTGGTCTGCGCCGCAGCGGTGAGGACGATGACGATGACGCCAAGATCACCGCGGTCGGGCTGTGGGGGGTTGCGGGAATCACGATCGCCAACGGGGCCGACAACGTCTCCCTGTACACCCCGATCTTCCGCACCAGCACGCCCGGCGACGTCGCCGTCATGATCGTCGTGTTCCTCATCCTTGTCGCCGTCTGGTGCGCGGCCGGACGATTGATCGGCACCAACAAGGCTGTCACGAAGGGATTGGAACGCGTCGAGCATTGGCTCGTCCCGGCTGTGTTCATCGGTCTGGGTCTGTTCATCCTGATCGAATCCGGTGTCATCGTCCGCCTAATTGAGGTCCTCGCATGACTCCATCCGAGGCGGAACCTCGCCCCTCCGCTTCGCGAAAGCTGACGTCGGAACGGCGCCGGCGTCTCACTGCTGGAGCGCTCCTGATCTCGCTGGTCGTCGTGGTGATCGACCAGGGGTCGAAAGCGTGGGCCGAAGCGAGTCTCACAGGGCGCGAGCGCATCCCGCTGGTGGGTGAGCTGCTGGGCCTGCAGCTCGCCTACAACCCCGGTGCGGCGTTCTCCTTCGGGGAGGGGTTTACCTGGGTGTTCGCGCTGGTCGCTGTCGCCGCGGCCGTCACAGCGATCGTGTTCGCGTTCCGAGTTCGACGCCCCGGATGGGCGATCGTCATCGGCGCGCTCGGTGGAGCCGCAGCCTCACACGCCGGTGACCGCCTCTTCCGGGACCCTGGATTCGCCCGCGGACACGTCGTGGACTTCATCGCCTACGGGAACTGGTTCATCGGGAACATCGCCGACATCGTGATCGTCGTCGCGGTGATCGCCGGAGTCCTTCTGGCGATCCGCAACGACCGCGAACGAGAGAACAACACGTAGACCTCACAGCTGAGCAATCCCCCCCCGGCGAGGCGTTGTCCAGGAACTTTCTGGTCGGCCCCGAGCGCTCCTGCCAGTCCCACCGAACCGAGTTTGTGGTCGAGCACATCAAGACCTTCGATAGCAGGCAAGGACGGTCTGCTGTAGTCGCGCTGACCAGGCCGCCCCGTCCGCGATCAGGTGCGCGTGAGGTCAAAAGATAGAACACTCTCCGTGAGGAACGGCACCTTATCGAGTACTCTGTGGGGGTATATGCGCGACTGCATGACTGGAGGTGAAATGGTCCCGACTTCGCGAACGTCTGTTCGTCAGACGCCTTCCCCGCGTCTGAGGTTGATGCTGTTCTCTCTCGTCGCGCTTGCAGCGCTCTTCATCGGCGTATTTGTCATGCACGCTGGGAGCCCGAGTGCGAGTGCTGCTCCGATGACTGCATCGGCTCACTCCACACACGACGACACTCCTGTCTCTGCTTCGGTGGTAGTGGATCAGGCGCACACAAGTTGGACGGATTGCGGTCAGGGTTGCGCACTGGATTGCGCGTTCATGGCGATGATGTGCGTCCTCCTGCTGACGCTCGCGAGCCTGCTGCTGCTTGCCACGTCTCCGGCGACCTTCAGTCGGCTGCTCGAGTCTGGTCGGCGGTCCCGGATGTTCCTCGCAGACACTGCGATCCCTGCGTTACGGCCGAACCTGGTCGTGTTGTCCATCAGTCGAACCTGAGCTGAAATCGCTGACCCACGGTTTCGTGGTCTCCTGCCCTCCGGGCACTGATTTCTTCTTCCCAGCTCACACGAACGGATAACACGATGTTCAAAGCACGTTCCTACCTTCTCGCAACCGCAGCACTCACCACCGCTCTCGTCCTCGCCGGCTGTTCCGGCGGCGGTATGGGCGGCATGGACATGGGCTCCTCGAGCTCGTCTGACACCTCTGACGCTTCCGCAACGTCAAACGATGCGGACGTCATGTTCGCGCAGATGATGATCCCTCACCACGAGCAGGCGGTGGAGATGAGCGACGTCATTCTCGCGAAGGACGGCATCGATGATCGAGTCGTCGCGCTCGCTACGCAGATCAAGGACGCGCAGGAGCCCGAAATCACTCAGCTGAAGGAGTGGTTGGGCGAGTGGGGCGCCGAGGAGAGCGCGTCGGATATGGACCACAACATGGACGGCATGATGTCAGACGACGATATGCAGGCCCTCGAGGCCGCCACCGGTGCCGAGGCAAGCAAGCTGTTCCTGGAACAGATGGTCAAGCACCACACTGGAGCGATCGATATGGCACAGACCGAGATCGCTGACGGGAAGAACGCCGATGCGAAGGCGATGGCTGAGACCATCGTTTCCACCCAGACCGACGAGATCATGACGATGCAGGATCTGCTCGCCACTCTCTAATCGCCCCTCCAGGCACGCCGATCTGCCGGTGGGCGCGCAGCCATGTTCGCGCGCCCGCCGGCACCCCGCAGTGCGGCTGCACGCTGTCCAAGCGCGCCTGGATGAAGCTATTTCGAAGGACGCATCATCGACGACCTCACCCGTGAACCGTTTCCCACCCGACGATCTCTCAGAGCCGAACGCAATGCCGGCCACAGAGACACACCACCACCGCCCCCACAGCACCTCCCGCACTCTCGGCGGCAAGGTCGAAGCATCCACGCTCAACCGGCCCCCCAGGCGCCGACCGCGCGTGCCCGCACCAGCGGACGGCGCGGCGCCGGTGCGGCGGCGATGACATTCGTCGTGTTGATGACGGCATCCATCTCGCTCCCCGCGTTCGCCGCGCCGGGAGAATCCGGCACCAACGCCCTGGCCGCACCGACCGCGGACCCGCAGAGCCTCGCGGTCGGGCATGTCAATGCCACCGAGCTGCTGCGTGACGGCTACACAGTCGAGCTCGGACCGACGACAGCCTCGTACGCGCAAACGGCCAGCACCTACACGAACTACCCGGGCGCGATCCAGTGGCCCTTCCTCGTCGGCGTGCCCATCAGCACTGACTACGGTCCCCGGGTGGCCCCGTGTTCGGGTTGCTCGACGTTCCATAAGGGCATCGACATGAACCCCGGCATTGGGTCCCCGATCCAAGCGGTCGCCGACGGCGTCGTTCGGGAGGTCTCACCGACCGACAACGGCGGGCTGGGCGTGTACGTCGTCATCGATCACACCATCGATGGGCAGCTCGTCAGCAGCGTCTACGCCCACATGCTCGAGGGGTCTGCTGCGGTGGAGGTCGGGCAGCCGGTGAAAGTCGGCCAGCTCGTCGGCAACGTCGGTAACACCGGGCAGAGCACCGGCCCGCACCTGCACTTTGAGATCCTCCTCGACGGCACCACCCCCACTGACCCGTTCGCCTGGCTCACTGAACGGGTCAGAGCATCATGACCGGTCGAACGTCGCATGCCCGAACGTTCTCCGCCAGTGTCGCGGTACTCGCTCTCGCTCTGATCCTCGGAACGGCGCAGACCGCAGCCGCTGAGGAGTATCCGAGCTGGTCAGATGTGGAAAGCGCGCGAGGGGATGAAGCTGCCGCGCAGGCGAAGATCGTGCAGATCCAATCACTCATTGACGGGCTCGCGGCCGAGGTCGATGCCGCGCAAGAGCTCTCAACGCTCCGGGCGGCGGAGTACGAGACGGCGCAGACTGCGTTCGATGAGGGCACGTACCGGGCCGCGAGCCTGCAGGCGCAAGCCGATGCCGCAGCGCAGCGGGCCGCAGCTTCAGCAACACAGGCCGGCCGTCTCGCCGTGAGCCTCAGCCGTACCGGCGCATCCGACCTCTCGCTATCACTCATTCTGGAAGGCGACAACTCCGCCGACCTGCTCGGGAAGCTCAGCAGCATGAGCAAGCTCATCGAACGTACCAGCCAGATCTACGACAACGCGACCCGAGATCGCAACGCTTCCACCGCTGTCGCCGCGCAAGCGGCCATCGCACGTGATGCCCTCAGCGCTCTCGCCGTGCAAGCAGAGACCGCCCTCACGGAGGCGACAGCTGCTGCAGCTGCGCTGACCGCCTCGCTCGCGCAACAGCAGCAGAACGCTGCCACCCTTGCCGCCCAGCTCACCGTCCTGACGGAGAACCGAGCGGCAACCGAAGCGGACTACGCCAAGGGCGAGGCAGCACGCCGAGCTGCGGAAGTCGCCGCTGCCGCTGCAGGAACCGCCGGCCCGTCACTCGACTCCGGCCAGCTCAGCAACCAGGGGTGGGCCTTGCCGGTCGCCGGTTGGATCAGCGACCGGTACGGACCGCGCCCCGAGAAACCCGTCGCCGGCGTCAGTGCCTTCCACTCTGGCACGGACCTCGCCGCAAACTGCGGCCGCGCCGTCTATGCCGCCACGGGCGGAACTGTCATATACGCGGGCTGGTTGGGAAGCTACGGCAACTGGGTGCTCATCGACCACGGCAACAATGTCCAGACCGGGTATGCCCACAACAGCACCGTCCTCGTCAGCGAAGGCCAAACCGTGGCAGCTGGCGCGAACATCAGCCTCGTCGGCACCACCGGGGCCTCCAGCGGCTGCCACCTGCATTCCGAGGTCCGCGTTGACGGAGCCCGCATCGCCCAACCGTTCATGAGCGCCCAAGGAGTCCAGCTTGGCTAAGCCACCAACACAGCGAATCACTCTCGCCTCCATCGCCGGGGTGCTGCTGCTCGCCAGCCTGACCGGCTGCACCGCAGCGAGCTCTGCACCCGAATCGGCCGCCGACTTCGGGCACGTCCACGGGCTGGCCGCCGATCCGAGCACCGGCCAAACGTATGCGGCAACCCACAACGGCGTCTGGCTGCTCCCCACTGGAGCGCTCCCTGACACCTACCTCCCGGGCGTGTACCGCAGCGACATCACGAGCCCAATCCAGGTGGCCGACAGGGCACAAGACACGATGGGATTCACTCTCGCCAGCCCCGGGCTGCTCTACGCATCAGGACACCCAGACCCGGCAGAGCAACCGGAGCTGAACCCGCCTAACCTCGGCCTCATCGCAAGCGACGACGGTGCCGAAACCTGGCAGACGGTCTCCTTGCGCGGTGAAACCGACTTCCACGACCTCGACGTCGCCACACAGGCCGACGGCACCCCGATCATCTACGGATACGACGCCACCACCAGCACCATTCGCCGCAGCATCGATAACGGGGGCAGCTGGATCCCTGGCGCCCAGCTCGAGCTGCGCGATCTCGCCACCGACACCAGCGACCCTCAGCGGATTTATGCCACCACAGCTGCCGGTCTGATGGAGAGCCGAGATGGCGGGGACAGCTTCGAGGCGGTCAGCAACGCCCCGGCACTGCTGCTGGTCACAGCAACCGGACAAGGCGGGCTGCTTGGCGTTGATACGAGTGGGCAGATCTGGACTGCGGCGGCGGTAGACGGCATCTGGACCGGCTCCGGGCGCACCGCCGGTATACCAGAAGCCATTGCCTGGGTGCCTGGCGAACCCGGATGGTTGCTTGTCGCCGACGATCGCGGCATCACCGCGAGCAACGACCTCGGCATCACCACCGTGACCATAGTCCCCAGCAGCAATGGAGCACAAGAATGAGCATCCCCACCCCTCGGACCCGCATCGGCGTCGCCACCGTGCTCCTCGCCGTGCTGCTCGCTGGCTGTGCCAACGACCCGCTGGCGGCGCAGTATCGAGCGGGTAGCGGCAAGAATTACATCGGCGGAGACGGCACCATCACCGAGATCGCCGCGAAGAACCGTGGCAACCCGATCAGCTTCGCGGGCGAGCTGGAAACCGGAGTATCGACAGCCTCAACCGACTACCTGGGCAACGTCCTGGTCGTGAACTTCTGGTACGCCGGCTGCGATCCGTGCCGGGCGGAAGCGGACGATTTACAGGCAGTTTGGGAGAAGTATCAGGGCGAGGGTGTCGCGTTCCTGGGCGTCAACGTCCGCGACCAGGTCGACACCGCACTCACCTTCGCTAGAAGCTACGGGATCACCTACCCCTCGGCGATCGATGTGAACGACGGCAACTTCAAGATCGCGTTCACCGGCGAGGTCGCCGCCAACGCCGTTCCCACCACGCTCGTCCTCGACCGGCAGGGGCGGGTTGCTGCGCGCATCTTGGGCGAGATCAGCGACGACAGTATCCTCGACGCCATCGTCGCTACCGTCCTGAGCGAGCCCGAATGAACGGGTACCGCCGGGAGGAACACCGTGGGTGAAACGTTCATCAGCATCGTCCTGAACGGGCAACTCATCCTCGCCGCCCCGATCGCTCTCGCGGCCGGTATCGTCTCGTTCGCATCCCCGTGCGTGCTGCCATTGGTCCCCGGATATCTCGGCTACATCAGCGGCATGACCCGCCAGAACAGTGCCAGACCACGAACCCGGTTGGTCCTCGGCGTGGGACTGTTCATCCTCGGGTTCGCCATCATCTTCGTCACCTATGGTGCACTGTTCGGGGCCGCTGGTTCTTGGCTGATCCGCTGGCAGGACCTGGTCACCCGCCTGCTCGGCATCCTTGTCGTGCTGATGGGTCTCGCGTTCATCGGCGGGGTCCCCTTCCTGCAGCGCACGCTCAAACTCCCCACCAGTCCAACCGTCGGCCTGGCCGGAGCACCGCTACTCGGTATCGTCTTCGGGCTGGGCTGGACACCCTGCCTCGGCCCCACACTCACCGCGATCTCGCTCCTCAGCCTGAACAGCGGCTCGGTGCTGCGCGGAGCGCTCCTGGGACTGATCTACTGCGCCGGTCTAGGCATCCCGTTCCTCCTCATCGCGCTCGGGCTAAATTGGATGACCGCTGCCGTGACGTTTCTCCGACGCCACATCCGAGCCATCAACATCACCGGCGGGGTGATGCTGATCGTGATCGGCGTGCTGATGATCACCGGCCTATGGACGGCGTGGATCTACTCCCTGCAAGCCCTCATCGGAGGGTTCGTGCTCCCCATCTGACGACACCACCACTTGCGCCACCCACGCCGACCCTCTCGTGGCGGGTCTGCTACGTCGGCCGTGCTCCGCCGATAGGAGGAGCCCGGCGTGCGTCAGGCGCGGACCAGGCGAGCGATGGCATCCGAGGCTTCCTTGATCTTCGCTTCCCCCTCGTCGCCGCCAAGCTTGACGGCGTCAACGACACAGTGTTTGAGGTGGTCGTCCAGCAGTCCGAGCGCGACGCTCTCCAACGCGGATGTGAGCGCGGAGACCTGCGTGAGAATGTCGATGCAGTACTGCTCCTGATCGACCATCCTGTAGATGCCACGGGCCTGTCCCTCGATGCGCTTCAACCGGGTGAGGTAGCGGTCTTTGTCGGTGATGTACCCGTGATGCGGCTTCTCGGACGAAGCATCCACAGCGGGTGCAGCGTCCTGGACTGGGGCGGTGTCGGTCATGTTGGTCTTCCTTCGATCACCTGGTGGCAGTGGCGGGTGTTCGAGCGGCGTGGGTGCTCTGGGCCAGAGCCGTGCGGGCACTCGTCTTGGGGTCGAGCTGCAGCCGACGCAGCAGTTGCGCGTTCAACGCTACGACAATCGTAGACAGTGACATCAGGATCGCACCGACAGACATGGGGAGCACGAACCCGATCGGTGCCAGCACACCAGCGGCGAGCGGCACGGAGATGAGGTTGTAGCCGGCAGCCCACCACAGGTTCTGCCGCATCTTCCGGTAGCTGGCCCGGGAGAGTTCGATGACACTCAACACGGAACGCGGGTCGGATGAGGCGAGGATGACGCCTGCGGATGCGATAGCGACGTCGGTGCCGGCTCCGATCGCGATGCCGACATCAGCTTGTGCCAGAGCCGGAGCGTCGTTGACGCCGTCGCCGACCATCGCCACCCGGCGGTGCTCGCTCTGCAGCTCCTTCACCTTGTCGGCCTTGTCCTCGGGCCGAACGCCTGCGAAGTAACGGTCGATGCCGAGTTCGGTGGCGACGGACCTCGCGACGGCTTCCGCGTCGCCCGTGATCATCACGACCTGCACGTTGCTGGCGTGGAGTGCGTCGACGGCCTGCCGGGACTCCTCGCGGATCTCGTCGGCGAGTTTCAGCGCACCGACAACGTCACCATCGCGGAGCACGTGCAGGATGATCGCGCCGTCCTGCCGCCACTCGTCGGCGACCTGCAGCTCGGCGCGGTGCGCTTGTTCGAGCAGGTTCGGCCCGCCCACCTGCACGCGAGCTCGGTCGATGGTCGCGGACACGCCGACCGCGGGTGAGGAGGAGAATTCGGTGGCTGGAGGCACTGTCAGACTTCGGTGGGCTGCTGCGGTCACGATGGCGCGCGCTAACGGGTGCTCCGAGTCCGTCTCAGCTGCGGCAGCCAGGGCGAGGACGTCGTCTGCCGTAAGGTCGCCGACCGGTTCGATCGCGGTGACGGTGGGTTCGCCCTTGGTGAGTGTGCCGGTCTTGTCGAACAGCACCGTGTCGACGGTGCGCATGCTCTCCAACGCCAGCCGGTCCTTGATCAGGACACCGCCGCGTGCTGCCCGCTCGGTGGCGATCGAGACAACCAGCGGAA
The DNA here is from genome assembly GCF_050031945.1 of Plantibacter sp. 2H11-2. Classification (NCBI taxonomy): domain Bacteria; kingdom Bacillati; phylum Actinomycetota; class Actinomycetes; order Micrococcales; family Microbacteriaceae; genus Plantibacter; species Plantibacter sp. 2H11-2. The sequence continues at coordinate 69,244 of NZ_JBNBBL010000002.1, read as the reverse complement.
TGGCCAGCCCGAGCGCATGCGGGCAGGCGATCACGAGGACGGTGATCGTGCGAACGACGGCTTCATCGGGCAGCCCGATCAGGTTCCAGACGATCATCGTGATGATGCCGGCGCACAACGCGAACCAGAACAGCCACCGTGCCGCGACATCGGCGATGCGCTGTGCCCGGGAGGTGGAGTTCTGCGCTTCGGTGACGAGGCGCTGGATGCCAGCCAGGGTTGTGTCCTCACCGACTGCGGTGATCCGCACCCGCAGGCCGGAGTCGGTGGCCACGGTGCCGGCGACGACCTGGTCGCCCTCGCCGCGACGCACGGTTTTGGACTCGCCGGTGATCATCGACTCGTCCATGCTCGCCGAGCCGGACACGATCTGCCCATCCGACGGCACACGCCCACCCGGCCGCACGACGACCACATCGTCAAGGCGCAGATCAGCGGGCGCGATGCTGACCGTGGTGTCGCCGTCGACCCGCTCCGCTTCATCCGGCAGCAGTGCCGCCAGGGAGTCGAGCGCGGAGCTTGTCTGGGCGAGGGAGCGCATCTCGATCCAGTGTCCGAGCAGCATGATCACGATCAGCAGGGCGAGTTCCCACCAGAAGTCGAGTTCATGATCCAGTAGCCCGAGCGATGCACCCCAGGAGGCGAGGAACGCGACCGTGATCGCTAACGCGATCAGCAGCATCATCCCGGGCTTCAGGGTGCGCAGTTCGCCGACCGCCCCGGTGAGGAATGGCCGCCCTCCCCACACATACATGACAGTGCCTAGCACTGGGGAGATCCACACCACCCATGCCGCGTCGGGCAGCGGATAGCCGAGGATCATCGCGAACATCGGCGAGAACCCGACGACGGGGACCGCGAGCACGAGCATGATCCAGAACAGGCGCCGGAACTGACCGACGTGGTCCCCGTGCCCGGCGTGAGCGTTGTCAGGGTGGTCGCCGTGGCCGGCGTGTCCCGTGTGCTCTCTGTGCGGTGCTGGTGCGTGCTCGGTGGGCGCCTGCGGTGGTGTCGGGGTGTGGTGCCCGGTGTGGTCAGTCATGGTGGTTCCCTTGCCGGTGGATGTTCGGGAGCGTGCTCCGTGGGGGTGCGTCAGTGGGTGAGGCTGGCCTGGTTACGCCGTGGCGTAGCGGGCTGGGTTGGCGTCGAACGCCGGCCCGCAGCCGGCGCAGCACAGCCAGTACCGGTTGCCGTCGTAGTCGCGGACAAGGCCAGCCGCTTCGGCGGTGGCTTTCACCACCGTTCGGCCCGTCATCACGGGACATTCCGCGACGTCCACGGTGGGGGTTCCGGCGAGCAGATCACGGCCTGCTGGGGCAGATACGGCAGTGTGCTGGTGGGTCGGGGTGCAGCAGTTGTCGCTCATGCGGCGATCCTTTCGGTTGCGGACGAGGTGTCTCTGAGTGCCGTCGGTGAGGATGAGGTTTTGATGCGGCTGGAGAAGCTGCGCAGTCGGAGGCTGTTGCCGACGACGAAGACGCTGGAGAAGGCCATCGCCGCGCCGGCGATCATCGGGTTCAGCAGCCCGAACGCTGCCAGCGGGATTGCTGCGACGTTGTACGCGAACGCCCAAAACAGGTTGCCTTTGATGGTGCCGAGGGTACGCCTGGCCAGACGGATGGCGTCACCCGCGACGCGCAGATCTCCGCGCACGAGGGTCAGATCGGCTGCTTCGATAGCGGCGTCCGTTCCCGTGCCCATCGCCAAACCCAGGTCAGCGGTGGCAAGGGCTGCGGCGTCGTTCACACCGTCGCCGACCATCGCCACGCTTCGACCCTCTGCCTGCAGGCGGCGGATCACGTCAACCTTTCCCTCGGGTAGGACCTCCCCGATGACCGTGCTGATGCCGACCTCACTGGCAATCCGGTCGGCGACGGACCGGTTGTCGCCGGTGAGCAGGATCGGATCGAGACCGAGTCGGCGCAGTTCGGCGATGGCTTCGGCGCTGCTGGGCTTGACCGCGTCCGCGACGGTGATGATGCCACGCACCAGTCCGTCCCAGGCGACGGCCACGGCGGTCGCCCCGTCAGCTTCGGCAGCTGCTTTCTGCTCGGCGAGCTCAGCGGGCAGCTCCAGTGACCAATCGGCCAGCAGGCTTTCGCGTCCGACGATCACCGAGTGCTGCTCGACGATCGCCTCGACGCCCAGTCCTTCCCGGTTCTGGAACGACCCAACCGGTGGGAGTTCGCCATGAGTGGCGGCCTCAGTGGCGATGGCACGAGCGATGGGGTGCTCGGAAGCGTGCTCTACAGCGCCCGCGATCCTCAGCAGCTCCTCGGTCGACGTGCCGGCGGCCGGGAGCACCTGGCGGACACTCATCCGCCCAGTGGTGACCGTTCCAGTCTTGTCCAGCACAATGGTGTCGATACGGCGAGTGGACTCGAGTACTTCAGGACCCTTGATGAGGATGCCGAGCTGAGCTCCACGGCCGGTGCCAACCAGCAGCGCCGTCGGTGTCGCGAGTCCGAGCGCGCACGGGCAGGCGATGATCAACACCGCGACCGCCGAGGTGAAGGCCGCCTCGAGCGGCCACCCGGCGAGCAGCCAGCCGGCGAAGGTGATGACCGCCAGCGCGAACACGATCGGGACGAAAATTCCTGACAGTCGGTCGGCGAGCCGCTGCACGTCAGCCTTGCCCGATTGGGCGTCCTCGACCAGCTGCGCCATCCGCGCCAACTGGGTCTGCGCGCCGACCTTCGTTACACGCACAACCAGCCTGCCCCCTACGTTCACCGTCGCTCCAGCAACCACGTCCCCTTCGGAGACCTCGACCGGCACCGACTCGCCCGTCAACATCGACGCGTCCACCGCACTGCGCCCGTCGACCACGACGCCGTCGGTCGCGATCTTCTCACCCGGCCGCACCACGAACTCATCACCGACCGACAACTCATCAATCGGGATCAGCAGCTCACGCCCCTGACGGAGGACAGCGACCTCCTTCGCGCCAAGCTGCAGCAGCGCACGCAACGCCGCACCGGCTTGTCGTTTGGACCGCTTCTCGAAGTAGCGCCCGGCGAGCACGAACATGGTCACCCCGGCAGCGACCTCAAGGTAGATGTTGCTCGATCCCCCCAGCGGGTCAGCGGTGAACTCGAATCCGTGCGTCATGCCGGGCATGCCTGCCATGCCGAAGAACAATGCGTACAGCGACCAGGCGAACGCCGCCAACGTGCCAACCGACACCAGCGTGTCCATCGTCGCAGCACCATGACGCAGGTTCGTGAACGCGGCCTTGTGGAAAGGCCAGCCCGCCCACACGATCACCGGAGCCGCGAACGTCAACGACAGCCACTGCCAATACGTGAACTGCAGAACCGGGATCATCGCGAGCACGATCACCGGCACCGTGAGGATCACGCTACCGATGAAGCGGTTCCGCAAACTCGTCAACTCCGCATCAGGCGCGTCAGCGCCGACCTGCTCGACCGGCGCAGATGGCTGGGCTGCGGTGTACCCGGTCTTCTCGATCTCGCTGATGAGCAGCTGCTCGTCGTACCCGGCCGGGACGGTCACGCGTGCTTTCTCGGTCGCATAGTTCACCGTCGCTGTCACCCCATCGAGCCGGTTCAGCTTCTTCTCGATTCGCATCGCGCACGACGCGCACGTCATGCCGCCGATATCGAGTTCCACGCCACGGTCAGCGGTCGCATCCGGGTGAGGCATCAGGTCTCCAAACGTCAAGGTGGCTAGGCGCGAGTCGCGGCGTAGCCGGCCTCATCCACCGCAGCCAGCACCGCTGCATCCTCCACCGGGGCCTCGCTCGTGATCACCAGACGCCCGGAAGCGGCAGAAACATCAACGACGCTGACCCCGGGGATCTGCGAAACCTCTTCGGTGACGGACTGCTCACAGTGGCTGCAGGTCATCCCGGTCACCGCATATTCAGTCGTGCTCATAGCTATCTCCTTCACCTAAGCAGATACCCTATAGGGGTACAATCAGGGGAACGTTATACCCCCCGCCGGTATTCCGTCAAGACACGCAGTCCAGGTAGCGACGCAGGCATGAGGTGTACTGAACCGCTAGCTGCCGCTTCCTGCGGTAGGGGCAACGCGGATGCAGCACACGCGTTCGACGAGCAGTGCTCACTCTGAACCTTTTGCGGTGCGATTGTCCGCCGCTTGGGTCACAATCGAAACAGATCATCGCAAGAGAGGCGCGCCAATGACGATAGAGCTGCTCCACATCGCGGACTGCCCAAACTGGGAAAATACCTTTCGCAAGCTAGTAGCCGCGGTTGCGAAATCACTTTCTCCGGGTACGTCAATTGATGCCATCCTCATCGACTCCACGGAGAAAGCCGAAGCGAGGCCGTTCGCCGGTTCCCCAACGATCCTCATCGACGGAGTCGATCTCTTCCCTACTGAGGAACGCACCAACGATCTCGCGTGCCGGATCTATTTCACCCCAACCGGCATGGCTGGGTCTCCGACCCAGGAGCAAATCGAACAAGCACTCATCGCTCATGGATGACGCAGCAGAATTTGCCTGTTCTTGTTGGGTCGTCACTATTCACGCCGACGCCTCCACGCCCTCAGCGACACCGTGTTCATCTGCCGACGATGCGGACTGTGGGTCGCATTGCGTCCCAACTCCGACCACCTAGAACACCGGTAGACGGCAGGTGGCCAACTGCTTCGATCCGAGGGAGCGACACGCTGATTACCAAGTCGTTGCCGCAGCAGCCGTTCGGTATCAATGGGCGCGGCGGCTGAGTATTGGGAGCCCACCGCGGAGAACTTCGGCGCGCTCGGTCGCATAGATGCGCCGATCGAGCCGGTCGGGTGCGTCGGTGCCGCGCCTGCGCGGTTGGGTGCGACTGACCTCAAATGCCGCCTGCAGCTCGTCATCATCGTCCCGACGAGCCGGCGTTGGTGCGCGGCGCGGCGTCGACCGTTTCGGTGGCTGTGCGAGTGGCGCGCAGCGCTCACCTGTCGCGGTGGTGTGGATCGACATGCGCCCATTGGCTTGGCGCGCGTGAGACTCGTCGCACTGGGCGCAGATCGCGAATTCGAGGGCCATGATTGAGGCTCCTTTGCCTGTGGATAACTCCCCGGGAATATGACCGATAACGGTAATTGTGACAGTCTGGGTGTTTCCCCTGTGGATAACTACTCGCCTGTAGCCTGGCGCGCGCGGAACATTTCGTCGGCCTCGGCCGCGTCGAGCTTGACGAATTTCTCGGCCTCGATCGGGTCGAAACCCTCGCCGCTTTCCTGGCTGTATCCGTTGGTGATCGTCGGTTCGCTCATCTGTCGATGCTCTCACGCAGCGCGCGAATCGAGGTAGCTCAACTCAGGGTATTACCGGCGGCGTCGCTGAACCGTCGCAGTCATCATGCGCATGCAACCTGGGCGGCTGGAGTGAACTCGATACCGAGTTCGTCGTCGATCCCACAGACGGACTTGAGGAAGCCCTCCGCGAAGCCTGCGCTCGCTGACGGCCGAGTCGTTGCCGCCGAAGACGCCCAAACGATGAGTTCTGAGACCGAGGCACCCGCCCTCTCACCCTCGCAATGCTGACCCACGTTGGCACCGGCTTGTGTGAACAGGTCTGGTAGGGAGGTTGACGCCTCCTCAATCTCTGCCGATGACGAGGCCCTGTCTATCCGGTCCAGTGCGGCGTTCAGGAGGTCGATCGATTCCGCAGTGGACGTATCGCAGAGGTCAGGTCCACTCGCCGCCGCGGACTGAACGGGCGCAGGCTGCGGAGAGCTGCAAGCGGTGGCCGTCAACAGGAGAATCGCACTGACAACGAGTAGCGACTTTTTCAAAGTTCCCCCTGGTTCTTGGGCCGTCCCCCGGCCCGTCCTCGCACTCTACCGAGGGCGAAGAGCCTGTTTGCGTGGTTGCCGCCCAAATCTGATGGGACACGCCGTGTTCGGCGGGGTTATGCTCCGCACAGATCATCACCCGACGAGAGCCTGCCTCGGATGGTCAGGGACCGGAGAGACAGCGGGTGGCGTCTCCGATCCTGACCTAAGTGACCCGCCCTTCAACGGTGAGCGGCGGGTCATCTGCTTTCACCAGCGACGGTGAATCCGAGCAGCACGAGCGGAGCAGTGATGAACATCGAACGGTGGTGGCCGAAACTCAAACCCACCACCCGGCAGTACCTGATCGAGCACAACGGGCTCCTCGTGCCCGCGGACGCCCGAGCGGAGATCGTCAGCGTCGGCGGGCGGCTCCAAGCCGGTTCCTCCTGGGTCACGTCCTGGCCCGATGGGTACTACTTCCCCGCCGCGATCACGGAGTGGATTACCGCACTGACCCGAGAGCCGGCAGTCGAACCCGGCACCCTCTCCTAGCGCCGTGGCGCTCGGGCCAAGCGATGGCTGGGCGGCACGCCCGAACGTGCGCCCAGAAAACCAGAGCAGCGGCACACGCGGAACCCGAATCCGTACTGGCAACGCTGCCCCAGTCGGGAGCGATGCTAGGCCTGCCGCAGATAGGACGCAAGGGTGCTGTGCACCCTTACCGGCGACGTCGACGCGGTCGGGTCGGCGCGATCCGTCGACCGGCCTCCGTGTAGGGCTGCAGGACGTCGCGGAGCGCGGCGGCGTTGTCGTCGCTGAGGTCAATCTCATAGGTACGGCCGTCGACGCCGAACCGGATCGTCTCGCCAGATCCTCGCTCGAGGCCTGTTCCGTCGAGGTCGTCGACGAGCGTGGTGATCGTGCGCTGAGCCATAGCAGCAGTGTGCCAGCAGCGCTTAGAACGGTTCCTGGCCAACACGCGGGGAGCGTGCGGCCAGGAACCAGCGACAGGCGGGGGGGCCTGTCGCGCTCAGCGTAGCTGTGTCAGCGAATAGGGATGTCGGTTGTCGTCCCTACGCTCAATGCATGAGCGATGCGAAGAGGGTCAGCACTCCCGACGGCCCCGGCGTCCAGCTTGAGTGGCCGGTCGGTGCTTCAAAGCAGTTCCGTGAGCGTATCGGTGTTAGTGGTTACGAACTTGTCACAGGCGACGTCGTAAATGTAACGCCCGTCTTGCTTGACACGGGTGAGGTTCGTTTCTATGCGGAACACGCGCTGAGGTAGTCGATCGGCTATCTAGCGCGGCCGTGATCGCGGTTCTGCTCCGGGGATCGGCCGTCGGGGGTAGCGGTTGGCGGGGTGGGGCCGGCCGTTCGCTGGGCGCCGGGCGCGGTCGGGAAGCCCAGCCGACGGAGCTCGGCCAGGCGTTGCAACTCGGGGTCGAGTGACGCACCCCCGGGCCGGCGTTCGGGCGCCCGCAGCTCAGCAGCCCAGCTGGTCAGTCGGGTCTTGATCGCGTCGAGCTCCGCGGCGTCGACGTTGTACACGATCGTCTGATCCGGGCGGAGCCGCTGCACCGCTTCGAGCTGCGCGGCGAACATGGGGACTTCGAATCCGAGATCTCGTTCCCGTGCTGCGTCGATGAGTTCGGTGTCGGTGAACTTGCCGGAGGTGCGGATCGCGTCGACGTCGAGGTAGTCGCGGGCCTCAGCCCGGCTGTAGAGGGCGCTGACCTTGTTGGCGACGGCGTCGTCCAGGCTGAGCACGGGACCGACCGAAAGGGTGACGGGTTCGCCTTCGCGGTAGTCCACACCCATGTCCATCTCAACGAACCGGCCCTCGTCGGTGGTGATGTGCAGGCGCGCGAACTGCTCCACTCGGCGCAGCTCGTCGACGGCGTGGCCGGCATCTCGGATCCCGTTGACGACGGAGCTGACGGCCGTGTCGAACCGGCCGGCGTCGAGGTCGGAGGTGAACAAGTCGATGTCCTGGGTGGGACGGTCGATGATGCCGTGCTCTCGGATCGCTCCTGAGCCCGCGAGGGCGAAGGGGGTGCCGTGCAGCGCCCGAAGGGCGAGGCGGGTTATGTCCCGCTGCAGCTCTTCGTCGGTGCTCATGCGGACTCCGCGAGCTCGAGGAAGCGGCCTTCCCACAGCTCTCGGACGCGGGGCGGCATGTGCAGTTCTGGCCAGAGTTCGATGAGGCGGTCCCGGTTGAGGATCTGCACCTGGTCGACGGTGCGCCCTTCCTGGATGGTGGCTTGGTAGGCGCGGATCGCGTCACCCACGCTGTCGAGGTTCGCAACCGGGCTGGGGCCCCAGTAGACCCACGGTGGCAACTGGACGGTCCCGTGGGCCGGGCCGCGCAGCTCGTCCAGGCGCTCGGGAGCGTCGTAGGGCTTCACGTCCTGGAACCGCACTCGCTTCTCCGCCATGGTCACCACCTCTCGTGCCGCGATTCTACCGACGGTCGTCTTCGGACTCAGCAAGGGACTGCGCGCGCGGGTTGGCGTCCGCATCGTCCACCAGTCGTCGCCCAAAGGCCGCAGCCTCGGCTCCGTGCAGGACTCTGCCGATCACGCGAACCTGGCCCCGCTCCGCCTTGAGCGCAAGTTCCGCATACGCAGTCCCCTCGACATCGTCACGCACATGCGCGTGCGAATCTTCCGCTACATCTGAACTGGCTACCGAGGGTCGAGCCGCCGGCTCGTGCGCCTCGTCGGCCTGACCCGCCGGTCTATAAGCGGAACCGGCCTGCCGCGATGGTCGCTCGGATGTAGCAGCGCGGGGCGCTCCCATCTCCGGTGCCTCATCACGACGCCGCTGTCGTGCGCGGGAGAGTTCACGGAAGACCCTCCCCACCCGAAGGCTTCTAGCGATGGATACGTCCCAGCTGACCCAACCGCGGCGCTTCCACTCGATCGCTGCGTAGATGCGGAAGTCCTGCGCAAGCCGCGCCCGTTGGCTGTAGTTCAGGCGGACCGGAATCGGTGCCGGAAGCCCCCCGCTGTCAGGGAGTAGCTCGTTGAACAGTTCGACGAAGGTAGGGCCACGATCAAGTCGCCGGCGGGTTCGAGCGATGAATATCGCCGCCGCCAGTCCCCATTCGTCTGCGGTGTCAGGATCTGTGAAGTCGCGGAACACTACATCCCATGAAGCCGGTGGCGGTCCTTCTTGGGCTCGCCACCAGATAGGCCTGTCACTCTGAGCCACTGCCACCTCAACAATCACGGTCGACTTGCACAAGCCGCTGTCCCGAGCGTCGCCGTCAGCTTCGGATCAAGGCAGCACACGTGCAAGGTGAGCCGGAGCGCAGACTCCGACGGCGGTAGTGATTGTTTCGTATGGCCTCTTAGATTATGCCACATAGATTAGGCCATACCGGGCTGCGGCGGTCGACAGCCTGGATGCGTGGCAAACCGCTCTGCAGATGAAGACGCAGCCTGGCGCGCGTACGTCGCGGAGCTGGCTACGAATCTCCGTCGATTGCGTCTCGCGGCTGGTCTCACGCAAGAGGACGTCGCGTACCGATCCCGGTTAACCCGGTACACATACCAGAAGTACGAGAAGGGCGAGTCTGCTCCAGGGCATCCAGCGAATCCCACGCTCCGCACCCTTCTGGCGATCGCTCAAACGCTCGACACACCTCTGTCGGAAGTGCTCCCATCGAGCACACCCAATCTGCAGCTCTACTGAGACAAGGCGGAGCGGCCTCGTGGTACTCCATTGGCCAGCCCAAACATCAAAAGCGTCGTCACAGAGGACTGGATTGGTGAGACACCACTATCGGCTACGTGGCCGCTCGAACCGCTGCTATTCGTAGCGAGCCAGCCGGCGTCGGAGCTCGAGGTTCTCGCCGTGGGCTTGCTCGAGCGCGAGGCGCAGACGTTCAATCTCGTGGCGGTGTACGCCACGTTCATGAGCGATGCGAGCTGTGAGTGCGCGCACCGCGCCATTGGCGTTCGTCGTCGAACCAACTTGCGTTTCGGGTCTGTGCTCGCGGAGCTGGAGGATGAGTTCCCGCAGCTCCGGAGTGTCGTACAAGAAGTCGGTGGACACGCCCGCTTCCCGAGCGACGGCGGCGAATGTGATCTTCTTGGCCGCGGCCGTCATCCGCTTCACCGCGGCCTGAGCGCGTCGCTCGGCTGACACATGGCGATCCTGAGCCGCCTTGCGGAGATGATCGTGCGGCATTCAATCCTCGGTCCCTGCAGCGCGAACGCCGCCGTTCGTGATCGTAGTTATCTTCAGGAGAATGCCGTCGAGTGCACGCATCTCACGCGCGCGTCCTTCGACCCACACATTGTTGTCTGGCATCGGGGCGCCATACCGCTCTTGGAACGCCGCTTGCCTGCTCGCGAGCAATTGTGAAGTGTCTTCGCGTTGACGGCGCAGGACGTCCGCATGGGAGGCATCAGTAACGAACTTGGAGCAACTCAGACACGCGTTGCCTTTGTCACAAGTCTGCTTCGGCGGCAAGGTGCACCAGCCGTTGGGGAGGATGCGGTCGGCTCGCTTGTCGAGCTGGAGAAGGTCGTAGAGGTCGCTCGGGTCGACCTCGGATTCTCGACCGTCGCTCGTGACCTTCTTGTACTTGAGGAACTCCGACTCCATCGTGGCGTCGCGCGTGATTGCATAGTGCATCGTCATCGTCGGCGTAACGTGGCCGAGGTAGCGCATGACCACGTGCAGTGGCACGCCGCCGTTGATCAAGTTGGTCGCTTTGGTGTGCCGGAACCGGTGGGTCTGCGCAAGCGAAACGGGGTTGCCGGCTGTGTCTTTCAGGTCCAGCACGTCGGAGAGCTGGCGCATGCGGGGGTGGAAGCTTCCCATCGGGTAGGGGCGTTCGCCGTGCCTGTTCTTCAGCGCGGCCAGGAACAGGTACTTGGGGGTTCGGTCAGGCTCGCCGAAGCTGGCCATGAGTTCTCTTGCGTGTTTCTGCTGGGCGCGGATGATCGACACGACCTCCTCATCTACAGGGATCGTCGGGTTGCCGGTCTGCTCGATCTTCGTCTGTTGGTAGCGCAGCCGAGCCACAAACCCGGCTGCCTCGCCGACGTGGCTACCGAGTAGCGGCTCGAGAGGGTCGAAGTCCATCATGAGGATCTCGTTCACGCGCCGCCCCGTGCGCATGAGCAGCAGAAGAGCGTGGAAGGCTTGGAGGTCACCGCCGCCGTCCGGTTTGGGCTTGGCGATCCACTCGCAGCCCGCGGCCAGCTGAGTCATGACTTCGTCCTCCAAGGCCAGGCTGTGGTTGGGGTTATTCGTCAGGCGAGGCTTGTCTTCGGGACGGAAGAGCACGGCATGCTCGCCGCGCAGCTCGCCCCAGCGCTCGTCGATGGCACGCAGTGAGGGGTCGCTGCGGTTGTCGAAGCACCACTGGTAGAACTGCTCGATTGCCGTGATCGTCTGGCGGCGTGGGTTCTTGCCCAGCGGCTGCCCCTTGCTCTGGCCTTGTTGCACACGGTGAGCGGCCAGGCGTCCGCAGAACCGTACGATGAAGCCGCGCAGCGCGGCCGGGTCCTCTACAAGGCAAGGGCCGACGTCTCCCTCATCGTTGATGTGGCTCTGTAGCCACTTCAGCGCGTCCAATCGGGACTTGACGGTCGACCAGGTGTAACGACCGGTGGATAGGCCGCTGCTCAACCAGAGCTTGGCGGCCTCCCGCATCCAGATGCTGTTAATGCGGGTGAAGTAACATGCGCTGCGCAGGCTCGGCTCGTGGGATCGGCGGGGAATGCGCGCATCGAGGGTTGGGTTCCACACGTCCAGCTGCCACCACCCGCCGCGGTGATACGAATACACCAGCAGGTCGAGCATCTGGTTGATCCGATGCCCAGCGTCCTCGAGTCTCCCCGCGTTGACACTGATGGGATAGTCGCGCATGGCTGCGGCCCGCGCCTCCCGAAGCCATTCCTGAGCGTTAAGGTCCAAGAGCGAGCGCGCGGAGCGACCTGCCGTCGTGCCGGCCGCGGTCGCAGCCCGAAGCACTCGGGTGGCCTCACTCCACGGGGCGGGGTGGATGAATCGGCCAAGCTCGATCTCGCGGAACAGCAGCCAAGCCAGCTCATGCTGCATCGACTCCGGCAGGTCCCGGAAGTTGATGCCGACCGTGGCCCACGCCTCGCCGTAGGCGACCCCCTTCGCCTTCACCGCCGCCCGGTACCGCTCGGGAATGTTCCGTTTGGTCAGCCTCGTCAAGCGGCACTCTTCGGGCAGCGATTCCCACAGGCCACGAGCGATAGCGGGGTCGAACATGGCCGCGAGCTGCAGCCCCATGTCGCGGCGCTCGAGCCGCTTCGGCTCAATCATCGGCGCCCCACCACCCCTCGGAGAACTCGGCCCAATTTGCCAGCGCGGCAAGCTCTGCGTCCTCCGTTACGTGTCCGTAGGTGTTCAGCGTGGTCTGCACGTCTTTGTGGCCGAGTCTGCGCGAGACCACGTGGACCGGCGTGCCTGTCAGCAGTAGAGCGGTCGCGTGGGTGTGACGGAACCAGTGTGGAGTCATCTCCGACGGCACAAGCGGCGCACGCCTCTTTACAACCGCGAGATGCGCGTAGATGGACTCCGGCCGTAGCGGCGCCCAGCGCTGCCCACGGCTGATGTTGCAGAACACGTATGAGCTGTTCCAGTCTTCGATTTCTTGATCCGCGCCGCGGTCGCACAACCACCACACGTAATCGGAGTACAGGCGATCCAGTCGGCTCCCCACATGCACGACTCGCGGGCCGGACTTCGCCGCGACCCCATGCGGATTCGATCTGTCGGCAATTGTTACTGCAGCGGTGCCGCCGCGTCCGGCCGCCCAGTCACGATGCTGCAGCCCAAGAGCCTCGCCGATCCGCATCCCTGTGTCTGCCAACAGCGCCCAAAGCAGCCGGTAGCGCACGTCCCCGGTCCAGTCGCCATCGATCGTCACAGCCTCAGCCTCGAGGAGCTCCTGGATCTGCGCCGGAGTGAGGACCGGCGCTATGGTGCGTCGACGCCGCACGACGACCGCCGCTAAGAACTGTGGCTGCCTACGCAAATGGCCGAGGAATGGCACGTAGCCGCCGCGAGAGGTTGAAGTCTCAACAACCAACGTCGGCCTCCCGAGCGCCGCGTGGTACCTGTAGCAGCTCGTTACGGCTCGCACCCGTACCTGCACACTGCCATCCGAGAGGCTGCCGCGCCGGCGGTCCGGAGCACGAAGCCGCCCGATGAATTCGACGACATCCGCGATACTCACGCGATCCCATCCACGCTCCACGTTTTCAAGGAACGACCACCACTCCGCTAGCCCTTGCGCATATGACCGTACCGTGTTGCGCCGCAGACCGGTTTGACGGGCGTACTCCAGATATTCCTCCGCCGGGACGATCACGGAGTGATCGCCGCCCACCACCGTCCACGATAATTCGCCGCCCGGTATCTGCACTCGTTGCACCTGCGCCATTCCAGCCTCCTCGTGTAAGCCACATCAACCACACGAGTAGACAACTACAGATTCCACGTCGTGCCGCTCGCGTGGGGTTGGCGTCACGGCGGGAACACGTGGACGGAGCAGCAGCGGGAGCAGTTCGCGAACGACCCGATCAACCTGCAGGCCGTCGACGGCGCGACGAACTCCTCGAAGTCGGACTCCGGCCCCGGCGATTGGATGCCGCCCTCGGCCGCCTCGCACTGCGAGTACGCGGCTCGGTTCGTGCTCGTGCTGATGGCGTACGACCTCACGGTCGACGACGCCGACCGCCAGGCGCTCACGGGCACGCTGGACAGCTGCCGGGCGTAGCGGCGCGTGGCAACCGCACGAGAACAGGACAAACGCCCGAGGACCGGACATTTCCCGCGATTCCATCCGGTTCTCGCGCCGATATCCTGCTGTCAGGCGGGAGGAAAAAAGCGGCCCACCGAAGTGGACCGCTTTTCAGAATGTGCGCCCGAAGGGATTCGAACCCCCAACCTTCTGATCCGTAGTCAGATGCTCTATCCGTTGAGCTACGGGCGCATTGCCTGCTGAGAGAAGAGAACTTCGGCTCGGCAGGCCGAAGTAGAGCCTACAACACGGAAGCCGAAGACGCGAATCGTGCCTCGGCAGGTTCGGGGGACGGAGGTGGAGCGCCCTTCGACAAGCTCAGGGACCGGGGAAGGCGGCTCAGGGAGCGGAGGAGGTGGATCAGAGAACGGGTGCGGCCCGGGGACCGCGGCAGGGCTCCCCATCGACACGACGGGCGCCGACATGGAACAGTCGATGCGACCACCTGCCGAGAGGACGACGTGAGCGCAGCACCAGGACCGACGAACGACGGCTTCACGATGATCGGCCGCCCTCCCGTCAGGGCGAACCTCGTCCTCATCCTGATTCTGTCGGGCATCCTCGCCACCGTCCTCGGCTGGATCACCGGAAGCGTCATCGACGGCATCTTCGACATCGCACCCACGGCGCTCATCGTCATTCCGGTCATCTTCATCCTCACCGCCGGCATCTGCCTGTCCTACCTCCGGACCGCCTTCCGCCCGGTCGGTGTCGACACCGTCCGCGGCACAGCCCTCCTCGGCGGCCAGACGGTCCCGCTCCGCTCGATCGTGAGCGGCGAGCTCCTCACCCGCAATCCCGCCGCGACCACGCCGGCCCTCAGCCTGCGACTCACGACCGACACCGGCGCACGCGCCCGCATCATCATGAACGGCGGCTGGCTTCGCAGCCTCCCCACGTCGGACCTCGTGCCACTCGTCGCGCTCATCGCCGGCAGCGGCATCCCCGATGACACCGGTCAGGATCCGCTCGACGTCGGCCGGGAACGCATCTCGCGATCCCTCGCCGGGAAGGGCTCGGACGTCGCGATCGGTCGACGCGGGTTCATCGGCGACTGCATCGCCGTGGCGGAGTCCACCGGCGACGTGAAGCTGCTCGACGCGGTGGTCCAGGCCGCGGGGCCGCTCGGCCGGAGCATCCGGGACGAAGCGATGCGGGCCGCACAGGGCGCAGTGGAGGAGGTCGAGCGCGCGCATCAGGACGTGGCTCCAGCGGCGCCTGACGCCCCGAACCCGACTCCCCTCGTGCCGCCTGCGCCGCAGTACGGGTCGGTCATCGCGGACGAGGACGAGGTGACGGCGGTCGACGACAACGACACGGACGACGACCGGTTCCGTCGACCGGACGACCCGGCCCGGCTGGCCGCGGAGCAGATCGTCGGCCGAGTGCACCTCGACAAGCTCGGTGACCGGAATGGGGCGCTCGGCAATCGGGATGCGGAGCGCGTCGATCGGGACGCGGAGCGCGGCGATCGGGATGCGGAGCGCGTCAAGCGGGACGCGGAGCGCGGCGATCGGGACGCGGAGCGCGGCGACCCGGACGACGGACGCGAGTTGCCGTCGTGGATTCCGCCACAGGACCAGGCTCGGGTGCGGTCCTGGCTCGCGGACGACGACGCGGTCGTCCACCTGCAACCGATTCCGGAGACGGTCGGCGCACGCACCCTCCGGAAGGTCTGCGACCGAATCCTCATCGCGCTCGCCGGCATCGGCCTGCTCGCGATCTTCGGCGCGGCCATCGCGGAAGGGGTGATCGACCGCCTCCTGCCGTCCGACGCGAACGCGCTCGTCGCCGTCGCCGTGGTCGGCTCGGCACTGCTCGCGTTCGTCGCGTGGATCGTCGGCGGCATCGCGCGGGCACGCGAGATCCACATCGCTCAGCGCTTCTCCCTCGACTGGCTCGACCGGCGCGGCCCGGAACAACGCCGCCGCGGACTTCCGCCGGTGCTCCTGCAGCACTTCCTCGGCCCGATCCCAGCGTCGCGCCTGTTCGCAGTCGGAGCCTACGCCGGCACCTGCCTCGGCGGCGTCGGTGTCCTCGCGGGCGCCCTCCTCTCCGTCGACCCGGAGGAGCTCGGCGCGACCGGGCCGATCATGCTCGGCGTCAGCCTCGTGCTCACGGCTGTCGGGACGGTGCTGTTCATCGTGCGCTGGCGGCGGGTCAAGCGGCAGCGGGCGCTGGCGATCGAGCTCGGCGGCGAGCGCCTGGCGTACCTCGGGAACCTGTAGGCGAGCGGGCGGCCGGCAGTCCGTTCGACAGGCTCAGGGACCAGAAAGGGGATCCACCCATTTCGACGAGCTCAGGGGCCGGACGAGATCCCGCAAACCTGGGTCGAAAACACCCCTTGCGCAATCGGTACTCAGTGTTACTATCTACCAGTACCTAGTATCACTCAGTAGTCGGCAAGGAGTGCCATGGCGAAGCAGATGACCGAGATGCTCAAGGGGACGCTCGAAGGCATCGTCCTGGCGCTGCTCGCCGGCTCCCCCGCCTACGGCTACGAGATCACCGCCCGCCTGCGCGACAAGGGCTTCACCGACATCGCCGAAGGCACCATCTACGCGATCCTCGTCCGGATCGAGCAGAAGGGGCTCGTCAGCATCGAGAAGCGCCCCTCCGAGAAGGGCCCACCCCGCAAGGTGTACGCCCTCAACCCCGACGGCGAGCGCTATCTCGCCGAGTTCTGGAACACCTGGAGCTTCCTGTCCGAGCGACTCGAACAGCTCCGAGACGAAAGGTCCTGACCATGTTCCTCAGCCGCATGATCGAGGAGAAACGCCAATACAAGCGGTTCCGCGCACGCACCCGGGCGCTTCCGCCCAACTACCGGACGACCGTCGAGGCGCTCGAGCACTACGTGTACTACTTCGCCTCCGCGCGCAGCACGAACCTGCTCCCACTCCTCGACAACCTCACCGAGCTCTTCGAAGAGGCCGCAGCCAACGACATGCCGGTCCGCAGCATCGTCGGCGAGGACCCGATCGAGTTCATCGAGGAACTCATCCGCAACTACGCACCCGGCGAGTGGATCCTCAAGGAACGCGCACGCCTCACGAGCGCGATCGACTCCGCGGCGCACGGCACCGGTCCCGGCAGCGACCCTCGCTGACCTCCCCGACGCCACCGCACTGACCCCCGCGGAGCCAGGCACACCGCACCACCCGCTGCAGATCGCACCACAGGCACCAGGTCGACGCCGCAACCCTCGGCCATCGACGCAGCGCCTGGGTAGCGCTGTTCGTCGCGCCCATCCGCGACCGCTTCGGCAGCTCCTCCACACGCACCTCGCGCCCCTCAGAGCGCGTCCATCAGCGACCCCGAAAGGCCGGACACCATGCCCACGACCACCGCACCACCCGCTACTGCGCCGACATCCGCGATCCACCTCCGCGGACTCACCAAGTCCTTCGGCACACTCGACGTCCTGCGCGGCGTCGACCTCGACGTCGAACGCGGCAGCATCTTCGCCCTGCTCGGCTCCAACGGCGCGGGCAAGACCACCGTCGTCAACATCCTCTCGACACTGCTCCGCGGAGACGGCGGCACCGCACAGGTCAGTGGGTTCGACGTCGTCTCGCAAGCCGCCCGGGTGCGGGAGACCATCAGCTTGACCGGCCAGTTCGCCGCCGTCGACGACACCCTCTCCGGGCGCGAGAACCTCGTCCTTGTCGCCCGACTCCGTCACCTCCCGCAGCCGAAACGGATCGCCGACGAACTCCTCGCGCGGTTCTCTCTCACCGATGCCGGCACCAGACGAGCGGGCACCTACTCGGGAGGGATGCGGCGCCGCCTCGACATCGCCATGAGCCTCGTGGGAGACCCCTCGGTCGTCTTCCTCGACGAGCCCACCACGGGGCTCGACCCGGAAGCACGACTCGAGGTCTGGGACGTCATCACGGAGCTGGCCGGACACGGCACCACCGTCCTCCTGACCACCCAGTACCTCGACGAGGCAGAGCACCTCGCCGACCGCATCGCCATCCTCCATGAGGGCCGCATCATCGCGAACGGGACCCTGTCCGAACTCAAGCGACTCCTGCCGCCGGCCGCGGTCGAGTACGTCGAGAAGCAGCCCAGCCTCGAGGACGTGTTCCTCGCCATCATCGGCCGTCGCGACGCCCGGAACGACATCTCCACGACGCACTCCGACACCGACAGGGAGCAATCATGACCACGTTCACAGCACCCACAGCCCGTCCCGCCGTCGCCCGACGACGCTCGCACCTCCTCAGCGACACGAGTGTCCTGACGGGTCGATCCATGCGGCACATCACGCGCAGTCTCGACACGATCATCACGGTCACGATCACCCCGATCGCCCTGATGCTCCTGTTCACCTACGTCTTCGGCGGAGCCCTGGCGACGGGCACCGACACCTACGTCACCTACCTGCTCCCGGGCATCCTGCTCATCACGATCGCCTCCGGCATCGCGTACACGGCGCTCCGCTTGTACACCGATCTGCAGAGCGGTGTCTTCCAGCGGTTCCACTCCATGCCGATCTCACGGTCGGCGATCCTCTGGGCGCACGTGCTCACGTCACTGGTCTCCAATGGCCTGTCACTCGTCATCGTCGTGGCGGTCGCCCTGGTGATGGGGTTCCGATCCCCGGCCGGTCCGCTCGCCTGGCTCGGCGTCGTCGGCATCCTGGCGCTGTTCACCCTCGCGCTGACCTGGGTCGCGGTGATCGCCGGGCTCGCCGCGAAGAGTCCCGATGGTGCGGGCGCGTTCGCCTACCCGTTGATCTTCCTGCCGTTCATCAGCTCGGCGTTCGTCCCGACCGACACGATGCCGGGCCCGGTGCGCTGGTTCGCCGAGCACCAGCCCGTCACCTCGATCGTCGACACCATCCGACGACTGTTGGCGGCCGAGGCCGTCGGCGGCGAGATCTGGATCGCACTCGCGTGGTGCGTCGGGCTGCTCGTGGTCGCGTACGGGTTCGCGATGCTCGTCTACCGGCGACGCCTGGCGTGACCGCGGCGGCGAGTCGGCGACCGCCTCAGCGGACTCGTCGAGCGACCGGCAGCGCTACTGCGCGACGACCTTCGCGAGCACCCAGTGCGCGCGGTCGAGGGAGTTCGCGGGTGCCGGCTGGTACTGGAAGGCCCGCGCGCCACGCTGGACGGAGACACCCTGCGCCGTCGCAGCGGCCTCCAATTGACCGGTGAAGCGCTGCCAGCCGTCGAGCCCCTGCGGGAACCCGAAGTTCTCCTCCAGCGAGGTGACCAGCACCTCAGCGCCGGATCCCGCGGGCCACACCTCGATCACCGCGTCCTCCTTGGAGATCTGGTTGAGGCCCCAGACGCCCGGACGCAGGGACTTCAACCGGCTCTTCGGCAGGGCCTCGATGAGCGCGACCGCACCGGCGGTGTCGGTCCCGAGGATGACGGAGCGACCGAACTCCTGCAGGGTCGCGGGGATCCTGGCCTGCTTGCTCTCGCCGGCCTCCCGGATCTTCCGGCGCCCGAGTCCCTTCAACACCCCCAGCCCGACGATGGCGAGCAGGATGAGAATGGCGATGATCGCGAGCACGTTGCTGTCCACAGGAGCCCCCCAAGGCGGTCGGTCACGAGCGGTATCGCTCTCGACGAGGATGCCGCAGACCCGACAGCCGTTCAATGGGTACAGCTCCCCACCCCGTCAGGCCACGGTCAGGCCGGCGACGGGAGTCCAGCGTCAACGGCCACCGATCCACGCCTGCGTCGACGCCGAGACGGTCGACGCAGGAGCGGACCGCGCGGCGTCCCGCCACATCGCAGCCGGCGTCACGCCCGGGATGCCCGTGATGGAGGCGATACTCCGGAATCCGCTTCGCCGATACAGCGCGCGATTGCGCTCGTTTGACGACTCCAGGTACACGGGGAGGCCGTCGGCGTCGATGGTGCGCAGGCGTGACTCGAGGAGCGCACCCCCGACACCGGCCCCGCGAGCGCCGTCGCCGACGCCGATCTGTGCGAGGTACCAGTGCGGTTCGGCCGGACGGTGCAGCGCGAGAGTCCGCTGCAGGCGCATGGCTCGCGGAAGGCCGCGCAGCCCCAGCGCACGGGCGAACCTCGGCAGCTGCCGCACCTGGTCGAGCACGGAGTGGCGGGCGTCCGGCGTCTCCCAGACGGCGACACCGAGGAGGACGCCGTCGGCGTCCCGGCGAGCGAGGTCGACGCGGCCACTCGATGCCGCACCCGAGCACAGCATCGCCTCGAAGAGGAGGGCGAGCCGGCGCTCACGATCGGAACCGGAGACGAGCGTCGAGGTGACCGTGTCCAGTCGGAAGGCGGTCGCGAGCACGGCCGCGGCCTCCTCGAGGTCGGCGGGCGAGGCGGGAGCGATGGTGAACACGCGTTTCCTTTCGGGCGGAGAGTGGGTGTGGGGCGACGACCTGCGCGGGTCAGTGCGCCTGGGAACCGAGCTCGATGACGAGGACACCGACCGCGATCAGGCCGATGCCGACGATCATCTTCGGCGTCAGCTTCTCCTTGAAGAGCACGCGCGCACCGATGGCCGTGAGGGCGACCCCGCAGGCGGCCCAGATCCCGTAGGCGATCCCGACGGGCATCCCGTTTGCGAGTGCGATGGTCAGCAGTCCGAAGGCGGTCACGTAGAACACGGCGACGGGAGCGATCCACCGCTTCTTCCGCAGGCCTTCCGAGGCGCGCAGGGAGAGCGTCGCGGCGACCTCGGTGACGATGGCGCCGGCCAGGAGCAACCAGGTCATGCGCCGACCTCCTCGTTGGTCGCGGCGGGCGTCGGCGACTCCGGCGCGTGGCCCGTCTCCACGAGCACGACGCCGGCGATCACGATCGCGATGCCGAGCCCGATCGTGAAGGTGAACTGCTCGCCGAACACGAGCGACGCGAGCACCGCGGTGAGCGCGACGCCCGCAGCGGCCCAGATGCCGTAGACCACCCCGATCGGCACCCCCATGCGGAGCAGCAGGGACAGCGCGATGAACGCACCCGCGTATCCGACCACGGCGAGGATCGACCACCAGGGGTTCTCGATGGCGCCGCGGAGCGAGAGGGTCGCCGTGACCTCCAACAGGATGGCGGCGGAGAGGATCAGCCACTTCTTCATCGGGCTTCACCTCCAGCGAGGGCCAGGAGTCGCGAGACGAGGTCGGCGCGCTGGTCGCGGCCGACGTCGAGGATGCCGGTCGCCTCGGCGATCCAGAGGCCGTTAGCCGCCAACCAGACGAGCAGGAGGGAGGTCGAATCGGTGTCCTCACCGAACCCGAACCAGGTGCGGAGGTACTCGAGCCAGGGAGCGGCGAGTTCGGGACGCCTGACCGCCTCGGCGAAGACGACGAACTCGCCCTGGCTCGCCCCGCCCTCCCCGGCGAAGGCGACGAAGGCCCGCACACGCTCCTCGAGTGTCGACGTCTCGAGCGGCGCCCCCAACTCCTCCTCGAGCTCGCGCTGCCAGCGGGCGACCACGTGCTCGATCACCGCGATCATCATCGCGTCCCGTGAGGGGAAGTGGTAGCGCAGTCCGGCCTTCGTCAGACCGACCTCCTGCGCCACCGCCTCGTAGGTGATGTCGGCCTCTCCGGAGGCGTCGACGACACGGACGGCCGCATCGAGGATCTCGTTCCGCGCACTGGGTCTCATGGAAGTTACTTTACCTTACGTAAGGTGAAGTAACTCTGGGAAGGAACCGTGAGGAACGGACGCCCAGCGGCCCATGTGACGCTCTGTTTCGGGCCCCTCGCGAGCACCCGAGCCCCCGAGTACCGTCGTGCTGGACGGCGCCGTGATCGCCGTCGGACCCAGCCTCGACGAGACGACCCGGTGGTATCCCTGTGAGCAAGCGCATCATCCTCAACGCGTTCGACATGAGCTGCGTGACCCATCAGGCGCCCGGCCTGTGGAAGCACCCCGAGAACCAGGCGCACCGCTACAACGACATCGACTACTGGATCGACCTCGCCAGACTCCTCGAGCGCGGCACCTTCGACGCCCTGTTCATCGCGGACGTCGTCGGCATCTACGACGTCTACCGTCACTCCTCCGCGCCCGCGCTCATCGACTCCGCGCAGCTGCCCGTCGGTGACCCGATCATCCAGGTGTCGGCCATGGCGAAGGCGACCGAGCACCTCGGCTTCGGCGTCACCGTCGCGTCCACCTACGAGCTGCCGTACGCCCTCGCCCGCCGCTTCTCGACGCTCGACCACTTCACGAAGGGTCGGGTCGGCTGGAACGTCGTCACCTCCTACCTCGACTCCGCCGCCCGCAACCTCGGGCTCACCACCCAGATCAAGCACGACGACCGGTACGGCATCGGCGAGGAGTTCCTCGACGTCACCTACAAACTGTGGGAGGGCTCCTGGGAGGACGACGCGGTCGTCATCGACCGGGAGAACGGCGTCTACACCGACCCCACGAAGGTGCACCCGATCAACCACCGGGGCGAGCACTTCCAGGTGCCCGGCATCCACCTCTCGGAACCGTCGCCGCAGCGCACCCCCGTCATCTTCCAGGCCGGCGCCTCGGCCCGCGGTCGCCAGTTCGCTGCCACCCACGGCGAGGCGGTGTTCATCAACGGGCTCGTCCCGGAGCTGACGCGCAAGACGACCGACGACATCCGCGACCGCGCCGAGGCCCTCGGACGCCCGCGCGACAGCGTGAAGATCCTCACCCTCGCCACCGCGATCGTCGCCGAGAGCGACGAGGAGGCGCAGGCGAAGTACGAGGAGTACCAGCAGTACATCTCGCTCGACGGCGCCCTCACCCTCTACGGCGGCTGGTCCGGCCTCGACCTCTCCTCCTTCGACCCCGACAAGCCGCTCAAGTACGTCGACACCGACGCGGCCCGCTCGGCGCTCGCGATCTTCACGCTCGCCGATCCGGAGCGCGAGTGGACGCCGCGCGACATCGCCCACTACATCGGCATCGGCGGTATCGGACCGGTGTTCGTCGGTAGCGCCGCGACGGTCGCCGACGAGATCGAGCGCTGGATCGACGTCGCCGGGACCGACGGCTTCAACCTCGCCTACGTCATCACGCCCGGCACCTTCGAGGCCGTCGTCGACCTGCTCGTGCCCGAGCTGCGTCGCCGTGGCCGGGTCTGGGACGAGTACCCGGAGGGGACGCTGCGCGGCCGCCTGAACGGCACCGGCTCCCCCGTTGTGCCCGAGTGGCACCCGGCCCACCGGTACCGCGGTGCGTACGTCGGGCAGCCGTCCGCCGCCGACGACACCGCACCGTCCCTCTTCGACACCGACAACGCCGACGAGACCAACGCCTACGCCCCAGAAGGAGCCTCAGCATGAGCATCGACACGATCAGCACTTCGACAGGCCCAGTGACCGGGCAGCCGGTCCCCGAAAAGCGTACGTACTGGTCCGGCACCGCCGACGACGCCGAGCTCGCGCACTGGGACGCCGTCGCCACCGAGGTCGCCGCCAAGCTCGCGGTCGACGTCCTCGAACGCGACCGCGCGAACCTCGACCCCACCACCGAGCTCGACCTCCTCCGCGAATCGGGCCTCGTCAACCTGCTCGACCCCGCCGAGTTCGGCGGGGGTGGCGGACACTGGGAGAGCGCCTTCCGGGTCGTCCGCATCCTGTCGCGCGTCGACGCCTCCATCGGCCAGCTGCTCGCCTACCACTACATCAACGCCGGCAACATCGGCTTCACCGCCGACCCGGCCACGCAGGCCGAGTGGCACCGCAAAACCGTGGAGGGCCGCTGGATCTGGGGCGACTCCGTCAACCCGACGGACCCCGACCTCTCGCTCACCCAGGACGGCGACGCGTTCCGCCTCAACGGACTCAAGCGGTTCTCGACGGGCGCCTCGGCCGGCGACGTCATCCTCGTCAACGCGGTCGTCCGCGGTGGCGACCACGACGGCACGATCTTCCAGTTCGTCCTCGACCACGACCGCGCGGGCATCACCTACCTCGGCGACTGGGACGCGCTCGGCCAGCGGCTCTCCGCGTCGGGTTCCGTGCGGTTCGACGACGTGCTCGTCGAGCAGACGGACATCCTCGGCACCGTCGGCGACGAACCGTTCTCCTCACTCGTGACGCCCGGCATCCAGCTCGCCTTCGGCAACCTCTACCTCGGCATCGCGGAGGGCGCGCTCGCGCAGGGCACCGAGCTCGTCCGGGCGCGGAAGAACGCCTGGTTCCTCAGCCACGCCGAGACCTACCGCGACGACCCGTTCGTCCAGCGCGTCGTCGGCGAGTTCGTGTCGTCGATCGCCGCCGTCGAGGCGCTCGCCGACCGCACGAACGCCAGCTTCGACCGCATCATCGAGCGGGGAGCGGCGGTGACCGCGGAGGACCGCGGCGCCATCGCCATCGAGATCGCCAAGCTCAAGGTCGTCTCCACGGAGCTCGGCATCGAGGTCGCGAACCGCATCTTCGAGGTCACCGGCTCCAGCTCGGCGAAGGCCTCCGTGGGGCTCGACCTGTTCTGGCGGAACGTGCGCACGCACTCCCTCCACGACCCGGTCGACTACAAGAAGCTCGAAGTCGGCGCGAACCACCTGAACGGCGAGCTGCAGCCGATCTCGCTCTACACCTAGGCCTTCACGCCACTCCCCCCTTCGACAGGCTCAGGGACCGAACCCAGACTGCCCAACCCGGTCGCCGAGCACCTCCACCGGTCCCTGAGCACCTCCACCGGTCCCTGAGCCTGTCGAAGGGCCAACCACAAGACCGGCCCACCGCCGCCTCCGGAACGGAACCAGATGACCTCCGCACCCTCCACCACCGCCCGCCCGGTCGGCTTCGCGGCCGCCCGCGAGCTGCTCCTGCCGCTGTTCGCCGAGATCCAGGCCGGCGCCGTGGAGCGCGAACTCGAGCACCGGCTCCCGCGGGAGGAGGTGCGGAAGCTCGCTGCCGCAGGCTTCGGCGCACTCAGGGTCCCCGCCGAGTTCGGCGGTTCGGGACTCACCTTCCCGGAGTTCACCGAGCTCCTGCTCGAGCTCGCGGCGGCGGACTCGAACCTCCCGCAGATCTTCCGCGGCCACATCGCCCTCGTCGAGGACCAGCTGGTCGCGGCCCCCAGCGATCGACGCACCGCCTGGCTCGAGCGGTTCGTCGCCGGTGAGATCGTCGGCAACGCCTGGAGCGAGGTCGGCTCGGGCGCGCTCGGCGTCTCCGGAACGGTCGTCACCGAGCGCGACGGCCGCTACGTCGTGAACGGCCGCAAGTTCTACACGACGGGCAGCATCTACGCCGACTGGACGGACGCCACCGCGCGACTCGTCGTCGAGGGCCAGCCCGACGCCGAGGTCACCGTGCTCGTCCGCACGAACCAGCTGGGCGTGACGATCGCCGACGACTGGGACGGCTTCGGGCAGCAGCTCACCGGCACGGGGACGATCGTCTTCGAGGACGCCGTCGTCGACGCCGACCAGCTGCACCCCTTCACCGATCGGTTCCGCTACCAGACCGCGCTCTACCAGCACGTGCTCATCGCCGTGCACGCGGGGATCGCTGCGGCGGTCGAGCGCGACGCCGGGGAGCAGATCCGCGCCCGCACCCGCGTCTACACGCACGGTCTCGCGCCACTCGTGAAGGACGACGGGCAGATCCAGGCGGTGGTCGGCGAGATCTCGTCGATCGCGTTCGTCGCGAAGCAGACCGTGCTCGGGGTCGCCGCTGCGATCGAGCGGGCGTCGGAGACCGCCGCCGACCGCGATTCCGCGGACGACGTGCAGGCGAACATCGAGGCCGAGATCCGTTCCGCCCAGGCGCAGGTGGTGCTCTCGGAGCTCGTCCCACGGTCCGCGACGCTGCTGTTCAACACGCTCGGCGCCTCAGCCGTCAGCCGCACGAGCGCCCTCGACCGCCACTGGCGCAACGCCCGCACGGTCGCGTCGCACAACCCCGTCATCTACAAGACGCGCATCGTCGGCGACTGGTCCATCAACGGAACGCCGCCGCCCTTCGTCTGGGCCGTCGGTACGGCCAAGCCGGAGTAGCCCGCCGCGGCACGAGAACAGGACATCCGCCCGAGAGCAGGACATTCCACGTCGAAACGTCCGGTTCTCGGGCGGATGTCCTGCTGCCGAGCGGGTGCGGGTCAGCGGCCGGCGAAGGCGCCGCGGTAGGCACGCAGCGGGTGCGTCTCCGGCAGGGTGGGTTCCGCACCGAAGAGCTTCTCGCGGAGCGTGCCCGGCGCGTACTCGCGCTGGGCGAGCCCACGCTCCTGCAGCACCGGCACGACCTCGTCGACGAAGACCTCGTAGGAGTGCGGGATCATCCAGTTGGCGACGTTGATCCCGTCGATCCCGGCCGCGCGCCACTCGGCCAGGTGGTCGGCGATCTGCTCCGGCGTGCCGACGACGCGACCCCGCAGCTTCGCGGTGAGCTTGGCGAGGTCGCGCACGGTCGGCTCCCGGTCCGGCGACAGGGCCTTCAGCGCCTCGAGCATGCTGTGCCCGCCCTGGGTCTCGACGTCCTTCAGCGGGGTGTCCGGGTCGATCGGCTTGCCGGTCGCCTGGTCGGTGCCGAGGTTCGAGTGAGCGAGGAACGCGTCGGCCGACAGGAGGTCGTCGTACTCGGCCTCGATGCGCTTCGCCTCCTCCTCGGTGCTGCCGACGATGAACGACATCGCCTGCCAGAACTTGACGTCGCGCGGGTCGCGGCCGGTCTCGGCGACGAGCGCCCGAGTGGACTCCGCGGACGCCCGCGCGGCCTCGATGCTGGGCGCCATCATGAACTGCACCTCGGCGTAGTTCGCGGCGAACGCCTTCCCCGCGCCGGACGACCCGGCCTGGAACAGGAGCGGTGAGCGCTGCGGCGACGGCGACGACAGGTGCGGGCCCTCCACGCGGTACCGTTCGCCGACGTGGTCGATGCGGTGCACCTTGGTCGGGTCGGCGAAGACGCCGCTGGCCTTGTCGGCGCGGAGCGCGCCGTCGTCCCACGACCCCTCCCAGAGCTTGCCGACGACCGCCACGTACTCCTCGGCCCACGCGTACCGCTCGTCGTGCTCGACGAGGCGGTCGAGCCCGTAGTTGCGCGCCGCGTTCTCGAGGAAGCTCGTGACGATGTTCCAGCCGACCCGCCCACCGGACGCATGGTCGATCGTCGAGATCTTCCGGGCGAAGGTGAACGGGTGCTCCTGCAGGATCGACGAGGTGAACGCGAGGCCGAGGTGCTCGGTGCTGATCGCCAACGCCGACAGCAGCATCGACGGGTCGTTGCTCGGCAACTGCATGCCCTCGCGGGCGTTCACGTCGAAGGACGCTCCGGCACCGCCGTAGACCCCGACGACGTCGGCGAAGAAGATCGTGTCGAAGCGTCCGCGCTCGAGCGTCTTCGCGAGGTCGACCCACAGGTTCACGTCGTCGAAGGTGTGCTGCTTCGCATCCGGGTGGCGCCAGAGGCCGTGCTGCATGTGGGAGCCGGTGTTCATCACGAAGGCACCGAACTGGAGGCGGGAGGGCTGAGCGGCGGTCATCCCCTCACGCTACCGGCAGGGGCTCAACCGAAGGTGCCCTCCAGGTAGACGTCGCCGTCGGGGCCGATCGTGTGGATCTGGTACTCGGCGGGGTACCCGGAGGGGCTCGTCCCCGCGAGCGCCGGGTCGCGGAGGATCGCGTCGATCGCGGCTGCGGCCTCAGGGGTCACGTGGTTCACGTAGAGCTTCGGCTGTGCGGTGAGTTCGAACTCCGCGTTCGGGTTCGCGACGACGACCCCGACGATCGCGTCGACCATCGCCGGGCTCAGGTCGAGGGGGTCGAAGACCATCGAGAACCGCTCCGGGACCGAGACGTAGGCTCCGTCAGGGGCGATCTCGGCCAAGACGGCGACCACGCCCGGCAACGCGGCGATCGAGGGGACGGTGATCGCCGGCCGATCGCCCGTGATGACCATCTGGATGCCGAGGGCCTCCGCCCGCAGCAGCCGATCCACCTGGGCGGGCAGGGTGTCCGCCGGGAACTCGGAGGGGACGAGCTGCAACCGCCAGGGCGCTGATTGCGGGTCGTCGGCGGCCTGATCGGTGGTGCTCGACTCGCGGGCCAGGACGACCATGACGATGGCGGGCTGGACCTCGGCAGCCTGAGCTGCGGCGGCTTGCTCCTCCGAGACCTGCCGCGCAGCGAGGGCGGCTGCGAGCACCTGGTCGGTTCCGGCACCGGCAGCCATGAGGACCGTCGCCCCCGCACCGACGACCTCGACGGACGCCACGCCGTCGAGTGGTTCCAGGGCCTGCGTGAACGCCGCGGCCTCCCCACCGACGGGTGGCCCGGCCACCGGCTCGACCGCGGGCGGACGGAAGAGTCCGAGCGATCCGGCGACGACCGCGACCGCGAGGACGGCTCCGAGGACGAGCAGGAACCGACGCCGCCTCCCGCGGTCGGCGAGCTTCGCGAGGCCGACGATCGCCGCGACGACGAGCAGGATCGGCAGCCCGTAGACCACCGCCAACCAGACGACGGTCCCGAACGAGGTCCAGCCCACGAGCCAGGCTGGCGAGTTGCCACCGGTGATCCTGACCGACGCGATGACGCAGAACACAAGGCCGACGACGGCCACCGGGACGAGTCCGAAGAACGCGCCGAATCCCCGGGACCTGGTCCATCGTCCGCCGAGCTCGGTCGCCGGTTGCACGAGCAGGAGCACGACCGCGAGGGCGAACCAGAGGTACGTTCCGATGGTGCCGAGGACGCTGTACCACTCCCCTACCGGCGAGAAGGAGACGGCGTCGGACCAGGCCGCCGGGTTGGCGCCTCCCGTGATCCGGTATCCGTCACCGTCGCGGTACTCGACCTGTCGGCCGAGGATCCCCCACGCGGCGATGGCACCGACGACGACGGAGACCACGACGGTCGTCGATGCGGCGAGCACGGCGCTGCGTCGCAGGTAAGCGCTCATGCGCGGGAGCCACACGGCGAGGCTTCCGACTCCGGCTCGACCGGCCGGCGTCGGACTCCCGGACGACGCCGCGTCGGGCTCGGGATCGGCAATGCGCATCCCGGATCCGTCGTCGCTCACCGTTCCCCGTCCTCGAACCGCAGCGCACGGCTCCCCCGCTGGTCAGTCTGGCACGGCGCCACTCGCCAGGGCGAGATCGTCGTGGTCGTCAGCGGGCGTCGAGCGCCCGGAGCTGCCGCTGGAGGGCGACCTGCCGGTACGAGGTGTCGATCAACTCAGCGATGAGTGCCCAGTCGACGTCGTCGAGCGTGCGGCCGTCGTCGCCGTCGAGACCGGCGTCGAACGCGAGCTTGCCCGACGGGCCGTCGTACTTCGGCGACCAGAACCGGTCGTCCTCGAGCCAGGCGCCGCGCTCCTCCTCGGCCGGCGTGAACGTGACGCTGTGCGGGATGCGCATCTCCGACCCGACGGTCACGAACACGCGCTTGCCCGCCTTGAACCGCGGGCGTCCGTGCCCGAACGTCTCGACGGCCTCCGGGTAGGCGAGGCACAACCGCCTGACGCGTTCGACGAACGGATCGTCGGGATCATGCACGATCGGATGCTCCATGCGCCGACGCTACTCCGCGCGGGCGTCACGCGACAGTGCTCACCGGATGGCATGCCCCGGGTGGGCGGCGTCGTACGCCGAACGCGACGCCGCGATCACCGGCCGCTGCTCGAGCGACCAGTCGGCGAGCGTCTTGATCAGGTGGGAGAGCCCAGCACCGGACGAGGTGAGCGCGTAGGACACCTGCGCGGGAACCGTCGGGTACACGGTCCGGTCGACGAGGCCGTCGCGTTCGAGGCGGCGGAGGGTCAGCGTCAGCATGCGTTGGGAGATCCCGTCGATCGCCCGCTGGAGCTCGCGGAACCGGCGGTCGCCCGACGCGAGCTCGACGACGACGAGGACCGACCAGGTGTCGCCGATGCGGTCGAGGACATCCCGGATGCCGCAGTCCGGGTGGTCCTCCTTGCCGCAGGGTTCGAGGTCGGCGGTTACCGCGGTGTGCGTGAGTGACATGGAAGTGCCTTCTTGTGGGGCCGGAACAGGGGACGCAGACTCGTCCGAGTCATCAGTCCGAACACCGAAAGGCCCTGAAATGATCCTCGTCACCGGAACCACCGGCCAACTCGGCAGCGCGATCCTCGATGCGCTCACCACCCGTGGGGCTGCACCGCTCGCGAGCAACCGCAGCGGACAGGACGGCACGCGACGGATCGACTTCGACGACCCCGACACCGTCTCCTTCGTCGGGCTCGACACGCTCGTCCTCGTATCGGCGGGTGAAGCCGAGGACGACGTCGTGATCGCCCGACACGAGACGGCGATCACCGCGGCCGAGCGGGACGGGGTTCAGCACGTCGTGTACACGAGCCTCACCTCGGCCGGAGACCACCTCGCGTTCGCGCTCGCGCACCGGTGGACCGAGCGTCGGCTGCAGCACAGCAGCCTGGCCTGGACGATCCTGCGGAACGGCCTGTACGCCGAGCTGTTCGGGTCGCTCCTGGCGTGGTCGGGCGGCTCGCTCGGTTCGGCGTTCGGCGACGGCGCGCTCGCCGCCGTCGCAAGAGCCGACCTCGCCGAGGCCGCGGCCGTCGTCGCGATGTCACCGTCGGACCACGTCGGTCGCAGTTACGACCTCGTGGGCGAACCGATCACGGCCGCGCAGGTGGCCGATCGCTTGGCCGTCCCGCTTCGCAGCGTCTCCCTCGCCGAGCAGCGGTCGACGCTGGCTGAGGCCGCGCTCAAGCCATTCCAGCCCGCCATGCTCATGTCGATCTTCAGCAGCGTCCGGCACGGATTCCTCGACGGCAGGGGTGACGACCTCCGAACTCTGCTCGGACGCGAACCAGCGGACACGGTCGCGATCGCTGCCGCCACCGCCTCACTCCCGCCCCGCTGAGTCGCCCGGATCTGCACGAATCCGAGCCGAAACCGTGCAGTTCCGGGCGACTCAGTGCTCAGGCGGCCGGCAGCGCAGCGCCCCGCAGCGGGACGGCGCGACGCCAGGTGGCCATCCGCCACACCCACTCGACCGGCCCGTAGCGGAAGTGTCGCAGCCAGAGGCGGCTGAGCACCGACTGCACCGCGATGAGCGCGAGCGCCCCGACGCTCACCGCGGCCAGGTCGTCGATCTCCCGGAAGGGGACGACCAGCCCGACGACCGCGAACACGGCGCTCGCGGCGAGGTAGTTGGTGAGGGCCATGCGACCGAGAGGTTCGAAGACGGCCGCGAGCACCCGACGCACCGGCGTCTGCCAGAGCAGCGCGAATCCGGTGACGTACACGACGGCGAGGATCCCGCCCGCGATCCCACCGGCGTTCGTGAACCGCGGGTCGCCTGGCTCGGTGGTCTGCCAGACGATGGCCGGGACGGCGAGGACCGTCGCCACGAGGAAGGTGGTCCACACGGGCCGCCCGCCGGCGTCGAGCACCTTCGGCAAGCCGTACGCCGCCGCCCCCGCGCCGGCGAGGAACAGTCCGGGCAGGGTCGCGAGCCCACCGCCCGTGAGCGCGTAGGCGGCGATCGTGAGCACGACGCCGGACCCGAGCAGCGCCCAGCGCGGCAACCACAGCATGAGGGGGAGCATGAGGATCCCGCAGATCGCATACTCGCGGAGGATCTCGCCCGGGTAGAGGAACCCGTGCGCGACACCGATCAGGAGCAACGCTCCGAGACGCAGCAGCATCGGGACGAGCGCGCCGGTGCCGCGACGGCGGGCGCCCTGGATCACGAGCATCGAGCTCAGCCCGAAGAGGAAGGCGAAGATGGGGACGAACCGCGTCTGCACCGCGAACTCGAGCACGGTGTCCATGAGCGTGGACTGTCGCTGGTCGAACGGGATGTCGCTACCGAGCCGGGTGATGTCGGGGACGTTGACGAAGACGATGCCGACGAGTGCGAACCCGCGGAGGGCGTCGATGAGGTGCCAGCGACGCGAGGTGGCGTCGCCGGTGGACGGGACCGGCGGCGTGGAAGAAATGTTGACCTGAGGCATATCACCAGTTCAGCAGGCGTGGCGGAAGCCCGCATGCACCTGGAGGATGACGTCCTGCCACCCGGGATGGAGACCGCCCTCAGGCGGCCGGCGCCTTCGGGCAGTGCAGCTGCGTGCGCGGGCCGGTCGTGCGGTCGACGATGTGCTCGGACATGGCGTGGCCGCAGATCGGGCACCCCGACTGCGCGGCCGGCGGCAACGGCTCCTCGTTGTAGGGACCGAGGGGCGGCGGACCGAGCACCTTCCACATGCGGCCGTTCACCCAGCCGTACAGACCACCGGCCTCGCGCACGGACTCCCGGAAGGATCGTTTCTCGCTCATATTGATGAGTGTACTAATCATTTGGGTACGATGGGACCGTGACCGCCAACGAATCCACCACCGTCGCCACGGCCGATGACCTGCTCCAGCTCGAGAACCAGGTCTGCTTCGCGCTCGCCGTCGCGTCGCGCAGCGTCATCTCGCTCTACAGGCCGATCCTCGAACCGCTCGGTCTCACCCATCCGCAGTACCTCGTGATGCTCGCCCTCTGGCAGCACAGCCCGCGCTCGGTCAAGGACCTCGGCGGAGCGCTGCAGCTCGAGCCGGCGACGTTGTCCCCGCTCCTCAAGCGCCTCGAGACCGCCGGGCTCGTCCGACGCGACCGCAGCCGACTCGACGAGCGCGTCCTCGACGTCTCGCTCACCACCGCCGGCCGTGAGCTCCGCACCCAGGCGGAGGCCATCCCGCACCGGGTCATGAACGAGCTCCGGATGGACGCCGAGCATCTCACCCAGCTCCGCGAGATGCTCCACGCGGTGATCGGAGCGGCCACCACCGCGCCCGCCGTCACGGGTGTCGACCCGCGCTGACCGAGGGCTCGCCGCCAGGCGACAGCGTCAGGCCGGCGACGAGGTCGTCGTCTCCGGCGCGGTCGCGGTCCGCGGATTCCGGATGCCGACGAACGACACCACACCGCCGACGAACATGAACACGGCGGTCGCCAGGACCACCCGTGGGAACCCGTCGACGCCGAGCGCGCCACCGGCGATGATGCCGACCAGGGCGATCGACACGAGGCCGGCCACGCGCGACACCGCGTTGTTGACCGCCGATCCGATGCCGGCATGGGCCGGGTCGATCGATCCGAGGATGCCCGCGGTGAGCGGCGCGACCGTGATCGCGAGGCCGAGACCGACGAGCAGGATGCCC
Source organism: Plantibacter sp. 2H11-2 (assembly GCF_050031945.1). NCBI lineage: Bacteria > Bacillati > Actinomycetota > Actinomycetes > Micrococcales > Microbacteriaceae > Plantibacter > Plantibacter sp. 2H11-2. The sequence continues at coordinate 36,628 of NZ_JBNBBL010000002.1, read as the reverse complement.
GGGAACAGCTGCACCCAGTAGTTCAGGTCCTGCTGCGCACCCATCATCAGCAGGAAGCCGACGCCGGCGACGATCGGCCCGATCGTCATGAACAGCCGCGGTCCGTGCTTGCCGGCCAGCTTGCCGAACCAGGACGACAACGCGAGCATGACGAGCGTCGGCGGAAGCGTCGCGATGCCTGCCAGCGTGGCGCTGAAGCCCGCCGTCTGCTGGATGAAGACGGCGATGGCGAAGAAGCCGAGCGAGAGGGCGCCGTAGATGAAGACGGTCGCGATGTTGCCGTAGCCGAAGTTGCGCACGCGGAAAAGCGACAGCGGCAGCATCGGGTCGGGGTGGTGGCGCTCCCACCAGAGGAATGCGATGAAGGACACGACCCCGCCGATGAGCGGCACGAGCAGCATCGGGCTCGACCAGCTGTAGCGCTCCTGCTCGATGAGCGCGAAGACAGGGCCGCCGAGCCCGACGGCGCCGAGCACCGCGCCGACGACGTCGATCCGCGGGCGGTGTTCGGGCTCGGGTACGCGGTCGGTGCGCATCATGAGCCACAGGGTGACGATGATCGGGATGATGTTGATGGCGAAGATGAGGCGCCAGGACAGCGTGTCGACGAGCACCCCGCCGAGCAGCGGGCCGGTGATGCCCGCGGCCCCCGTCCATGCCGTCCAGGTGCCGATCGCCTTGCCCTGCGCGACGCCGCTGAACGTCGAGATGATGATGGCGAGCGAACTCGGCACGAGCAGCGCGGCCGCGCCACCCTGGAGCAGCCGGGCGACGATGAGGACCTCGGCGGTCGGTGCGACCGCGCACAGGATCGAGGTGACGCCGAAGCCGATGAGCCCGATGCGGAGGATGCGGATGCGCCCGAACGCGTCGGAGAGCGAGCCCGCGAGCAGGATCAGGGACCCGAGGGTGATCAGGTAGGCGTCTACCACCCACTGCTGCACGATGAGGCCGCCGCCGAGTTCCTTCGTCATCGCGGGGAGCGCGACGTTCACGACCGAGCCGTCGAGGAACGCCACGAACGAGGAGAGGATCGCGATCGTGAGCACGAGGCGCTGCTGGCGGGTCATGGGTTCAGGGTAGCCCCGCGGACCGACGCGTCGAACTCGATCCCGAGGAAGCTCGACAGGCGTCGAAACGCCGTCGACGACCGACGCCCGACGCCACGTCCTTCCCAGCCGACGCCCGTCCCGCGTTCGTAGACTGGAGCCCATGGACGACCTGTGGTGGCTCCCCTCGCTGATCGTGTTTGGGGGCGTCGGCATCATCGTCTGGTTGCTCGCCACCCTGCTGCGTCGGCGCAACCCGAAGACCCCCGTCGCCTCCATCGACGACCTCCACCGCCGCGCGGGCATCGCCCTCGTCCGCACCGACGACGCGGTCCGCGAGGCCGAGGACGAGGTCGGATTCGCCGAAGCGGAGTTCGGACGCGAAGCCGCCCGAGGGTATGCGGCCGACGTCGCCTCGGCGCGCTCGGCGCTCGGGGAGGCGTTCCGGCTCCGTCAGTCGCTCGAGGACGAGATCGCCGACACGGAGGCGCAGCGTCGCACCTGGAACGAGCGGATCATCAGCGTCTGCGAGGACGTCGAGCGCACGCTGAGCGCGCGACTGCGCGGCTTCGACGAGCGGCGTGGAGCTGAGCGCTCGGCCCCCGACCTCCTCGACCAGCTCGAGCGACGCATCGACCGCGCGCGCGAACGACTCACCACCACCGGCCTCGCGATCGCCTCGGCCGCCGATCGCTATGCGGCGAGCGCCGTCGAGGACGCCCGGGTGCTCCGCCGGACCGCGCAGGACGCAGTCGACCAGGCGACGGCCGATGCGGCGAAGACGAAGGATCGGATCGGCACCGGCCGGCCGGCCGCCGCGTCACTGCACGCCCTGGGGCGCGAGCTGCAGCAGGCGGAGGACCGGCTGGACGCCGTCGAGCGTTCGCTCGCGGGCATCGCTGCAGCGGAGACCGAACTCGCCGCAGCGGGGCGGGAGCTCCGCACGGTGATCGCCGAAGCGGAAGCATTGGGCGCGACGGTGGAACGCGCGGAAACGGCCGCCGTCATCGCGGCTGCCGTCGAGCGGGCGAACCGCGCGCTCCTGGAGGCGGAGTCGACCACGTCCACGGACGGCGACCGCGTCCTGCCCGATCCGATGCGACGCCTGGAGGCGGTTCGCGCCGCCGACATCGATCTCGACGCGGCCCTCGCGACCGCCCGGAGCGCACAGCAGCGCCTCGACAACGCACGCGAGGCGATGCGCGGGGCACTGTTCACCGCCGACAGCAACATCCGCGTCGCCGTCGACGTCATCTCCGCGCACCGAGGGAGGGTGGGTGCCGACGCGAGGACGCGCCTCGCCGAGGCACAGCGGCAGCTCGCGCTCGCGGAGGCGGCAGCGGTCGACGATCCGGTCGAGGCGCTCGACGCCGCCCGCCGGGCATCGCGGATCGCCCAGGACGCCGATGCATTGGCGCGATACGACGTCGGGTGACGGTGGCCGCCTGACAGGTGGCGGCCGACACTCAGCATTCATGTTCTAGAATATGAGCACCGCTGTCGCGACGTACTCACCGTGATCGCGAAGCCCTCGCCGCCGACTCCCGAGAGGACCCCGTGCCCAGCTCGTCCGCGCGCCGGCCGCGCTCCGCGTCCCCGATCTTCACGACGCTCACCCACGGGTTCGACGCGCGGGCGGCGTCCTCTCCTCCGGAACTGACCCCTCTGGCCGGAGCACCGCCCCACCACGGGTCGCCGATCCCCTCACCCGACTGCCCGATCTTCGATCAGCTCGCGGGCCGACGCCTCGCCCGCCGCCGGAGCAACGTCGTCCACCCCGCCTGACCCCGCCCTTCGACGGGCTCAGGGACCGGAGCAGGAACCCAGGGACCGGAGAAGGAGCTCAGGGACCGGAGGTGCGGAGCGCCGGTCGACGTGCCGCAGTGTAGGGACGATCGCCCGTCCGTGCTGCGCGTTTACGTTTCATCTCGAACGGTGACGGTCCGCGGTAACGCAACGGGCGTCCCTCCGCACGCCTGTGGAAACTGGCTCCGTGCACGCACCAGTGCACCCACAGACAGAGCCGAGGACCATCATGAGTGAGCACACGGGACCAGAACCGAGCGAATTGCGGGCGTCGATCGCCTCCGGCAAGCGGAAGCGTCGGAACCTGCTGATCGGCGGTGTCGCGGTGGTGGCCGTCGCCGCGATCGCCGTCGTCGTCTCGGTCGTCGTCGGTGGCCAGAACGGTGCCGCCGACGCGGCGACCGGTTCCGACGCACCCGCCGAGCGCCTCAGCGTGAAGATCGCGGTGTCGGAGGACACGCAGTTCCAGGACGCCGTCAAGGAGGTCGCCGCCGAGAAGGGCCTCGACGTCGAGTGGGTGAACGTGAAGGACTGGGTCCTCCCGAACACCGAACTCGTCGCCGGCACCGTCGACGCGAACGCCTTCCAGCACATCCTCTACCTCTCGGCCTTCAATGCGGAGAACGACGCCGACCTGACACCGGTGTTCTCGACCGTCATCACGCAGTGGGGCGTCTTCTCGAAGACGCTCACCGACGTCAAGGACCTCGCCGACGGCGCGCGCGTCGCGATCCCGGACGACCCGTCCAACGGCGGCCGTGCCCTGAACATCCTGGCCGCGGCCGGACTCATCGAGATCGCAGCGGACGCGGGGAACTTCCCGACCGTCGAGGACGTCACCGCGAACGACAAGAACCTCCAGTTCGTGCCACTGCCCGCGACGAGCATCCCGCAGCAGTTCGACGACCCGTCCCTCGCGGCCGTCGTCGTCGGGACCTCCTACTTCGACCCGAGCCAGGGCATCACGAAGGACGACGCGCTCTTCCTCGACGACTCGCTCTCCGAGAAGAACCTGCCCTACGTCAACGTCATCGCCACCCGCGCAGAGGACAAAGACAACCCGGCCTGGAAGATCCTCGAGGACACCTACGCCGACCCGCGCGTCGCCGAGGCGCTCGACGATGAGTTCGCCGGGAACTCGATCCTCGTGAAGGTCCCGGTGAAGGACCTCCGCGACAAGCTCGCCGAGCTCCAAGCCGAAGCCGAGTAGCACCACGGCGGCCGGTCATCGCCTCCCGATGACCGGCGGCCACCACGCAGTGGCCGTCCGGGGTCTCCCGGACGGCCCGCCCGCGAGAGGAGCAGGTGATGAACACAGCAATCGTCTTCGAGGACGTCAGCAAGACGTTCGAGGTGAAGGGCCGTGCCTTCGAGGCGCTGCGCCACGTCGACCTGACGGTCGAGCGGGGTGAGATCTTCGGCATCGTCGGATACTCCGGCGCCGGGAAGTCGACGCTCCTTCGCACCGTCAACGCCCTCGAGCGGCCGACGAGCGGGCGGGTCATCGTCGAGGGGCTCGAGATCTCCGCACTCGCCGGGCAGGCGCTCTACGCCGCCCGTCAGCGGATCGGCATGATCTTCCAGCAGTTCAACCTCCTGGAGTCCCGGACCGTCTACAAGAACATCGCCTACCCGCTCAAACTCGCGAAGGTGCCGGACGCCGAGATCCTCGACCGCGTCGAAGAGCTGCTCGCGTTCGTCGGGCTGAGCGACAAGGCCCTCGCCTACCCGTCGCAGCTCTCCGGCGGGCAGAAGCAGCGGGTCGGCATCGCCCGCGCCCTCGCCACCCGCCCCGAGATCCTCATCTCCGACGAGGCGACCAGCGCCCTCGACCCGCAGACGACCGGCGAGGTCCTCGAGCTCCTCCGGCGGGTGAACGAGGAGTACGGCGTCACGATCCTGCTCGTCACTCACGAGATCGACGTCATCCGCGAACTCGCCGACCGGGTCGCCGTCATGGAGAGTGGCGAGGTGGTGGAGCAGGGCAGTGTGTACGAGGTGTTCTCTGCACCACGCACCGCGACCGCGCGACGCTTCGTCTCGTCGGTGCTCCACCACATCCCCTCCGACGAGGTGCTCGCGAAGATCCGAGCCGTGCACCACGGGCGCCTCGTCCAGCTGCACGTCGAGGACCGCGACACCAACCACCCGTTCCTCTCGCGGGTCGCACGCGACAACGACATCGACTTCAACGTCGTGTTCGGCGGCGTCGACGAACTCCAGGGGCGGCTGTTCGGCAGTCTCACGGTCGAGCTGCTCGGACCGGACGACCGCGTGGACGCCGCGATCGAGGGACTGCGCGCGACGGCGACGGTCACCGCGATCGACCCGGCGCCGACCGCGTCGGTCCCTGAACCTGCGCCGGTCCCTGAGCCTGCGCCGGTCCCTGAACCTGCGCCGGTCCCTGAGCCTGTCGAAGGGCACGAACCGTTCGCCGAGGACTCCAACTCCCTGAAGGAGACCACCAATGCGTGACTTCGACCCCGACGCGTTCTTCCCGCGTCTCCTCAAGGCGATCGGCGAGACCGGCCTCATGGTGTCCGTGTCCTTCGCCGTCGCGACGGTCATCGGGATCCTGCTGGGCCTCCTGCTCTACGCGAGCCGGCCCGGCAACCTCCTGCAGAACCGCGTCGTGTTCGGCGTCCTGAACGTCATCATCAACGTCGTCCGACCGGTACCGTTCCTCATCGTCGCGATCGCGCTCATCCCGCTCACACGGCTCGTGTTCGGCACCGGCCTCGGACCGCTTCCGGCGACGATCCCGCTCATCCTCGTCGCGAGCGTCGCCATCGGGCGCGTCTCCGAGTCGAACCTCGTCGCCGTCTCACCGGGCGCCATCGAGGCCGGCGCGGCCATGGGTGCGAGCCCCGTGCGGGTGCTGTTCACGATCGTCGTGCCCGAAGCGCTCGGCCCGCTCATCCTCGGGCTGACGTACATCCTCGTCGCCCTCGTCGATGCGACGGCCGTGGCAGGTGTGCTCGGCGGCGGCGGCCTCGGCGACCTCGCCATGACCTACGGTTACCAGCGGTTCGACTGGATCGTCGTCGGACTCGTGGTCGTCACGCTCGTCCTGCTCGTGCAGCTCGCCCAGTTGCTCGGCAACGTGTTCGCGAAGCGGGTGCTGCACCGATGAGCGCTGACGACTTCGACTCGTTCCTCTCCTCCATCCGCGGCGGCGCCGTGTCGCGCGAGACCGACCGGCGCCTCCTGTTCGACGAGGTCGCCGAGCTCAAGCACCTGGGCTTCGCCGCTGCCAGAGTCCCGGTCGCGTCCGGCGGCGGCGGGCTCACGCTCGAGCAGCTGTTCGCGCGGCTCATCACGCTCTCGGCGGCGGACTCGAGCCTCGGGCACGTCTGGCGGGGACACATCCTGTTCGTCGAGGCGCTGCTCGCCTCGCCCGACACCGCCTATCGGGAGCACTGGTTCGCCCGGCTGAGCGTCGGCGACCTCGTCGGGAACGCGCAGTCGGAGCGGCACGCGACCGCGCACCTCGAGACCGTCCTCGACCGCGACGGCGAACTCCTCACGGTGACCGGCACGAAGTACTACACGACCGGCAGCATCTACGCCGACTGGATCTACCTGTCCGCGCTCGACGGGACCGACCGCGTCGCCGTGACCGTCTCCGCGCACGATCCTGGCACCCGCTCGGTGGACGACTGGGACGGCTTCGGACAACCGTTGACCGGAAGTGGGACGACCACCTTCGACCGCGTACCGGTGGACCCGCGCGACCTCGTCGTCCACAGCGGCGACGCGGCGGGGTGGCACCGGACGGGCGCCCTCCAACAGCTCATCCTGCTCGGTGTGGTGGCGGGCATCGCGCAACGTGCCCTCGAGGACACCGTCGACTACGTGCGCTCCAGGCGACGGACCGTCGGCTACGCGGGCGAGCACCTGCCACGCGAGGATCTGCTCGTGCAGTCGATCGTGGGCCAGCTCAGCAGCGTCGTGCATACGGCCCGCGCGCTCGTCCTCGCGTCCGCTCGGACCCTGGATGAACCGACCTCCGATCCCGACGCCGCGCGCTCGGCACTCCTGGAGGTCTTCCGCGTCCAGCAGGTCGTCCTCCCGCTCGTCCTCGATGCCCTCAGCCGCCTGTTCGAGGTCGGTGGTGCCTCCGCCGTCGGCCGGTCGACCGCGCTGGACCGGCACTGGCGGAACGTCCGGACGATCGCCTCCCACAATCCCGCCGTGCAGCGTTCGGCGGCACTCGGGCAGTTCGAGCTCAACGGCACCCTGCCCGAGTGGCAGGCTCCGGGGGCGCGACACGAGACCGAGCCCGTTCCGGCGGATGGAGAGCAGGCATGAGCGAGACGGCGACGATCGACCGGGACCTGGCGCAGCGCTTCGCGCCGCTCTTCGACGAGCTCGGGCGGGACGCCGCCGAACGGGAGCGTGAGCGCCGGCTGCCGTATGCCGAGGTGGAGGCACTGCGTCAAGCAGGCTTCACCCGCGTGACGCTGCCGCGACGGTACGGCGGCGAGGAGGCCACGCACGGCGAGCTGTTCGAGCTGCTCGCCGAGCTGGCCAGACGTGACCCGAACCTCGCGCAACTGTTCCGCTCCCACTTCTCCTACATCGACCGCACTCTGCACGCGCCGGCGTCCGCGGACCGCGAGGCGCGCCTCGCCCGGCTGGCCGACGGAGCCATCGTCGGCAACGCGAGCCACGAGCGGTCGACCGCGAAGGTGGGATCCCTCGCCACCCGGCTCACCGAGACGCCGGGCGGTCTCCGACTGAACGGCACCAAGTTCTACAGCACGGGCACCCTGTTCGCCGACCTCGTCGGGGTCGCCGCCGAACAGGACGGCGAGTTCGTCTCCGTGCTCGTGGAGACGGACGCCACGGGTGTCGATCGGATCGACGATTGGACCGGGTTCGGACAACGACTGACGGGCAGCGGGACCACCGTCTTCACGGAGGTCGCCGTCGACGCGTCGGCGGTGACCCGGCGCGAGCCGGAACGCCCCTCGCACGGCGGCGCGTTCGTGCAGTTGGTCCTGCTGGCGGCGGTGACGGGCATCGGCCGCGCCATCGTCGACGACGCCGGTGTGTTCGTCCGGACGCGGACCAGGACCTACAGCCACGGTGCGGCGTCGACCGCACAGGCCGACCCGATCGTGCAGGAGGTCGTCGGTGAGCTGTCGGCGAAGTCGTTCGCCGCCGACGCCGCCCTGGCCGCCGCGACGACCGCGCTGGAGCGTTCGAGCGCGGCGATCCTCGGTGCCGAACCGGATCTCGTCCACGAACGGATCGCCGCCGTCGAACTCGCGACGGCGCGCGCGCAGCTGGTGATCCTGCCCGCCGTGCTCGACGCCGCGACCGCCCTGTTCGACGTGGGCGGCGCGAGCGCCGTGGAGACGCACCGGGCGCTCGACCGGCACTGGCGGAACGCCCGCACGATCGCTTCGCACAACCCGTCCCGCTTCAAGGCCAGGGCGATCGGCGACCACGTCGTGAACGGGACGCCGATCGCCTCCTGGTGGAGCACCGGCGAGGCGTGACGCCCCGCCGGTCACACCCTTCGACAAGCGGTTCCTGAGCCTGTCGAAGGGCAGGGACCGGGGCGAACTGCTACTTCAGCCCGGAGAACGCCAGCCCGTCGATCACCCGGCGCTGGAGCACGATGAACAGGATGAGTACCGGTGCCATCGCGAGGATCGACGCCGCCATCATCACCGGGTAGTCCGTCGTCTTGTCGCTCGAGAGCGTCGCGAGACCGGCGGCCAGCGGCATCGAGTTGGCGTACGTGGAGACCACGAGCGGCCAGAGCAGTTCGTTCCACGACCAGAGCACGGTCGTGATCGCGAGGACGCTGATGCTGGGCCTCGCGAGCGGCAGCATGATCTTCCAGAAGATCTGGAAGGGCCCGGCGCCGTCGATCCGCGCCGCCTCCTCGAGCTCCGTCGGCAGGTTCAGGAACGCCGTCCGCATGAGGAACGTGCCGAACGCGCTGAACAGGCCCGGTGCGACGATGCCGAGCGTGGTGTTCAGCCAACCGAAGCCCTGCACGATCTGGTACTGCGAGATGAGATACGCCTGCGACGGCACCACGAGGATCGACAGCGTCACGGCGAGCAGCACCGCGCGCCCGCGGAACCGCATCCGCGCGAACGCGTACCCCGCCATCGTGCAGAGGACGATCTGCGCGAGCGTCCTGATCACGGTGATGACGATCGACGTGCGCAGCTGGTCGAGGAACGGGAGGCGCTCGAACACAGCGGCGTAGTTCTGCCACTGCAGTTCGGCCGGCCAGAACGTGGGGACCACGCTCTGCACCTCCGCGTTCGTCGACAGCGACATGATGATCTGCCAGATGAACGGGAACGCCATGATGAGGCCACCGACGCCGAGCACGATGTGGGCGACGACGTGCGACCCGCGACGCTGGCCGGGGCGGCCGGCCTCGCGGCGTCGCGCGGACGCAGCGGACGGACGACCCAAACCCGGAACGGTGACGGCACGGGTGGTGAGCGGTGCTGTGGCCGTGAGTTGCTCAGTCATTGTTCACCCATCGTTTCTGGAGCCGGAACTGGAGGAGCGTCACGAGTCCGATGATCAGGAAGATCACGATCGCGATCGCCGCCGCGTACCCCTTGTCGTTCTGGACGAAGCCCTGGTCGTAGAAGAAGTAGACGAGCGACATGCTCTTCGGGAGCACCGGGTTGGTGCTGCCGAGGATCGCATACAGCAGGTCGAAGAGCTGGAAGCTCGAGATGACCGTGATGATCGTGACGAAGAAGATGCTCGGAGTGAGCAGCGGCACCGTGATCGAGCGGAACTGCCGCCACCGGGTGGCGCCGTCGAGCTCGGCCGCCTCGTAGAGCTCCGGTGCGATGTTCTTGAGTCCGGACGCCAGGATGATCATCGAGAAGCCGAGCGAGGACCAGAGGCCGACGATCGCCACGGCGAACATCGCGGTGCCCGGCGTGCTGATCCAGTAGGGGCCGTCGATGCCGACGAGCGACAGCGTGTAGTTGAGGATGCCGAAGTCACCGTTGAAGATGATCCGCCAGACGATGGCCACGGCGGTCGGCATCGCGACGTACGGCAGGAAGAACAGCACCCGGTAGAAACTCGCGAACCGCAGGCCGGGGAGGTTCAACAGGCTCGCGAGGTAGACGGCGATCGGAATGCCGAGGAGGACCACCGCCGTGTAGATCAGCGTGTTGCCGAGGGAGGCGTAGAGCCGCGGGTCGGCGAACAACCGGACGTAGTTCTCGACACCCGTGAAGGTGGTTCCGCCGAAGACGCCCCACTCGGTGAACGAGTAGTAGGCGGTCTGGATCATCGGCCAGATGAAGAAGACGCCGATGCCGGTGAGGAGCGGCAGGACGAAGACCCACGGCCAGGCGCCCTCGCCGCGGGCGGCACCCCGCCGGGCCACTCTCCGTGAGGAGAGCGGCGCCGACGGGGTGCGCAGCACGGTCTGACCGGTCACTTCTTGGCCAGCGCTGCGTTCATCTGCTCGGCGATGTCCTTCGCCACATCGGCGACGGGCTTGTCGCCGCTGAACGCGTCGGGCAGGAGCTCGACCTCGAGCGCGTTCCACGCGGCGGTGTTCTCCGACACCGGCAGCGGCTTGGCGTAGTCGAGGGCGTCGAGGAAGACCTGCAGGTTCATCGTCGGGTAGGAGTCGACGAAGGACTGCTGCGTGCCGGTGAAGGCGGGGATGACGGCGCCGAGATCGCCCTGCTGCTGCTGGGCCTCCTCGCTCGCCAGGAACACCTGCAGTGCCTGAGCGGCCTGCTTGTTCTTGCTCGCCGCCGCGACGACGTTCGAGACGCCGTGGATGACCGTCGCCTGCTCCTTGCCGGTGGGCAGCGGGAAGGCCTGCGTGGTGGCGGCGACATCGGACTCACCGACGAGGGGTCGCAGCCAGCTGCCGCCCCAGTACATGGCGACCTTGCCCGAGGTGAACCACTGGTCGGCCGGCGTGTCCGTCAGCTGCTGCATGCTGGGCGAGGAGCCGTTCGCGATGAGGTCGGTCCAGAACTGGAGCCCTTCCTGGGCCTCGGGGCTGTCGTACTCGGACTCGGTCTGGTCGGCGTTGATGACCTCGCCGCCGGCCTGCAGGATCGTGTTGTAGTAGGTGGTCTGTCCGTCCATACCGCCGGCCGCACCGTAGACGCCCTGGTCCTTGAGGTTCGTCGAGATCGTCTGCGCGGCGGTGTCGAAGTCGTCCCAGGTCCAGTCGTCGGCGGGCAGGGCGACGCCGGCCTGCTCGAAGAGCGCCGTGTTGACCCAGACGCCGACGGTGTCGAAGTCCTTCGGCACGCCGTACTGGGTGTCGTCGAGCGAGTACAGCTCGTTCAGGGCCTCGGGGTAGTTCTTCGGGTCGATGTCGCCCGCCTTCACCGCGCCGGTGATCGGCTCGATCTTGCCGTTCGCCGCGTAGACCTGGAAGTTCGGCCCGTTCAACCAGAAGAGGTCGGGCAGGGTGTCGCTCGAGGCCTGCGTCTGGAGCTTCGACCAGTACGAGGCCCAGGGGGTGACGTTCACGTTGACGGTGATGTCGGGGTAGACCTTGTTGAAGGCCTCGATGTTGGCGTCGATCGCCTCGACCTGGGCCTGATCCCAGACACCGTAGGTGATCTCGGCCTTGAGGTCCTTCGGGGCGGCGGCGTACTCGCCACCGGTGGTGCCCCCGCCCCCGGTGCTGCAGCCGGCGGTGAGCGCGGCGGCGGCGAGGAGGCCGATGCCGCTGAGGATGGCACGGCGTCGGTTGCGACCACCCTGTGCGGCGTTGCGGTTCATGAACGGCGAAGGCATGACTGGAGTCCTTTCGAGGTGCGCTACCGGGCGGCGGCGTCGAGGGAGTGCGGTGCGGTGCTGGCGGTGAGGGAGGAGAAGTACTCGACGAGTGCGGGGTCGAGTGGCGGGACGTCGAGCGGGATCGAACCGTTGCGGAGGGAGTGTGCGGCGAGGGCACCGGCGGCGACGGCCTGGCGTGCGGCGACCGGCGACAAGGTGGTCGGGGTACCGTCGGCGACGAAGGCGAGGAATTCGTTCATCGTGTCGAGATCGGCGTCGGCGTGCCCCTCCTCGACGCCCGCGATCGGGTACTCGACGTCGCCCTCGGTGCTCCAGGTGCGACGACGGTTCCAGACCTTGACGGTGCCACCGGCGGTGTCGCCGATGTTCTCGAGCCTGCCGTGCGTCCCGATGACGGTGTAGTTCCGCCAGTAATCGGGGGTGAAGTGGCATTGCTCGTAACTGGCGGTGATCCCGTGCTCGAGGGTCATGAGCATCATCGAGACGTCCTCGACGTCGACCACGGGGTTCAGGCCGCGCTGCGCCTCGGGCGGCCAGTTGTCATAGGAGAACCAGTCGGCCATGGTCTGGCCGCTGCGGTCCTCGTGATCGTCGATGTCGCCGTAGACCGCGAGGTCGCCCATCGCGACGACGCGCTGCGTGTACGCGCCGGCGAGGAAGTGGACGACGTCGATGTCGTGGCTCGCCTTCTGCAGGAGCAGGGTGTTCACGCGCGAGCGGTCGGCGTGCCAGTCCTTGAAGTAGTAGTCGCCGCCGTTGCCGACGAAGTGGCGCACCCAGACGGACTTGACCGCGCCGATCTCGCCGCGCTCGATGACCTCGTGCATGAGCCGGACGACCGCCGCATGCCGGAAGTTGTGCCCGACGTAGAGCGGCGTCCGCGACTCGTAGGCGGCTTGGAGGACCGCGTCGGCGTCGTCGAGCGTGATCGCGAGCGGCTTCTCCAGGTAGACCGCGATGCCGGCGCGCAGCAGGTCGACCGTGATCTCCTTATGGGTCCAGTCGGGCGTCGTCACGATCGCCGCGTCGACACCGCCCTGCGCGATGAGCGCCTCGTGGGAGTCGAACACCTCGATGTCGTCGCCGAACAGCTGCCGTGCCCGACCGCGACCGATCTCGGTGGTGTCGACCGCCGCGACGACCGATGCGGACGTTGGGCTCGTGGCGACGTGTTCGGCGATGTAGGCCCGCTGGCCGGTGCCGATGACGGCGACCCGGAGGCCTTCTGGGGTGGTGGCTGGTGCAGTGCTCACTCGATCACATCAGCTTCCTTGCGTGAAGTTGATTCATATGATGCCAAAACGATCATGAAATGACAATAGGCGATCACAGCGCCGACACAAGTGCTGGGCGGCCGATGTGGAGAGGTTTTACCGCGCGGAAACATGGGGAGCGGAGTCGCACTTCGACAGGCTCAGTGACCGGGAGGGGATGGCTCAGCGGCCGAGAGGGGGCTCAACGAGCGGGAGGGTGGGGCACTTCGACAGGCTCAGTGACCGGGAAGGGCCGCTCAGCGACCGGGAGGGGGCGGCTCAGCGACCGGAAGGAGAGGACTCAGGCGGCGATGATGAGCTCAACGCCGGCCGCGGCCAGGGCGTCGGCAAGCGTCGGATCCACCGGCTGGTCGGTGACGAGCACGTCGATGCGGTCGAGCGGGCAGATGCGGGCGAAGGTCGCCTTCGTCATCTTGGTGCTGTCGGCGACCACGATGACCCGCTTCGCGACCTTGACGAACTCCTGGCTCACCGAGGCCTCACCCTCGTGGAGGGTGGTGGCGCCGAACTGCGCGCTCAGGCCGTCGACGCCCAGGATCGCGACGTCGAGGGCGATCTCGGCGAGCGCCCCCGCGACGAGCGATCCCACGAGTTCATAGGACTGGCGTCTTGCGACGCCACCCGTCACGACGATCTTCACGTGCGAGCGCACGGACAGTTCGAAGGCGATGTTGAGCGCGTTCGTCACGATCGTGACCGAGGCGTCGCCGTCCGAACGGACGAGGTGCTCGCTCCGCCCGATCACGCGCGCGACCTCACTCGTGGTGGTACCGCCGTTGAGTCCGACGGCGTCGCCGACGTTGATCAGGGCGGCCGTGGCCTTCGCGATGGCCATCTTGGCGTCGGCCTGGCGGGCGATCTTGTACTGCAGCGGCAGCTCGTAGCCGGTGCCGAGGGCGGCGGCACCGCCGTGGGTCCGCGTGACGAGTCGCTGTTCGGCGAGCGCCGTCAGGTCGCGACGAGCGGTGGCCGCGGAGATGCCGAGCGCTTCGCCGATCTCGGCGATCGTCACGTTGCCGCGTTCGCTCACGAGCTCGAGCAGGGCGTTGAGTCGCTGTTGCTGCGTCATCTGTCCTGCTTTTCCGGTCGGGTCGGGCGTACTGTGACCATCATATGGGCGCTCAGCCAGCGCCTGTCTGATTGATTCTGACGATTTGCACTGGTATCGATCAGATTCGATCCGCTATGGTTGCGGCAACGTATCGCCACGCTGCGATCGCGTCCCCTCACGTGAAAGGCACGTCATGCCCGAGACCTTCGTCGCCGCCGAACTGGCGTCGCAGCCCGAATCCTGGCGCACCGCCGCCGCCCTCGTGCCGGAGGCCGCCGCCGTACTGCCGCAGCCAGGTGAGCGCGTCGCGGTGGTCGGGTGCGGCACCAGCTGGTTCATCGCGATGAGCTACGCCGTGCTGCGCGAACAGGCGGGGCTCGGCATCACGGACGCGTTCGCGGGCTCGGAGTTCCCCGGCATCCGCGACTACGACCGTATCGTCGCCATCTCACGCTCCGGCACGACCACGGAGATCGTGCACCTGCTGGAGGCGGTGGGCGACTCGGTCACCACCGTCCTCATCACCGCGGTCGACGACTCCCCCGCGACCGTTCCGGCGGCACACGTCATCGCCCTCCCCTTCGCCGACGAGCGTTCCGTGGTCCAGACCCGCTTCGCCACGACGACGCTCGCGCTCCTCCGCGGCTCGCTCGGCCACGACGTCGAGGCACTCGCCGTGGAAGCCGAGCGGGCGCTGCAGATCCCGATCGACGAGTACCTCGCCGCCGACCAGGTCTCTTTCATCGGACTCGGGCACGCCGTGGGCCTCACCTTCGAGGCCGCGCTCAAGACACGGGAGGCGGCACAGTTCTGGGCGGAGTCCTACCCCGCCATGGACTACCGCCACGGTCCTATCGCGATCGCGCAGCCCGGCCGACTCGTCTGGTCCCTCGGCCCGACGCCCGTCGGCCTGCCGGAGGACGTCGCGGCCACCGGAGCGACCTTCGTGCAGCACGACCTCGACCCCATCGCCGGGCTCGTCGTCGCCCAGCGCTTCGCGGTCGCGTTGGCTGAGGCCCGCGGCCTCGACGCCGACCACCCCCGTTCGCTCACGCGCTCCGTCATCCTGACGCCGTGACCGAGCGGGCGGTCCTCGGCATCGACGTCGGCGGGACCGGGATCAAAGCCGCATTGACGGATGCCGACGGCACGGTCCTCGGGCGCTGGCGCGAGGCGACGCCTTCGGGCGACACCTCGGGTGTTCTGACTCTCGACATCGTCCTCGGACTCGTCGGCGCCGCGAGCCGCGTCGCAGCCCCAGCGGCCGTCGGGGTGGTCGTGCCCGGCGTCGTCGACGAGGAGCACGGCGTCTGCATCCACGCGGTCAACCTCGGTTGGCGCGACCTCGCCTTCCCCGAGCTCCTCCGTCCTGCGCTCGAGGTGCCGCTCGCCTTCGGGCAGGACGTCCGCGCCGGGGCGCTGGCGGAGGCGGTCTCGGGCGCTGCAGCCGACGTCACGGGCACGATCGCGTTCGTACCGGTCGGAACCGGTCTGGCCTCGGCGCTCGTCATCGACGGCATCCCCTTCGCCGGCGGCGGCTGGGCCGGCGAGATCGGCCAGCGCGTGATCCAGGACGGCCCGCACCGCGGGCTCCGGGTCGAGGAACTCGCCTCGGCGGGCGGCATCGCACGACGCGCGGGCACCCGCGACGCGAAGACCGTCGCCGACGCCGTCGCCAGCGGTGACGCCGCCGCCATCGTCATCTGGAACGACGCCGTCGATGCACTCGCCGAGGCCCTCGCCGGCATCACCGTCGTCGCCGCACCCACCGCCATCGTGATCGGCGGTGGGCTCGCCCTCGCCGGAGCCGCCCTCTTCGAGCCACTCGAGCACGGACTCCGCGAGCGGCTCGACGTGGTCCGCGTCCCGCAGCTCCTGCCCGCTCGTCACGGCGACGAGGCGGCCACGGTCGGTGCGGGGATCCTCGCTCGCCGACTGGTGGCAGCCCGATGACGACCGCCCCCGCACCGCGTCGCGTCGTGGTCGTGACGCCGAACCCCGCCGTCGACATCACCTACACGGTCGCCGAGCAGCAGCTCGGGGTCACGCAACGCGTCCAGTCCGTCGTGCGGCGTGCCGGCGGGAAGGGCGTGAACGTCGCTCGCGTCCTCGAGTCGCTCAGCGTCCCGACCCTGCAGGTGCTCCCCCTCGGTGGCGCCTCCGGCACCTGGCTCGCGGACGCCCTCGCGGCCGACGACCTCCCCACCCGGGTCGTGGAGCTCCGCGCCGAGACACGCTCGACGGTCGCGGTCGTCGACGGCATCCACCATCCGACCCTCTTCGCCGAGGCCGGTCCGGTCGTGACGCCCGAGGAGTGGACCACCCTGACGACCGAGCTCCGACGCGCCCTCCAGGACGCGAGCGCACTCGTCATCTCGGGCTCGCTCCCGCCGGCCACGCCCGACACCGTCGTCGAAGCCCTCGTCCGAACCGGCCACGACGCCGGCGTCCCCGTGATCGTCGACGTCAGCGGCACGGCGCTCCTCGCCGCGGCCCGCGCCGGTGCGACGATCCTCAAACCCAACCTCGACGAGGCCCTCGAGGCGACTGGCGCGGCCGACCTCGCATCCGCTCGCGCAGCACTCCTCGCGCTCGGGGCCCGCGCGGTCGTCATCTCCCGTGGGGCCGACGGCCTCACCGCCGGAGACGCCGATGGTGCCCACGAGGTCCCGGCCGTCCCCGGCGTCAGCGGCAACCCGACCGGCGCCGGCGATGCCGCCACGGCCGGCCTGGTCGCAGCACTCCGCGCGGGAGCCACACTTCCCGAGGCACTCCGCACGGCGGCGGCCGCAGGCGCGGCGGCCGTGCTCGAACCGATCGCCGGCGCGATCGACCTCGCCGCCTTCCACCGATTCCTCGACGCACCCGACGCACCCGACCCCATTGGAGCAACCGAATGACCACCGCCCTCGACTTCACCACGCTCCTCGCCAACGCCTCGTCCTCGAACGCCGGCATCGCGGCGTGCAACGTGGTCCTCCTCGAGCACGCGGAGGCGATCGTCGCCGGCGCCGAGGAGGCCGGGCTGCCGGTCATCCTGCAGATCAGCGAGAACTGCGTGCGGTACCACGGGTCGCTCGCCCCCATCACACTCGCCTCGCTGGCCATCGCCCGTGCAGCGACGGTCCCGGTCCTCGTCCACCTCGACCACGTGGAGTCGGCCGAGCTCGTGCGCGAGGGTGTCGAGCTCGGCGTGGACAGCGTCATGTACGACGCCTCGACCCTGCCGTACGACGAGAACGTCCGCGCGACGAAGGAGATCGTGGACTTCTGCCACGCGCGCGGCGTGGCCGTCGAAGCGGAGCTCGGCGAGGTCGGCGGGAAGGACGGCGTCCACGCTCCGGGCGCACGCACGGTGCCCGCAGAGGCCGTCGCGTTCGTCGCTGCGACCGGCGTCGACGCCCTGGCCGTGGCCGTCGGCACCTCGCACGCGATGACGAGCCGGGAGGCCGCCGTCGACCACGCGCTGATCGCACAGCTCCGCCGCGAGGTGCCCGGCCCGCTCGTGCTGCACGGTTCCTCCGGGCTCCCCGACGACGAGCTCCGCGCGGCGGTCCGTTCCGGGATGACGAAGATCAACCTCTCGACGCACCTCAACGGACTGTTCACCCGGGCGGTGCGCGACGTCCTTGACGAGCAGCCGAAGCTCGTCGACCCCCGCACCTACGTCCGGGCCGGTCGCAGCGCGGTCGCGGCCGAGACCGCGCGGATCCTGCGCCTCCTTGCGACCGACTGAGCACTCCCAGCAATCCCACAGCAACACGCAACGCTGAGCTGTTAATATATATTGTGTTGGAGTTCTTCCAACGCCTCCACCAGTAACCGATCGTCCCCCGCGATCACCCTCCGGCCTCCCGAGCCCGATATCCCTTCGGGTGCGCGGGAGATACGGCCACCCCTCCCCTAGGCGCGGTGGCCCGAAGCTCTGCGACACCGCCGGTCGATGCTCGGGTCCAACCTCGGGCATCGACCCGCGCAAGCACTGACGCCAGACATTCCCAGGTCGTTCTCAGCTTGGTCGCGTACGTTCGTTCCTCGAGTGCCGATGTCACAACCGGCTTCCGTGTGCAGAGTCCACACCTCCACGGATACGCCGATGCTCCCGACACGACACCACCAGCCGTCATCCAGAACGGCGAAGAACGATCCACCGGACGGCCCCAGCCGACCAGCGCAGCCGAATCTCGGCGCAGCTGCATACCGGACGGTCTCGTCGCTCCATCCATGCGACCAGCACCGATCGTCATCGCATTCCCCCTCTGGAACCGGCCCATCCATCATCCGCAACACCAGAATCGAGAACCACCATGTCCATCACTCAGACTCGGACCCCAGCGTCCTCCAACCGTTCCGCGGGCACCGCCGTCCACGGCCGCGGTCACTCCACCGAGAAGCTCACCTACCGCTTCGGTCTCCGCACCCGGGAGACCGGTGCGGAGCAGCGGGGCTCCAGCAGCACGGCCAACCGTCGCGGCTGAGCTCCCTCGCCGTTCCAACCGACGCCCCCGCACGGCTTGACCATGCGGGGGCGTCGTGCGGCCGGAACCGGCGCCGATCCCGGCCGCTCCGGAGTTCGGACGATCGTACGGACGACCACGGCCTGCCAGGTGGGAGAATCCCCACATGGATCCCGTCGCGCTCATCTCGTGGATCGTCGTGTTCGTCGTCGTCACCGTCATCGTCTCCGGCCTGTCCGGCCGAGCGGGCGTCTCCGCCCCGGTGGCCCTGGTGCTCGTCGGCGGCGTCGCGTCGTTCATCCCCGCCGTCCCGACCGTCGAGATCGAACCCGACCTCATCCTCTACGGACTGTTGCCGCCGCTGCTCTTCGCGTCGGCGATCCGGATCTCCCTCATCGACATCCGTGCCCGTAACGACGGCATCATCCTGCTCTCGGTGGGAGCGGTCGCGTTCACCGTCGTGTCGGTCGGGTTCGCCAGTTGGCTCCTCATCCCGTCGATCACCCTCGCGGCAGCGTTCGCGTTCGCAGCGGTCATCGCGCCGACCGACGCCGTCGCCGTGAGCGCGATCGCCGGACGACTCGGGCTCCCGCGCCGCGTACTGACGATCCTCGAGGGCGAGAGCCTGCTCAACGACGCCACCGCACTCGTGGCACTCAACGCCTCGATCCTCGCCATCACGAGCGTCGTCAACCCGGTCATGATCGCCGGCGAGTTCGTCATCGAGGTCGTCGCCGGCGTCGGCGTCGGTCTCGCGGTCGGCTGGGTGCTCTCCGAGGTCCGCCGACGCCTGCGCGCCCCAGTCCTCGACACCTGCCTGTCCCTCATCACCCCGTTCCTGGCGTTCCTCCTGGCGCAGGCGATCCACGGTTCGGGTGTGCTCGCGGTCGTCACCGCCGGGCTACTGCTCGGCTACCGGGCGCCCATCGTGCAGTCGGCCGAGGCGCGCATCGCCGAGTCGCTCAACTGGCGCACCATCCAGTTCCTCCTCGAGAACGCCGTCTTCCTGTTCATCGGGCTCAACCTGGCCGGCATCCTCGAGGGGGCGATCCAGACCGGTCCTGGGCTCTGGCCGACCGTGTTCATCAGCATCGGGGTCCTCGCGGCGCTCATCGTCTCGCGGTTCGTGTGGGAGATGACGGTCACGGCGATCTACCGGCTCGGGCCGAGACGGCTCCGTGAGCGGAGCTGGTCGTGGGGCAACGGGATAGCCGTCTCCGCAGCCGGCGTCCGTGGCGTGGTGACCCTGGCGGCCGTGTTCCTGCTGCCCGAGGACACCCCGTCGCGCGAGTTCCTGCAGTTCCTGGCGTTCGTCGTCGTGGTCGGCACGCTCCTCTCGGGGCTCGCGCTCCCCCGGATCATCCGCGCACTGCACCTCCCGCCGCCGAACCACAGCCAGGAGCGCGTCGAACAACTGATGCTCATGGCGGAGGTCCAGACGGCCGGCCTGGACCGCCTCGACGAACTGACGACCGAGGCGGACGAGGAACAGGTGCTCAACCGTCTGCGGACCAATGCGAGCTTCGTGGCCAACGCCCTCGAGCAGTACACGGGTGACGGCTCGGAACTCCGCACGGTCGCGTTCGCCCGGCTCCGCCGCCAGATGATCGCGGCGGAACGCGAGGCGCTCCTCTCGGCGCGCGCCGAGGGTCGCTACCAGGAACCGGCGGTCGCCGCGGTCCTGGCGGCGATCGACGCCGAGGAGGCGACACTCAAGGCGATGACGCCGAAGCCGCCGCGGTCATAGCACCCCGGACGCGCTGCCCGCATGCCCCATCCGAACGACCGGTACAGGACGATCGGTCGGGCAGGATGAGGGCATGATCATGTTGTTCCCGGCCGCCGTCTTCGCGGTGCTCTACGTCGCGAGCCGACGCCGCGACGCCCGCCGCCTGCGCAACGGGGTCTTCCTGGTCTCCGCGATCGCCTGCGGGCTGGTGGCGCTCCTCTCGGAGGCGTCCCGCACGACGCCGTTCACCGTGCTCCTCGCCGCGTTCGGCACGGTCCTGCTGGTGGGCGTGCTCGGGGTCCTCCTCATCGGCAACGGCATCACGATGCTCCGGCTCGAAGGACGCAGCCTGGGCAACCTGCTCTCGCTGTTCGCCGGGGTCGCGATCCTCGTCCTGCCCGTGCTGGCCGTGCTGCTGGTCCTCGGAGCGCACCCGCAGTCCCTGCCCTCCTGGCTGACGATCGTCCTCGTCGCGCTGGGTCTCCTGCTCGGGTTCGCGTGCTTCTACGCGGCGGCGACCTTCGCGGCCTTCGGCGTGTACTCACTCGTCTACAGCCGCTACCGTCACACCCAGATGCCCGACGCCCTCGTCGTCCTCGGTTCCGGCCTCATCCACGGCGAGGTCCCGCCGTTACTGCGCAGTCGCCTGGACCTGGCACTCCGCATCTACCGGGCGACAGCACCGGGGACGACTCGACCGATCCTGATCCCGTCCGGCGGCCAGGGCGACGACGAACCGCGCCCGGAGGGGACGGCCATGGCCGAGTACCTCGTCGCGAACGGCGCGGACCCGACGGACGTGCTCCCGGAGACCGCGTCCACGAGCACGCGCGAGAACCTGTTGCTCTCCCGGGACCTGCAGCAGTCGGCCGGGCGGGACGGCGAGACGATCGTGGTGACGAACAATTACCACGTCCTCCGCGCGGCGCTCCTCGCACGTTCGATCGGGAGCGACGCACAGGTGATCGGCTCCCCGACGGCGGCCTACTACGTGCCGAGCGCGTTCCTCCGCGAGTACGTCGCCATCATGGTCGAGCACCGCCTGCTGAACGCGCTGGCGATCGCGGGCGTCGCTGGCCTGATCGCCCTCGCGGTGGTCTGGTCGCTCCTGCCGATCTGAGCCGCCGTCTCCGCCCCAGCACGGTGTCCGGAGCGCACGACGGGCCGTCGTCCGAGTGGATCGGAGGACGGCCCGTCGGTCGTGTGGTGTCCGACTCAGTCGGGTGCGGTGTCGTAGACCTCGCGGGCGTCGTCGGTGGCCTCGGAGGCCGGCCCGGAGTCGGGCTGGTGGTCGGCCGAACCGTCGGCGTCGCCACCCTCGCCCTCGGCCAGCGGTGCGTCGAGCTCGGTCGAGGGCTCCGGGGTCTCGACGGCCTCCTCGGTCGCCTGCTCCTCGTCGGGAGCCGCATCCTCCGAGCCGGTGCCGTCGACGGTCTGACTCGACCCGTCCGAGCCCGGTCCGGCGGTCGTCTGGTCGGAGCTCACGAGCTCTGCGGTGTCGATGTCGGCACCCTCCCAGGCTTCCTGGTCCGCTCCGGCCGCACCGGTCGCGAGGTCGTCGCTTGAACGCTGGTTCTGCTGATCCGTCATGATGCACTCCTCTCCGCGGAACGCGTCGCGCTCCGTGTCCTCGGACTCTACGACGTGATCCTCCACGGTCTCCCGGGGTTGACAGCCGCCGACGGGCGCCCGGGCCGGTCGCGATAGCGTGGGGACATGAGCCTCCCCGTCACGGACACGCGCGTCACCTATCCCTCCGGAGCCCTCGTTTCGACGGGCACGGTGCTGCACGTCGAACCCGCCGGCGACCACCTCGCCGTCGTGCTCGACGAGACGGCCTGCCACCCGGTCGACGCCGCGTGGCCCGACCAGCCCGCCGACACGGCGACCATCACCTTCGGTGCGGGCACGAGTGCCGTGGAGGTCGCCGTGACCGACTGCGTCGTCGCCGCGACCGACGGCACTCAGTTGTACCTCGGCGCCGACATCCCCGTGAAGAAGGGCACCGAGGGGTGGGCCTTCCTCGTCGCCCACCTGGTCTCCGCCGAGGCGACCCCGAGCGCTGTCGAGGGCGAGACGGCCCGCGTCGAGGTGGACGCGTCCACCCGACACGCGCTCTCCGCCGGACACACCGGTTGCCACCTCGCATCACTCGCCCTGAACGCCGCGCTCGCCGACGCCTGGCGCAAGGAGGTCGTCCCCGACGCCCTCGGGGCTCCGGATTTCGACGCGCTCGCCTGCGAGTCGTCGCGGATCGCTCCGAACGCGTCGACCGACCGTTACCGCATCGGCAAGTCGCTTCGACGGAAGGGGTTCGACCCGGCCGCCCTCGACGACCTCGACGCGCTCGGGTCACGCATCCGGAACACCCTCGACGGTTGGTTGGACAGCGGCGCCGCCGTCCGGATCGATCGCGAGGGTGAGCTGCTCACCGATCGGCGCAGCTGGCACTGCGAGCTTCCGGGCGGCCCCGCGGTCATCGCCTGCGGCGGCACCCACGTGGCGTCATTGGGCGAGTTCTCGAACATCGCCGTCTGGCTGGAACGCGAAGACGTCGACGGCGCCGTGGTGCTGTCGATGGTCAGCACGGTCGTCCCGGCCGGCTGACCGGCGGCTCGGCGGTTGACCGGCGACTAGGCGGCGATACCGGTGGAGGCCGCGCTGCCGACGCCGGCGAGCAGGCCACCCATGACGAACACCCAGAGCAGCACGAGCGCCGCCCAGCCGAGCAGGAACAGCCCGTTGAGCACGACGCCCGTGATGGCCATCGCGCGACCGGCGGGCTCCCGGCGGAGCCCCATGAGGCCGAGGACGAATCCGACGACCGGGAGCACGAAGGTGAACCCGAAGAACAGCGACACCAGGCCGATGACCATGCTGGAGATACTGAGACCCTTCGGCGGTGACGCCGGGTACGGGTACGGCGCGGGGTACACGGGCGCATACGGCTGCGCGTACGGCTGCATGCCGTACTGCGGCGGGTAGTGCTGCTGCTGCGGGTAGGGCGCCTGCTGGGCGTACGGCTGCACCCCGTACTGCTGCGGCTGGAGCTGCTGTTGCGGGTACGACTGCGGCGGAACCGACTGCTGCGAGTACGCCTGCTGCGGCGCAGAGGGCTGCGGCTTGGATCCGTCCGGTGTGCTCATGCCCGTCAGCCTACCGACCAGCCCGCGCTCGACGCCCGACCCCTCGCCCCGACGGCAGCCTCCAGCTCTCTGGGAGCTCACGCTCAAGGGCGGTGAGGGGCCCGGAAAGCGACTACCGTATTCGTGCGGTCCTCGCAGTGAACCCGGAACACGGACCGCGCCACACCCAGAAGGAGCACCGTGCAGAACGACGCGATCGCCGAGGAACAGGACCATCTCGATCGGCTGCACGACGTGATCCGGTCGCAGTCGGACCTCGAGGAACGACGCTCCGAACTCGCCCTCCGCGCCTTCGACGGCGACGACGACTCGAGCTTCTCGGAACGCGACGCCCTGGTCGCCCACCACCGCCAGCGGATGGTCGAGCTGCGTTCGTCCAGCTACGGACTCCTCTTCGGCCTCCTCGAACGCGAGACCGACGAACGCCACCACATCGGGCGCATCGGCCTGCGCGACCCGGAGAGCGGCGACCAACTCCTGTTGGACTGGCGCGCACCGGCCTCGCGCCCGTTCTACACCGCGACGCCACTCCGCCCCGAAGGCCTCCGGCTGCGCCGCCGCATCGGCACGGCCGGTCGCCGCGTCACGGAAGTGCACGACGAGGTCCTCGACACGACCATGCTCAGCGACGACGAGCCGAGCGGCATCGGCGAGTCCGGTGCGCTGCTGGCGGCCCTCGGTCGTGCCCGGACCAAGCACATGGCGGACATCGTCGACACCATCCAAGCTGAGCAGGACGCGATCATCCGCGCGCCGCTCCCCGGCACGCTCCTCGTCCAAGGCGGTCCGGGCACCGGGAAGACCGCCGTCGCGCTCCACCGCGCCGCGTACCTCCTGTACGAGCACCGCGAGCGGCTCATGCGCAGTGTCGTGCTCATCGTCGGACCGAACTCGACATTCCTCGACTACATCAGCCGCGTGCTGCCGTCGCTCGGCGAGACCGCCGTCGTCCTCGTCACGCCCGCGACCCTCGTGCCCGGACTCGACGCACACGCGGAGGACTCGCTCGAGGCCGCCGAACTCAAGGGTCGACTGCGGATGGCCGACGTCGTCGCCCGGGCCGTCCGCGAGCGCCAGGTGCCGCTCGACGAGCCGGTCACGATCCGCATCGCCGGTGACGGCCCGCTCCGCGTCACGCCCGGCGTCCTGCGCCGGATCAAGGCCGGCATCGAGCGCTCGGGCACGCCGCACAACGAGGCGAAGCTGCGGTTCGACCGCGCCGTGCTGACGCACCTCATCGGGCTCGAGGCGAAGCGCGACGGCTTCGAGCCGCGCACGGGCGAGGACGCCGACGAGCGTCGACAGGAGCTGAGCGAAGAGCCCGAGGTCGAGGAGCTGCTCGACACGATGTGGCCGATCCTCGAACCGGCCGAGATCATCGACCGCCTCTTCACCGATCCCGAGCTGCTGGCTCGCGTCGCGCCAGACCACACCGAGGAGGAGCGTCGCCTCCTGCTCCGCGAACCCGTCGCCGGAACGGACGGCGCAGGTGAGACCGACTGGGCGGCCCGGCTCACGCCCGGCGACATCGCCCTCGTCGACGAGGCCGCCGAGCTCATCGGCGAGGACCAGCGACCCGAGCTGGAACGGCAGCGCCGCGCCGCTTACGAGCGCCGGCACGACGTCGAGTACGCGCGCAGTGTGCTCGAGATGATCGGTGACATCAGCATCGACGACGAGGCCCAGGACGACGACTACCTCCGTTCCGCCCAGGACCTCGCCGACCGCCAGACCGTGGAGGACGACCGCAGCCCCGCTGAACGCGCCGCGAGCGACCGCACCTGGGTCTACGGGCACGTCATCATCGACGAGGCGCAGGAGCTCACCCCCATGCTGCTGCGGGCCGTCCTGCGACGCGGCCCCAACCGCTCGATGACGCTCGTCGGCGACATCAACCAGCAGAGCACCTCCGCCACCCGCTCCAGCTGGCAGGAGCTGCTCGGCCCCCAGCTCCCGCGCTGGACCGAGGAGCTGCTCACCGTCAACTACCGGACGCCCGAGCAGATCATGGCGCTCGCCGATCCCGTCCGGCTCGAACTCGACCCGGACTCCCCGGCGCCCGTGTCGATCCGACGCGGCGAGGAGGAGCCCGTGCAGCTCACGGTCGAACCCGCCGCGCTGGCCCCGACGGCGGTCCGCGCCGCCGTCGACGCGATCACCGCACACGCCGGTATCGCGGGCGTCATCGCACCCCGCGCGCTCCTGGCGGAGATCGACATCCTCCTCGCCGACGCCGGAGCCGATCGCGCGCGGGTGTGGACCGGCACCGCGCGTGAGAGCAAGGGCCTCGAGTTCGACAGCGTCGTCCTCGTGCAGCCCGACGCGCTGGGCGGGACGGGCCACGCGGCCCTGTCACTCCGGTACGTCGCGCTCACCCGTGCCACCCAACGGCTCACGGTCGTCGACTCGTCGAGCTGATCGTGGGCAACCGGCGACGCACCGTCGTCCGGACCCCTCCAGAGCACCGGGCGACGGGAAGGACCGTAGGCTTGGGCTCTGCCAACAGAATGTGAGGCTGGGATGAAGGTCATCAGCTACAACCTCCGCAAGAACAAGGCCAGCGGCGAGCTCGTCGCACTCACCGAAGAGTTCGGCCCGGACGTCCTCGCGTTGCAGGAGGCCGACACCCTGCAGCTGCCCGCCGAGCTCGGCGGCCTGCACCTCGCCGACAGCACCCACCGCAACCGGCTCGGCCTCGCGATCTACTACCGCCGCGACCGGTTCACCGCCGAGTCGACGCAGACGTTCGCGCTGAAGAAGTCGCTGCACGACATGGTGCTCGCGCCGGCGCACGAGCGGCTCATCGGCACTCGCCTCACCGATGTCGAGGCCGGGCGCGAACTCATCGTCGCCTCGTTCCACGCGGCCCCGCTCACCGCGCTCAACTCCCTGCGTCGGCACCAGATCAAGGCCGCGCACGAGCAGCTGCACGCGATGGGCGACGTCCCGACGCTCATGGTCGGCGACTACAACTACCCGCTCTTCCAGAAGGGTCTCGGCACCAAGATGCAGGAGAGCGGCTACGACCTGAGCCTCAGTGACCGCAGCACCTACACCCGCTACAAGATGTTCCGTGGGCACTTCGACTTCGCGACGTCCGTCGGCCTCAAGATCGACCGGGTGCAGACGCTCCGCCGCGGTATCTCGGACCACCTGCCGATCCTCGTGGACGCGAGCTACGGCTTCGCCGTGCCCGAGGACGACGACGCGCCGGAGTCCGCCGCCCGCTGACGCGGTCGCCTGCCCCTGCGCGCGCCCCGTCCGGTTCGTAATTCAGGATGCGCTCGGCGCGGCGCCCTCTTTCCGCGGCGTGTCACGCGGGAAACGCCGCGCTCGTCCTGAGTTGTGAACTCGGAAGCGACGTCAGATGAGGCCGCGGAGGAACTCCTGGACGCTCGTCCCGGCCTCGCGGGCGCGACGGACCAGGCGCTCGTGCTCGTCGGACGTGAGGTCGAGGGTGAGCTGGTGCCACGTCGGTTCGACGTCGAGCGAGAACAGCGCGCCGTCGTCCTCCGCGTCGAACACGGGGGCGGTGCGTTCCTCCTCGACCTCGAGGTCGGCGAACAGCTCCGGCTCGGTCGTCTCGGGAGCGTCTTCAGCGTCGGCATCAGCCTCGGGGATCGACGGGGTCTCCGCAGCTCCGGCGCCGGTCCAACCGGGTCCCTCCGGCACCGGCGTCTTGCGCTGGAAGGCCTCAGCCGCCGTGCGGGCCCTTATGTCGGCGGCCTCGTTGAGTCGGTGACCGACGTGCCCCTTCACCCACTCGAACCGGTAGCGCCGCCCGGCGATGGCGGCATCGATCTCCTGCATGAGCTCGAGGTTCATGACGGGCTTGCCGTCGCCCTTCTTCCAACCCTTCTTCTTCCAGCCCGGCATCCACTTCGTGATCGAGTCGATGACGTATTTGCTGTCGCAGAGGATGTGGAGGTCCTCGTCGAGGTGCTCGGTGGCGCGGAAGAGTTCGAGGACGGCGCGCAGCTCGCCCATGTTGTTCGTGCCGTGCGGCCATCCCCCGGCTGCCCAGCAATCGTCGTCGACATACCAGGCCCAGCCGGCGGGTCCGGGGTTGCCGAGGGCGGAGCCGTCTGCGGCAGCGGTGATCGTCATGAGCGCCTTTCGATGAGTGCCCTCCATCGTATCGACGCACCACCGACGCCCCGACGCCGGTCCCGCGGGTGCCGGTGTCGGGCTGGCCCGGCGTCGGGCGGGTGACGTCAGGCGGGTGACGTCAGGCGGGCGCGAAGACGCTGAGCGTGACGGCGACCGTGACCGTCGTGTAGCCGGGCAGGTCGGCGATCGCCTGCTCGAAGACGTCGTCGTCGAGGTGGTGGGCGCTCGGCCCCATGCGGACCTCGTCGCGCACCTCTTCCGGCATCAACTCGACGGCATAGTCGAGCGTGTCGCGGGAGCGGAGCTCGAACCCGTCGAGCTGCGCGTCGAGGCGGGCGTCCTTGCGCTCGGCGATCCCGATCATGCCGAGCCGGTCGCGCAGCTCTGCCAGGTGACCGGGTTGCGGCGTCACGACGGTGAGCAGGCCGTCCGGGCGGAGCACCCGACGCATCTCGGGACCGTTGCGTGGGCCGAAGATGCTCAACAGGTGGTCGACCGAGGCGGTCCGGAGCGGGAAGGGTGCCCAGGCGTCGGCCGTGGCGGCTGCCGCTCGTCCGTGCGCGCGGGCGGCGCGACGAGCAGCGAGCGGCGACAGGTCGAACCCGAACCCGCGCCAAGCCGGCCGGGCGTCGAGGATCCGGCCCAGGTAGTAGCCGGTCCCGCCAGCGATGTCCACGACGAGCGGGGCGCTGTCGTCGTCGACCGAGCCGTCCGGGAGGAAGCGCGCGAGCGGCAGGGTCGTGGCGACGTGGTCGGCGATCGGCTCGTAGTGCTCGGCCTCGAGGAACGCTGCGCGGGCCGCGACCATCTCCTGCGTGTCGCCGGTCTTCGGCGTCCGACCGCCGACGACGAGCGAGGCATACCCCTGCCGGGCGATGTCGAAGCTGTGACCGGCGGGGCAGCGGAGCACGCGGTCGCCGAGCTCGAGAGTCGCGGTGCAGATCGTGCACGCGAGATCGGGGGCGACGAGGCTCAGCCGATCGTGCTGCGCGACGTCAGCGAGGATCGGCATGCCTTCGAAACGCTCCGCTTCCAGCTGCTGTGTCCGTCGCCGCCGCGATGCTTCCGGTTGTCGCACTTCACCCACACGGTGAGTCTAGGCGCGCGCCGCATGGTGCGTGCGCCGGAACGTTCGAGCAGCGATCCGTCGCGGCGGGCTTCGGCACCGCGGTGACTCGATCGGCTCGGTGACTCAGTCCTCGAGCGCGCTCCGCAGACGCTCGACGTCCTCGTGTGCTGCGTCGCTCGCACGCTGCGCCCGGTCAGCCTCTCGTTGGCGTCGGGCCCACTCGCGATCGGCGTCGGCGATGTCCGCGTCGAGCTCCTCGAGCCGCCGTGCGAGGTCCTCGCGGTCACGCTGCAGTCCCGATCGCCGGACCGCCGACTCGTCCAGGAAGGCGGTCGCCTCCTCGCTCGCGCTGGACGCTGCCTCCTCGTCGCGCTCGGCCGCCTCCAGCCGGGCCCGAAGGCGTCGGCGTCGGTCGTCGTCGTCGTCGGAAGGGTCGCCGTCTCCGTCGCCCCACGTCCCGAGGGAGCCGTCGGCGGTGGAGCGCCTACCGGGGGATCCTGGACCGCCGACCACACCACCCCACCCCGCTCCGCTCGAGGTCGGGGCGTCGGTCAGCCGCCCGGACGACACCTGCGCGGCGAGGTCGGCGTCGGCACTCGCCGCTTGCAGACTCTGGCGGACGGTCTCGATCACCGCTCCGGAGAGGAACGCCCCCTCCGCTGCTGCGGCATCGACGGTGGCGGTGACGAGCGTCGCGATCAGCGAGCGACGTTCGGTGCCGAGCGTGCGGAGCGCTGTGGCGTCGCCGGAGCGTTGAGCGTCGCCGAGCGCGGAGCCGAGTTGTTCCAGTTCGCTGAGCAGGTCCGGGCGGTGCGCCGTCAACACGTTGAGCGCCCAGGCGGCGACCGACGGTTTGCGGAGCGCGAGGATCGCCGTCGCCAGGTCGTCGTCCCCGTCGTCGCGCGCTGCGACGGCCAGGCGTTTGCGCTCCGCCACGAAGCCGCTGAGGGGGACGCGCAGCAACTCGACGGCTGCGGACGCGAGGCCAGTCGGGGCCGGCGTTCCGGTGTCGCGGTCCTCGGGCACGGTGCCGCTCCCTCGCATCATTTCACGTCAGGCTAGCGCCCTCTTGCGCCAGAACGGAGTCCGGCTGTCGCCTTTTCGGGGGTCGATACCGACAATGTGGACATGGATGCCAGACCTTACCCCGACACAGCGGAGCCGCCAGAAACAGCGGCCTGCACCGACTTGAAGACCCTCCTCAGGACCGTGGACTTCCCGATCTCACGCCGCGAACTGCAGTCGATCGCCGTCCGTTCCGGACTCGACCGCGGGACGCTCGCCGCGCTCAACACGCTCACCGAAGAGCACTACGCCGGCTCGTTCAGCATCCTCCGCGAACTCCGCCACCACGGCGAGCTCCGTCGCTCCGCCTGACCACCCCTGGTGGTTTCCCCAGCGCGGTGCGCTGACGTGAGCGCCGGTCACAGACGCGGGCGCGGGTCTCCGTAGGGGCGCGCTCACGTGTGCGGGGCGCGGTGACGTCAGCGCACCGCGCTGGCGTTTCCGGCAGACATGGTGCAACGCAGAAACCCCCGCCGAGGCGAGGGTTTCGAACTGAGATCCAGTGCGGAGACGGCGGGATTTGAACCCGCGGTCCCCTTACGGGGACTCCACCTTAGCAGGGTGGTGCACTAGGCCGAACTATGCGACGTCTCCATGTGCGCTCGCAAGCGGACGCACGACGACCAGCATAACCGGTGATGGGCGTGGTGACGAATCCCCGGGTCCGAGACGCCCTTCGACACTTCGACAAGCTCAGTGACCGGGACTCTGGTTCCTGAGTCTGTCGGAGGGCAGGGACCGGGGCGGCCACTTCTGCGCTCGCTGAAAGACCGTCGTCGGAGCGGTACCGGGACGCCTACTGGTCGTCGAGGGTGCGACCGCGGGAGCAGGTGCGCTGGTCGGCGGTCTGGCCCGTCACGGACGACGGGAGGACCACTGCACCACCGGCGGAGGGGTCGGTCGCATCGGCAGGCGGAGCCGTCGCGGCCGGGTCGGCTCCTGCATCTGCACCCTCGGCCGGGTCGACCGCGGTGGGGTCTGCAGGATTCGCCACCGCACCGGCGCCCGTCGCGCCCGAGAGCTGGATGGGCTGATCGTTGCCGAGCGCCTGGAACAGCGCGGCCGCCGCATCGTCGATCGGCTCGACCCCACCCTCCACGGCGGCGTTCGGGTACTGCACGAAGGCGATGTTCGCGAGGTCGACCTCACGCAGCGTCATGGCGATCGCGATCATCGTGTCGAGGCTCGTCAGGCTGTCGGACAGCTGCATGTTCTTCGCCGCCGCTTTGGCCAGGGAGTACAGGATTCCAGGATTGGTCAGTGTCTCGGCGCTCTTGACCTGCTGCATCATCGCCGACAGGAACACTTGCTGGTTGCTGATGCGACTGAGGTCGCTGCCGTCGCCGACACCGTGCCTGGTGCGGAGGAACTGCAGTGCCTCGTACCCCTCGAGCGTGTGTTCACCAGCCGAGAGGAAGGTGTTCGTGTACTCGTCCTCGATCGGGTCGGCGACGCACACCGTCACCCCGCCGAGCGCGGTCGACATCGCCATCACGCCACTGAACTGGACCTCTGCGGCGAACGGGATCTCGAGGCCGGTGAGCTGCGACACCGTCAACGCCGTGCAGGCGAGCCCGCCGTAGCTGAGCGAGGTGTTGATCTTCTGCCGACTCATCGAGTCGAACGAGCCGCCGGACGGGTCGGGGCAGGACGGGATGGGGACGAACATGTCGCGCGGGAAGCTGACGACGGTCGCGTTGCTGTGGTCCTCGGAGATGTGCACGAGCATCGTGACGTCGTTGAGGTTGCCGGTCTCCTCTTCGGCATCGCCGAAGACGGGGTCCTGACCGGCGCGCGAGTCGCTGCCGACGATCAGGAGGTTGACACCACCGGGATACGCTCCGATCGCGGGCAGATCGGTGACCGCCTCACCCTGCGAGTCGACGAGCGCGACGCCGGGTTTCACGGTCGCGGCGACGTCCCAGAGGGCGATGCCGGCGACGATGCCACCGCTGACCAGCGCGACCGCGAGCGTCGAGGCGACGATCTTCAGGGCGGTCGCGATCGGGTTCGACCGCTTGAGTCGTCCGTGGCGGGCGATGGTCGCGAGCTTCTTCGGGCGGGGCCCACGAGCTGCCGTTCGGCGCGCCGCGCCGTCGCCGGCGGGCTCGTCGATGTCGGTCGAATGCGGGGGCATCCGTCGATTCAACCACGGGTTCATGTGAAGCGCACAGCCCGGAGCCGTGGGCTCCGAGGCGCGGGAGTCTCTCGGGGCGGTGAAAGCAATGCGGAGGGCGTGGGATTCGAACCCCGCAACGCGCCAGCGTTGCGCCGCCAGGCCCAACCAGCCATCTCAAGAACGTGCGGAGGGCGTGGGATTCGAACCCACGAGACATTTCTGCCCACCAGTTTTCAAGACTGGCTCCATCGGCCGCTCGGACAGCCCTCCTGATGGTCGATCGCCCGCGATGACGCAGCTGACGACCAGGATCGAGTGTATCGGATGGGGCCAGCGACGAAGCGGCCCCATCCGATCACGCGGTGACTACTGGTCTTCCTCCGGACGACCGGCCGTGCAGGTGTTCTGCGCCGCGTTCTGGCCCGTGATCGTGTCGGGCAGGGCGACAGGGCCGGCGGCGGACGGGTCCGCGGGCGCTGCCGGGTCCGCCGTGGCAGCGGGATCGGCAGCCGCGTCGGTGGTCGCCGGGTCTGGCGTGACCGGCGCGTTCGGGTCGGTCACGACGTACTTGCCGGTGGCGGACAGCGCGACGGCCTGGTCGCTCTGCAGCGCCGTCCACAGGACGTCGGCATCGGACGTCGCCTCGACTCCGCCCTCGACCGTGGCCGTCGGCGTCTGGACGAACGCGACGCGGTCGAGCGGGATGTCTTTGAGCGCTGCGGCGATCGACACCATCGTGTCGATGTTGTTCAGGCTGCTCGACAGCGTCACGTTCTTCAGCGCGGCACGGGCGATCGAGTAGAGCTTGATCGGGTCGGAGAGCGTGTCGCTGCTCTTCAGCGTGCGGACGAGCGAGGAGAGGAACACCTGCTGGTTCGAGATCCGCGAGAGGTCGCTGCCGTCGCCGACGCCGTGACGTGAGCGGAGGAAGGCGAGGGCGGACGCGCCAGAGAGATCGTGGGTGCCGACGTCGAGGTTGATGCCGCTCCAGGCATCGTTGAGGGGCTCGGTGACACACACCGGCACGCCGCCGACCGCGTTCGACATCGAGATGACGCCGTCGAAGCCGATCTGCGCGGCGAACGGGATGGAGAGGCCGGTGATGCCCTCGACCGTGGAGACCGCGCAGGCGAGCCCGCCGTCGGCCCCGCCGTACATGAGGGCGGTGTTCATCTTGTCGCGACCGTTGCCGCCGTCGGCGCAGTCGCCGATCTGCACGTACATGTCGCGCGGGAAGCTGACCACGGTCGCGCTCGAGTGGTCTGCCGAGATGTGCATGAGGATCGTGACGTCGTTGAGGTTCTCCTCGCGGTCGCCGTACGCCGCATTGCCGTCGCCGGAGTCGCTACCGACGAGGAGCAGGTTGACGCCGCCCTCGATCGCGCCGATGTTGGGCGGCGGCGCACCCGGCGTCTCGTTGTCGAGGTGGGCGACGGGCTTGACGCTGTTGGCGAGGTCGAGCGCGGCCACACCGGCGACCGCGATGCCACTCACGCCGACGACGGCGGCCGTCGCGGCGACGATCTTCGCGACGGTGACGAACGGGTTCGACTTGCGGAGTCTGCCGTGACGGACGGCGGCGCGCGGTTTGGACGCGTCGGCGTTGCGGGTCATGGATCTCGCTCTCGTCTCAGGAACAGGGGTGGCCGGAACCCAGGAGACCGGGCTGCGGCGAGTCGTCCGGCGACACCTGGAGCAGGCGCGCACCGACGCCCCGTGCCCACGGGAAACGGCGTATCGGCACGGAGCTTTGGACGATGCTAACCCGAAATGCTCCTCAGGAGCTGAGAGAGACCGTCGTCGGTGACCGTGCCGGTGACCTCCGACGCGACCGCGAGGACCTCCTCGGGCGCCTGGCCCATGGCGACACCGCGCCCTCCGGCTGCGGCCCAGCCGAGCATGTCGACGTCGTTGCGGCCGTCGCCGACGGCGACCATCT
This sequence comes from Plantibacter sp. 2H11-2, assembly GCF_050031945.1. Classification (NCBI taxonomy): domain Bacteria; kingdom Bacillati; phylum Actinomycetota; class Actinomycetes; order Micrococcales; family Microbacteriaceae; genus Plantibacter; species Plantibacter sp. 2H11-2. Next base: position 3,036 of record NZ_JBNBBL010000002.1, on the reverse strand, counting down.
GCGAGCGCTCGAGCCCCAGCCACTCCCGGACACGCTCCAGCGCGGTCGCCTTGTTGACGCCTTTCGGCGCGATGTCGAGCCATGCCGTCCAGCCGATCGCGTAGCTCACCTGGCTGAGCCCGATCTTGTCGACGATGCGGAGGAACTCCTCCTCGTCGTGGCTCGGGGATACGACGACGACGCGTGTCACGGGGCTCGTGACGAGCTCCTCGAACGGCACCTCGATCGCGTTCTCGAGGTTCCAGTCCTCCATGCCGACCGTGTACTTGCGGAAGCCGTCGGGGTATTCGACCATGTAGCTGCCCTCGGAGAGGTGCGGCTGGATGAGCCCGAGGACCTCGGTCGGGTCGAAGGTCTCCATGAAGAAGCGCTCATAGGAGTCGGGCTTCGACTCGTCGCGCTTCATGATGAGCGCACCGTTCGCGCAGACGACGTACTGCGGCGTCAGCTCGAGCTCCTCGAGCACCGGGCGCGTGCTCTCCCAGCTGCGACCGGTGGCCAACGTGACGATGTGGCCGAGTGACACCACGCGGCGCACCTCGTCGGCGACCGACAGGCTGAGCGAACCGTCCTCGTGCAGCACCGTGCCGTCGATGTCGAGGGCGATGAGCAACGGGGTCGCGGTGGTGGTCGTCTCGTCCGTCATCGGATCGGCCTCGCGACCTCGATGCCGCCCAGGTACGGACGCAGCACCTCGGGGATGACGACGCTGCCGTCCTCCTGCTGGTGCGTCTCGAGGATCGCGACGATCCAGCGGGTGGTCGCGAGCGTTCCGTTGAGCGTCGCGACCGGCGTGGTCTTGCCCGACTCCCCGCGGTACCGGGTGTCGAGGCGACGCGCCTGGTAGGTGGTGCAGTTCGAGGTGCTGGTGAGCTCGCGGTACGCGTCCTGCGTCGGCACCCAGGCCTCGACGTCGAACTTGCGTGCCGCGCTCGACCCGAGGTCGCCGGCGGCCGTGTCGATGACCCGGTAGCTGAGACCGAGCGACTGCAGCATCGCCTCCTGGTACGACAGCAGGCGCTCGTGCTCGGCGGCGGCGTCCTCCGGCTTGGTGTACACGAACATCTCGAGCTTGTTGAACTGGTGCACCCGGATGATGCCGCGGGTGTCGCGCCCGTAGGACCCGGCCTCCTTGCGGTAGCAGGTCGACCAGCCGGCGTAGCGGAGCGCGCCCTCCTCGAGGTCGAGGATCTCGTCGGAGTGGTACCCGGCGAGCGCCACCTCGCTCGTGCCGGTGAGGAAGAGGTCTTCACCGGCGATCTGGTAGACCTCGTCGGCGTGCTCACCGAGGAAGCCGGTGCCCTTCATGATCTCGGGGCGCACGAGCGTCGGCGTGATGAGCGGGACGAAGCCGGCCTCGATCGCGCGGTCGAGCGCGAGGTTCATGAGGGCGATCTCGAGGCGGGCGCCGATGCCGCGGAGGAAGTAGAAGCGCGAGCCGCTGACCTTGGTGCCGCGCTGCATGTCGATGGCGCCGAGGAGTTCGCCGAGCTCGAGGTGGTCGCGCGGGGTGAAGTCGAACGAGGGGCGTTCGCCGACCTCGCGGAGCGTGATGAAGTCGGCCTCGCCGCCGGCGGGCACGCCCTCGAGCACCGGGTTCTGGATGCGACCGGCGACGTCGGCGAAGTAGGCCTCGGCCTCGGTCGCGACCTGCTGGGCCTCCTTGACGCGGGCGGCGAGCTGCTGCGCCTGGGCGACGAGTGCGGCCTTCTCCTCCTTGGGGGCCTTGGCGACCTGCTTGCCGAACGCGTTCTGCTCGGCACGGAGTTCCTCGAACCCGGTGATCGCAGCGCGGCGTGCGGTGTCGGCGTCGATCGCCTGGTCGACGAGGTCGACGGAGGACCCTCGCTTCTGCTGCGACGCTCGGAGGACTTCTGGCTGTTCGCGGAGGAGTACGGGATCGATCACCCGGCAAGTCTAGCGATCGAGGTCGGTGACGAGGCCCCGGGACAGTACCGTTGGGCCATGCCGACTCCCCTGCACGCCGCGCTCGTGTACAACCCGGTGAAGGTCGACGCCACGAGGCTGCGGAACGCGTTGGAGGCTCGGTCGCAGGAGGCGGGATGGGCGGCTCCGCACCTGTACGAGACGAGTGTCGACGACCCCGGTGTCGGTCAGGCGAGGCGCGCGGTCCTCGACGGCGCTCAGGTGGTGCTCGTGGCCGGCGGCGACGGGACCGTGCGGGCCGTCGCAGAAGGCCTGCGCGGGAGCGGTGTGCCACTGACCCTCATCCCCTCGGGCACCGGCAACCTGCTCGCGAGGAACCTGAAGCTGCCGCTCGGCGACCAGCTGGCCGCGATCGGGACGGCGTTCACGGGCGACACGCGCGCGATCGACATCGGCGTCGCCATGATCACCCGTGCCGACGGGTCGGAGGAGGAGCACGCGTTCGTCGTGATGGCCGGCATGGGCATCGACGCGATGATGATCGCCACCGCGAACCCCGACCTCAAGAAGTCGCTCGGCTGGCTCGCCTATGTCGAGTCCGGTCTCCGCTCGATCGCCACGGCCGCGCCGTTCCGCATCCACTACCAGTTGCGCGGGCACCGTCAGCATGCGGCGACCGTGAGCTCGGTGCTCGTCGGGAACTGCGGCACGCTGCAGGGCGGGGTGCAGCTCATGCCGGACGCCGAACTCGACGACGGGTTCCTCGACGTCGCGGTGCTGCAACCGAAGGGTGCCTTCGGCTGGCTGCTCGTGTGGCGGAAGGTCACGTGGGAGAACCGGGTCCTGCGGCGGACTGCCGTGGGGCGACGGATGATCCGTTTCACCGAGGGCCGGGGTGGGAACACCGTGACGAACCTGCGTGCTGAGGCCCTGACCGTGCGGGTCGACGAGGCCCAGGACCTGGAGCTCGACGGCGACGCGTTCGGCATGGCGACCATGGTCGCGTTCGACGCGCACCGCGGCGGGTTGCTCGTCAAGCTCCCGTAGCCACCATGCGTCCCCCATCCTGGCTCGGTGGGGTGCCAGCGCGGTGCGCTGGCGTGAGCGCGGGTCATCGACGTGAGCGCGGGTCTCCGGAGGGGCGCGCTC